>NZ_JBATXB010000132.1:0-3666 GCF_049673005.1 Carnobacterium sp. | reverse complement strand
TTTTTGAAAAGATATTTTTTTAAATGGTTTCTTATTAGCGAAGTTTGTTACAATGGAAGCAATGACAAGGAATCAATTAAGATAGATGTCTAAAGATAAACTAGTTAAGGAGGAAACAAGAATGATTAAAGCCGTTATTTTTGATATGGATGGTGTAATTGTTGACACAGAACCAATCTACTATGAAAGATTGCATGAATTCTTAAAGTTCAATAATATTCATCCTGAGCTTGAAGATTTAGATAAAATTGCAGGAGCTAGTGCAAGAGACGCTTGGGAAACCATTCAACGTATTTGGGGTAAACCATTAAATAAGGATAAGTACGAACAAGCTTACGAGGATTACTTTAAAAATCGGCCTGTTGACAATAGAGAGATCGTCAATCCGGATTTGACTACATTATTAGATTGGTTAAAGAAAGAAAATTACCAGATTGCATTAGCTTCATCTTCATCAATAGAAGAAATTCAAAAAGTACTAGAAGAGTGTGATTTGAAACATTATTTTGAATCTGTTTTAAGTGGGGACATGTTTAAAAAATCAAAACCCAATCCTGAAATTTATTTCAAATCCGCTGAACAATTAAACGTAAAACCAGAGGAATGTCTCGTTCTTGAAGATTCTACTTATGGGATTACAGCTGCAAAAGATGCAGGTATGTATGTTTTAGCTAAAAGAGATGACCGATTTAATTTTAAACAAGAACTCGCTCATAAAATCATAGATCGATTGACGGATGCTATACCCGAGTTACAAAAATTAAATAGTTGATTTTATAAAAGCTTCCAACAAAAACTGGCTATAGAGCATTTTTTGTTGGAAGCTTTTGTGTATTTAAAAGAATACTGCATTAAAAGTTATCGTCTAATAATCGGCATTCTCCATCTATCTGCTGGATTCTTGTGATATCTTGAGTAACTTCTAAACAACCAAGGTAATCTTGAGTTTCGGTATCACGGATAGCAAAGTAACGAATATAAATCATACGCTCTTTCATGTTAATCCAAAACTCCGCTTCTTCTTTTTCGCCAGCTCTAAACCCATCAAGAATTTTTTGAACCATGTGCATGCTTTTTGGTGGGTGACAATTGATGACTTCACGACCGATGACGGAATTTGTACGTGGAAAAGCACGATTTTTGCCTTCTGAATAGAAACGCACACGGTCATCTTTATCAACAAATGTTAAGTCTACGGGTAAGATACCAAAAATAGCCGTCAATTCCTTTAATCGAAGCACACCTGTTGGCAAGACAATCTCTCCTTCACTCAAAGCGCCATCTTGCCAATCGTAGTGTTCAGTTTCATTAATAGGAGGATTTTCTGCGATAGCATTCGTCATTGAAGTTGCTTTTTTAGCGGCTTCTTTTTTTTCTTCCTCTTGTTCACTTTCTATAGACAATGCTTGGATACTTGGTTTCCAAGGCAGTGGATTAGCAATATAAGAAAAACCAATATCAAAGCTATCTTCAGCTATTTTTTGCCAATCGTTTAAACGAAAAACATCAAGGACCATTGGAATCATAATTTCTTCTTCTTTAAAAATCATTTCTTCAACTTCATTAATAACATGTTCGATTTTATCTCTTAAGGGATTAATAGCTGCTTTTTCATCATTTATGTAGATAGTGACATCTTTGATGGCGGCACGAATATCGTCATCAACACCCCACATAACTTTAGGAGGTGCACTAATCCCATAACGTTCCATGTATGAGAAAATAAGGGTTTCTTTTCGAGTATAATGTTTATCAATTTGAGATAAATCGTTTAAGGCATTTTTTAACCGCTCTTTTTGAGAGTCATTTCCTTTGGCAACTTGTTCAAATGTCCAGCGAATTTCGTCTTCAAGTAAAGACTGGATGATTTTGTTTTCTAATTTTAATGTATGAACAGGATGTCCAGGCTGTTCGTGTTCGTAATTGGATTGATGAATATCTCTAATAGATCCTTTAAAAACTGCAGCGTGAACAGTACAAAGATGCTGTATCTCAGACGGATCTAGACCGCTAGCAATTAATTCTCTTTCAGCAGAAGTGATTTCACTAACGTCTACCCCATCAAAGGATTCATCAAACAGTCTTTTTGCTTCTTCAAATTCTCCGCCTTCATGTAGCAACGTTAAAATATCAACAATTTTTTTCTGACGATAAGCCGTTGTATTCTCCATAAACTCACTCCTTAATAATAAATCCCAATTTATTTAATTGTATGACAATCGTTTGTAATTCTATTTTTTTCATTTTTGCTCCTTTAGGGATGGTCATGTATTTCCCCATCGTATTTAATACGGCTGGGTTTTTAATATCCTTTAAACCTAAATCATATAAAACTTGACCTATTTCAGGATGAGCAGTGACTAGGTCATAAACCGTTTCATTCAAATCAATTTCTTTCATCAAAATCCCTCATTTTTAGATTAATTTACTTTTTGTTCATTATATCACAAAAGACAAATCTTTTTAAAGGTCTAGTTTTAAGATATTCTATAGAGAAGATAAAAGTGGATTTGATAGATATAGAGGTAAAAAAACCATAAACTCGGTTTAAGGAGTTTATGGTTTTAGTCATCTTATAAGCTGCCTTTTGCTGGAACAGCTGATGTAACATTAGGATCTTTTTCTTCAAGATAAACCCTATTTCGAACTTTCATTTTACCTGCATACCAGATAAATAGAATTAGGTATGCTGAAAGTGCGCCTACAGCATAAACGATTGATTTTGCATTTGGATTGCTAACAGCTTTACCAATGAGGATAGCAACAATTCCTTCAACAGGACCTTCTTTAGTTGAGTGAGAAATCATTTGAGTAGACTCTAAGCTTGCTGGGAAAGCTCCAACATTTTGTGCTGTATCTGTAACTAAAGGAGCAATCATTGTACCTGACCATAAGAATAAAGGAAGCATGAATACACCAATGATAATCATTCGTAACATTTTACCACGACAGACAACTAACAAAGCAGGTGTCAATCCAATAGCGATGATTCCTGCAAGTGGCAGAATAGCATTTCCTGGTAAGAATAGAGACATAATCAAAAGGATAGGAGCTAAGATGTTTGCCGTAGCCCACATTTCAGCACGAGCACCTAAGAAAGGCCAGTCAATACCGATAAATAATTTACGTCCAGGGAAACGTTTTGCCATGAAGTTTGTAATTCCTTGTGAAAGAGGCTCAACAGCTGAGATAAACCAAGAACCAACGATTGAGAATAATTCAAGAGAAACAGCACCTGTAAATGCTAAAGTAAAGATTTCAGTAACAGATTGTTGACCTAGTAAACCAACGAAAACACCTAGGTAAGAACCAATTGCGAATTTTGAACCCCAAAAGCCGATTTTTTTATTTAATTCAGCAGCATTGAAGTCATACTTATCAAGTTTGTAAAAGAACTTATCAAAAATAGTATCAAACAACATAATAATAGGGTTTAACATAAAATTTAAATGTGTAGTAGTAGTAGGGTTTTGCTCTGGCATATTCAGTAAATCATTAAAAGTAGGTTTCATTAAGTCAGAGTTGATGAATTTCAATACACCAATAAAGACTACGAATAGTGTTGCGATGAACAAGTTTTTAGAGAAGTATAAAATAATAATACCAAGTAATGCTGGGTGCCAGAAGTTAAAAATGTCGACATCCAATGTATTTGTTTTGTTCAAA
>NZ_JBATXB010000131.1:0-7106 GCF_049673005.1 Carnobacterium sp. | reverse complement strand
TTTCATTATCAGGAATGATAAGATTCAATTTAGCTTTTACCAAGTCATTCGCCTTAGTGACTGCGTCAAAATAAGGGTTATTCTCTTGATCCTCTTCTTGCTCTGAAGAAAGTGTGTCATTTAAAAGCACTCGTTCTAACACACCCGCTATATGCATGATGAGTCCAATTTTCAAACTGTTACTAAACGTTTGCTTCATGTCTATTTCTATTATTTCACTGTACTCCCATAAAATAGTTATTAGTTTTTGAGGGTTTAAAAAAGTAAAGTACATACCTAAATATTCTTCACATAACTCTTTTGTATCAATAGATTCAACTAAATTCGATTCTGACTCTTGACTATCCAAAACGACTTGCTTAATTCGCTCTTTGCCAAAAGATTGAAACAATTCTTCTAAAGTCAAATGAGGAACTCGAATAGAGGGTTTACTTACACCTGCAGTCGCTAGTATTTGATAGGTTTCTGCTATTTTTCTAATTGTTTCATCCATATTTAATAAAGATACAGAAATCACTTCAATTTCTTCATCTATAAAGTTAGACAGTAATTCTTCAACGCGTTGCTTTATAATAACAGCCGTACCTTCTCCAGTTGAACAAATTGTAATAATCGCTTTTGGTAGGTAGACTTTTTCAGTTACATCTTCTTTTTTTGATGGATGAGGGTAATCTAAAAAGTTGCTGTATCCTCTAAAGTTTTTTAACGTATCATAAATTTCATCTAATGAGCTATCCATCAATGAAATTTTTCTAGCTGCTTCTAATACAACAGGCGTAGTTACCATATCAATAGTCTTAATAGGTATATCCATTTCTCTCATTAATTTATTACCAAACGTTGTTAATGAGCCCATATCTACTAATAACAGGACACCATTTCCTTCGTTTACTCGTTGAACAGCATCTTGTATCACAGTATAAACATGATGAGGACTCATTTCTAAAGGCATATCAACAGCAATGATATTTTGAACATTCAATAATTTAGTCACTACTTGGACCATGCTCGTTGCCGTACTTCTACCATGGGCAGCTACAATAATTCCGACTTGTCCAACTAAATTCTGTTCTTTTAATGAAACCAATAGCATCGTTAAGTACCAGCATTCTACTTCAGGAACCACAATTTGATATTTTGTTTTGATATGATCCTTGATCATCAAAGCTACAGAATATTCTTTTTTATAGTTAGAAATTAAATTTTCTAACTCTTTGTTCGTCTTAGTTTGTACGACGCCTTCTTTAGCCCGCTTAATAAATGAACTTAAATGCAGACTCATCGCATACAAGAAGTTATCTTTAAACTGGTATTCCAAGTGTTCTTCTACCATAGCTCGTATTTCTTTTGTTAATGTAATAATTTCTTGATCGACAATATCTTTTAAACTTTTTTCATTATCGAAATTCAACTTATTAGTTCTATAAAACGACTTTAGATGCAAGTTAATATCTGTTGTGATAAAATTTTCAATATTTTCAGCGCTCACACCTTCAGCTTTTAGCAACGCTGCTTTATCTCCTATTATTTCATATAGATTAAAAGGCAGTTCATAAGCATCTTTTTCTAAAATATAAACAGAATTATCCGGTTGCAAAACTAATCTAGGCTCTAAGTGGTTAGAAATCTCATTTAATTCTTCACGATGCTTAGCTAGATTAATTAAGCCATCTTGTATGATTGGTGTTAAATCATCCATAACAATTACTACTTCTTTGTGATTATCCATACTATTTAAAAAACCCTTAGCACAAGCTAATTGAACATTAGATTTTAATTGTCCTACGTTCCCATAAGTAACACTACCTAGTAAGGCTTTAACAACATTCTCATCTACTACGATTCGTTTATTTATTCTTTTTGCTTCGATGGACAAAAGTAATTTTACTAGCTGAACACGTTCTTTGGGTGGGCGATCATTAAATGAGGGAAGTTGGATTGTAATAGGTATACGTCTGACAAATGTTTTCAACAATGCAGAATCAGGATCCTCTGTCGTAGCACAAATAATACGGACATTAGCCGTTAAACGCTCTTCTGTATCTCCCATTCGTTGAAAAGTTCCAGTATCCATAAAATAGAAAAGCATCTCTTGACCTTCTGGTGGTAAGCGATGGATTTCGTCTAAAAACAGCATATTCTTGTCTGCTTTAAGAAGCAAACCATCTTTGTCTTCTGTTGCTCCAGTATAAGATCCTTTAGCATGTCCAAATAAATGCGACATTAATAACTGTGGATTTTGAGAATAGTCCGCACAATTAAATATAATCATTGATTTATTTTTATCAATAACACTTTTTGATTGAGAATACTCATACATTGCATTTGCAAAAAATGTTTTACCTGATCCGGTTGGACCAATAATTAAACTATTTAGCCCTTTTGGGGGATAAAATATTGCTGCTTTAGCCTGCTCCATTTGGTTTTTCAAACTACCATTTGAACCAATCATATAGTCAAACAAATTTTTATCTAGTTTATTTTTTCGTTTCTTTTTCAACGTCTCTTTGGTTTCAGTTAGGAGTATATCTTCTTTGTAAGAATTTACTTTAGTTGTTAATGGTTTCCAAGTCATACATGTAGCATCTACATATCTAACAGGTCGGCCACTTATTTTGATTACTTTTTCTTCACGAACTAGTTCATTCAATTCTTTGCTAACATTATTGCGTATAATGTCTAGATGTTCTGCAATTATACTTGTTGTTAATCCGTTACCGAATTCAATTTCTTCTTTAGTCAAGTTTGCTGTATTTTTTTTAACATATTGATAAATCAAATCTTTGCGCTTCATCCGTTTCCCGCCTTTTTTCTATTATCAATATGAGTATACCACATTTTGAAAGCGATACACTATTTTGATAGTGTATCGCTAAAAAAACCTTTGTTGTTCGGAATGGGTCCGACCAACAAAGGTTTTCAAACTATTTTTGTTTCAAGTGTAAGTTAAATGGGTTAACTTACAAAATGATCCAATTTAATTATTTTTTTAAGTTATAGAAAGCTTTTGCTCCACCATAAACAGCTAAGTCGCCTAATTGATCTTCAATACGTAACAATTGGTTGTATTTAGCAATACGGTCTGTACGTGAAAGTGATCCTGTTTTAATTTGACCAGCATTTGTTGCAACAGCGATATCAGCAATTGTTGCATCTTCTGTTTCACCAGAACGGTGAGAAACAACAGCAGTATAGCCAGCTTTTTTAGCCATTTCGATAGCATCAAAAGTTTCAGTTAATGTACCAATTTGGTTAACTTTGATAAGGATTGAGTTTGCAACTCCCATATCAATTGCTTTAGCTAATTTTTCAGTGTTTGTAACAAATAAGTCGTCACCAACGATTTGAACTTTGTCGCCTAAAGCATCCGTTAATTTCTTAGTACCTTCCCAGTCATTTTCGTCTAAAGCATCTTCAATAGACACGATTGGGTATTTAGCAACTAAGTCTTCATAGATTTTAATCATTTCATCAGCTGTTTTTTCACCTTCGCCAGAATCAGCTAAGTCATAAACACCTTTTTCTTTGTTGTAGAATTCAGAAGAAGCAGCATCCATAGCAAGAAGAACATCTTCACCAGGTTTGTAGCCAGCTTTTTTGATTGCTTCGATAATAACTTCAAATCCTTCTTCGTTTGATCCAAGGTTAGGAGCGAATCCACCTTCGTCACCAACAGAAGTTGCTAAGCCTTTAGCTTTCAAGATACCTGCTAATGCATGGAAAATTTCTGCTCCCATACGTAAAGCTTCTTTGAAAGTTGGAGCTCCAACAGGCATAATCATGAACTCTTGGAAATCAATACTATTGTCAGCATGTGATCCACCATTAATGATGTTCATCATTGGAGTTGGTAAAGTTTTAGCATTAAATCCACCTAAATATTGGTATAAAGGAAGATCTAAGAAATCAGCAGCTGCACGTGCAACAGCAATAGAAACACCTAAAATGGCATTTGCTCCTAATTTTTCTTTGTTTGGTGTTCCATCTAAGTCAATCATCATTTTATCGATTGCCATTTGATCGCGTACGTCAAATCCTAAGATAGCTTCTGAGATAATTTTGTTTACATTATCAACAGCTTTAGTAACTCCTTTTCCAAGGTAACGATCTTTGTCTCCGTCACGTAATTCGATTGCTTCATGCTCACCAGTTGATGCGCCTGAAGGAACCATTCCACGGCCAAATGCTCCGCTTTCTGTGTAAACTTCTACTTCGATTGTTGGGTTTCCTCGTGAGTCTAGTACTTCGCGAGCTAAAATATCTGTAATAAATGGCATTTATATTACTCTCCTTTGAGTTTCAATATTTTTTACCTAGGACATCTTGCCCATGGCTTCATTCTAGTTAATTTTTACTTAAGATGCAATGTTTTTCCATTAATTTCCGTCTATTTATTTATAAATTTTCCTGATTTAACTTTATACTGTATTCGTTAGAATGAGCTGCAGACTCATGCTAACTTTAATAGTATAAATTCTACCGTAAATCATTTTTCAGTCAACTTGCGCAAGTCAATAGTTTTATAGCTAAATAGATTTCTTTAACTTATTCCATTGCACCAAAAGCTTGAAATTATGGTTTAATTATTAAACTTTCACCAGTCATTTCTTTTGGTTTTTCAATGTTTAAAAGATCTAGCATTGTTGGAGCTATGTCTGCTAAACGTCCGTCCTGACGTAATGTAACACCTTTTTTGGTTACAATTACAGGTACAGGTACAGTTGTGTGAGCAGTGTGTGGATTTCCTTCTGGAGTAAGCATTGTATCTGCGTTACCGTGGTCAGCAAATATAATAGCATAGCCGCCTTTAGCAACAATTGCATCAACAACACGTCCTAAGTTTTCATCCACCGCTTCGATAGCCTTGATTGTTGGTTCTAACATACCTGAATGACCAACCATATCTGGATTAGCAAAGTTCAAGATAATCGCATCAGATTTATCTGCTTCAATATCAGCCACTAATGCATCTGTTACTTCGTAAGCACTCATTTCAGGTTTTAAATCATAGGTTTCTACTTTAGGTGAAGGAATTAAAATACGATTCTCTCCTGGAAACTCTTCGTTACGTCCACCATTCATAAAGAATGTAACATGTGGGTATTTTTCTGTTTCCGCAATACGCAATTGCTTCAATCCTTTGTTAGAAAGGACTTCTCCGATTACGTTGGTCATTGGAATTGGTGCAAAAGCAACTTCAGCTTTGATGCTTGGGTTGTATAAAGTCATTGTAACAAATTTAACATTTTGAGCTCTTACGCCACGATCAAAGTGTTCCCACTCATCATCTGTGAACGCATTAGATAATTGAATCGCGCGGTCTGGTCGGAAGTTGAAAAAGATAATAGCGTCATTACTTTTTACAGTAGCTACAGGTTTACCCTCTTTTTCAATAACCGTTGGAAGGACAAACTCATCAAATTTTTCTGATGCATAACTTGCTTGAACGGCTTCCATCGCACTGTTTGCTTTAACGCCTTCTCCATGAGCAATAGCATTATAAGCTTTTTCGACGCGTTCCCAACGTTTATCTCTATCCATTGCATAAAAACGTCCAGAAACTGTTGCGATTTCACCTGCACCAATTTCATGTATCGCTTTTTCTAATTGCTCAACATAACCAATTCCTGAGTTAGGCGCTACATCGCGTCCATCAAGAAAAGCATGAACATAAATGTTGCGTACTCCTTTTTCTTTTGCAGTTTTAATTAAAGAAATTAAATGATTAATGTGACTATGCACACCACCGTCAGATAATAGTCCAAATAAATGTAAATCTGATTGATTTTCAATCGTATGATTCATTGCTCCACTTAAAACTGGATTTACTTGGAATTCACCGTCTTCAATCGCTTTATCGATACGAGTCAAACTTTGATAAACAATGCGTCCAGCACCAATATTGGTATGTCCAACTTCGGAATTCCCCATTTGGCCTGCTGGAAGACCAACGTCTAAACCAGAAGCTTTTAATTGACTGTGAGGATAAGTGTCCATGTAGCGATCAAAATTAGGCTTTTTAGCTTGTGCTACTGCATTACCCATGACTTCGTTACGCCATCCAAATCCATCAAGAATAATGATGGCTACTGGTGATTTTTTCATTATTTAATTGCCCCCAATAATGCTAAGAAAGATTCTGGTTCTAGACTTGCTCCACCGACTAATGCGCCATCAATATCTGATTGAGCCATATATTCAGCGATGTTTTCAGGTTTTACACTGCCACCGTATTGAATACGTACAGCTTCAGCAGCTTCTTTAGAAACTTCTTTAGCAATTGTTTCGCGAACAACAGAACACGTATCATTTGCATCTTTAGATGTAGATGATTTACCCGTTCCAATTGCCCAAATTGGTTCATAAGCGAGAACAGATTTAGCAACTTGCTCTTCAGTTAAACCAGCAATCGCTGCTTTAATTTGTCCGCTTACCCATTCATTTGTTTGCCCAGCTTCACGTTGTTCTAACGTTTCGCCACAACAAATAATTGGAGTCATACCATTATTAAAAATAGCATGAGCTTTCTTGTTAATGTCTTCATCTGTTTCATGGAAATACTCACGACGTTCTGAGTGTCCAATAATAACGTAGTCTACTCCGATATCATTCAATGCTGCTGGACTAGTTTCTCCAGTAAATGCACCCGAATTTTCAAAGTAAGCATTTTGAGCTGAAATTTTTAATTCTGTACCTTTAGCAGCCTTTACTAATTCATGTAAGAATAAAGTTGGTGCTCCGATAACAGAGTCAACTTTTTCTGCTGAAGGAATGTTTGACTTAACGGCTTCAACAAAAGCTACTGCTTCTGAAGCTGTTTTATTTAATTTCCAGTTACCTGCAATAATTGGTTTACGCATAGAAAATAACTTCCTTTCATTTACCTAAAGTTTATCTTATTTGTCAGAAATTGATGCTACTCCTGGTAATTCTTTGCCTTCTAAATACTCTAGAGAAGCTCCTCCACCAGTAGAAATATGAGTGAATTGATCAGCGAAACCTAAATCCATAGCTGCTGCTGCTGAATCTCCACCACCGATAATAGTTGTAGCGTCTGTTAGGTTTGCAATAGCTTCACATACGCCAATTGTACCTTTAGCAAAATT
>NZ_JBATXB010000130.1:0-3509 GCF_049673005.1 Carnobacterium sp. | reverse complement strand
AGAATGGTTATGGGAGATATCATAATGAAAAAAATAAATAAAAGAAACGGTTATCAATTTTTATCTATTCTTATTTTTATTGGAGCTATTTTTTCTTTATTAAAACAAAATATTGGATTTGGATACAGTCTAATTATTTTAGGATATATTGTACTTAGAAAATCAGACTTGGAAGATTAAAATCAGCTTAATTACTCTCCTAGAAACTAATGGTTGCTATCTTGTAAACCGTTACGTGCGTTACTTTATAAAGGAGATTTGTAATAATTAACTTTATTGAGACAAGGAGGATCGTATCAAGGTAATGGTATTAGGAAATACTTTAACCTAAACAAAACAACATAAAAAAGACAGGGAGGATTTAATTTATGAAATTAAAAAAATTGTTTATAAGTATAATTTGCGGGATTATGTTAGTAGGAATAATAGCACCAACCGTAAAGGTTTCAGCTAATGAATATTTGGACCAAGAGTCAGTTAATATTGATATTGAAGGAATTGAAAATAACTTTTCTGATGAAACAGAACAAGAAGAAAAAGAGAGAATTAATCTAGCTATAGCAGAAACTATGAATAATCACCCTGAGGCTTCAGAAAGTGACTTAAGAGCTCTTGCAGAATATTATGTAGCTCTTGATAAGGGTGAAGTAACGCCTAATGAAATGGCTCAATTAAGAGCTGCAGCAATGCGTTTGAAAACTAGTACGGTTGGAACAGGTTTAGACATAGCAATTAGTTTGGCTTTTGGAGGAGCTGCGAGCGCAGGTATAAAAGCTATGCTAAAAAAACATGGTGTGAAATTTGTTAAGGATAGACTTTATAAAATTGTAGTTCAAAAACTTGCTATTTTTGGAGTGAAAAAGGTCTCAGGGATAACAGTTATTATAAACACAATTGTTAAAAATGTATTGCAACCAGGTATGCAGATAGCTAATTGGCTAGATAAAAAAAGTGATAGTAAAAAGGATGGTTACATTACCATTTAAACTTATAAAAAGTAGGTGCAATTCTATATGGTAGAAGCTTTTTTGGATGTTATAACAGCTATATTTTTCGACTATTTTTTAGATTATTTAAAAAATGAGGAAAAAAATAAACTAATTAGAATAATAATTGTCTTATTAATTTTTCCATTACCAATTATATTAGTCATAATTTCCTTTCAGAAAATAATGAATTATGATCAGTTATGGATTTATGCAATTACAATTTTAGTAGTTATATACTTTACTTACCTTACTATTAAATATATAAAAGGTATTATTACAGGATTTAAATAAAATATTATCACTTTTGTATTTGATTAATTTATATACTAATCTACTTACTTAACATAAAATACATTAACTCAAGTCGCCCCACTGTCATTATTGGTAGTGGGGCGACTTGGGTTAATGGGGTTTATGTCTACCTAGTTATTACCATCTACAAGTAAAAACACAACCACCTGATGCCCCTCCGCCAGTAAGCCATTGCCAGAATGTCATAATAAGCTACTTCCTTTTATTATGAATTGATAGAATAAAGTTTATAACGTGTTATCAATTACTATTTGTTATTACTTCTTATTTGAATTTATCAACGATGTAAATAAATAGGAAGTATAGTAAAGAAAAGATGATTGAGGTACTTATTATTAAAAGGGCCCCCTTTTTTTTACTTATGATTTCTTTTTTTTGTCCTATATAACTGATCATTATAATACATAAAAAGAGAAACAGTAAAAATAAAAGTGTACCTATACGGATGTAATTTTCAATATTCATATTCTATCCTCCCAATCTCTGTAATGAATAATTGTTCTAAACTACAACCATTAATATAATCTAATCGTTTAATATTCTTATTAAATATTAAATATATATTATCTGCTAAATCCTCACAAAATTTTGTATTATGACTAGTTATAAGAATAGTCTTACCTTCTTTTTTTAAATTTAACAATATTTCTTTTAAAAAAATTATTGAAGATATATCTAATCCAAGTGTTGGTTCGTCTAAGATAATAAAATCAGAATTTACAATTTCAATAATACTCAAATTTACTTTTTGTTTCATCCCTATTGAAAAAAACTTTACTAATTTGTTCGTTTCATTTTCAAGTTTATATTTTTTAAACATAAAATCACCTCTAACCTATATAGCTACTTCGTTTTGTATTTAGTCGCAACATGTTTTCCTGCTGCATTATACCCTTTGCTCATATAAAATTCTACCTAGCCATTCCCGTTTGTATCCCATTTTTTTGCAACTGCAGTTCCTGGAGCATTTCCTAATTTAGTCCATTGGGCTGAAGTCAGTAATCCTGTTACAGCAAGTACAGGTAATCCAATTTAGCATAAACGGTTTTATGTTAACTCAGATTTTTTCATATATTAAAAGTCATGATTCCAATAATTGCAAAAAACAGCATAATAATTATTACAGCAGCTAAAATTATTTTTATAGTTCTTTTTTGCATGATATCACCTTTTTCTCTTTAGTTTTTAATGATTATTTTTTCTTCTGACTTTTAAAATTTCAATTAAAGTCATCCCTAGAGAGCTATATAGTCCTGCACCAATAAAGTCTTTACTTACTAGATACTCTATTGAAATACCAATAAAACTAGTAAATATCATTAGTAATATGACATAAGCATACGAGTGTTTTTCTGTAAATATTTTATATTTATTAAACATAATCTCACCTCAAACCTAACTAATTACTTCGGTTTGTTTTTAGTTACAACCACTCTTACTTTGAATCTATTATTATGCAACTGCTGTTTTGTCTAATTTTCTAATGTAGTCTATTCTCATGCTGCAGTTTCCCGTAATCTAATTAATAGTTAAGTCGTAACTTTTTTTCCATATAGTTAGAAAAAAAAGTGCCATTTGCATAGAGAATAAAGGCAAAGAGTAGGATCACTTCTGTTTCTACTTTTGAGAGAATTAGGATTAGAATGATAGAAATAAAGATGTCTATCATTTCGCTTAAGATAGCTAAAAATTTAAATTTAGTTTGTTTTTCTTTAGTTAGATCGTTGATTTGATAGGAGTCAATAGGCGTTACCGTAAAGTAGCTTACAAAAGGAGAGGTATATCTACCCAATAAAATATTAAGTATGCCCATCAGTTTACCTAAAATAAGGAGCGATAAAACAGAAGTAGTTATAATATATATCAAAAAAAAACCTCCATTCATTTGTTTATAAAGTTTATCTATTATTCGATAGCCATGATTCATTCGGTTCTTTAGTTTTTTGAGTCTGATTTTCTCAGGAGATAATAACCTAGAATAATTAAAAAATAGCCAAAAATAAGTTCTGTATTTAATACAGCCAAAATAGCCCCACAAAAAATAAGAATCGATACAACCTGATAACAACTTCTTTTAGTTATTTTTTTCATTATGATATCTCCCATAGTTAATCTCCTCACTGACTAATTCCTAATCTTATTATCTATTTAATCTATTAAAACTAAAAGAACGTGGTGGTTTACATGGTAGCAACCATTGGTTGCTAC
>NZ_JBATXB010000129.1:0-24986 GCF_049673005.1 Carnobacterium sp. | reverse complement strand
TCATTAAAATGACTTGCTAGCGAATAATTATTCACTTTGTTTCTTTTGGTTCGACCCTTGGCCGAACCGCCGTTCACAGTTTATTGTTTTACTTTGTTCAGTTTTCAAAGGTCTAATTTGTTTGCGTCGTCGTTTTGACAACTTCTAAATATTACCAGATGCTGATTAACTTGTCAACAACTTTTTACTATTTATTTTTTGATACTGTATATTTATTCAATGTCGACCGGTTGGTCTAACACGACTTCAACATATTATCATGGATTGTTATTCATTGTCAAGCACAATATCTATCTTTATTTTTAAGTGTTGATTTATTTATTCCGTTGCCAAAATTGCGTAACAACTTCTATTAATATAACAAGTTTATTATTGTTGGTCAATAGTAAACCATCATTTTTCTTATTTTTATTCTAATACTTTGATTCAATTAATCTAAATCACACTGATAGAGATGGAAATCTTTTTTCGCACCATCTGCTAAAACGTCTATTTTTTTACCTACATACCGAAATCCAGCATCTTGGTATAGCTTATTTAAATAGTCATTGTCTGCAATACAATCTAATCGTATCGCTATAAAACCTCTCCTTTTAGCATATATTTTCGCTTCAAGTAAGAGTTCTTTAGATATTCCTTTTCCTGAAAAATTTCGATTTACCGCTAGTCTGTGTAAATACACATAATCATCACTTAGTTCTTTACCCCAAAACTCTTGGTCCCATTCACTTTGCTGGCTCCACAATACAAACATTCCCGCCATCTGTTCATCTATCATCCCAACAAAAACTTCTCCGCGTTCGATAGCTTCTGAAGTATTGTGTCGATCCTCACCTTTTAAAATTCCACTCCATTGTTTCGAGCCTTTAGATTGCAACCACAACGCCGATTGCTGCAGCATCTCTTCAATAAGAAATTTTTGATTCGCTTTAGCCTGTTGAAATTTTATTTTTTTTGTCATATTCTTCCTACTTCCAATCTATTCTATATAGAGTAATATAGTAAAAAAATCCTGATAATGTATATAGTAGAATCAAATCATAACTATTTTCAAGTTATTTTTGGTTCGTTAATATAACTTATCAGGACTCTCAGCATTCATTTCCTATAGACGTGCGTTTAGTTCTTTTGCAAGATCTTCAAATCCTGGTTTACCCAACAGAGCAAACATATTTTTCTTGTAAGCTTCAACTCCTGGTTGATCGAACGGATTTACCCCATTAAGGTAACCCGAAATACCTACTGCTATTTCAAAGAAGTACATCAAATAACCAAGTGTGTAAGCATCTGTTTCTGGGATAGTTACCAACAAGTTCGGTACATCACCATCAGTATGAGCCAATAGTGTTCCTTGGAATGCTTTCGTGTTAACAAAATCAATCTCTTTTCCTTGTAAGTAACCTAATCCATCTAAATCATCAGCTGTAGTTGGAATTACTAACGTGTGCTTCGCTTTATTTACCTTAATGATCGTTTCAAAAATATTTCTTTGTCCATCCTGAATGGTCTGCCCAACCGAATGCAAATCAGTCGAGAAATTAGCACTTGCTGGAAAAATTCCTTTTTGATCTTTTCCTTCTGATTCACCAAATAATTGCTTCCACCATTCAGAGAAATATTGTAAGTTTGGTTCGTAGTTGACCAATATCTCTGTTGTTTTGCCCTTACGGTAAAGTGCGTTTCGGATAGCTGCATACTGGTAAGCTTCATTTTCTTCTAATTTATCACTACTGTATGCATCTGCTGCGTCTGCTGCACCCTGCATTAAAGCATCAATATCTGCACCACTCGCTGCGATAGGCAATAAACCTACAGCTGTTAGTACTGAAAAACGTCCACCAATATCATCAGGAATAATAAATGATTCATACCCTTGTGCATTGGCTTCTTCTTTTAGAGCACCTTTTTCTTTATCCGTTGTTGCGTAAATGCGCTTTTTAGCTTCATCTTTACCGTATTTTTTTTCTAACATCTCTTTAAAGATACGAAAAGCAATAGCTGGTTCTGTTGTTGTACCTGATTTAGAAATAATATTTACAGAAAAATCTCTGTCTCCAATAACGTCAATTAAGTCGCTTAAGTATGTTGAACTAATACTGTTCCCAGCAAAGAATACTTGTGGCTGTTTTCTATCTTCTTTAGGAAGAACATTGTAGAAAGAATGATTTAAAAAATCTAAAGATGCTTTAGCACCTAGATAAGATCCTCCAATACCAATAACTACTAATACTTCTGAATCATTTTGGATTTTTTCTGCAGCAGCTTTAATACGAGAAAATTCTTCTTTATCATAGTTTTTAGGCAAGTCAATCCAACCTAAAAAGTCACTTCCTGCTCCTGTTCCTTTACGTAACATGACATCCGCAGTCGATACTTGCTGTTGCATATTTGAAATTTCATGTGGTTGTACAAATTTGTCGATTTTTGAATAGTCAAATTTAATGTGTCCCATGTAAATCCCTCCATCATTTTATGTATTTTTGAATTAAATTTTCGTTTAATTCTTATACTTTCCTAACTTTAGTAGTTTTCTAGAGAAATAGCAAGAAAAAAACAGCATTATCTCATAGGACATGCTGTCAGTTATTTTATGCCCTAGAATTGAGGCACTCCTGATATTTCCCACTCTTCAAGAGCTTCTGTTAAGGCGCCTGATTGGACAAATGATAAGTGGAATAAATTTTCTTTCAAAATCGTATTTACCTGAATCTCTTTATTCGCCACTTCAAAGACAAATAAAGGAATATTCTTTCCGTTAACTACTGCGTTAGTCAATTCAAATAAGTTTATATTATGGATATCAATAGCTAGTTTTTGTTTTAAATCTTCTAAAATAGAAGCTAGACCTGTCTGTGTGTCAAGAATCTGAGTTACTGGAAAGGAATACTTTTTATTTTCTTCCTCTACTAGAAATACATATTTACCTTCTGGGTTAAGCGCCATTATTGTTCCAGCTACCCGTTGTTTTTCTGTCATTTCCGAACACCTCATACTTAAGTTTTTAATTTTCCCTATAGATAACCAGTCTTTCTCTAGTCTTTCATTATAGAAGAAAAAAACAAATAAATCTGCTTTAGTTCATTTTCTTTGCTTCATCACTTTTTGCTTCTTTGATCCATTGTGGCATCAATTTACGGATAGTATCGAAACCGTCGTGCTCCGTTTTTTCTTGACGATACTTTCTTTTTTTAGAATGATAGTGGAAATGGGTTTGTTCCTCCAAAGCTCTCAATGAAAGACTAATTTTTTTCGTGTATTCATCAATATCTAGAATCACAACATCCATTCTATCCCCAACTGTCAAAACTTCATTTAGATTTTTAACGTATCCATGTGTACATTCAGAAATATGAATTAACCCTTGAGTCTCTTTGTCTAAAGAAACAAATGCACCATAAGGTTGAATACCAGTGATTTTACCTTCAACTATCATCCCAATTTTATAATCCATTTCATCACCTCATTTAACACAGTTTATCATTCAATAAAAATCTTCTTCTTTTTCTTCTTAATTGTATCATAAGTGTAAAATTTATGAAAATAGTATTCGCTTTCATATTACTATTCTTTTTTTAATCTGAATGACAACTATTTATGGAATCGTTCTCTTTATTAACGTATACTAAAAAAGAGAACAGGAACAGTATTATATTCTACGACGAAGGATGTGCCTACATGAACTACCTATTTAACGAAATAATTGACCGTAAAGATGGTTTAGGCCTAAAATGGAATCATTTAGAACAAGCTTTTGGATCAGAAGAAATCTTACCAATGTGGGTAGCAGATATGGATTATGCTAATCCTCAACCAATCATTGATTCCTTAAAAAAAGTACTTGATGGCCGTATTCTAGGTTACACTGCTCCACCAGAATCACTTTATAACGCTATTATCCACTGGCAGAAAGAACGACATCAAATGGAGTTATCAAAAGACTCTATTTTATTTTCACCAGGAGTTGTTCCAAGCATAGCTTTAATTATTCAAGCTCTTACGAATGAGCAGGATGCTATCCTGATTCACGATCCCGTTTATACGCCTTTTTCGAATATGATTACCCTTAATAAACGTCGTCTGGTACGTTCTCCACTATTAATTGAAAACAATCAATTCAAAATGAATTTTAAAGATATTGAAAAAAAATTTATAGAGGAAAAAGTAAAATTATTTATATTATGTAATCCTCAAAATCCCGGCGGACGCGTTTGGTCTAAAAAAGAACTTACAACTCTAGCTGAACTTTGTAAAAAACATGGTGTCCTAATCATTAGCGATGAAATACATGGAGATTTAATCTTTTCGCCTCATCAATTTACTTCGCTAGTCACGCTAGACCCGAGTTACCAAGATTTTGTATTGACGTTGTCTGCTGCGACGAAAACGTTTAATATCGCTGGTGTAAAACTATCAATGATATACATTCAGAACCCAAAACTTTATGAGCAAGTTAGCTATTACCAAGAATGTATTGAACATAGTGGTTTGAACACATTTGGTTATGTCGCAACAGAAACAGCCTTTTCTAAATGCGAACCTTGGTTGAAAGAGTTGATGATAAATCTCAGCGACAATCTAGAGACGATAACAACATGTTTCGATACTGAATTGCCAAATGTATCTTATATGAAACCAGAGGGAACTTATTTATTTTGGTTTGATTGCTCAAGTCTTCGTTTAACAGACGAAGAGCTGATGGAGCATTTTGTCCGTGTGGGTAAAATAGCTTTAAACTCTGGTGCTGCTTATGGTCCAGGAGGTTCACAGTATCTGAGATTAAACTTTGCAGCTCCAAAAGAACTTGTCGAAGAAGGTCTAAAACGAATTAAGTTAGCTTTCGAAAATTAGAAAAAAGAGAACATCTCGATAAAAATCACTTTTAATGTGACTTCTATCGAGATGTTTTTATTTTTTATTCTTTTAGTTGTTCTGCTGCTAACAATAAGCATCCTGTAATTCCAGCATTATCGCCTAAAGCAGGTGATACGATGTATTCTTCTAATGGAGGCAATTCAACATAGCCGCCCATTAGTTTTTCAAATTCTTGACGAATTAACGGGTAAAGTTGCGCTTGTTTCATTACTCCACCGCCTAAAACAATTCTTTCGGGACTTAAAATCAACGTATAATTCATTAACGCCTGAGCAATATAATAAGCTTCCATTTCCCAAACTGCAGAATGATCGGCTAATTCATGACCTTTTTTTCCATAACGTTGTTCGATAGCCGGACCTGCCGCGATACCCTCTAAACAGTTTCCGTGATAAGGACAAAATCCTGCGAAAGTTTCATCAGGATGCAACCGAACCATGATGTGCCCCATTTCTGGATGACCGTAGCCTGATAATAATTCACCATTCACAACGGCTCCTCCGCCAATACCTGTTCCAACGGTTAAGTAGACACAACTAGATAGACCTAGTGCTGCTCCTTTTTTCAGTTCTCCTAAAGCCGCTGCGTTGACATCTGTTGTCCAACCAACTGGAATCGAATAACGGTTTTTTACTGCACCTAAGAAATCATAATTTTTCCAAGCTGTTTTGGGTGTTGTTGTTACATACCCATAAGTAGATGAGGACAGGTTAACATCTATTGGACCAAACGATCCTATTCCTATCGCTGATAAATTAAATGAATCAAAATAAGCGAAAACATGCTTAAGCGTTTCCTCGGGTGTTGTCGTAGGAATACTGATTTTATCTTTTAGTTCTCCATTTTCATCACTTACTGCACAGACAAATTTTGTTCCACCTGCTTCTATTGCACCATAAATCATTAGTTGAACAGTCCCTTCTTACTAAATATTATCTATTTTAGTATAGCATAATCAAATTAAAATGAGGGCGGTTTCATCTAAAATGTTTAAAAATATCAGCACTACACAAACTAGGACCACACTTAACGATTAAAAAAACTCTTCGCAATGGATTGCGAAGAGTTTTTTCATTAAGCGATTTCGATTGATTCGATGACAACATCGTTAACGGGTTTGTCTTGAGGGCCACGTTTAACGTTTTGAATAGATTCAACTACATCCATGCCTTCGATAACTTGTCCGAAAACAGTATGTTTGAAGTCTAACCAAGGTGTTCCACCAGTTGTTTTGTAAGCTTCAATAATTTCAGCTGGGTAACCAGCTCCTTCTAATTGACTTAACATATTGCCAGGAACTGTTGGAGCTGTAACGATAAAGAACTGACTTCCATTTGTGCCGGGTCCTGCGTTTGCCATTGAAAGAGCGCCGTATAAGTTAAACGCTTCTTTTGAAAATTCGTCTTCAAAAGAATCTCCCCATAAGCTTTCTCCGCCCATTCCAGTACCTGATGGATCGCCACCCTGAATCATAAATTGAGGAATAACACGGTGGAAAATAACTCCATCGTAATAACCTTTTGCTGCTAAACCTAAAAAGTTTTCTACTGTTTTAGGAGCTACTTCTGGGAAAAACTTGATTTTCACGTCACCCATCGTTGTTTTTATTGTTGCTACTTTTTCATTGTCTGCTACTTCAGTTGTTAATTGAGAAAATTGAGTCATGTTGTATCCTCCTTATTTTTTATTACCTCTTAATCATACTTAACAATTTCATTTTTTACCAATGATTTTATTTAAATAGACATTTTTTTTACTTTTCACCATTCTAGAGTCGCAACCATCATTTTAAAAAAATAATCTCGTTTCAGTTTATTTTTATTAAGCACACTTTAAATTCATGGTATGATAGAGAAAATAGAATTTTTCATTTAAAAAAGGTGGTCCATTATGGCAATATTATCAAATTTCCCTCTTATCGCAGCTGTAACAGCAATTATTTTTGCACAGCTTGTTAAAATACCTGTTGCCTTTCTTTTACAAAGAAAAACTACTTGGGGATTAGCCACTTCAACTGGAGGCATGCCTAGTTCTCACTCAGCGTCTGTTACTGCTTTAATAACTGCTTTAGCTATTCAAGAAGGCGTTCATTCTCCTTACGTTGCGATTGCTAGTACTTTTGGAATGATCGTTATGTTTGATTCTATGGGTGTTCGTAGACAGAGTGGCGAACAAGGTATTTTGTTAAACCATCTAGTATTAGATTTTCAAAACCTTAGCAATAAGGTCTTAAGAATTACTCAAGAGCCTAGCGCAACAGAACCCTTACAGAAAGAAACTCACTTAAAAGAGTATTTAGGTCACAAACCTATCGAAGTATTCTTTGGAATTCTAACTGGCATCGGTGTGGCTTTTGTTGTCAGAAATTTTTTCATCACTTTTGGTTTATAAATTCCAACTTTTTCTTTAAGCTTATCCTTATTTCTAAACATCTTTTTAGTGGACCAGAATGGGTTCTTCTAATAAAGGTGTTTTTATTTGTATTTTTGAACCCATGAATCCAAAACTTTTTTATGCTATACTGAAACACGCTTAATAGATTGTTATTAGATGGAGGAATCACCTTGAAGACAACACAAGAAGTATATGACATCACTATTATTGGTGGAGGTCCTACTGGTATGTTCGCTGCTTTTTATGGCGGAATGCGAAATGCAAAAGTTAAAATTATTGAGAGTCTTCCACAACTTGGTGGACAATTATCCATGCTTTATCCCGAAAAAGATATCTTTGATATTGCAGCGATGCCAGTAATTGGTGCTCAAGAATTAATTGATAACCTTTCTGTACAAATGTCTCGTTTTGATCAAACTGTTTGTCTTGAAGAAGAAGTTATCGATGTTCAAAAAAATAGTGATGGTCTCTTTGAATTACACACGAATAAAATGATTCATTACTCAAAAGCAGTCATCATCACCGCGGGCAATGGCGCTTTTCAACCAAGACGGTTAGAAATTGAACACGCAGAACGATACGAAGGCAAAACTCTTCACTATTATGTTAACAATATTGAACAATTTAAAGATCGTACTGTGGCTGTTTGCGGTGGTGGCGATTCAGCTGTCGATTGGGCTTTAGCTTTAGAACCAATTGCCAAAAAAGTTTACCTCATTCATCGTCGCAATAAATTCAGAGCTCTTGAACACAGTGTTTCTTTACTTGAAAAATCTACCGTTGAAACGAAAACACCCTTTGTTCCAGAATCCCTCGACGGAAAAAATCGTTCTTTAAGTCACGTGACACTAAAGGAAGTACGTGGAGATAAATCAGAAACATTAGAAATCGATGATTTTCTTGTCAATTATGGTTTCACTTCTTCTATTGGACAGATGAAAAATTGGGGATTTGATGTTACACACAATGAAATAGTTGTGAATACCAAAATGGAAACAACGACTCCGGGAATATATGCAGCTGGAGATATTTGTACCTATGATGGGAAAATCAAACTTATTGCTACAGGTTTCGGAGAAGCACCTACCGCTATCAACAATGCTATGAGTTACATTAATCCAGACGAGCGCGTTCAACCCATGCATAGCACAAGTTTGTTTTAATCATTCCTATCTTTTGTCTTCACTCAATATAAATAAGAGGTCTACTTAATAAAGAGTCGCTTTATCAGACTATTTCTTTTAACTACGGTATAATGGAATTATTTATTATAGGAGGGTTTAGAATATGGCAAAAGAAAGTGAAGGGTTACACCAAAAAGCTTTAAATTTGATTAAAGAACGAGGAGTAGAATTAACAGATATTGCAGACTTAGTCTTATTTTTACAAACACCTTATATCAAAGATTTAACTCAAGATGAATGTTTGCTTAACGTTGAAGCTGTTTTATTAAAACGAGAAGTTCAAAATACGATATTAACAGGAATCCAATTAGATATCTTAGCAGAACAAAATCTATTAATGGATCCTTTACAAAATATTATTTCGGACGATGAAGGACTTTACGGAATTGATGAAATTTTAGCTCTATCAATCGTTAATGTTTATGGTTCAATCGGATTTACAAACTACGGTTATATCGATAAAATGAAACCAGGTATCTTGGGTAAACTAAATAGCCACGAAGGCGGACAAGTCCACACCTTCATGGATGATATCGTTGGTGCTATCGCAGCAGCAGCAGCAAGCCGACTAGCACACGCCAACCCAACAAAAAGCGATTTAGTTAAATAAGATGTGTCGTGCTCTAGGTAGCTCTGAAAGGAAAATGAAAAATTACCGCAAGAGGCAGTGCCTCGAGGATACTTTTGAATTTTACCAAAGAGCTAGAGCACAAAACTTGATTAAGTAAGATGTGTTGTGCTCTATGTAGCTCTGAGAGGAAAATGAAAACATAGGAACCAGTTGTATAGGAATAATAATCCTATACAACTGGTTCCTTTTATTTTTCTGTTTTCTTGAAAGAATTTTCTTTAAGAGTACTAGAATAGATGACAGACGTTCTATTTTTAATTTTAACATTAAAGAAGTATAGTAAATGTGTAAGGAACAAAAAAATATAAGGAGTGAGAAACAATGGCAAATAATTTGCGTAAGAAAGATGATTTCCCGACCCTCACTGATTTATTCCCATCTTTATTTGATGAAGATTCCTCTTTATTAGATAAGTTCTCTTCTTCACTCACAAAAAACAACTTCAAAGCAGACATTCATGAAACCGATAAAGCCTACGAGGTTAAAATTGACATCCCGGGGTTTGACAAAGAAAATATTTCGATTGACTTCGACCACGATGTTTTAACTGTTCATGCAAAAAAACAGGAGGAGTCAAGTGAAGAAAATCACGAAGGCCAATTTGTTAAGAGAGAGCGTTCTTATGGTAGTATGACCCGTCAATTCTATTTAAAAAATGCAGACGAAGAGAATGCTAAAGCAACATACACAAATGGTGTTCTAACTTTAACTATGCCTAAATTAGATAGCGAGGACGCCAAGAAGAAACAAATTACTATCGAGTAACCAACACGGTAACTTCAATAAACAATCGCTTGATACTATAATGATAGACTCTTCAGCATCCTCATAAATCATAACTCCCCTTTGTGTACTATTGAAGTTATTCATCTAAAACCATTTATCCAAAAAAATACCTGTGATTTCCTATCGCCTCAGCGATGGAAAATCCACAGGTTTTTATCTCTTTTTAAAAGCTAAATGCTTAGTAGTAAAATAACCTACTATCATTGAAATTTCGATTAAAGAAAAAGCTAAAATAAAGCAATGCATAAAAAAGGCTTCCGGTAAGGCTAAAATAATAGGATCGGTTGAAGGATTAAATAGCCATGCATCATTATTGAAAAATAGTTCATGAAAGGCAATAAATAACTCATCAAAATTTAAAGCAATAACGATTAGCACAACAAATGGAATAATCATTCCAATCTGAAATGGACGAACTAGTTTCCAAGTTAACCTATTTTTTTTAATGAAACGCAAATACATTAAACTTCCTATAGTCGATAGAATTGCAATAACATAATTAATTAAAAACAATTTTTTTACTTCGTAAAAGTGGAAAAGTCCATTTTCTGAACTTGGGAAATCTGGCATAGTTAATGTGGATATCCATGGTTTATTCAAATAGTCGATTAAAATAGAGTAATTCTCCATTATCATTTCTTTACTCATTCCCAATGATTCAGGTATATTGAAATAAGTTAGATCAAATCGATACAATGGAATAAAATTAATTGTAATCGTGATAGCTAAAGTTAGAATACATAAAAATAAACTAGTTAATCCTATAAAATGACTAGCGGTCTTTTTCATTTTATTAACCATTCATCTAATGAATCAACAACATATGTCGGCTGTTGCATATCCACCGTTAGATCTTCTGATTTTGTAAATCCAGTATAAACTAGTAATGTATCGATACCATTTTGAATCCCAGCTAAAATATCCGTTTCATAATTATCCCCAACCATCACAACTTCTTCTTTTGTTAGTCCGATTACTTCTAAAGCTTCATCCATAATAATCGACTCAGGTTTACCAATAAAGACAGGCTGTACCCGTGTGGCCGCAACGACAAGAGCGACTAATGAACCCGCACCCGGAACCATCCCTTTTTCACTAGGCATATTTGTATCCTTATTCGTCGCTATAAACTGAGCACCTTTTTGAATAGCCAATGTCGCTATCTCAAAATCCGCATAGGTCGCTTTACGATCTAAAGCCACAACTACAAAATCAGGATTTTGTCTATCTTCAATAAATCCTGAATTAGCTAGCGCATCTTTTAAACCCGTTTCTCCAATGGCGAATACTTTATTGCCTTTGTTTAATTTTTTCATATATTTAGCCGTAGCCAATGAGCCCGTATAAATATGGTCTTCCGTTACGTCGATACCAAAATTCAAACACAAATTATCGGTTACTTCTTTTTGTGTTTTTGTGGTGTTATTTGTAACAAATAAAAAAGGAATTTTTCTCTCTTGCAGTCGCTGAATAAATCTAGGAGCTGCAGGAATAGGACTTGTCCCGTTATACATCGTTCCATCTAAATCAATTAAATAGCCTTTATACTCCATAACTACTATCTTCAACTCCTATTCTTTAGTCTTTATCCGTTTCATTCGTTTTACGTCTAATACTAAAATGACGCTTGCCTTTAGTCTCATTTGTTGGCTTAAACGTTGAACTTTCTTTTGCTTCCTTTTTTTCGACCGATTCAGTAATGATCTCTTTTTTTACAAAATCACGTTTTGGTTTCGGCTTAGATTTTGCTTTTGGATATGATTTTGGTTTAGGTCTTGAAGTAGTTGGTTTATTATCCTTCTCGACTTCTGATTTTGTCTCTGATTCTTTTATTTCTTGTTTTTGATTTGTAGGATTCTTACTCTTTTGGTTTCTTTTTCTTCTTGCTGGTCTTTCAGCTCTATCGGCTAACTCTTTCTTCGTCTTATTCTTTTTTGCTTCTATTCGTTGTACGACGAAATAAGGACAACCAAAATTACAATATTCATACAAGTAATCTTCCAAATTATTAATTCTTTGATCTTGCGGAACTTTTCGATTGCGGTTATCGTAAAAACCTTTCAACCTTAATTGCTCAAATCCCCAGTCCGCTACAATAAAATCATATTTATCAAGAATTTCACTGTACCGTTCACCAAGACGCTCAGCATCAAAGGCTTCTTTGTAATTTTTTACAATTTCATATTTTGTTCCATCAATTGTAATCGTTGTTGCATCTAGACGATGGACCAATTGCTCTTCTTTAGCTCCAGCAGTGTCCAAATCTAAGTCAATTGCTGAACTTAATGTCATCGGTTCTTTCTTTTCGCTAGTGCGTTTTTTAACAGGCATTCTTTTTCTACTAGCAGACTCTCTAACAGGTTGTTTTCTTGTTTTTTTCTGTTCTTCTGTTTTCCCCATATTTTCCTTAGAAGGAGCCTTCGAAATCGATTCTTTCACATTATTTCTTTGTTCATCTAGATTTTTTTTGTCTTCTGACATTTTTTCACCTACAGTTTCTATTCAGATTTATTTTCTATCTAAGTCCCTATAACTAATGAACAATAGGATACATTTTTTCCATGTATTGCCCTAAAACATTCCTTATAAAATAAGGAAATAAAATTTCGTTATTCCCTCTTATTTCAATCGTTGGAAAAAACGGGATATAAAGAAAGTGATCTACAGTGGCGAAGGTATAGCTCTCTTCTAGTTGAATCTCTTTACCTTGCCAAGTTACTTCACCTGTCTTTTCGTCGAGGTAAATTCCACTATAACAAATTTCACCAAAAATTTCGCCTCTAAATCCCATTCCTTTAATTGGAAAATTTCGTAAAAAAAGATGATTTTTATTCATCTCATAAACTAAACGAATCAGATCTTCACCACTTAACGTACACCTCATGACCCTCATGGGATGTGGCAAAATTTGATGCAGCTCATCATTTGTAACAATTCCTTTACTGACTGGCTGCATAAACAAGCCCGCATTTATTATTGCGACATCTGTTTTTGCATAATCCATAATAGCTTTCAAACCAAAATCAACTAATGGAGATTTTTTCTGCCAACTTACTGGTAAATTAGTTGGTACATAAGCGATTTCTTGTTCATTTAATAGTTGGTGTCCTAATTGGTTGTAGCCTTTAACTAACTCTTCTTCCCCCTCTACCACTGGAAGAAGGCTTGTTTCGACGACTGTTGCTTGTGCAGATAATAATCGAGAACCGTCTATATCTAATGTTACATGACCGATATATTGACCAAACTTTCCAGCGGCCGCTAACAAGGTGTTTCTCACTTTCTCCCCTTCTGGCAATAAATGATGGGTGTGTGAGCCTAAAATAATTTTTATCATTGGATATTTTTCAGCAATTTCTCGATCTATTAATATACCCAGATGAGACAATAAAATAACCGTATCAACTAAGGGCGTTAATATTTCCAGTATATCTGGTACAACATCATCTACCTCTTTTACTTTCCATCCAATTGGCTCATAACTGGTTGGAAAAGGGGCTGTTAGTCCAAAAATCCCTATTCTATGTCCTGATTTTGTTTGCAAGATATCAAACGGTAGTGCCCAGTCTGGATAAGCCCCAGTCTTTTTATCTAATACATTTGATAAAATAACTTTAAAATTTGCTTCGTCATATAATTGATTGAGTTCTGCTTTCGAACTGCCAATCCCTTCATTATTTCCAATCGTTACCGCGTCATAATGAGCTTCATTTAATGCTCTCACATTTGCTTGTCCATTTGTTGCCTCAGTTAGAGGATGGACTCGATCACATGCATCTCCAATATCAAACAAAAAAACCGCTTCATTTGATTGATTCCTTTGTTGTTTTTCAGCTTGAAGATAAGCAGAAATTCTTGGCCAATTTTCAAAATGAGAATGGATATCGTTGGTATGATAAATATGAATACGCTCCATAGATGATTTACCTTCTCTTTCTAAAATTTAGATACATTCAGTATACCAATATTCATAAACTTTCGCTTGAATATTAGAAAAAAAAAAGAATCCTCTTATCCCAACTAATTTATAACCTATCTCCTCCTTAAATTTCACACTTTAAAATGAAGAAAAAGAGGTTTTTAATAAACAAGTAAAGTGTGCTCATTTACTCTCTTTAGTTTATTTTTATTTACATTTACACTAGTTTAATGCTAATCTTAGGGTTCATAAGTTAGTCAAATCATTAGAAAACGAACAATACTAAGGTTACACGCTCGATCATGACGTTCTGAACGAAACTAATTCTAATTTTTTCTATTGAATTCGTAATCCTATAGCCAGTATTATCGAAGCTATTCAGCCTTGCTGATGGCTCTTTTATTTAGTACTTTTTTGCGTTAAGTTGTTACAAAAAACAGCTAGCTTATCTAGAAGAAGGAAGCATGTGGAATACTTAACCCATTTCATATCCTTCCTCCTTTGTTTATCTACACAAAAATTGATTAAGGAGTGTGCAAACATGATTGAATTTAAAAATGTTGAAAAATATTACGGTGACTTTCATGCATTAAAAAATATTAACTTACATTTCAAAAAAGGGGAAGTCGTAGTAGTCATTGGTCCATCAGGTTCTGGGAAAAGTACCATGTTGCGTTGTATCAACGGACTAGAAGAAATCACAAATGGTGACTTAACCATTAACGAATACAATATCCATGATAAGAAAACAAATATTAACAAAATCAGAAAAAATGTGGGAATGGTTTTTCAGCACTTTAACTTATACCCACATAAAACAGTATTAGAAAATATTATGCTTGCACCCACAAAAGTACTAAAACAATCAAAGGAAGAAGCACAAAAAAATGCTGAAAAACTACTAGCAAAAGTTAACATGCTAGACAAAAAAGATTCTTATCCTGCTCAACTGTCTGGTGGACAGCAACAACGTATCGCTATTGCTCGAGGTCTTGCAATGGATCCTAACGTATTGCTTTTTGATGAGCCAACTAGTGCACTTGATCCTGAAACGATTGAAGATGTGTTGGACGTTATGAAAAAACTAGCTAAAGAAGGAATGACCATGATTGTTGTTACCCACGAAATGGGATTTGCTCGTGAAGTAGCAGATCGTGTTATTTTTATGGCTGATGGCCAAGTTTTAGAAGATCGTGAAGCAACAGCTTTTTACGAGGATCCACAAGAACCTAGAGCAAAACAGTTCTTAAGCAAAATTATTAATCACTAATCAATAGGAGGGTGTTTAAATGAAAAAAGCGTTTAAACCAGTTGCTTTACTCCTTTTACTCTTTCCGCTACTTCTATTAGCTGCTTGTGGATCAGAAAGTCTAGCAGCAGTAGATGTTAAAGACCGACTAGAAGAAAACCCAGAGATTACTTGGGGAGTTAAAGTAGATACAAGTTTGTTTGGATTATACAACATTGAAAAAGCCACAATTGAGGGCTTTGATATTGATATCGCTAAAGCTATTACAAAGGAAATCACAGGCGATGCTAAAAATGCTAAGTTCGTTGAAGTTACGTCTAAAACACGCATTCCTTTAATAAAAAATGGGAATATCGATGCCATTATTGCTACTATGACTATTAGCGAAGAACGTAAAAAGCAAGTTGATTTTTCTACTGTTTATTTCGCGGCTGGACAAGCTTTATTGGTTCCATCAGATAGCTCGATTCAGAGTGTCTCAGATTTAACTAGTGAAACGACTGTCTTAGCTGTTAAAGGCTCTACTTCTGCTACAAATATCAGAAAGTATGCTCCTGATGCTAAGGTGCTTGAATTAGAAAATTACTCAGAGGCCTTTACTGCTTTGCAATCTGGACAAGGAGATGCCATGACGACCGACAATGCTATTCTTTTAGGTATCATTGCCAAGAACCCTGATTATCGCCTAGCTGGGGATAATTTTACAGATGAACCATATGGTATTGCTATTAATAAAGGACAAGAACCTTTTGTTCAACAAATTAACGGAGCCTTACAAACCATTAAAAATAATGGTGTATATGATAAAATTTATGCTAAATGGATTCCTAAATTAGATTAATCATCGTTTTTATTTCAATAGATAAAGTGAGGTGTTCCCAATGATTCAAATTTTCAATGATAATTCAGGTATTTTACTTGAAGGTTTTAAATTCACCTTATACTCAAGTACCATTGCCTTATTTTTTAGTTTATTAATCGGTACTTTATTCGCTATTTTACAAATTTCAACAAATAAATTTGTAAGAATTCTAGCTAGTGCCTACGTTGAATTCTTCCGAAATATCCCATTGCTTATTATCGTGATGTTCTTTTATGTTGTTGTCCCGCTGTACTGGTTCCAAATTGATGGATTCACTGCTGGAACAATCGGATTAACCATTTATACTTCTGCTTTTATAGCCGAAACGATTCGAGCTGGTATTTTGAGCGTTCCTAAAGGACAAATGGAAGCTGGTTTATCCACTGGGTTTACCTATAGTCAAACGATGCGTTACATTGTATTGCCTCAAGCAGTCAAAATCGTCATTCCACCTCTTGGAAACCAATTCATCAATCTTGTTAAAAACTCATCCGTATTAGCGATGGTTGCTGGCCTTGACCTTATGTATCAAGGTGATTTAATTGCTAGTGAAACCTTTAATACCTTTGATACTTACATTTTAATCGGACTTTTATACTTGATTATTACTTTACCATTAACTTACTTGATGGCGTATATCGAACGACGCTTAGCTAGTAACGATTAGAAGGAGGAAATTCAATTGAATTATGTAGAGGCTTTTTCATGGGTCAACATCCGCTTCTTGTTGGATGGACTCCTTGTTACTGTAGAAGTTGCAGTGCTTTCCATTATTTTTAGTTTCATCATTGGGAGCTTATTAGGCTTAGTTCGCTACTTGAAGATTCCAGTTGCATCCAAGGTAGTTGGATTGCTAATTGATTTAATTCGAAACTTGCCACTTTTATTAATTATCTTTTTCACCTATTTTGCATTGCCACAAATTGGCATTCGGTTAGATATTTTTTGGTCAGCTATTACAGCAATGACTATTTTCGAATCTGCAATGTTGTCAGAAATTATTCGTGCTGGATTAAATTCGGTTCCGAAAGGGCAAACAGAAGCTGGTCTTTCGACTGGTCTGACATACAGCCAAACTTTATTATTTATTGTTATTCCACAAGCATTTAAAGCAATGGTACCGCCAATTTTAAGCCAATTTATTTCATTGATAAAAGATACTTCATTGGCCGTTATCATTTCTCTTCCTGAAATTACTCATAATGCTAAAATAATTTACGGTCAAAATACAGATTATGTTATCCCTATGTTTATCGCGATGGCTTTAATGTACTTCACCATTTGTTTTGCTTTATCACGAGTAGTTAAACGTTTAAAATTAGGTGTTCAACTCAATTAAAAAGGTTTCCATCAAAAAGATTAATCTTTTTGATGGAAACCTTTTTTGTTCTTATTCTATTTTATCCTTTTATTTTAAAAACTATCAAAAAATAAGTTTTCTTTTGTTCGTTTTCTTTTGTTGCACATTTTTGATTTTTCTTAAAAAATTAAGCAGCTTAATTGCTGTGTTTTGATTTCTTCTTGTTACTTATTTACAATAAGAGTGCCTCCTGGATTTATGTTCTTTTAATTTCCCCATAAAAATTCACTAACTAATGCATCGACTTCATCATTTTCATGCAATTGACTGTGTGAGGCTTGTTCATCGACTATAATTTTCTCACTATAATCACGTTTAGCTGACTGCATCAGATAACCAATAGATAAGCCACTACTAAGAGAAACTGTCCCATCACTTTTGGACCCATCATTTAGATCTCCAACAACATTTAACATCTTTGTTGATACAGGATACTGTTGAATCGCTGCTGAGAACTCGCTGTAGCGGCCGCTTAGAACGAGCGGCCCATCTTGCTTCAATTCTGTCAGTGTTTGGCTTTCATTGCCCTCCACAAAATCATTAAAAGGCGCTCCAATCGCAACCAATTTGTTTACTACCGGTTGTGTAGTCTCATTTCCATAAGCAATTAAATATCGAAAACTACTTACTCCTCCCATCGAATGCCCAACTAAATTTACTTCATCAATCTGATACGTTGTTTTCAAATAAACTAATACCGCTCTAATCCAATCCGCTTGATTCCATTCATTGTTTTTATTATCTGAAAATAAAACCTGAATGAAAGGATTATCTGCTTCTTCCTGCCAATCTCCTACTTCAGAAATACTTCCATCTGGTTGTACGGTTATAGTCAGCTGCTGTTTGCCATATTCCTCCGTTTCAAAACGAGATAGCATCCCATTAAATGTATAATCTGTGCCACTATAGCCGTGGATAAAAAGAGTCGGACTAGTCGTTTGTTCAGCAGGCTCTAAGTCAGAGGATTCACTGTCGGATTTATTTTCTTTACTAGTCTGACTTGATGGCAATTCACTAGCAGATTTACTTTGGCTAGCAGAATCTGTTGTATTTTTGTTTCCACACCCTATCATTGCAATGAGGAAGAAAAGGATTGCACAAGAACTTAAAAATAGATGCTTCATTATTGATTCACTCCCAACTTCACTCTTCACTATTCTCTAATCTATCAACCTATTCTAACATTTTTCGAAATAAATTAGCTATTTTAGCCCAGTTGACGTAAATCTGTGCTCTACTAGGTTACTTTTTATTTATTTGACCTAGTACATTAAAAAAACTTCTTTACTCGGTTCTTTTTTAGTGCTCACAGCCCAGTCAGATCGCTAATTGTATTCACTCGGCTCTTTTCGGTAAACTCCTCTACTAAATAATTTATATTGGATAAAACTGCTAAAAAACTCTTTAAGTACCCTAACTTAAAGAGCCTTTTTTCTATTTTTACTTTTTATACACTACAGCATTTTGATTATGTGGATATCTTCTGGGGATAAGTTGAAATTGACTAGATCTAAATTTAACATCTGACGCTTTTTGTTATGGGATTTGGGGATAACTGCTACATCCCTTTGAATTTGATAACGTAGCAACACTTGTCCCCAGTTTTTACCGTACTTGTCCCCAATTTTTGTGAGTATCGTTTGCTGTTCATCAGTAACTTTACTTAACGGTCCCCAAGCTTCTGGTAGTATCCTGTTTTTTTGTAGATAATCAATTAAATCATTGTTCCAATTAGAAGGATTCGATTCAATCTGATTCACTACCGGCTTAATCCTTGCAAAAGATTTCATTTCTTCTAACTGTTCTAGTGTAAAGTTAGAAACACCGATTGACTTGATTTTTCCTGAATCAACAAATGATTCCAATACTTCCCAAGTACTTTTCAACATCTCTTTGTTTTCAATTGGTTTATGAATTAAATACAAATCAATGTAATCTACTTTTAAATTATCTAAACTCTTTAAAACGGTTTGTTCGACTAATTCTTTAGAACCAACATAATTTTCGATTTCCGGAATTTTAGTTGTTAGATAAAACTCTTCTCTAGCGATGCCACTATCTTTGATTGTTTGTCCAACACCTGATTCATTTCGATAATAAATAGCCGTATCAATTAATCGATAGCCTGCTTCAATCGCTGATTCTAAGGCACTAAAATCATTATTTAATTCGCCATTGTATGAGTTATCTACTTTTCCATAAGTATTTGTTCCGGTCCCGACTAGTGGTATCGTTATTCCATTTGCTAACGTATGTGTTCTCATTTTTCTATCCCCTTTAACGTTTGATTAATCCAATCTATTGACTTAATAGTAAGGACTTGTATCCTTTAAAGTCAAGTCAGAGTAACAAAAAAAGCCAAAAGCACGTTTGAATTGTGCTTTCGACTCTTCCTTATTTTTTATAGCGTTGAAGGTTCCAGTTTCTTAATCCCTATATTCGCGTATCCGCTGATAACGGTTAAAATAGGCGACAATAAGCAGAAAAAGGCAAATGGCAAGTAGGTTAACGTTGGGACACCTAAGGCGGTTGAGATGAACACGCCACTTACTCCCCAAGGAATCAATGAATTAATAACAGCACCGGCATCTTCCAATACACGTGATAGAGCTAAAGGTGATAAACCTGATTGCTTGTAGGTTTTCTTAAATGCATTTCCTGGTAAAACAATCGCTAGGTATTGTTCTCCAACTAGAGCATTTACCCCAATAGCAGATAACGCTGTTACAAGAATTAAGTTTCCAATCGATAAACTCGCATCCGAAATAGGTGACATTACGGTATCAATAATTTTGAATTCCATTAATAATCCACCAAGAGCTAGGGCTAGAATGATGAGTGAAATAGACCACATCATGCTCTGAACACCACCTCGTGACAACAACGCATCAATTATTTCATTGCCCGTTGTTGAAACATACCCTTCTTGAATGTAACTTGAAATTTCAGTCAATTTGACAGATGGAGAATTAACCTTCAATAAGCCTATCGACAAGCCAATATTAATTAATAACGTTGGGATTGCTGGGATTCGTTTCCATGAAGAAATGAATATAAAAATAATTGGAATAGCAGCCAACCAATTCACTTGAAAATTAGATTCTATTACCTTTGTTAACCCCACAACTTGATTTGTTGTTGCGAGCTCATTATTCATACCAAAGAATAAAAATAATAAGGTAGATAAAATTAAACTTGGAATCGTTGTCCACATTAGATTTTTTATGTGTTTAAACAGATCAACTTCAGCAATCGCGGCTGCTAAATTCGTACTATCTGACAGTGGTGACATCTTATCGCCAAACACACTACCTGAAACAATGGCACCTGCTATTAGACCAGGTTCAAAACCCATAGCTGTTCCCATTCCTAGAAAAGCTAAGCCAATTGTAGAAACAGTCGTTAGTGCTGAACCAATAGATGTACCGACTACGGCACAAATTAAAAAGACAGATGGAATAAAAAAGCTCGGATTCAATAATTTGAAGCCAACGACCATCATCGAAGGAATAATTCCAGATGCAATCCAAACAGAAATAAGCGCACCGATTAGAATAAAGATAATCATCGGTATAATACCTGTCTTAACTCCTTTTTGAATGCCATTATGAATCTCTTCCCAAGAGTGTCTGCGAAATCTTCCCCAAACAATCAGCAACGTAATTGCCAATAGTAAAGGTGTTTGTGGATCTAATTTAAACTTGATAATACTAACACCAATCATAATTAATAATAGTAACAGTAAAGCTAAACTTTCTCGTATGGACAATTTTTTCATTCTATACACTCCTAATTTTATAGTGATGAAGTAAAATTAGTCATACGATAATAAGTGATGCCCCCTGTAGTATTGCATAAAAACATGCTACTACTCCCTTTCTTTCTGTTATGTATCCTTCTACCTTAATTTATCTAGCAGAAAATACTATTTCTCTAGTATCAACTATTAATAAGTGAATGTCAAAGCAAATTAGCAGATAAAAAAATAAGAGCGAATTATTCATTAATAGAACCGCTCTTATCTTATTTTTTATTTTACTTCTTTTCCATTTTCAAAAATGGTTTCTTTTTCGATTTGACCGCTTCGATCATAACGAATCCAAGGACCATTTTTTATATCCTGTTTTAGATTTCCAACTTGCCACAGTTCTCCGCTTTTGCGAAAAAACTTCCATTCTCCTTGCATCTGGCCATCAAAAGGACCGGTTGCCTTGATGGTTCCATCTTCAAAATAATAGGTTTGTATACCCCTATCAATTTGTTGTTTTATTTGTCCATTTTTATACTGGTCTTTCATCAATACCACCCCTTATCAGAATAAATTACTATCGAATGCCTATTAAATTCTTACTCGTTTAGGCTTCATTAGTTAAAAGTCTTGTCTAACCCTCGTTTGATTCTGTTAATAACTAACTATCTTTAATCAACTAACTATACGTTATCCACAAAGTTAGACACAGGGTGTTGCCACATCGAATAATTCTTATCTTTGAATAGAAGAATAAAAGCAGTATCTAAGAAGTTTAGCCAAATGGTTTTTATTTAACTTTCATTAGTATCCCTAGCTTAGAACAGGATTAACTTTATTTCACCAATTTTTTGCTAATGCAAAAAACTTAGCGTATTTATAATTATGAATAACTTTTGAGTGATTAAATACTTTTCCATTTGAAAGAAAAACGGTTTCCTCGGTAACCATTGAAGGATCCTCTTCTTTAAGTTGAAAGTATTCACTATCTATTTTAGATAATTTTTCAACATAAATATATTTATCAGCAAAACCAATAGTTAAATTCAAATCATGCTCTATATAATTATAAATAGACGCTTCAGCAATTTCAGTTCCTAAGTAAGGTATGATATTTTTATTAAAGTAACTGTATTCAATTGAAAAAGGTTCGTTATCAACATAGCGAATACGATTAACAAAATAAACTGGCGTATTTATTTCACATTGAAGAGCTTGACTTATCTCTTGCGTTGCATTTAATTGCTCTAACTTAATAAGTCTAGAGCGGATCTCTTTATTTTTAAATTCTTCTTTAAATCCTCTGATAGAATTAATTGTAATTGTATCAGGATAGATAGGTTTTCGGATATAAATCCCACTACCCTGAACTCGATAAAGTAGGCTCTTATCAACTAGTACGTCAATAGCATTACGTAACGTATTCCTACTAACATTGTATTCCTTTATCAAATCTTCTTCTATTGGCAAACGATGTTCATTTTTGTACTTCCCGTGAGTGATTTCCTCTAAAAGTAAATCAGCCACTAGTCGATATTTTCTCATTATTTGTCCTCATTTCACTAATTGTAAACTGTTATCTCTCTATTAGTATAGCGAAAAAAGAGGATTAAGCCAATGCGGCTTAATCCTCTTTTTGTTTTTATATCGTACTTTCACTGACTAATGTTGTATTGATTTCTTCATTTTTATTTAGTTCTTCCATTTCTTTTTCTTGTAATAAGAATTGTTTATCTTGTTTGAGTAAGAATGGATAATAAATCCCTGTAGAGGCTAAAATAATTGTCAGCTGAACAACTAATCCTTGCCATCCACTTAAAAGAAATCCAGAAATAAGAGGTGGAGTAGTCCAAGGAACTTGTACAGCCGTAAAGGGCTGTATGAATCCTACGATAATCGCCCCGTAAGTAATTAAGACAGCAGTTATCGGGACCAAAATAAATGGAATAAGCATAATTGGGTTAAAAACAATTGGTAAACCATAAATAACAGGTTCATTAATATTAAAAAGACTTGGAACAATAGATAGTTTAGAAATTTCTTTTAACTGTTTTGATTTAGCGAATAGTAATGCTGCTATTAGTAAACCAACCGTAATTCCTTGGCCACCAAATTTTGCAAATACATCAATTAACTGAACAGTCATAATTTTTGTATTCTCACCTATTATAAGTTCTTGTCCAGAATCAATAATTTTTTGGTTATCTAATGCATTAGCTGTTAAAATTGGACCCATGATTCCCATAACAATATTCGGTCCGTGAATTCCTGCCCAGAATAGAATAGACATTAAGAAAGTAATAAACAGCCCACCTGCAAGAGTATCAGAAACATTTTGAATCGGTGTTTGAAGAAGTTTAAAAATAAGTTCCGTTACGGATAGTCCAACAAATTTACTTGTTATGGCATATACTACCATCGAACCAAGCATAACGGTTACTCCAGGTATCATGGCAGAGAAAGCATTTGATACACCTGTAGGTACAGTATCTGGCATTTTTATTCTGATATCACGCTTGATGAAAAATACAAATATTTTCGCTACAACAATGGCAACAATAATGGCAGTAATAATCCCATTTCCGCCTGTCCAACCTTTAGGTATGACGCCATTTACTGTTTCACCGCTTTCAGTGGTCACAAAAGAATTTGTTAATACTAGAAATGAAACAAGAGATAAAATGGCTGTACTAATAGGGTCAACTTTTTCATTTTTAGCATACGTATAGGAAATCCCCAAAACAGCTACTAATGCTAAAATATCGAAAGTTGATCCGGCAACTTGATTTAATGGCGCAGACCAATCAGATCCAAATATATTTGACATCCATTGGTCCCATTGCGGAATTGGAAAGTTAGCGATTAATAAAAAGAGTGAGCCTACAAGAGTAATTGGCATTGTTAATAAGAATCCATCTTTAATTGCTAACATAGCTTTCGTATTAACTAATCTTAAAAACGGATCGAGAAGTTTATTAAAAAAATCATTAAATTTAGTCATTTTAATCCCTCCAAAGTTCATAACATTCTATTTTCTTTTATTACTAATACTTATATATTCTCTCCTCTTGTTGCAATAACTTCTTGATACCAATAAAACGAATCTTTCTTCTTACGGTCTAAGTTATTATTATGATCGACATAAATAAACCCATATTGCTTTTTATACCCATTTAACCAACTTAGCAAGTCAATGACCGACCAAGCAAAATACCCTTGGATATTAAGATCTTCAGAAATTCCTTTTTTTACAAAACGTAAATGTTTTTCAATGTAATCAATACGAGGCTTATCTTTAATTTCTCCTTCGATAATTGGATCTTCGTCCCCTAATCCATTCTCTGTAATATAGATTGGGATATCTCCATAATGCTCTTTTAATAAATGCATCCCATCTAGCAAAGCTTCAGGCGAGATTTCCCAACCCCATTTAGTATAGGAATGAGTTGGAATTTTGACCGTTTGATAGACGCCATCATAAGATACCGCTCCAGCCCCACCAGTACTAGCTTCTCTTGTCATCTCTCTTGATTCTTTTGAATCATTTGTAATAACGCGCATCGGTTGATAATAATTGATTCCAATAAAGTCATTCAACGGAGCTGCTTTTAATAATGTGTTTTGGTCTTCTTGAGATAAAACAAACTCATGTCCTTTTTCTTTTAATTGAGTTAGTACATATTCTGGATAAGTTCCTTTTAAGATTGGATCATAGAAAAAGAACGTATCGTACATATTCGCATGATCAGCTGCTTCTTTACTAGATTGCTTATCATCTGCTGGGAATGCTGGGTTGAACACATGTGTAATCCCAATGTCTCCTTGGTAACCTAACTCTTTAAAATTCAAAACAACTTTAGCATGAGTTAAGAATACATTGTGTAAAACCTGATAATAGTTTTTGAAATCATTTAACCGACCTGGTGGGTGTGCTCCAAAAACATAGCCATGACGAGAAAAGATAACTGTTTCGTTAAATGT
>NZ_JBATXB010000128.1:0-4827 GCF_049673005.1 Carnobacterium sp. | reverse complement strand
TAGAAACTCCGATAGAAGTATTTTCATACTTTTTATCTTTTAATGCTTTTAGAATAAAGTCCGCCACATCTGCACGCGGTATCGACCTTGATCCTTTTGGTAAACCTGTTGTAGATTCTCTGTACTTTCCTGAAAAAGGACGATCCGTCAATCCCATCGGTCTAACGATTGTATAGATTAGTCCGTTTGCTTTAATACAATCAGTGGCTACACGATGATCTATTAAAGTATTTTTAAGTACTCTCATGATTAATTTTCCGCTTATGCCCGGTAACTCATTATGGATTCCAGCAGAGGCAATATAAACGATTCGTTTAACACCATTTTTTCCCATGCCCGTAACGATTACTTTTGTCATCTCTTGTAATTCGGTTGATTTTTTCATTCCTTGGCTTGATCCCAAGCATGATACAACAGCATCATGACCTTTAATTGCCGCCGTTACCTCACCTTGATTAAAAGCGTTCCCTTTAATCGTTGTTAAATTTCCATGTGCTATTTTCAACTTTGATGGGGTCCGAACAAACGCGGTTACCTCAAATCCTTCTTCTAATGCTTGTTGTACAACAAACTGACCTGTACCACCTGTTGCACCAAAAACGATTATTTTCATACTATCTCACCTTTCTGAATTAGCTAAAATACTACTTAACTAATCATTCATTTAAGAATGACTTATCTTGTAGGATAAGGAACTAAATTTATTCTTGCCATCAAATATTCATTTTCGTATTGCCCATTTCTTATTGCCGCAAGACGTTTTATTCCCTCTTTTTCAAATCCATATTTTTCATACAGCTGTATGGCTTTTACATTATCCTCAAATACAGTAAGTTCAAGTCTAACGAGCATTAACCAATTGTCTGCTACATCTATAATTGCGTCCATTAAAGCAGTACCAACGCCTTTGTTTTGGTAATCTTTATGAATCATAATACCTATGCTTCCGCTATGTCGAGTACGATGGTTTCCATTCACCGATAATCCAACCGTTCCTATAACTACTTCTTCCTTATTTTGAAGCTTCGAAATAGCAATAAATTGATGTTGGTTGGAATCCATATTAAGAATAAAATCTTCATTATTTTTAATTCTCTCTGACGGTATCCCTAGAATCGTTTCAAATACTCCTGGCATCCTTCTCAATTCATTTAATCCTTTTCCATCACCACTATTTATTGGTCTAATATAAAATTCCATATGTATTCCCCCCTAAAATATAGCCATTTATCCACAATCTTACTGGTTTTATTAGTATCATTATACCTTACTATTTTTTCTTTATTACTCTTAAGTTAACAAAAGTGCTTGTTTAACAAAAAAATCCACTCTATTATCACTGATATCTGTTAAGGCATACAACTTCAAATGCCGTCTTTTTTTACCAGTACCGTGTAACAAGTTTTCTGGATCGTCCAATCTATATCCTTCTGAAAATTCAAAGGATACATGTTTTTTATAAACAAAAACACCACCCAAATCTTTTTCATTCGAAAACATAATGCCTCCATACATCATTCTTTCTTGTATAGTTTTATTATTCATAAATACAATTCTTCTTAATTCTTCTAGAATATTAAATTTACCATCATCTATTTCCATAACATCTTTTAAAAATTTTTCAACATTCTTATCTTTTGAGCTAATGTTCATATGCGCAATTCCTCTCTCACTAGGTTTATTCGTTAAACACATACTCTTTTTTACATTCAACTAAAAGGAGAATCAAAGCGATGATTACTTTTGAGGCAAAACTAATAAAATCAGGTGTTTTATTAGTTGAACAATTTTATTAAACCTTTGTTCCTAAATTAATCTTATCGTTTTATTTCACGGTTCTTTAGATGAGTTCCTTTAAATAGAGTAAGAGTAATAACTCCTATTCTTTTTGATGAAAACGACTTATTCTCATAAATCCTGCGATAACCTAATCATATCCCTACATTGTATACCGTTTTCGTAAATTTCTTCCGTATAAGCTTTAGTGAAAAAGTCACTATCTACAGAGATCATTCTGAAATGGCATTTTTGGTATAGAGCTAATTGTTCTAAACTTGAATTACCTGTTCCTACTTCAATTGTTTTGTACCCAGCCTGTCTCGCCTTCTCAATTGCAGATTTGACTAACTCTTTACCTATTCCTTTACCCTGCCTTTCCTTCACAACAGCAACATTTACTATTTCTATTGTTCTAAATCTTGTAGGTAGAAGAATAAATATACCGATGATTTCCTCTTCTTCTTCGGCTATAAAACAGTCTCCTCGTCTTACACACTCATCAATACTTGAGTAAGACGGGTCTGCTAAAAGCAAAAGATTAATAGGGATACTTTCATTTTTATTCCACTCTCTAATCCTCATTTCATTCTCCTTTTTAAGTGATAAAGTGTGTTATTTGTTAGAGTTTGAATCTGTATATCCATTAATTTAAAGCTTTGTATTTGACATTTCTCACTCATCACTCTATTGCTAGTATCCCAAATTATCTCGATTTTTGCTAAGTAGTTACGAATAAGAAATTCAGCACTCTTTGGTTAATCAGTGCTCTCAATAAAAAATTTATACCTCCACTATCAATGAATCCGCTTTCCAACAAAGTATTTAGAATAGTATAACTCAGATAAGCAGTCTAGCCAAATAGGATGAGTAAAAGCTTTGAATTAACTCTATAAAAAAAGGAATCTTGAGCATTCAAGATTCCTTTTTTTAGCGTGATTAAGCTAATTATTTATCTATGCCATCGTTTATGGTAATAAAAAATGGTTAAAAGAACGACAAATTCAGATGCTGGAACTGCAAGCCAAACTCCTGTTAATCCGAATAATTGAGGAAGAATCATAAGTAAAACCAGTAAAATAATAATGCCTCGTGTCGCCGTAATCCATGTTGCCATTCGGATGTGTCCGATAGATTGATAGTAGGTCATCATCACAAAGTTTATTCCCATAAAAAGATACGCAATAAAGAATAATTTTATACCCGAAACGGCTAATGCGACTACTTCTTTTGGAAAATCACCAAACAAGTTAACAATCTGAGCTGCTGCAAATTGACCGATAAGTAGAAAGAAGATTCCAGCTCCTAAAGCTGTCCAGATTGCAAGTCGTACAGTTTCTTTCATCTTCTTTTCGTCTTTAGCTCCTTTATAGTAGCTAATCAGTGGTTGGATAGCAGAACCCATTCCTAAAAATAACAACAACATGACACTGTGAACGTAATTTAAAATTGCGAACGCGGATAAACCAACTGTTCCAGCAAGTTGCTTAAACACAAGATTATGTGAAATTGTAAAAAAAGAAATACCTACCTCTGCAAGAAAACTCGGAAAGCCTATACCTAATATAAGAAAAATAAGCTTTTTATCAAACTTAAATCGTACAAAACGCAAATTATTCTTTTTTCTAAAAAAGTGTGTACTGAGAATAATTAATCCAACAAGTGCTCCAAGAACCGTAGCAATAGCTGCTCCAGTTACACCTAAATTGAGTTTAAATAAAAACACATAATTCAGAATGATATTCACGACTGATGTAGTTATAAGTGCCGTCATTGCTGTATTCGGACCGCCATCATTTCTCACTAAGATGCTAAAGGCATTCTCTACAGTAAAGATAAATCCGAATACTAACTGAATATTCAAGTACGCCGATGTATATTCAAACGTATCCGCATTTGCACCTAGTAAATATGCGAGTTCAGTTCTAAACATAAAGGCAGTGAATCCAATAATTAGTGTCAAAATGAAGATGGTGCTGATGGCATGTGAAAAAATGATACGAGCCTGGTCTAGTCGTTTAGCACCCATCATGACCGAGTATCTGTTCGCCGCACCGATACCAATCCATAATGACATCGCTACAAAAATACTGTAAACCGGCGCGGCAATGCCAACTCCGGCTAGAGCGATTGGACCTAATTTATTTCCAACCATAATCCCATCTATAATAATATTCACTGCCATTAATAACATTCCAACAACTGAAGGAATTAAATACTTTAAAAAAGACTTACCTACTGATTCCGTATCTAAACTATTTATTATTTTCTTTTCTGTCATAATTGCTTCAAATCCTTTTCTGTTCATTATATTGAATTTTAAAATGAATAAAAAAACTACCCTGTTTACTTACTAGTCTATTCACTTTTCCACAGTCGTGATTCCATTTAATAATACGTCTACAATCATTTCAAACGATTCTACCATTGGGATACTATGTTCTAAAAAGAACTGCTTATCGAGTGTAATATTCACAGACTCTATAATCATTTTCATCAGTAAGTCACTATTCATGTTCCTAATAACTCCTGTTTGAATCCCTTCTTCAATAAGGCTTTTTACATCATCCCATTGACTGAATTCGCGATTTACACGTTCCCATTGTTGTGGGTAAAACCGTTTCAATTGTTCCAAGATTCGTAAATCATAGAAATCGTTATACTTCGGTATCACCGTTATTGTTTTTTTTATTTTTTCAATGAGACTATTTTTAGGATCAGTGATAATTAAATGATTTTGTTCATCAAACTCACTAAGCGTGCTATCAATGATACATTCAAGAATATCTACCTTTGATGAAAAATTTTCGTATAATGTCCGCTTGCTTATTCCTAGACGTTTTGCCAAATCATCCATTGTAAACTTGATCCCAACCTCTTTTGTTTCTTCAATAAAGGCTTGTAAAATTCGATTTCTCACTTTTATTCCTCCTATCTAAACCCAAAAAACTATAATTGTGTTTTTAGTTTTCATATTATTCTAATTAATGAATTAAGTCAATACAAAGAACCTTCGAATAATACATGACGATAAGGAACCGCTGGGAAACC
>NZ_JBATXB010000127.1:0-2121 GCF_049673005.1 Carnobacterium sp. | reverse complement strand
TTTATTTACCCCTTCTTTAGAAGCAGAGGATGCAAAAGCTAGTAATTGGCCCTTTTCTGTTTATGGCTATTTAGACAATGAGAACCCTTGGTCTATTCTATCCGAGAAAATAAATAGTACTACTTCTAATATAAAAAATATTGCAATAGAAAAATCGTCCTTAACTGTAGAACGATTCGAATTACTTAATCATTTTTTCAACCATTCAACATTTTCAAATGTCTCAGAAATAATACAAGAAATGAAAGTCACTAAAGATTCCGATGAACTAAGACGAATGATTGAAGCTGGAAAATGGGCAGATAAAGCTCTAGAAATTGGATTTAATAGTATAAAAGTAGGTGTTACAGAGGAAGAAATTGTAGCAGAGATAGAATTTCAACTAAAAAAACAAGGTATTAAGGAAATGAGTTTTGAAACAATGGTCTTAGCCGGCGATCACGCTGCTAGTCCTCATGGAGTACCAGGGCAGAGAAAAATTGAAGAAAACGATATGGTACTCTTTGATTTAGGTGTAGTCTTTGACGGATACACTAGCGATGTTACAAGAGTTGCCATTTTTGGCACTCCTTCTATTGAAGCAGAAAAAATATATTCTATTGTTCTTAAAGCTCACACTGCTGCCATTGAAGCAGTACGACCTGGCGTAACTGCTGGTCAGTTAGATAAAATTGCACGAGATATTATTACAAAAGAAGGATATGGTGACTATTTCACTCACCGATTAGGGCATGGATTAGGTAGTAGTGTTCATGAGTTTCCTTCAATTATGAAAGACAGTGAGTTGATTATAAAAGAAGGTATGTGTTTTTCAATAGAGCCCGGAATCTACGTACCCGGTGTTGCGGGTGTTAGAATAGAAGATTGCTTATATGTAACTGAAGACGGATGCGAACTTTTTACAAAAACTTCTACTTCTTTTAAATCAATTATTTAAAAAAAGACGCTACTCCCTATTTAAAAATAGGAGTAGCGTCTTTTAGCTTTTTAGTTATTAACTAACGAATGATTATTTTTTATCAAAATTAGTTGTTTCATTTGAGCTAAAATCCATTGTGTTTCGCTCAATTTCTTTTTTTAATGAATCTGAATCTAATTTCATTCCAGTATTTAAATCAACTTCTGTTTTTGCTTCATCGGCGGTTACTTTTACATCTTCCGTTGCTTCTTCAGCCGTACCTTGTACATCATTTTTTGCATCCTTAGCTATATCCGCTAAATCATCTGTAGTATCTTTTACATTTCCTTTAGCATCATCAAGTGTTGAAGCAACTTTCTCTTTTGTGTCTAAAGCAGTTGCTGTCAAATCAGCTTTAACTTTATCAGCACTTACCATTAAATCTTCACGAATATCTTTCAAATCTGCTCCTACTTCTTTTGAAGTTTGAGACAATTGTTCTTTCATTTGAGAGGCTGTGTCTTTTAAACTAATTTTAATATCTTCTGTTGCATCTTTAGCAACATTCTTAATATCTGTTCCTTTTTCTCTTGCAATATCAGTATAATCTTTTGCTGTGTTCTTAGCATCTAAAGCTTGTTTAGATAAATCTTCACGCAATTCTTTTCCAGATTTTGGTGCAAATAATAATGCTGCTATACTAGCTGTTGCTGCTCCAATTAGTGTTCCTAATAAAAAACCATTCTTTTTAGCCATAATTTATTTTCTCCTTTTCAAGTTAACTTATTTTTTTCTATTAAAGCAGTTCTTTATCGTAAAAATTAGTTAATTCGATTTTCTTTTTCTGTTTAAATTTAAAGCGGTCTTACCAACTTTTGTTACCATCCCTGCTTTGACTGTCTTTTTAGTTGTACCTGAAACATGACCAGCTAAATTACGTGTGGATGAATTTAAACTAGACACTGATACTCCTAAATCACCAATTGCCTGGAATACAGGATCTGTCTTGCTTAATTTTCCGTTAACATCATCTAGCGTTGTGTTCGTTTTGTTTAATAGACCTTCAACTTCAATTAACAAGCTATCAGCATCTTTCGTTATTACTTCTATACTGGTATTTGCTTCTTTTACAGTCTTAGATACTTCTTCGATTACTTTTGAAACTTTTAATAATACCACAATTAAAAAAACGACTAATGCCGCAAATGCTATTGCAGCTATCA
>NZ_JBATXB010000126.1:0-4959 GCF_049673005.1 Carnobacterium sp. | reverse complement strand
ATTGTTTCGCTACTATGACCAAAGATTTCCATTAACGTGGCCACGTCTTTGGTTTTTTTGTAGTAATGGTAACCGAAGGTCTTTCTAAGCGTGTGCGTGCCGATATCGTCTCGTCCTAACAGCTTAGCGACCTTTTGAAACATCTGATAAACGGTATTCACTTCTAAGTGACCGCCTTTCGTACTCGGAAAAAGATAATCGTCTGCTGCCAGGTCTTTGGTGTAGTCTTGGATCAAGTCCTGCAAGCTACTCAAATATAAAATACGGGTCTTGCCTGTTTTTTGCTCGACGATACGCGGATTTTTAGCCGAAAGGATGTCTTTTTTCTTTAATTTAACGATATCCGACATGCGTAACCCGCTGTTGATCCCGATTAAAAAGAGAAAAACGTCTCGTTTGGCGTTTTTATTGCGGCGTAACCCAAATAAAAAGTCATTGATCTCGTGCTGCGTTCGTAATGGTTGGACGTTATAAGGCATTGAAAAGCCCTCTCCTCTCACAAAAGTGATACATGATTTCATTCAGTATACCCTATAATCGTGTATTGAGGGACTAAATAAAAAAAGAACCCTAGTGTTAAAGGGTTCGGGATACACGATTTTATACAATTTCATGTATCTAAAAAAGATACTAATTTATTCATAATAGAAATGGAGTAAAATTCAATAAGAACTAGTAGATAAAAAAAGGAGTTTTAAAATGAAAAAAATACTAAAGATCATTTTAAGTTTTTCGAGTTTTTTTTTACTATCTGCCTGCTCTAACAATACAACAGAAGATATAACGATAGAAAATATTAAAGCTAGTGAAATCCGGAATGAGTTCCTAGAAGAAACACTTACTGGTATAGAGAATGAAGGGATCTATCAAGTAAACATAGATAATAAAAGCTATATTATTTTTAATGGTTTAAAAAGTGAGTATAAAAATGTAAAAGTTGTATTAAAAGACGAAGTATTACAGATATTATTTACTAAGGTTGACTCCGATAAATCAGCAAAACAAGTTTACGAGATAAAACCTTATCTATCTGAAAAATTTGATACCATTCAACTAATTGAAAATGATAAAGAAACTCATTTTGAAACTGTATATTTTTGATGATACTACTATTTTTCATAGATGATTTTAGTATGAGTAGTAGCAGATTATCTTTATGGAAAATTATAGATAAGGACTGTCTAAAGGTGCTTAATTTTTAAACTTGTTTATTTTTAAGATGAAAAAGAACCCTATGGTTAAAGGGTTCAGTATACATGACTTTATCTAATTTCATGTATTTGGAAAAAAACTAAAAAATAAATTCCATTTCTACAAAAGTATACGTAGTTCCATTTGTCGGTTGCTGGTATTCTCTAGTTTTAGTAAAACCTACTTTCTCATATACTTTTTGAGCTCTTATATTGAACTTTGCTACTCCTAAACGTACAGTCGGTATGAAATAATTTTCTTTAATAAAATCCAAAATCAGTGAGATAAATTGCACACCTAATCTATTTCCCGTTAATTCTGGTTTAATACCTACTCCCATATTTACTATATCATCAGTCTGTTCTAAGACAAAGAAGCCAAACAATTCATTATTTATTATAACTTGAAAATAGTTGTTCTCTCTTAATATAGGTGAAATTATTTCTTCGTAATCCTCAGGATCTTCTGTCATATTATAAAAAGAATACTCACCATCATATTTCCATTCATCAGCAATTTTTACAGCATTTTGTTGACTTAACATATCAATTTTAATGTTCATTTTTTCCTCCTTTACTTATTTTTTTAATTAAAAATTCTTTTGTACTTACTCTATCAAAAATAATATATCTTTATTTATACTAATGCTAGGGAGATGATAGTAACTATAATAAAATCTTTTACATAGTATTTGTTAGTGTTGTTTCTGGGTGTAGCACTAGTACATCAAAGGAATCTCTATTATTTAATATGATTAAAGAAAAATTACGTTTCCAATTACTGATGAAAAACCACCTCAAGAAATATTTGAGTAATTAGAGCTTACATAACTGGAATATTTGGACGTCCAATTTCACAAAAAAGTTTTCCAATATAAGACATTTCCAAATAAGATTCTTGCCGAGTATATTCACTGCCAACAGTAACTGTATAAGGCATTTTATTAATAAATCCAAGCCCTGCTAATCGTTCAATACGGTATAACTCTTGGGATGATGAGTCTTTAATTTGACCGTTGTAAATTTTTAGAAGCATTTCCGTATCTGACAAATAGGATCGGTTCAAAGTATCTGTTAACTCTTGGAATTCCGTATAACTTAATTGTTCATTAATGTAAGCCACTACAAACTTTGCTAAGATCGTTGACTTTTCAATATCTATCGTCGATTCTAAAATCAACATAATCCGTTCAACTTCTTTTTGAGATTTTTTATCTCCATTTTTTATACGCTCAACAAATTTTTCTTTTTTTTCATTTATTATAGTTCCATTGTTCAACTCATGCATGAATTGTAACGTTTGACGAATAAGATTACGATTCTTAAGCATAATCCCAGTCTTACCTATCGCCATAATTGTATTAACTATTGGTATACCTTTAATAATTTCAGATTCAAAAAGGGTATCAATTGAAGCTTCAAGCATATCAAAGCTCACATCTTTTGCACTATCATTAAAAATCATTTCTGAAAAAATTTGTACTAGCTTATTATCTGTCTCCATAAGACTACCTCCTGATAAAATAAGTAAAAAAATCAAATGATCTGTTACTTTTAGTATAGCAAAGATAAAAAAAGCTTTGTTTAATTAAAAAAAATAATAATAGTATATCAAAAAAAGAACCTTGATTAATTAAAAGCAATTATACGTTGAAAAAAATGCGTATCTTTATTATTTTTTCATTTTGTGTTACAATGTGTTACAACGATGAAAAAGGAGTGATTATATGAGTACCATTACCATTCGACTTAACAATGATGAACAAAAAGCTTTTAACGAGTATGCTAAATTATACAACGTCCCTCTATCAACCTTATTTAAAAAAAGCTTAGAAGAAAAAATTGAAGATGAAATGGATATGAAGTTTATTAAAGAGTATGAAGCTGATATTCAAAATGGGGCTGTTGAATTGTATGAGCACAATAAAGTAAGAGAAATGCTAGGTTTATAATATGAATTATCATGTTGTTTATGAAAAAAAAGCTTTAAAAAGTTTCTCTAAATTAGATAAAGGCCAACAAAAAATGATTCTAGCTTGGATTGAAAAAAATTTAGTGAATACTGAGGATCCAAAGATACATGGTAAAGCTTTAAAAGGGAACTTAAGAGAGTATTGGAGATACCGAGTTGGTAATTATAGATTATTAGCGGATATTGATGATCAACAAATTAAAATAATTATTTTAAATGTAGGTCATAGAAAAGATATCTATACCTAATAATTCCTCTCAAAAGCTATATCTTTACTACACATAACTAGTTGTTTAAATTTTAAAGACGTTTTTTTGAAAAAATAGTGGCGCAAGAGTCAAAGAAAAAGGGCACCCTTTTGAGATAAAAAGGATGCTCTTTTTGGGCTAAATAAGAACGTTTTATAGTTGATAAACAAATAGTTGTTTTTGATACACGATTCTATCTAATTTCATGTATTAGACTTGAAAACTAATATTTCCTAAAAATGAGGAGGAACGGTTATGAAAGAATTAGTAACAGAGAGATTAATATTAAGAGCATGGAAACCAAAAGATAGCAAAGACCTATACGAATACGCACGTAATGAATTAGTTGGACCTAGTGCTGGTTGGCCACCTCATAAAAATGAAGATGAAAGCAAAGAAATAATAGACATGTTTATCAAAGATGAAGACACATATGCGATTGTTTTAAAATCAGAGAATAAAGTTATTGGAGGTATAGGACTTCATGATAGGAAGCCAGATGATACTATTGCTGATTTAAGACAAAGAGAAATAGGATATGTATTAAATCCTAAATACTGGGGAAGAAAAATTGTTCCTGAAGCAGTAAATGAATTGATCAGATATTCATTTACTGAATTAGAGTTAGACTTGATTTGGTGTGGCCATTTTGATTTTAATAGTAACTCTAAAAGAGTTGTCGAAAAATGTGGATTTAGATATAAATTTACAAAAAATGAAAACTTAAAACTACTCGAAAATAAAGAAGTTACAACTCTTTATTATTGTATTTATAAATCTGAATTCTAACTATCAAATAGTGTAAATAATATAAATTAGAGTCTAACCAGGATACATACTTACCAGGTAATGATCTGACTGCTTTTTCACTGTCTATTATAAGTGCTACTTAAAATTTATCAGCTTAAAATCCATGTATGTATCCCTCAATTTAATAAGGGTTTACATACATGATTTTATCTCATTTCATGTATTGAAGAAATTAGACTTTAAATTAGACTTTCTTCTCTTTATCTCTATACTTTAGTTATATTAAAGAAGGAGGTGTTAGTATGAAAACATTAGACAATATTGTTTTAGCTCTTTTAATTGTTGGTGGTTTGAACTGGCTCTTAGTAGGTCTGTTTGAATTTGATTTAGTAGCTATGATATTTGGTGGAGAGACAGCTCTCTTATCTAAGATAATCTACGTTATCGTTGGAGTTTGTGCTCTTTATTCACTGAAATTCTTTCCTCTAATCAATTCTCAAACAACTCCTCCACGTAGAGAGCCTTAATTTTCTAAATACAAAAAAGAGTATTCTAATACTCTTTTTTGTATTTTTTTATGTTTTAAGAGCCAATGATTATAATAGCGTAAAGTAATTTTCTCGCTGCCAAAAAAGAGAAGCTTATTATAGTAAGATTTCCTATACACTAATTTATAACATTTCATGTATCTATAAATATAAAGAGAAAGGACGTTTCTAAAACATGTTTAAAAAAATTACTTATTCTACTAAAAAATTAATAGGTTCTATATTTGATTTAATTTCTAGTATTGTAATTG
>NZ_JBATXB010000125.1:0-12201 GCF_049673005.1 Carnobacterium sp. | reverse complement strand
AAAGCAGCTAAACGTAAATCCAACATCCAAGCTGGTTCATTTTTCATCATCGAAAACATCCGGACGTCGCCAAGAGTCTCTTTAAAGTCTATTTCTCTCATCTTGATTCCCTCCTTAGTCTTCCTCTAATTCAAACTCAATACCCAATTCATCACGGATGCCTTTGTAGCCTTCTGCTTCTAGACGTTTCGCTAATTCAGCTCCACCGGTTTTTACAATAATTCCATTCATCATCACATGAACCACATCAGGCGTCACATAATTTAATAAGCGCTGGTAATGGGTGATGATTAAGGCACCAAATGATTCCCCGCGCATCGCATTGATACCTTTGGACACTACTTTTAAGGCATCGATATCTAATCCTGAATCGATCTCATCAAGAATGGCAAATGTTGGTTCAATCATCATCATTTGCAAAATTTCATTCCGTTTCTTCTCGCCACCAGAAAAACCTTCATTCAAATAACGTTCAGCCATTTCTTCAGCCATATCCAATACGCCCATTTTTTCATCCATCTTACGAATAAATTGCATGACTGGAATTTTATTGTCATCGGCACGACGAGCATTAATTGCTGCTCTCATAAATTCTGCATTGGTAATCCCTGCAATTTCACTCGGGTACTGTACTCCTAAAAACAACCCCGCACGAGCACGTTCATCAACGGCCATCTCTAATACGTTTTCACCGTCAAGTAAAATCTCGCCTTTCGTTACCATATAACTAGGGTGTCCCATTATTGCGGCAGCTAAAGTTGATTTCCCTGTTCCGTTAGGCCCCATAATCGCATGAATCTCATTTGTTTTTAGTATCAAATCAACGCCTTTTAGTATCTCTTTATCTTCAATGGAAACATGTAACTGTTTAATTTCTAAAATAGCCATCATCAAAAACTCCTTTTACTTACTCTTTATTTATCGATCTTATTCTATCTACTCTTCTTCATTTTATCTGAACTAGTATCTATACGCAATCATGTTAGTACCAAACAACTTACTTTTATCATGTTAGTACCAAACAACTTACTTTTTCTAATTAAATAAGGTAAAATAAGGTAAGAAACGGCTAAGAAAAACTTTCCTCTTAACGATGACTCTTATTAATAGACTAACAAAAGAAAGTAGGATGGATAGATGAACAAACCACTTATTGGTATACCAGGAAATGTTTTACGTGGTCTTAAGGAAACCGAAGGACTGCCTATTACATATACACCACAAGGTTTTATAGATGGCATCCAGATGGCCAATGGAGTTCCTTTTGTTTTTCCAATCAGCCCACCAGAAGATGCTTCTTATTATGTAGACCAAATTGATGGCTTATTGTTAGCCGGAGGACAGGATATCACTCCTTTTTTATCAGGAGAAGAACCTCATTTAAAATTAGAAGCTACCGAACCTGCTCGCGATGCATTTGAACTAGCCTTAATAAAAGAAACCATCGCTCAGCATAAACCGATTTTCGCGGTGTGTCGAGGTATGCAACTGTTAAACGTAGCCTATGGCGGAACGCTTTACCAAGATTTGTCTGACTACAAGGAGTTAACGGTCCAACACATTCAAAAAACGCATTACACTTTTGGCTCACATACCATTACCTTGGACACCGAAAGCCAGTTAGGTCGTATTTTGGGAGCAACTTACTCTGTAAATTCTTACCATCATCAAGCTGTTAAAGAATTGGCTGAACCGTTTAAAGCCGTTGCTTGGAGCAAAGATAACTTGATTGAAGCTTTTGAATCAACCGATGCTGAAAAAGGAATCGTCGCGGTTCAATGGCATCCTGAATTAATGGTTGCAGTAGACAGTAAAATGCAACGACTGTTTACTGAGTTTGTTAAAAGAGCGTCTATCTCTTATTAAATAAAATAAAAAATAGGCTAGTAAAACGATTGATTGTAGCAATTCCTTAAGATGGTACTCTTTTAAGGAATATAGTCTACTTCACGTTTACTAGCCTATTTTTTTGTTAAATTTACTCTTTAACTGGAACGACTGCGCCATCCCACTCTTCTAGGATGTACTCTTGAACTTCTTTTGATTTCAATACTTCAATTAATTTTTTAATCGCTGGATCTTTTTCATCTTCTGAACGAACCGCTACAATATTTGCGTATGGAGAACTTGTGCTTTCCAATGCGATTGAATCTTCTAGCGGGTCAATGTCTTGATCCACTGCAAAGTTTGAGTTAATCGCTACTAGGTCGCCTTCTTCTTGTTGGTACAGTGTTGTCATTAAAGCTGGGTCATTTTCGTATTCAAATTCTAGGTTTTTTGTATTCTTATCAATATCATCAAACGTAGCTGTTGTTGGTTCAACACCTTCTTTTAAAGTGACTAAACCTTCTTCTACTAGGATACTAATGATACGGCCCCAGTCAGATTGACTGTTGCTAACTAAAACAGTTGCACCATCTTTTAAATCAGATAATTTATCGTATTTTTTAGAATATAAACCAAGCGGCTCAATGTGGATCGCTCCAGCATTAACAAAATCAAAATCATTTTCAGCAACGGCACTATTAAAGAATGGAACATGTTGGAAATAGTTGGCATCTAGATCGCCTTCATCTAACGCAATATTAGGGATAACGTAATCGTTATACGTTGTGATATCTAGTTTAATGCCTTCTTTTTCTAAAAGTGGTTCAGCAAATTCTAATATTTCTGCATGCGGTACATTGCTAGCCCCGATTTTTATTGTCGTTTCTTCATTTTTACTTGTTGTGTCCTTCTGATCTGCTGAATCATTTCCACAAGCTGCTAGTGTTAAAGATACTCCTAAAGTTAATACGGCTCCAAATACGAATGATTTTTTCATTTTCTTTCTCCCCTTTTTCTTTTAGTATTTTCTAAATCATAAAACCTACAGATGTATTTATCGTTTATCGATTCGTTTAACAGCAGTATCGCCAATAAATTGAATTGTAAAAACGATGATTAAAATAATAGCTGTCGCTACGAGTGTTACCGAAGGTTGATTTCTCTGAAAACCATCTAAGTAAGCTAAGTTTCCTAATCCACCCGCACCAATTACTCCGGCCATAGCGGTATAACCAACCAATGAAATCGTTGTAACCGTTAATCCAGAAACAATCGCTGGTAAACTTTCTGGGATGAGAACTTTATAAATAATTTCCCATTTGCTTGCTCCCATTGCTTCAGCAGCTTCAATAACGCCTTTATCAATTTCACGAAATCCGATTTCAACTAAGCGTCCATAAAATGGCGCTGAAGAGATGATTAATGCTGGTAAAGCGGCTATTGGGCCAATAATCGATCCGACTAAAGCTTTTGTAAATGGCATTATCAAAACAATTAAAATAATAAAAGGGATTGAGCGAAAAACGTTCACGAAGATTGCTACGATACGGTACAACGCTTTTGCTCCTGCAGTTTCCTTTCCGTTTGTTTCATATAAAAGTAATCCAAGCAAGAGTCCTAATAAAAAAACAATAATGACTGAACCGGCTGTCATTCCTAACGTCTGCAACGTCGCTTCTTGCATTTTTTCTACATCGATTTCTGAAAAATCGACATATTGGGTAATAAGATTCGTTCCTATTTTAAGATTCGATAACATGTTCAATCACCTCTACTCCTACTTTCATTTGATCCAATTGTTCAATGGCTTTTGCAACATTTAATGCATCACCCGTTAATTGAACATACAAGGAACCAATCGAACCTTTTTTAGCTTGTTGAATGTTCCCTTGAATAATGTTTAGCTCCACATCATAGTCACGTACAATTCTTGAAATGACAGGCATTCTAACTTGTTCTTCTTCAAATACAAGATGAACTAATTTCCCTTCAGGGTATTCCGTTAACATTTCTTCTATCACTTCATCTGTTTCTCCACTATCTGGATTCGCATCTTGACGAATAAAACGTTTTGTAATTTCTTGTTGTGGCTTTTTGAAAACGTCTAGTACATCTCCTGACTCAACAACTTTACCATCATCCATAACGGCTACTTTGCTACATATCTTCCTAACAACATGCATCTCATGTGTAATTAATACGATTGTTAAATTTAACCGTTTATTGATATCCAATAACAAATCTAAAACTTCATCGGTTGTTTGGGGGTCTAATGCACTTGTGGCTTCATCACAAAGCAACAAGGTTGGTTCGTTGGCTAGTGCTCTTGCAATTCCCACACGCTGTTTTTGTCCACCTGACAACTGAGTGGGATAGGCCTGTTCTCTTCCTTCTAGACCAACTAAACGTACTAACTCTTTCGCTTTTTCTTCACGTTTAGACTTGGGTACTCCAGCAATTTCTAGTGGGAACATGACGTTTTCTAGTACCGTTCTAGACCACAATAAATTAAAATGTTGAAAAATCATCCCAATCTTTTGGCGTTCTTTCCTCAGATTCTTACCTTTTAATTCAGAGATTACATTTCCATTAACGGTTACCGTTCCATCCGTTGGCAATTCAAGTCCGTTAAACATTCGAACCAGTGTGCTTTTACCTGCTCCAGAGTATCCAACAATACCATAAATTTCGCCTTCTTCGATTGATAAGTTAACTTGATCTACCGCTGTTAAATGGCCTTCTTTCGTTTGAAAAACTTTTTTAATATTCTTTAATTCAATCACTCACACTACTCCTTTCTAACTTTTCCAGATAAATAAAAAGACTTCCGTCCTTATATTAAGTCACCTACTTAATATAAGGACGAAAGTCGTTGCTTTCGTGTTGCCACCTTAGTTCGCTGATTCATCACTAAATCAACCTCATCCAGTACTCCGCCTATTGCAACTTGTATACTGTGGCACGTTATCGGGTGCTACCGGAATAAGCTTATGCTATTGCATTCACTCACTCTTGCTCAAAGACCATCTTCGGTTCTACTCCCACTACCTCTTTTCAGCAAACGAGGCTCTCTAAAAATGTTTGTAACGAACGTACTCTTCTTATCATCGCTTTTGTTATGTTATTGTCAACATTTTAACAGATGATTTTTCCTCTGTCAACCACAATCACGAATTAAATTTCATCCGAAAAAGCATGGAAGATTTCTTCATCTACATCTGTTAATTCAACAATCCAATTGTTTTCTTTATCGGCGCTATTTAATTTCTCGGGTTCATCTGCTAATGCCTCATGATAAGAAACCACATTCCCAGCAAGTGGAGTCGTTAATTCTGTCACAGCTTTAGCTCCTTCTACACCAATCAAACTGTCATTTAGAGCTACTTTGGTCACATCTGAGGGAATATCAATAAACATCACTTCCCCTAAATCGTCTTGCCCTTTTTCAGACAAGCCTATTCGATACTTTTCATCGTTTTTTAAAATCCATAAACCATTTTCACTGTATTTCATTTTTTGCGATTCAGTCATCTTATTTTCTCCTTTACTTTACCCACTCTTTTTCAAACTCTTCTTCTTTAAAACCAAGTGTGATTCTTTGTCCATCACTTACTAAAGGTCGCTTTATTAACATACCATCTGTTGATAAAAGTTCTGCGGCTTCTTCCACTGTCATTCCTGAGACCGTATCTTTCAAATTTAATTTACGGTATAGATTGCCCTTTCCATTAAAAAAATGGCTAATTGGCAAATCAGATGCTGTCATCCACGCTAGTAATTGTTCTTTTGAAGGAGGTTGAGCAATTAGGTCAATTACTTGGTACTCTATTGAATGGTTCTCCAACCATTTTCTGCCTTTACGACAAGTTGTACACAATTTATGTTGATAAAAGTTAAGCATCGTTCTTTTCTCCCTTCACGTTTACGTTCATTATGATATAGAGTCATTAATCAAACTTACTTTCATCCTCTGAGAACATATAGCTTCGGTAATGATATCTCATCGACATCACTAATCCGACACCCATCATATTTCCTAATAAAGCTGATCCACCTTGAGATATAAACGGTAGAGGAATCCCTGTCAACGGCAACATGCCGATGCCCATTCCAACATTTTCTAACACGTGAAATAGAATCATCATGATAACTCCAGTTGAGATGTACGCATAAAATTCATTTTTTGTATCGAAACAAATGCGAATCATTTGATAAATCAACAAGAAATAAATAAAGATTAAAGCAGCACTTCCAACAAATCCAAAATTTTCACCAATTGTTGAAAAAATCATATCCGACTCACGAACTGGAACATACACTTCTGAAACGCCAAAACCTTTACCAAAAATTTTTCCAGATCCGATGGCTTTCATGCTTTGGATTAGTTGATAAGCTGCATCTGCAGAGTCTTGATAGGGATTTAGCCAAGAATCAATCCGGGCAAATTGATACGATTTGAAACCAAAATTCAGCAAAACATCTCGGTTATACACAACAATAAACAACAGGCCTCCACCGATACTTGCTGCCGCTGCAAAAATAGGCAGAATAATTTTCCATGTGATACCTGACATCAATACGATACCGCCAATAATGGCCATAAAAACTAACGTCGTTCCTAAATCATTTTGCATTAGAATCAAAGCTAATGGAAAAACAGACGTCAGTAAAATTTTTCCAAATAATAAGAAGTCTGCTTTAGGAAAATGCTCTTCGTATTCACTGTTGTGCTTCGTTACGACACGTGCAAGCATTAAGATAAAGGCAATTTTCATAATCTCAGAAGGCTGAAATGTTAATGGACCTAATTTAAACCAACTTTTTGCTCCTGTAAAAGCTGCGGTAGGCCGGTCATAAAAAATCAGGACTAAGACCAGCAGCAATAGACCTATTCCGTATGCAACTGGAGCTAGTTTCCATAGTTGTTCAGAATCAAATTGCATAATGACAACAATAGCAATTGCTCCAATAACGTACCAAATAATCTGCATAATCGTCGTTCGTATTCCTTTGCCTTCAATTAGGTACGTAGTTGAAAAGAGAGTGGCTATACTGATAATGGATAACAATAGAATAGACAAAATTATACCGTAGTCTATTTTTGATTCTTTAGTCTCATTCATAATTTAAAATTTCTCCTTGTCTCTTCAGTCAAACAATAAAATAGTGTGTTTTGATTTCTTATTCATTATATAAGAAACCAGTCACAAAAAAAAGGGGAGTAGGATAAACTCCCAACTCCGTCTTATTTAGATTTCATCTTTAGTTCGTTCGTGTTCGTTAACTGTTTTTACTTTTATTAATTTAGTGCGTTGTGGATTAGCCGTCTCTTTCAGCTTATCTTTTTTAGTTTTCCCATTTTCTTCGTCTTCTTTTTCTTTTTTATATTCAGCAACTGTTTTATCATTTTTATATTGGAAATAAATAACGTTAATCAGTGCGCCTAATAAAAAGACAATGGCAGATAAATACAACCACAACATCAAAATAATGAATACTCCAAACGCTCCGCTACCTGATGCTGCACCTCCAGCAACGGATACATAAAACGAAAATCCTTGCGATAAGACTAGCCAACCTAATGCAGAAAACACAGCACCAGGAATAGAATACTTGAATGCTATTTCATGATTAGGCAATAACGAGTAAATCAATGTTAGAACCACTAATAAAACAACAGATAGAATTAACCATCTAAAACTAAGAATATCTTGAATGAAGGTTAACTTAATATCCAGGAGACCTTCAATAAAGCTTAGAATCTGTTCGCCAAACACAAACGCGAACATAATAACTCCAACCGCTCCAACAATCGCTAAATTAATAAGAAAAGAAACGATCCTAACAATAATAAAGTTCGTTCTTTTTTCTACACCGTATACTTCATTCAATACCAATTGAGTTGCGTTGAAGGCCTTACTTGCTGACCATAAAGATGTAATTAAACCAATGGAAACCACTCCACCGCGTGTTTGACTTAAAAAATCTAACAACATTGGCTGAACAATACTATAAATATCTGCTGGTAAAGCAGTCTCTAGATAAGGCAGTATATCTGATGCACTAATTGGCAAAAATGGAATTATATTCGCGACGACTAATAAAATAGGCGCAATCGAAAGCAAGATAAAATAAGCTAATTGTGCTGAATTAGGAGAAACTTGTGCTCTTTCCAAGTTTGGTTTTATAATGTCTAACCATGCCTTTGCTTTTTCTTTAAAAGAAGCCTCTTTTGGAATTGCAGTCACTAAACACCACACCTTTCTTGTCTAAAATTATACCCAATTTCAAGCTTTTATAGTTGATGTAGGTTGTAATCCATCAACAATTGGTTAATGCCATCATCAACTGTTCTTGCCTTAGTTTCTACCCCTGAATTGGTAATTACTGTTACTGTTTTGCCTTCTTCTTGTTGAATCAATCCGATTTGTTGTTTACCTGCCGATAAAGATAATTCAACGAATCCCTCTTTGTTATTGGCTGTTTCTTTTATTTCTACTTCGATTTTTTTATTTCCTTTTGTCATAAATAAGCTCCTTTAAGTTGGTTTCTCTTTTTTAGTATACTCTATTTCATTTCATTTTTCACTTCTCTTCCATTATGAAAAAATAAAAAAAGTTGAGATACCTACCTAAATGTAGATATTCCAACCTTTTGCTCCAGTTATTTTTTAGTTTAAATTTTCAAATTTGCTGCATTATTCAGAAACGATTGCTACTCCAGCACTCGCTCCAATTCTTGTTGCTCCTGCTTTAACCATAGCTTCAACATCAGCTTTTGAATGAATTCCACCAGATGCTTTAACACCAATTTTTTCTCCAACTGTTTTTCTCATCAATGCGATGTCTTCTTTTGTTGCGCCACCAGTTGAAAATCCAGTAGATGTCTTCACGTAATCTGTTCCAGCTTTCACTGCTAGTTCACAAGCGCGCACTTTTTCTTCATCTGTTAATAAGCACGTTTCAATAATGACTTTTACTAAGGCTTTTCCTTTAGCAGCTTCAACGACTTTTTGTATATCGTTTAAAACTTGGTCATCTTCTTTAGATTTTAAAGCACCGATATTAATAACCATATCCACTTCTGTCGCTCCGTTAGTGATAGCATCCGTTGTTTCGAATACTTTTACTTCAGTTGTATTCGCTCCTAATGGAAAACCAATAACTGTACAAACATCAACGTCTGAACCTTTTAGTTGTTTTGCAGCCTCTGTTACCCACGTTGGGTTTACGCAAACAGAGTAGAAACCATATTCCTTAGCCTCTGCCGTTAATTTTAAGATTTCTTCTTTTGTTACACCAGGTTTCAAGGCTGTATGATCGATTAGGTTAGCTATTTTATTCATCTATCTATTCCTCCTAATTTTTAGTTGATTTTTTTAGTCAATCTCACCATTGAACATATGCTCTAACCATCGTGAAATTACGTTCACTAATTGATAAGTCTATTGTATCTCAAATACAACAGGATGTAAACGTTCAACTCGAGCTTGCTTTCTATTCCTTCCACTCAAGAAGATCTTTTGCAGTAAATTGGTCAATCACTAATACGTTAGCGTATTTCCCTTTTAGTGCCCCATCAATAGCCGCTAATTTCCTATGGCCCCCGGCTACTAAAATAGATTTGTCCTTTTGTCTTAATTCTTCTAATTCAATCCCCATTGTACGATTATTTATCTCTTCGTTGCTTATCTCTCCTTTTTCGTCAAAAAAACGAGAGCAGATATCGCCAACAGCCTGTTCTTTCAAAAGCATTTGTTCCTCTTGATCAAAGTACCCCAACCGAAACAACAAGGCGTTTTCTCTAACTGTCCCAACTGTAAATATCGCTACCGTTGCTTGTTTCCCTTTTTCGATAATATAGTTCATATGCCGGTCTTGTTCAACTAATTTTTTAGTTGTAACATGATCAAAGATAACTGGTAACAATAAATTTAAGGGAGTCGTTTGAAAAGCACTAGAAAATAAAGAGAGCGTTTCATTAGCGTAAGTTTGAACAGCTGAGTGACTTATCCCACCTTTTAACTGAACAACTTCGACTCCACTAACTTTTTTAGGTGTTAATTTCCTAGCAATTTCATACATGGTTGTACCCCAGCTCACGCCCAAGACTGTCCCATCTACAACAACTTTCTCTAAATATTCCGCTGCAAAACGTGATAAATAAGTCGTGATGGTTTCGTAATCCGATTCAGGGGAAAAGACAACATGAGCTTCTTTTAATAAATATTTTTTCTTTAATCCTTCTTCTAAATGAGCAAGATCAAAAAAAGGATCAACAATTTTTATTTGAACATAGCCTTTATCTTTAGCCATTTTTAATAAACGAGAAACGGTCGCTCTTGACATGCCAAGTTTCGTTCCAATCTCTTGCTGGCTATAGTCCGATTGATAATACAACTTAGCTACTCCAATCATCAGCTGTTCTTTGGATTCATTTGTTATAGGACCCCTCCTCATCTTGTTGTTTTCACTTAGTATAACGGATTCCAAACCTTTGTGGAATAGCTTTTATTCAGATTTAGATAGAAAAAAGCTAAACCTTTTTCAAGGCTTAGCTTTTTAGCGTTCATTATTTTTTAAATAACGTGCTTGCTTCGACAAATTCCATATCTAAGGATTCTGCAACTTCTTTTTTAGTTAACTTGTGATTCATAACGTTAATACCGCCATAAACAGTTGTATTTTCTTGTGCTGCTTGTTCAATACCTTTTCTAGCGATTTCTAATGCATAAGGAATTGTAACATTTGTTAAAGCCATTGTAGATGTTTTTGAAACAGCTCCTGGCATATTAGCAACTGCATAATGAAGAACGCCGTGACGAGTATAAACAGGGTTATCATGGGTTGTTATTTTGTCAGCCGTTTCAACAATTCCACCTTGATCGACTGCGATATCCACAATGACTGATCCGGGTTCCATTGTCTTAACCATTTCTTCTGTTACTAATGTTGGCGCCTTAGCACCAGGTATTAGTACAGCACCAATAACTAAGTCCGCTGTTTTAACTTGCTCTGCAATATTAAATTCGTTTGACATCAATGTTGTAACAGAGTTTCCAAAAATATTTCCTAGATCAGAAAGACGAGTAGGATTTACATCTAAAATCGTTACATCTGCACCAAGACCTACAGCCATTTTAGCTGCATGCATCCCTGAAACGCCACCCCCAATAATAACAACATTCCCTGTTGATACTCCTGGTGTACCGCCTAGTAGCAGTCCTTTACCGCCGTAAGTATTTTCTAAAAATTGCGCTCCGATTTGAACAGCCATACGACCCGCTACTTGACTCATTGGAGTTAATAGTGGCAATACGCCGTCTTTTACCATTGTTTCATAACCAATGGCTGTAACACCTGATTCAACTAATTTATCTGTTAACTCTTTAGCTGCTGCTAAGTGTAAATAAGTGAATAAGATTAAACCTTCGCGGAAATAGTCATACTCTGCAGGTAGTGGCTCTTTTACTTTGATAACCATATCTGCTGCCCAGATGTCTGCGGCATTTTTCAACATTTTTGCTCCTGCATCTACAAAAGCTTCATCAGTAAAGCCTGCTGTTTTTCCGGCTAATTCTTCAACAAAAACTTCGTGACCTGCTTCTACAAGGCTATGAACTCCTGCTGGCGAAATAGCCACTCTATTTTCATTGTTTTTAATTTCTTTAGGTATACCGATTATCATATTATTTTCCTCCTATTAGAACTATGCTGAGCTCAATTCGAACAGCTTTCCTTAACATTGTACCGCTTATTTATATAAAAGTGAAATAAGAACCTTGGTGCCCTTTCATCAAAAAGGTTTTAATCCTTTTCATGAAAGCATCTAAACGTTTTATTTTTTTTTTTGATTTAACCCTGTATTGCCGTGATTTCTATCTATTTATTCGATTATTTTTTGCACTCTTCCGACTTGATCATTCTCTTTTAACATAACTTTTATTCCATGAGGATGTTGTGCACTATTCGTCAAAATTCGTTTAACATGCCCCCTTGTTAGCGTGCCTGTACGTTGATCTTTTTTTAGTACAATATCAACTAATGAATCTATTTTTATGTTTACTCTTTTCTTTCCATCCATCTTAAATTCTCTCCTTTATTTTCTTCCAATTTATTTTTTATTGTACCATAGATTTTCTAATGCGCTTTTTGTCTTTTTAGTTATTTTTTAATCGCTTTATATTAGTATTCAATTAAATTACTTTTCAAATACACAAACATATCGCATAATAGTAACGGACAGGAGGATATATTCTTGACGTACAATCGAACAATTGATGTTGTAAAAGGACTTGCGATTCTTTTTGTTATCTTCATACACAGTATAACAAACGAGTTTATACTGGACATTGGTGGACCTTTTTATATTTTA
>NZ_JBATXB010000124.1:0-5321 GCF_049673005.1 Carnobacterium sp. | reverse complement strand
TAAAAGAAGTTGTTCCAGTTATTTCTGAAATCGATATGAGCGAAAAAGACCGTAAAGATGTACTAGTCTTTTTAGCAGATACTGATCAATTCTTCTTAAACCCAATGATGGCAGCTTCTAAAGCGGTTATGGATGGAGCAAGAATGATTGAAGAAGGAACAATCGTAACAGCAATGGCAAGAAATGGTGAAAACTTTGGTATCCGTATTAGTGGAATGGGAGACGAGTGGTTTACCGGTCCAGTTAATACACCTAAAGGCCTTTACTTCTCTGGTTTCTCAGAAGATGACGCTAATCCAGATATTGGAGATAGCTCTATAACAGAAACATTCGGTGTTGGTGGAATGGCAATGGTTGCCGCTCCAGCAGTTACACGTTTTGTTGGTACAGGTGGATTTAACGATGCATTAAAAACAAGCAACGACATGACTGAAATTACAGTTGGTCATAATTCGAACTTCTCAATCCCTACTTGGGACTTTAAAGGAGCGGTATTAGGAATTGACGCAAGAAAAGTTGTAGCAACAGGTATTCTACCTGTAATTAATACCGGTATTGCAAATAAAGTTGCAGGTAGAGGTCAAATTGGTGCAGGAACAGTTAACCCACCAATTGAAGCTTTCCAAAAAGCTGTAACAGCGTATGCGAAAAAATTAGGTATGGACATTTAAGGTTTAAAATAGTTTAATGGTAACCAGTGTGTGATTAAAAGTTCCATTGTTTAAGGGCACACTGGTTTATTTTTTATCTTTTTTTATTAGAGAGGATCACGATGATTTATATTCAAAAAATGTCGAAACAATTAAAAGAACACGTGCAGACGAAACAAGAACCACAAACAACTTGGAGTGTGCATAGCATCTTTAAAAACGGTTTTAATTTAATGAATGATCAGCAGTTACTTTTCGTAGGAACAGATAAGAATGGAGAGCTGCCTTTTGCTTTGCATTTAACCGCTAGGGATACTAGTGCAGTTTTAAAAGAAATTAAAATAGGCGATTTTTTTTATTTTGATCATGTGAATAATCAGTTAAAATTCAATCAAACGACCTTGTTATTTGATTATTGTATTTTGTATGAGTCTATTTTATCTGAACAATCAAAGATTGAATTAGAACAAATCAATTTGGTTTTAAAAGAAGCGGAGTCAATTTTAGATAAAAATGGGTTTAGTCAAAAATTACCATTAAGTTTAAATGAATCTGATTACGATAAACCATTCTTAGAATCGCTCGAAGGACTCTTTTCAAATGAAGAAAAAATCATAAAAAGTAGCATGCTTTATTTTATAGGACGTGGTATGGGATTGACACCTTCAGGAGATGACTTATTAGTTGGATTAATGAGTATTGACTCAGGATTTCCGCTATTAGATAAACGTTTTCGCAGTTTCCTTTTGGATTTGTTGGAAGCAAAGAGCCTAACGACTACAGTTGCAGAAACGTATTTACGTTATGCCGCTCAACACAAATACAGTACGTCTATTGTATCTTTTGTTGGGGAATTGAATGAAGACTATTCTGGAAGTCAAATTAAAGTAGATTTCAGAAATATCCTGACAAATGGAAGTACGTCAGGTTTGGACACTATGACCGGAATGCTTTTCGGAATAATAAAGAAAAAAGGAGAATATTAATATAATGGGAAAACGTGTAGTTATCGCTCTTGGTGGAAACGCCATTTTACGACCGAACCAAAAAGCAACATTTGAAAATCAAATGGAAAATGTAGGCATTAGTACAGATTCTATTTCAGATGTTAAAAAAGCAGGACATCAAGTTATTATCACACATGGTAATGGTCCTCAAGTTGGAAATATCTTAAGACAAAACGAAGAAGCTAAAGAGGTTGTTCCTCAATTGCCTTTACACGTTTTAAGTGCACAATCACAAGGATTTATTGGATACATGATGGAACAATCATTGAAAAATGCTTTGCTTTCAAAAAACATTTCAGGCAACGTTGTGACTGTTTTAACACAAACAGAAGTTGATGCAGCAGATAAAGCTTTTGAAAATCCAACAAAACCAATTGGTGTATTTTACACTGAAGAAGAATCAAAACAATTAACTATCGAAAAAGGATGGGATATGGCAGAAGATGCAGGCCGCGGATACCGTAGAGTCGTTGCTTCTCCACAACCTAAAAAAATTCATGGTGTTGACTCAATTAAAGCATTAATTGAAAATGATACAGTCGTTATTTCAACAGGTGGCGGTGGAATTCCAGTCGTTTCTGATGAAAAAGGATTGTTATCGGGAATCGAAGCAGTTATTGATAAAGACTTATCTGGTTTAAGATTATCAGAACAAGTTGATGCAGATGTATTCATGATTTTAACGGACGTTAATAATGTTTATTTAAATTATGGAAAAGCGGATCAAAAGAAATTAGAAACAGTTACTGTAGAAGAAGCCAACCAATATGTCGCAGAAGGACATTTTGCAGCTGGAAGTATGGGACCAAAAATGGAAGCTGCAATTGCTTTTGCATCACAAGGTAAAGAAGCTATTATCTGTTCTTTAGAAAATGCTGTTGATGCTTTAGAAGGTCTTTCAGGAACAAGAATCGTATTAGGGAGTGGAACAAAATGAAATTAACAAAAAAGATAGTTTTATTATTAATGTATGCGGCAGTTGCAATTGTAACACCGTTAACCGTATTTGCTGCAGGAATTGATGCAGTTAAAGCACCAACTGGATTTATGGCTATTATTACTCTTATTCCTCTAATCGTTGTATTGACTTTATTATTCTTAAAAGTAGACATGATTATCGCTGGTCTAGCCGGTGGAGCACTTGCTATGATTATTGGCGGAATTGGTTTAGCAGAAGTTAATACTCAATTTTTAGCAGCTATTCCAACAATGTTAACAATCACTGTTCCTATTGTAAACTCTGCTATTGCGATGGCCGTGTTTAAATCAGGTGGGTATACTGCCGCTTTAACACTTGCAAAAAGAGGAACAAAAGGTAAAGTAGAATACGTTTCAGCCTTTATCGTAGTATTAGTTGCAGCCGCAACTTATATGTCAGGTATTGGTGGAGGAAGCGCAATGGTTATTGCACCGTTAGCTTTCGCTGCAGTCGGAGTTGTTCCAGAATTGATTGCCGCTATGTCATTAGCAGCAGCTGTATCTTTCACAACATCACCAGCTTCATTAGAGTCTAGTATCGTTTCAAAATTAGGCGATATTCCTGTAAGTGAATACGTTGCTACAATGCGTCCTTACTGGTTATTATTCGTTGCTATTGCAATCGTTTTAGCATTCTTTGGTACAAAACGTCGTAACTTAGGTTTTAAAGAAGAAGAAAATGACGAATATTCTAAATTATCAAATGCCGAATTATTTAAATTAACTTTACCAGCAGTTTTCTTATTGTTTGCTGTAATCTTAGGACCTGTTGTTAATAACTTAGTTGGTTATCCAGTCTTCACTCCACTAGTTTATATGGTCGTTACACTTGCCTTAATCTTCTTCTTCTCTAAATTCAATATGAATGAAACAGTTGAAGCAATGATTGATGGTTCTACGTATATCTTGACACGTTTATTCCAAGTTGGTATTTTCTTAGGATTTATTAACGTTATTGCTCAAACAGGAACATTCGCTGTAATCGCTGGTGTAGCTGAAGCTGCTCCTGTCGCATTAGTTGTACCGGTTGCCGTTCTAACAGGTATTTTAATCGGTGTTCCAGCTGGTGCTTACGTTGGTTCAATTTTAACATTAGTTTTACCAGTTGCCGTTTCATTAGGCTTTTCTCCACTAGCACTAGGTTTCGTTACAATCGGTGTTGGTTTTGGTAGTCAAATGAGTTTCGTTAACATTACGATGCAAGCTTTATCTTCTGGATTTAGTATTCCAATTCTAGAAGTTGTTAAAGGAAACGTTAAATGGATTACATTAGCTTCAGTATTGCTATTAGTTATCTCTTTAATCTTTGCATAAAATTTTATAAAAAAGTAGTTGTATAAATTTAAAAAAGGGGAGATTTAGTAATGGATATTTTATTGAAAAATGTACGTTTAAACGATGGTGAGAGCTTGAAAGATATCGCCATTCAAGATGGAAGAATTGTTGCTATTGAAGAAACAATTTCAGAAGCAGCTGAGCGCGTTATCGATGCAGAAGGAAGAGTTTTAGTTCCTGGTTTTGTGGAAAGTCACCTTCATTTAGATAAAGCTTTAATTGCTGATCGTAAACCAAATAACTCTGGAACACTAAAAGAAGCGATTAGTGTAACAGCTGAACTTAAACCTACTTTTACAAAAGAAGATATTTATGATCGTGCTAAAAGAACATTAGACATGATTATTCCGTATGGTGTAACAGCTATTAGAACACATTCTGAATTCGACCCAGCTCAAGGATTCACTGGATTTGAAACGATTTTACAATTAAAAGAAGAATACAAAAACTTAGTTGATATTCAAGTCGTAGCATTCCCTCAAGAAGGTATTATTAAAATGCCTGGAACTGAAGAAATGATGTACGAAGCAATGGAAATGGGAGCAGATGTTGTGGGTGGAATTCCTTACAACGATGCACCGGCAGAAGAACACATTGATATTGTTTTTGAAATCGCTAAAAAATACAACAAACCAGTTGACTTGCATGCTGAATTCAGTGATGAAGCAGACAAAATGTCTATTGAATACTTGTGTAAAAAAACGATTAAAGAAGGCTACCAAGGTAGAGTTTCTACTGGTCATATGACTGCACTACATGCTTTACCTAAATCAGAATTAGATCCTATTATTGCAATGCTAGCTGAAGCTGGTATTAGCATAATGGCTTTACCTGCAACAGATTTACACTTAGGTGCTCGTAATGACGAATACAATGTCAGAAGAGCGGTTACTCCAATCCGTAAGTTGAGAGATGGCGGAGTAAATATGTGTATTGCTACAAATAATATTCGCAATGCCTTCACACCTTATGGAAATGGTGACATTCTACAAACAGCTATGCTAACAATTCCAGTAGGTCACTTAGGTGGAGCAAATGATTTAAAAACTGTTTTACCGATGATTACAGAAAATCCTGCTAAAGCTATTGGTTTAGTAGACTACGGTATTGCTGTAGGAAATAAAGCAGACGTTGTTTTACTAGATACAAAAGTTAAAGAGAATGCGATTATTGACATTCCAACAAGATTATTTGTTATCAAAAATGGTAAAGTTACCGTTGAGAATACAAAAGAAACAATTATACACCGTTAATTATCTTACCAGTTATTAGCTTGCTTTTAACTTAGGTACATGAAAAGGCCCATGAATAAGCATTGCTTTATTTATTCATGGGTCTTTTTGTTCTTTAT
>NZ_JBATXB010000123.1:0-113019 GCF_049673005.1 Carnobacterium sp. | reverse complement strand
TATAACAAGTTACGCTAATGTGTGGTGATGACGGCAAGAAGGTCACACCTGTTCCCATGCCGAACACAGCAGTTAAGCTTCTTAGCGCCGATGGTAGTGAAGGGTTTCCCTTTGTGAGAGTAGGACGTTGCCGCGCATAGTAACTTTTTTTATTTGAGTCATTAGCTCAGTTGGTAGAGCATCTGACTTTTAATCAGAGGGTCGCAGGTTCGAATCCTGCATGACTCATAAGTAACTGTCGACGAATTGCGTCGATAGTTTTTTTTTGGAAAAAAATAAGTTGAAAAATTTCCGATAGTAATCGTTTACATCTATAAAAAAGTGGTTTACTCGAAAAAGATAGTGTAATATATAACAAGAAGGAATGAAATGAGAAGAAAATAATGGAGATGAAAAATTTTGGAAGTTGAAGAATTTGAAACTAGTTCACTAATGAGGACACTTCAAGCAAGTATCCTAAAAAAAGAAGATTTATTTAACAAAAGCAAAGCTCGCTATTTTATGCGTTCAATGCTTGCGTGCTTATTTCTAACAATTGGAACTGCAGCAGCTGTATACTTAGGTGAAGCTGTGAATGTAATTGTACCTGGAGGCGGAAAGATAGCCTATGCTCTAATGTTTACTTGGTCACTTGTTATGATTATTTATCTAAACGCTGAATTAGGGACCTCTAATATGATGTACATGACCACTGCTGTCCATCGCAAGATATTGCCATTAAAAAAAGCCGCAACAATTTTAATTGCTTGTATCTTTTTCAACCTAATTGGTGGAATTTTAGCAAGTTGGTTGATTTCTCATACAGGTGCTTTCCTACACGTTACACAAGATAGTTTTCTTGTTACGACAATTGCAAGTAAGTTAGAAAAAGGACCGTCACAAGTTTTCTTTGAAGGAATATTTGCAAACTTGATTGTAAATATAGCAGTTTTTGTTACGATTAACTTGAAAGAAGATACTGCACGTATCTTAGCAATTGTTTTTCTTATCTTTATCTTTGCTTTTCTAGGATTCGAACACGTTATTGCGAACTTCTCTTCTTTCTCATTAGCTTTTTTCTCTACTGGTGGTAATGTACCGGGTATGACAACAATAGCGGTTCTTACAAACCTTTTATTTGCAACATTGGGTAATTTTGTAGGTGGAGGTCTGTTATTAGGATTAAATTATTCATGGTTAAACAATGGTAAATCAAAGTATTCTGATTAATTGAGTAAGCGACCTACAACCAGGGTTAGACATTGATAAAAATGTTTAAACCTGGTTTTTATATTTAGATTTTTAGTAATATAAGTAAAATATACGATGAGAAGGAATTAAATTGAGCAAAAGCAATAAATTTTTTTCAAGAAACTAGCTCCTTATATTTCTATAGAGTATGGTATAATATGAAAAGAGTAACAATTTTTGCACGTTATCGGAGGTGTATTTATGTCCATGGATTGGTCACAGTTATTTACATGGCGATCATTTATTAATGCAGTTGATATTCTAGTAGTGACCTTTTTTATTTACCAGTTAATTAAAACGTTAAAAGGTACTAAGGCTATTCAGTCGCTAAAAGGTATTGCGATTATTATGCTAATCAAAATTGGAAGTTTCTTCTTGCAGTTACAAACAGTTGGTTGGATTGTAGATTTGGTTATACAATGGAGTGTATTAGCTGTTATTATTATCTTTCAACCCGAATTACGAAGAGGTTTAGAACATCTTGGGAGAGGGACATTTTTTAAAAATACAAAAAGAAAAGTTAACCCCGCTAATAAGATGATCCAACAACTAGACCAAGCTGTACAGTATATGGCTAAGAGAAGAATTGGAGCATTGATTTCAATTCAAATGGAAACAGAATTGGATGAGTATATAGCCACCGGGATACCATTAGACGCAGATATTTCAGGGGAGTTATTAATTAATATCTTTATCCCTAATACTCCTTTGCATGATGGAGCAGTGATGATAAAAGATTATAAGATAGCAGCTGCAGCAGGATACTTGCCGCTTTCTGAGAGTTCTTTAATTCCTAAAGAGCTAGGTACTAGGCATCGAGCAGCTATTGGTTTAAGTGAAGTTACAGATGCAATCACAATCATTGTTTCTGAAGAAACCGGTGGTGTGAGCATCTCTCATCGAGGAGATTTATTAAGAGAACTATCCAAAGAAGACTTTGTTAAATTTTTAAGTAAAGAATTAATTCTCCCAGAAGAAGAAATCAAAAAAAACCCGTTCCAAGAGTTTGTTGATAACTTCAAGAAAGGGGTGTAAGGATGGAAAAAATTTATAATTCTTCTTGGTTTACTAAGTTGGTTGCTTTTGCCTTTGCTGTTTTGTTATTTACTTATGTAAATTATGAAAATAACAGTAAATTGTTGACAACAAATCCCTTAAATGGTGTTAGTACATCCTCAAGTAAAATTATTACAAACTTACCGATTGTAGTTGATATTGATCAAGATAAATATTTTGTCTCAGGCTTTCCAGAAACAGCTTCAATCGAAATTTCGGGACCAACAAATATTGTATCTCAAACTACAGCAAATAAATCTTTTGATATTACAGCTCAAAATTTAGATGAACTAGGTGTAGGTGTACATACGATTAACTTGGTAGCAGAAGGTTTGTCCTCCGACTTAAAGTATACGATCACCCCACCTGAAATAACTATTGAAATTAAAGAAAAAAGAGTAGAAACATTTAAAGTAGAAGTTGTTTTCGATGAAGCGAACTTAGCAGAAGGTTATGTAGCTGAAGAGCCAACTTTAAATTATGATACTGTTGAAATTTCGGGTGCAGATTCTACAATTGAAAAAATAAATACTGTACAAGCAATTGTATCGTCTTCTGAAGAAATAAAAGCTGATTTTAAAAAAACAGTACCGGTTGACGCTTTTGATGCAAATGGGAACCAACTAGATGTGATTATAAATCCAAAAGAAGTAACGGTTAGTATGGACGTTAATAGTAATAGCAAGCCGCTGCCATTGAAGTTAATTCAGATAGGTAAGCCAGAAGAAAATTACGACTATGAACTAGGTATCGAAGACGAGAAAAACACACTACTATCGGTTACTGGATCACCAGAAGCATTAGATAAATTAAGTAGTTATCCACTTGAGATAGACGTAACTGGAATTGATGAGACAACTACTAAGGAAGTTAACTTACCTTTGATAGATGGACTATCTAGTATTGCGCCTGAGAAAATCACTATCAGGATTACGGTAAATAAACAAGAACAACAGACATCTAGTGAAGCCAAACCAGCAGAATCTAATACAAGTATCGAAAATACTGAATCAAAAACTAGTTCTACTGTAGACTCTTCAAACAGTAAACAAGAATCTGAAAAACAGAGTAGTTTAATTTCTGGAGAAAAAGTTGAATCAAGTAAAGTAAATGGAAACAACGAGTCATTACCAAATCAATCAGAGTTAGATTCAAGTAACCAGTAATAAATATTTAAAAAAATTATTGAAAGTTCTTAACTTTGAAAAGGGGCATTATGAAATGGGAAAATATTTTGGAACAGATGGAGTTAGAGGAGTTGCTAATTCAGAATTAACACCAGAATTAGCATTTAAATTAGGAAGATTTGGTGGCTATATTTTATGTCAACATACAGAAGGCACCGAGCATCCGCGGGTTTTAGTAGGAAGAGATACACGTATCTCTGGAGAAATGCTAGAGTCTGCTTTGATTGCTGGACTATTATCTGTCGGTATAGAAGTAATGAAATTAGGTGTTATTTCAACACCAGGAGTTGCCTATTTAACACGTGTACAAGGAGCTGCTGCAGGAGTAATGATCTCAGCATCGCATAATCCAGCGCCTGATAATGGTATAAAATTCTTTGGATCAGATGGATTTAAGTTATCTGACTCAACTGAACTTGAAATTGAAGCATTATTAGATCAAACAGAAGATACATTGCCTCGCCCAAGCGCACAAGGCCTAGGAACAGTCGATGATTACCCAGAAGGTTCATTAAAGTATACTCAATTTTTACAACAAACCATTCCAAATGATCTCAGTGGGTTACAAGTTTGTATAGATGGGGCCAATGGTTCAGCTAGCCCGTTGATTAATCGTTTATTTGCGGATTTAGAAACTGAATTTGATGTTATTGGAGCTTCTCCTAATGGACTTAATATTAATGATGGCGTTGGATCAACACATCCAGAAAATCTTGCTAAATTTGTCGTTGAAAAAGGTGCAGATGCAGGATTAGCTTTTGATGGAGATGCCGATCGAGTTATTGCCGTTGATGAATTAGGCAATATTATTGATGGAGATAAAATCATGTACATCTGTGGAAAACATATGCTGGAAAAAGGCCGACTTAAAAAAGATACAATTGTATCAACTGTTATGAGTAACTTAGGTTTTCATAAAGCTATTGAGGCAGCAAATATGACTGCTCTACAGACACAAGTAGGCGATCGTTATGTTGTAGAAGAGATGCGGAAAAATGGCTACAATTTCGGTGGAGAACAATCAGGACACATGGTGTTTTTAGATTATAATACAACTGGAGATGGCATGCTTTCAGGTATTCAGCTATTAAATGTAATGAAGCAAACTGGGAAGAAATTATCAGAATTAGCAGAAGAAGTAGTCACTTATCCACAAAAACTCGTTAATATTCGAGTAAACGATAAATACGGTGCAATGGACGTTCCTGAAATAAAGGAAGTTATTGAAGAAGTAGAAAAAGAAATGAATGGTGATGGACGTATCTTAGTCCGTGCTAGTGGGACAGAGCCGCTGTTACGTGTTATGGCTGAAGCTCCAACACAAGAGAAGGTTGACTTATATGTTGACCGTATCGCAGCTGTTGTTCGAGCTGAAATAGGATTAGATTAAAAACCGAAATAGATAAAGAGCGAAGATGGTATCTGTCTCCGCTCTTTATTTTGTTTAGTAAAGGAGTAAAAGTTAGAAAACCTTAAAAAAACCTTTTGAAGTCCCAAAGAAGAAAAGAAAGTATGCTATACTAAACTAAATTTAATTCCAAAAAAAATCATTGTAGAAAGGGTGACACACATTCAATGGATTATAGAACATTAATGGATGTTGCAATATTAGCAGGGAAAATCATGCTAGAAAGCAATGCTGAAACCTATCGTGTAGAAGATACAATGAACCATATTTTACAAACCTCTAATTTTGAGACTACAGAAGCTTTAGCAATAGCTACAGGATTAGTGGCTACGTTAGATGACCCTAGTATTGTTGATCCTATTACAATTGTTAAGCGCATTAACTCTACGGCTACAAATTTAAGTAATATTGCAGAAGTAAATACAATTTCTCGTCAACTAACAAGTGGAGAAATTGAAATACCAGAAGCTTATCTTGCTTTACAAAACATTAGCAAAGTCCAATACAAACAAGGGTATAAAGATATTGCGACCTCTATCTTGGCGGCTTCTTTTGCTCTTTTATTAGGCGGTGGAATATTAGAAATGGCAGCTGCCGGAGTTAATGGTGCGTTATTAGCCTTAGTATTAAAAGGAGAAAAAAGATTGGGTATGGGTTCCTTTGTTCGCAATGTTGTATCCTCTGCAGTTATTTCAATTGGTGCGGGTCTATTTCAGATGTTTCTTTTCCCCAATCTTAATATGAACTTAGTGATTACTAGTACCATCATGCCCTTAGTACCAGGAACAGCCATTACAAATGCTATAAGAGATACATTACAAGGCGATTACACATCAGGTGGAGCAAAAGCTCTAGAAGCTTTTGTTGTCGCATTATCAATTGCCCTGGGTGTAGCTATTGGTTTAGTTATTATTGGAGGTGGTGTTTCTTGATTAGTCAGATTATAGGAGCCTTTTTGGCTGTTGCAGCGGCAACAATTATTTTGGAATCTCCTAAAAAATTTATTTTACCGGCAGCTTTTGTTGGGGCATCAGGGTGGTTTGTTTACCTCATTTTTCTTAAAGCTCTTGGACCAGTTCCTGCTACGTATATTTCGGGACTAGTTATTTCTACAGAATCGCATATTTTTTCTCGACTATTTAAGGTACCAGTGACCATTTTCTTTTTACCAGGATTTTTTCCACTTTTTCCTGGATCAGGAATGTATTTAGCTGTCTATGAATTTATAAAAGGGCACACAAACTTGGCTCAAGGTCATTTGATCATAACGCTTCAGATTGCTGGGATGATTGCTTTAGCTATTTTTACGATAGATACAGTATTTAAAGTTATAAAAAAAAGTCAGCACTTAAAAGAAATAAAAGCTTAAATTAATTTGGTTAATTCAATAAAAAGAATATACCTAGTATAGAATAAAAAGATAGAGAAATTACCTTTTCTTTATCTTTTTATTCTATGATCATATAGGGTATATAGAGGGGGATTTATAGTTTTTTTGAAAAGGAGGTCTTTATTTATGCTTATGCAAAAAAATAAAAGAAGGACACTTTGGTTACTATGCTCAGTTTTATTCTTCTTCTTGTTGCTTAGTTGTTTGTACGAACCTGTCTTGTCAAAAATTCTTTTAGTTCGAGTAGATAAAATGTTAGTAAATGGCGAATTAACTTATCCACCCTTTTCACCTCTAGAAGTTAAACCATTTGGGACAGATATTCTAGGATTTACTATCTTCGCCAAAATGATTCAGGGATTTAAATATACTTTTTTTATTGGTTTATTCTTAAGCTTTTTTCAAATTTTAATTGGTTTATTTCTAAGCGGTTTCACGATGTACAAACTAGGACGTATAATTCTTTTGCCAGTTATCTCTTATTTGGATAAGCTATTTACAATGATACCAAAGCCTTTTTTATTATTACTGTTAATAGGACCTTATTACCAAGCATTGTTATTTAGTGCCGATGCAATCCAACCGACAGCTAATGTACCGTTTATAATGCTTCAACTTTTTATTTTATTTCTTGTTGGGATGCCTAATTTAGTTAACCTATACCATAACGAATTAGACCATCTATTTAAACAAGATTTTGCAAGTGTTAGTCAAAGCCTAGGCAGTTCTAAGTTTAGAATAATCAGATATTCTTTTAAGCCACAACTAACAGAATTAACATTGAATTTACTGTTTAAAGTTTTAACACAAAATTTATCTTTGTTTATTTATTTAGCTTATTTTGAATTGTATTTAGGTGGTTCACTAGTCATGCAACTAGATGCAAGCACGAACTATACCGTAACGCTATCTAATGAATGGAGTGGATTAATAGGTCAAAACATGAATCGTTTGGCTAGTACTCCTTGGACTGTACTTATCCCATTAGGATGTTATGGTTGTTTAATTCTTTTATTAAATGCTATTAAAAGAGCTTTAGTAGGAGGGATGCAAAATCAACGGAGTTATTAAAGTTAGTAAACTACTCGTATCATGTATTTCGGTACCATTTGGTATTATCTTAATTGTTTGCTTCAGTTATTCTTCACCCTTGGGTATGAGAGGGCCAGGCTTATTCTGGGATACAGTCAAAGAAACTCTTATACAAATCGCTACATATACTAATTTCACAAAGTTATCCACAGCTTATCAACAGGTTAGCGGTAGTTATACACTGAAATTAGTTAGTACAAGCTTAGTTATTACACTACTTTTATTTACTTTATATAGCTATTTCTATCCGGATTTAAAGGGTAAAACAGTTTTAAAGCTGTTAAGATACTTAGAAGATATAGAGAATTTACCAGTCGTTGGAATTGTTTTTTTCATCCATTGGATTAGTGTTAGTTGGTACAACGCGACATCTATTCATTTATTTAAAACAGTTGGTACTCCAAGAGAACCGGCAGTTGTAGTTCCATTGTTTATAGTGAGTGTCTTCCCAGTTATCTTCTTAATCAAATACATGACACCTTACATCAAAGAAATTTATCAATCTAATTATTTTATATTTGCGAAGTCCTTAGGATATCCTAAAAATAAGCTGTTTTTTTCATATGTTATTCCTAATTTGATATCATCCTTAGAAAGTATTATGAAATTTATCTATTTAGAAATGATTACAGTGATGCTGTTTATTGAAATTCAATTCAACACTGGTGGTATCCTAACTGGACTTAGAAACACACAAATTATGCCTTCAGGAAGTCATCCGCAATTAATGGTGATTAACTTTCTGTTCTTGTTACTGATACCCTATAGTATAATGAGTATCTCATTTAAATTAATTCGTTTAGGTGTATTTTTAAAAACAAATACAGAATTAAATAAATAGTTTTTATCAAAGATAAATGGAAAGATACTAAAATAGTCAAATAAAATAAGCCCTCTTTCTATATTCATCCAATAGAATAGGTCTTTTTTATTTTTGATCAGAGTTAGACTTTAGAAAAGTGAGTTAGTTTTACTTTAAAAATGAGTTTCTTTGAAGTATCATAAATGAAACTAGTTACTTATAAAAAATCAGGAGGAGAACTATGAATCCAGAATACAATAAATTGTTTGAACCATTTACCTTTCCATCTGGTGTGACAATCGAGAATCGTGTGTTAATGGCACCGATGACAACTAATTCAGCCTTTGAGAACGGTATGATAACGACAGATGAACATAATTATTATCTACGTAGAGCAACTGGGTTAGGCGCTGTGATTACTTCTTGTGCACAAGTGATGGAAAACGGGAAATTTGCAGGATCATTTAGTGCGGCATCAGATAATCGTATTGAAAGTCTTTCTAAATTAGCATCCACGATTCAAAGTACAGGTTCTAAAGCAATTTTGCAGCTATTTCATGTAGGGAGAATGGGGACAAGCAGCACATTAAGAGGAGAACAACCTGTTAGTGCAAGTGCGATACCAGCACTTAGAGAATCTGCAGAAACACCAAGAGCTTTATCTAGCGATGAAGTTCATGAACTAGTAAGAGCATTTGGCGAAGCTACAAGAAGAGCTATCCAAGCTGGTTTTGACGGTGTTGAACTACATGGCGCGAACACTTATTTGATTCAGCAATTTTTTTCTCCTCACTCAAATCGTAGAGAAGACTATTGGGGTGGGACTCTTGAAAAACGTATGAATTTCCCGCTTGCAGTAGTGAAAGAAGCGAAAAATGCGATCAAAAAATACTCAGATAAACCATTCATATTAGGCTACCGTATTTCACCTGAGGAAATGGAGAATCCAGGAATCACGTTAGAACATACAGTTCAGTTGTTAGATAAATTAAAAGATCAAGAATTAGATTATATCCATGTTTCAGTTGGAGATATGAAACAAAGCTCAATGCGAGATAAAGGGATAGAAAAGCCTATTATTCAACTCATTCAAGAAAAAATAGGAAATAAGATACCGATTATAGGAGTAGGGTTAATACAAACGCCAAGTGATGCGATGAGCGCATTAGAATTGGGAATACCGCTAGTTGCTATTGGTCGTGAGCTGATTGTAGAACCTGATTGGATCAAAAAAATTAAAGAAGGAAAAGAACAGTCTATTCGAGTAGAAATTGATCCTACAGATAAGACTGATTTAATGATTCCAGATGAGATGTGGGAATATATATCCAGTAGGCCGGGTTGGGTTCCGATTGCTACAAAAATAAGCTAAGTGGGTGATAGGATGATTAAGCCAAACGCTTTGGAAAAAGGAGATAAAGTTGCTATCTTAAGTCTTTCTAGTGGTATGTTAGGTGAAGATAGTTGTTCTCATCAAATAGAAATCGGGAAAAAACGTTTAGAACATATGGGTCTTAAACCAGTTTTTATGGCAAATGCTTTAAAAGGGATAGATTATTTAAAAAATCATCCTGAAGCTAGAGCACAAGATTTAAAAAATGCCTTTCAAGATCCAACGATAAAGGGTATTTTTTGTGCAATAGGAGGAGATGACACTTATCGGTTAGTGCCTTATCTACTTGAAGATAAAGAATTTATTCGAAATGTAAAAACTACACCGAAATTGTTTACAGGTTTTTCTGATACTACGGTTAATCATCTACTGTTTTATAAACTAGGCATGACCTCATTTTATGGGCCAAATTTTATTAATGATATTGCTGAATTAGAAGATAATATGCTTTTTTACACTAAAGAGACCGTTGCCTCTTATTTTCGAGGATTTGAACAAAATGAAATTCGTTCAAGCAATTATTGGTACGAAGAACGAACGGATTTTTCTAAACAGTCAATAGGAATTAATCGTATTCAACACTCTGAAAAAAGAGGATATGAGATTTTACAAGGAACAGGTTCTTTTTCAGGTCCGCTATTAGGAGGTTGTTTAGAAAGTTTGTATGATCTGCTAACAGGGGAAAGATATCTAGATGAAGCCGAGATGAATCAACGCTACTCATTGTATCCTTCTTTAGAAGAATGGGAGGGTAAAATTCTCTTCCTTGAAACAAGTGAAGAAAAACCAACACCAAAACGATTAGAACAAATGTTAGTGGCGTTAAAAAAAACAGGGTTATTTTCTGTAATAAATGGTTTACTAATCGGCAAACCACAAAATGAGGTTTACTATCAGCCGTACAAAGAAATCTATAAAAAAGTTATCTCTGATGAGTCTCTGCCTATCTTATATAATATTAATTTTGGACATGCTTATCCACGTTGTGCCTTACCATATGGTGTCGATGCAACGGTCGATATGAATGAGAAAATAATTACTTTTAATGAATGTATTTTTAAAAATAAAAGCAGTTAACTGATTTAATAAACGTTAAGGATTGAGGATTATGTCTCAATCCTTTTTTATTGTCGTAAATAAAGAATGGCTTTCTCTGTAAAAAAAATTGCCGATGTAAACTTCAGGCAGGGTTACGAATGTAGATGCAAGAGGGATGCTTATGTCTACAAAAAAAACAACACTAACTGATGCCAAGTGGGAATTAATGCGTGTTTTATGGACAGTGAACGCTGCTTCGAGCAAAGAAATTATAAGTATTCTACAAAAATAAAATGGACTGGAAACCTACTACAATTAAAACGCTAATAAGTCGGCTAGTATAGGAGGAATTAGTAGCAACACAAGCAGTCGGAAATGAATTTATGTTCTGACAGCCATTGAGTTAAGTAAAGTAGCTATTAAAAATATAAAAGAAAATCTATTTTGGGCTTTTGCATACAATACGCTAGGTATTCCTATTGCAATTCTTTATCTTTTTGTTGATCTATTATTAGATCCGATGTATGCGAGAGCAACTATGAGTTTTAGTTCTGTATCCGTTTTACTAAATGCATTGAGATTAAAACGATTTAAACCTAAATCAAAGATTTAAAATATATAATAAAAAGAAGCGACTCAATAATTGTCTAATGAGTTGCTTCTTTTTAAATTTTATTTTTAAAAGCTATTTATTTATTATTTGATTTCGTCCGTTATGTTTTGCTTTGTATAAACGTTTGTCGGCTAAATCAATAATAGATAACAAATTAGATTTTTCTCTAACGGAAGCAATACCTCCACTAAGTGTTATATCAGTATCAAAATTAATATTCTTTAATTCTTTCTGAATTCGAACCCCTATTTTTAAAGCCATTTCTCTGTCTGTATCAGGAAGAATGACTAAAAATTCTTCTCCTCCATATCGACCAGCTATGTCTGTAGAACGAATTTGACTTAATATGATATCGCCTACTTCGGCTAATACTCCATCACCGGCTAAATGTCCATAATAATCATTTATTGATTTAAAATGATCGATATCTAATAAAATAATAGAATAGACACGATGGTTTTCTAATGCGTATTGATGATGCTCAACGAATTTTTCATCTAAAGCACTACGAGTATATAGTTTTGTTAAATTATCGTATAGTGCTTTTTTTCTCCAATAGTTATTTTTTTGTTTAAGCTTTTCTTTCTGTTCTTCTTCCTTAGTCACATCAAAAACGATACCTGATAGGAAGAGAGGTTTTCCATCTGCTGATCGTTGCGTCACTTTTCCGCGATCTTTAAACACTTTCCATGATCCATCCTTTGCCTGAATCCGGTATTTGACTTCCCAGATAGGAAGTATTCCTTGTAAGTGTTTCCTCATATTTTCCATTACAGTAGTATAATCTTCTGGATGTAATTTTTCGGTAAAAAATTCAAAACCGGGATTATCTGGAATGTCATTTTCAAAATAACCGATTGCTCCTGCTTTCTTAGGATTGAATACAACTACATTTTTAGTGTAATCCCAATACCAATGACCTAAGTTTTCAGACCAAGGAAACTTAGTTACATCATTTTGATTAACTTGATTTATTAGTTCTTCATTCAACCGTTTCATATGATTCAGTTCATTAACCAATTCTTCGTAAGTGTCTTCCATGATCACTTATTATTCTCCCTTCATAGTTGTCTGTTTTTAAATTAAATCTAACTTTTTTGCGTATTGTTATTTTATTCGTTTTTCCTAGATATAAAAAATTTAAAGTCACTCATGAGTACATTTTCCGAGCTGTTTTAACTACTTAATTGTATCTTTAAATTAAATAATAATCGTTTCTTATTTTAAAACGTTCCCTTTTTTAAGTCAAGTTTTTAGTATTGTATTTCTAAATTTAGTTAAAAAGATTGCTATCTAAAAAAAATTAAGCTATAATAAATTAAAATTAAATGTGAATAAAGTTAAAAAACAGTGATAAGAAACAGTAGGTACAATTAATTTTTACAGAAAGCTTCGGTAGCTGAGAAGAAGTATAATTAGGTATTGAAGAATGGTCTTTGAGTTTTATTAGTGAATAATCCTATATATAGTTGGATTATAGCTAGTAACGGTGTAGCAATCGTTATCCTTAGCTAGAGTGAGATTAGCTGTTTCACTCTCTGAGTCAAGTATGTGTGAGCAACTTGAAAAATAAGGTGGCACCACGTCTTAAACCACGTCCTTATCGATTATTTCGATAAGGACGTGGTTTTTTTGTAGACTATATTTTTAAGGAAGAAAAGGTTATTTCATTTTTTAATTAGAGAGGATGCAGGGGAAATGATGAAAAAAATTGTGCTTCAAACAGATTTTGGGTTAAACGATGGAGCAGTTAGTGCGATGTACGGGGTTGCGTTTGGTGTAGAACCATCCCTAGGAGTTTATGATTTAACACATGAGATACCACAATTCAATATTTGGGAGGCCTCTTATCGATTGTATCAGACAGTCCAATATTGGCCTGAAAATACAGTGTTTGTTTCTGTTGTTGATCCGGGGGTAGGAACACAACGTTTAAGTGTTGTTGCTAAAACATCAAATAATCATTATATTGTAACTCCAGATAATGGAACACTAACACATCTACATGAGAGTGTTGGAATTGTTTCTATTCGTCAAATTGACGAAATAGTAAATCGTCTACCTAATTCTGGCGAATCGTATACTTTTCATGGAAGAGATGTTTATGTTTATACAGCTGCTCGATTAGCTGCGGGAATAATTTCGTTTGAAGAAGTTGGACCAATTTTTGATGTAAATCAAGTTGTTACATTGCCACATCAAAAAGCAAAAGAAAAAAAGGACTTAATTGTTGGAAGCGTTGATATTTTAGATAGTCGCTTTGGTAATCTTTGGACGAATATTCCGCGTGAATTACTTTTTTCTCATGGAATATCTTATGGCGATCAACTAGAGATTATCATTTCAAATGATGATAATTATGTTTATCAAAATATAATCCAAATTGGACAATCGTTTGCGAATAGTCAGGTTGGCGAACCTATTTTATTCATTAATTCTTTAGATAAATTAGGAGTGGCAATCAATCAAGGATCATTTGCTCACATCCATCAGATTAAAAGCAGCGGCAATTGGCAAATAACGGTAAAAAAAACGACTAATTAATGATAAACTAATAAAAGAGTAGGAGAGATAAAAATGAAAAAGAAAGAACTATCCATTAAAACAATCGTTGCTATAGGAATTGGGTCGGCCGTTTTTGTTATTTTGTCAAGGTTTGCTGCAATTCCTACACCGATTCCTAATACGAGTATTCAAACAGCTTATGCATTTTTAGCCTTGATGGCAGTAGTTTTTGGACCAATTGCTGGAGGTTTGATTGGCTTAATTGGTCATACTTTAACGGATGCCATTTCTTATGGTTCAATATGGTGGAGTTGGGTTATCGTTTCTTTATTTGTAGGTCTTACGATTGGACTTTTAACAAAAAACATCCAATTGGAAGATGGAGAGTTTAATAAGAAAGATAAAATCCGTTTTAATATTAGTCAAGTTATCGCGCAAGTGATAGGTTGGTTTATATTAGCACCTACTTTAGATATTCTAATTTATGCAGAACCAGCGAATAAAGTCTTTACTCAAGGCATTGTAGCTGGAATCTCAAATATTATAACGGTTGGGGTTATCGGAACGATTTTATTAACAGCGTATGTAAAAACAAGGAATAAAAGTAATAGTTTAACGAAGGAATAATGATTCTTTAAATGGTGAAAAGGAGCCGAATTATGAACCGAGTGGCTATTGATTTCAAATCATACACGTTTAAATACCGCAGTCAAACGGAACCGACTTTAAAAGACATCAATTTAACGATTTACGAAGGTGAAAAAGTAGTGATTGTTGGTCCGTCTGGTTCAGGTAAGAGTACACTTGCTCATTGCATCAATGGATTAGTTCCTTTTGCGTACCGAGGAGAAAGTAAAGGCTCTTGCCAAATTAATAGAAAAGAAACGAAAACATTAGATATTTTTCAGCTATCAAAAATGGTAGGAACCGTACTGCAAGACTTGGATGGCCAATTTATTGGCCTTACGGTTGGAGAAGATATTGCTTTTGCTTTAGAAAATGATAGAGTTGAGCAAAATAAAATGCACGAAAAAGTCACTCAAGTTGCTGAATTAGTAAACATGAATGATTATTTAAATGCATCTATACATGAACTATCTGGTGGACAAAAGCAACGAGTCTCAATGGCGGGTGTACTTGTTGATGACGTTGATATCTTACTCTTTGATGAACCTTTGGCAAATTTAGATCCCTCAACTGGTAAACATGCGATTGACTGGATTGATAAGCTGCAAAAAAAAACAAATAAAACGATTGTCATCATCGAGCATCGTTTAGAAGATGTCTTATATCGAAATGTTGATCGTATTATTGTAATGAGTGAAGGTCGAATTGTTGCTGATGCTGCTCCAGAAAAGTTATTAACAACAAATGTGTTAGAAACTAGCTATCTTAGGGAACCCCTTTACTTAAAAGCTTTAAAATATGCTGGTGTAAAAGTTACACCAGAAATGCACCCAGAGCATATCGATTGTCTGCAGCTTACAGATCAAAATAAAGAACTGTTGAAAAAGTGGTATCAAGAATCTGATCCAATGAGTAATAATCGGAAAAAGAATACAGTACTACGAGTAGAAAATCTTTCTTATCATTATCCAAATGCAAGAAATACATTAACAGGAGTAACGTTTTCAATTCAAAAAGGTGAAATGGTTAGTATAGTTGGTAAAAATGGAGCAGGAAAATCAACGCTATCAAAACTAATCTGTGGTTTTGAACGTCAACAAACAGGTAGTATTATTTATAAAGGCAATGATATTAGTAAAGATACGATTACGAAGCGTGCTGAGGTTATTGGATTAGTTATGCAAAATCCCAATCAAATGATTTCTAAGCATTTAATTTTTGATGAAGTTGCTTTCGGACTAACGTTACGTAATGTACCAAAAGATCAAATAAAGGAACGTGTTCTAAAAACGTTAAAGATTTGTGGATTATATTCTTTTCGAAATTGGCCTATTTCGGCTTTAAGTTTTGGTCAAAAAAAAAGAGTAACCATTGCAGCTATTCTAGTCTTAGAGCCTGAAATACTGATATTAGACGAACCGACTGCTGGACAAGATTTTCGTCACTATACAGAAATTATGAATTTTTTAACAGAACTGAATCAACAAGGGGTAACGATTCTAATGATTACTCATGATATGCATCTAATGTTAGAATACACAACAAGAACTCTTGTCATTGGCGATGGTCAACTGTTAGCTGATTCTTCAGCAGTTGAGGTACTATCGAACCAGTCATTAATTACTCAAACAAATTTAACTAAGACATCCTTATATACACTAGTTAGAAAAATAGGGATTACAGACCAAGAAAAATTTGTTTCTACATTTATTAACTATGATAAGGGGGTACGGAAAATATGGCAATAGAACTATTAGCTTATATTGAACGTCATTCTTCTATTCATTCCTTATCAGGCGCGACTAAGTTAATGGTCTTTTTATTGTTCTCAACAGCTGCAATGTTGACATACGATACTCGTGTATTAGCTGGTCTATTCATCATCAGTTTATTTGTATTTGTTGTTTCTAAAATTAAACTCCGTGAAATCGGTTTTGTATTAGTTTTCATTTTATTTTTTTTACTATTAAACAATATAGCTATTTACTTATTCTCGCCTCAAGAAGGCGTTAAAATATACGGAACAAGTCATGAACTTATCCATATTTTTGGAAGATATAATCTTACTTTAGAACAACTTTTTTATCAATTAAATGTAACGTTAAAATATTTTGTTGTGATTCCGGTAGCTTTGCTTTTTATTGTTACGACTCATCCTAGTGAGTTTGCTGCTTCACTTAATAAAATAGGTGTCAATTATAAGATTGCTTATTCGGTTTCTCTTGCATTACGTTACATTCCAGATATTCAACGTGATTATCGAAATATCTCACAAACACAACAAGCAAGGGGCATTGATATTTCTCGAAATGAAAAAATGGCAAAACGTATTAAAAATATTTCTGCTATTATCATTCCTTTAATTTTATCTAGTTTGGATCGTATTGAAGTAATTAGTAATGCGATGGAATTAAGGGGTTTTGGTAAATACAAAAAACGTAGTTGGTACAACGAAAAGAAAGCAACAAAGAGAGATTTTATTACTATTTTTATAGGTATACTTATTTTTGTTGGTAGTTTATGGATAACTTTTCAAAATGGTAGTCGCTTTTATAATCCTTTCCAATGAAAAAATCGATAATCTTTAAAAAGAAATTAAGTTCTAATTTAATTTGGAAAGTTAGACACGATTCTATTTTATGAGGCATGGGAATAGAATAATAAAAAGGAGATGATAAATATGGTTTGGATTAAAAATATTTATTTAGAGACGGGTTATGAAGAAGTTAAACCGAATAAATTTATAACAGTAACGGCTGAGTTTGCTATAGAAGTAGAAAACGGAAAAATTAAGACAATTTCCTCAGAAAAAATAAAAACAGATAGCAGTGTAATTGATGCAAAAGGATATATAGCGTTGCCTTCACTACAAGACAATCATATTCATTTAGATAAAGGCCATTTTGGCGGCGAATGGCAAGCTGCTATTCCTGCATCAGGAGTAGCGGAGAGAATCCAAGAAGAGAAAGAGTTTTTAAGAGATTTTCTTCCTGAAACACCAAAAAAAGCACAGGCTTTAATTGATTTAATTTGTGGCAGAGGAGCTACTTTTTTAAGAGTTCAAACAAACGTGGATTCAGTTATAGAATTGGATAATTTGGTATGTGTTAAAAATGTTCTGGAAAAAAATAAACATCGCTTAGATTATGAAATTGTTGCATTCCCCCAACATGGTACACTAACAACAGAAAAAAAAGGTTTGTTAACTGACGCTTTAGCGAGTGATGATAGTCTCATATTAGGCGGATTAGATCCTGCAACGATTGATACCGATATAGAAAAATCATTACACACGACGTTTACACTAGCAAGTCATTATCAGCGAGAAATAGATTACCATTTACATGATCGTGGTACGCTGGGATTATTTGAAATTAATCGAATTATTGATTATACAAAAAAGTATCAATTAGAAGGGAAAGTACAAATTAGCCATGCACTTGCTTTGGCAGATGGAGATGCAGATATTATCCAAACGATTTCAAAACGGTTAGCAGAGGCTAAAATAGGTATAAATACGACTATTCCAATTGATACAACTGTTTTACCTGTATTTTTACTTCAAAAAAATGGTGTGAAAGTGCGAGTGGTCAATGATAATATTAATGATCATTGGAGTCCTTTTGGTTCAGGAGATTTAATTGAAAGAGCTAGCCGAGCCGCAGAAGTCTTTTCGATGCAAGATGAAAGATCACTTTCACAAGCCTACTCTTTAGTTTCAGATGGTTTAACTCCTTTAAATAATAAAGGTGAACAGCAATGGCCAAAAGTAGGCGATCCGGCTAATTTCTTATTTGCAAAAGCAGCTAGTTCTGCAGAGTTAATTGCAAGAATTTGTCCAGAAAGAGTTGTTATGTTCAAGGGAGAGCTTGTTTCAGGGATGTTTGAATAAAATTTTAGAGATAAATGATAAACTAGCCGAAAATCCTATCTATTCGTTCAATACCAAAAGAGTACTGAATGAGTAAATAGGTTTTTTTTGATTTGACTTTAGATAGTAAAAGTAAATAAGAAGTAGGCTACTTAACGAGCTTGGGATTGAGATCGAGCCACTTTTCCTTGTAAACGTAAACCAACGATAACAGCAATAACGGCTTTGATAATATCTCCAGGAATAAAAAGAAATAATCCCATTTGCAAAATTTGGATAACAGAAAAATTTCCGCCCAAGTAACTATTTAGAATGATCGTCATATAAGGTAGTCCAATTAAATAAATAATGATAGATCCAACGATAACAGCTAACGAAGCAACTTTAAGTGTATAGCCATATTTCTCTAAGATAAAGGCGATAACATAAGCTCCAGCAGCAAATCCAAAAACAAAACCAAAACTAGGACTTAGAACTGCTTGAAACCCACCTATCAATATAGATAAAAGAAGATGAATTCCTTGAGAAATTAAAGCATTTCTTTTAGACAAGATTAATCCAGTTAGTAATACGAATAAAGTTTGTAAAGTTAGCGGGATAGGTCCGAGTGGAATAGTAAGAAATCCACTAAGAAAAGTCAATGCAGCCATAATGCTAGAATAAGTGATGTCACGAGTACTTAATTTCATAATAGTTATTCCCCTTTTTAATTAAATGGACGTTGAATGGTAATTTCACCATAAGATAAAGTTTGAAGTTGCCCATCCTCCAATTTTACGATCAGCCCACCTTGCTGATCAATATCAATAGGTATAGCTTTAAAATCTTGTTTGCCTTGTTTAAAATGAATTGTTTTGCCAAAAACGAAGCAACGTTTTTTGTAATCATCAAGAAAGTCTCTTTTTCCAATTTCTCGGTAAATCTGATAGAATTGATTTATAATTTCTGCAATTAATTCATTACGCATTATTTTAGTATCTTCCTCATTTAATAAGCTCCCTGCAATAGATTCTAGTTCTGGTGGAAAACCAGCAACAGGTGTCTTAAAGTTTAAGCCAATTCCTAAAATAATCGTATCAATCGTTCTGTTTTCAAAATTAGTGACTGCTTCGGTCAGAATACCAGCAATTTTGTAGTCGTTTAAATAAATATCATTAACCCATTTGATTGAAGGTTTTTTTTCTGTTATTTTTTCGATAGCTAGACAAACCGCAACAGCTGCAGCCGTTGTAATCAGAGTCGCATCTGTAGTTGTTAGATTTGGTTTTAAGATTAAACTCATATAGATTCCTGTTTTAGGAGGCGAATAAAAAAATCTGCCTAAACGCCCTTTGCCTTTTAGTTGTTCCTCAGAAAGAACGATGGCTGCTTCAGAGGAGTGTTCAATAGCAATTTTTTTTGCTTCTTGATTTGTTGATTCAATTGCTTTAAATAAATAAAAGGGTTGCCTTTTTAATTCTTGCATTAAAAGTGGTCGAATAGCTTCACTGGATAGTAAATCTGATTCTGTAGAAAGACTGTACCCTTTATTCGTTTTTGCTTCAATATCGTAACCTTCTTTTCTAAGAGTAGAAATTGCTTTCCAGATTGAAGTACGTGAAACGTCTAGACATCTAGCTAAATCCTGTCCAGAGATGGTTTGCCCTTTCTGTTGTTCTAAGATTGCTAATAATTTATTTTTGGTTGACATGTACTCACCTCTTGATTGATTCTAAATAAAACATTAAAGGTTGTCAACTTATTTTTTTAAAAGGGTAACAATCAGAAAGTGAAACCAATTGCACAGTTAGTATCAGGCGCTAAAATAAAAAAGAGGAGGTTTTAATAGTGAACGAAATGACTAAACGAATTTACTATGCTAAAATACCTAATCCTAAGTGGTCTATTTATTTAGCTGCAACAGAAAAAGGGCTATGTTTTGTTGGCTCATTAAATGGAGGGAAGATAGAGATAGAAAAATGGATGGAAAAAAACAAAATAAAAGCTTCATATGAGGAAAATCAAAGTGAAATAACGCTATACGCTGCGCAACTAGAAGAATATTTTAATGGTCAAAGAACAAGTTTTGATTTCTCAACAGATATAAAAGGAACGGAATTCCAAGAAAAAGTATGGGCAGAATTAAACCAAATTCCTTATGGAGAAACGCTAACTTATGGAGAACTAGCAAAAAAGATAGGACAACCTAATTCTTCTCGCGCAGTCGGATCAGCGATAGGGAAAAATCCGTTACTCATTATCGTTCCTTGTCATCGTGTTATTCATAAGAGTGGAAAAGTATCAGGTTATCGTGGGCCTATAGACATGAAAAATAAGTTGCTACTTTTAGAAAATTCAAAGTAAGTAAGGGTAGAAAAAGAGTAGCCGTTTGTCAATGAAGTTGTTCTGCAATCTATTTTCTTTATTTTTTAAGAAAATAGGTTGTATTTTATATTTAAATAAGGTATTCTTTAAAACGTAACAGTTACGATTTAAGGGGTGCTTAGAATAGTGTCTTAAAAAAATAGGAGTTGAATTTATTATGATGAAGAAAAATAAAAAATTGATTATATCAGTACTATCATTGGGTTTGCTATTGTTAGTAAGTGCTTGCGGAAACACTGATTCTCAAGTAGAAGAAAATGGGAAATTGAAAGTAGTAACAACTTTTTATCCTATGTATGATTTCACGAAAAATATTGTACAAGATAAAGCTGATGTTTCTCTTTTAATTCCGGCAGGAACTGAGCCACATGATTTTGAACCTAGTGCAAAAATGGTTGCATCGATTGAAAATGCAGATATTTTTATTTATAATAGTGAAGAAATGGAAACGTGGGTACCCAGTACACTTGAAGCAGTTGATACAAGAAAAGTTACAATTATTAACGCTAGTAAAGGGATAGAGTTTATAGAGAATATCGATTCTGAAGATGAAAATCATGAAGATGTTGGAGAAGATCATCAACATTCAGTAGATCCGCATGTATGGTTGAATCCGATGTTAGCAAAAGCAGAAGTAAAAAATATTCAAACTGGTTTAGCGAAAGTAGATCAAGAAAATGCATCATTCTATCAAAAGAATGCAAAAGAATACAATGAAAAATTAGATCAATTAGATCAAGAATTTAAAACAGCTTTTAAAAATGCTAAAAATAGAACATTTGTTACACAACATGCCGCTTTTGCATACTTAGCAAAGCAGTATAACCTAACTCAAGTTTCAATATCAGGCTTATCATCTGAAACGGAACCAAGTCCGTCGAAACTGGCTGAATTATCAAAATATGCAAAAGAAAATGATGTTCGTTATATTTATTTTGAAAATAATACTTCTTCAAAAATAGCAGAAACACTAGCAGCAGAAGCTAATATAGAATTAGCTGTTTTAGACCCGATTGAAGGCGTTACAAAAAAAGAACAAGAAGTTGGAACGGATTATATTCAAGTAATGAAAAACAATCTTGAATCACTGAAAAAAAGCATTCAATAATGAGTTGACATTCAACTAGCCACTTTAACTATACTTACTCATTTGTTTGTATTGCCGTTAAATTGGCTAGTTTTTTGTGGTAGACTAATAAAGGTTACAAGCACTATCTTTTAAAAAGAAAGAAAATTAAAGCAATAAGTTTTTAGCTAAAATAGAGTAACACTAATTTTATTCTATTTGTAAACAAGAAAGGGTAAGAAAATGAAAAAAATGAATACATATTACTGGGCAATTGGAATAACGATTGCAATTCTAATGGGTAGACAGATTCCAGTTGTTTATGCAGAAAATAATAGCTTGGTAGATAGCGAAATAATCAAAGAAAGTGAATTAATCCAAAGTGAAAGTTCTATTCTTGCAGATATTTATGAGAATACTTTGATTTATAACAGTAAAGTAGAACCTGAATCTAAAGTATCATTAACGATAAAAGGTCAAGAAGAGAAAAAAATCAATATTCCAGTAGCCACTAATGGAAGATTCATAATAAACTTCAGTCTATACAGGATTGAAGTTGGAGACAAATTAATTTTTAATGTTAGTAAAAAGATAAAAGAGAATGAATACAAAGAAGAGCAAATTCTAAAAGAGGTTTTAGAAAAAAAAGTTGGAGCAGAAATCATTCTTTATCAAGAAAATAGTTTACAAGAGGATGAAATGTTAAAAGCAACGAACGTATCCGAAATTTATACACATTCAAAAGAAATTCGTGGTAAAACAATGTTGGGAACAGAGATTTATCTAGTTAGTGAAGGGGAGGTAAATAAACCTATCTATCCGGATGATGTAACTGGGAAATTCAATTGGGTATTTGATGAAAATCAAATAGAAAGTTATGAAGGTAAAAAGTTTCAGTTTGTTTTTATATCTAATGGAATAATGACTGTTCTAGATAAAACGGTTTTGAAACCTACTAAAGAATGGGAAATGAGAGTAGAAGAAATCAGAAAGGCAACAAAATTACCGGATATTTTCCAAGGTATGCTAAATTATGAAGGAAAGACACTACCAAATGCTATAATAAAAGGATTTTACCTAAATGAATTATTGTTTGAAGTTGTATCAGATAAAGATGGGAACTTTACAGTTAATGGCAAAATATTATCAGATATTCCTTTAGGAGACTCACTTACCTTAATGATAGTAGATAGGAAAGGTGTCTACCTATCCATAAAAAAAGAAATTCTACCTAAGAAAGAAGAGGTAGAAGAGGTAGAAAAGAAACCTGGATTAGATACTGGAAAAGATGAGAATCTTCGCGAGGAGCAAACGAATTCTAAAGAGAATCCATCTATACCTCTCGTGAAAGATGATCAGGACGAGATTGTTGTCTATTTGCCTACTCAATCTAAAGAGCCAGATTTACAAGAGAAGACAGAACTAAAAGATGGTTCTGCGGATGTTGTTCCTGAATCTAACCTTTCTGGGACGAATACTTTTCTAAGTAGTACCCCAGAAGAGACGATAAATGAGGCAAATAAAGTAAGGGAAACAAAGAAAGTTGAAGGCAGTGATTTTGCTGTTCTAGCTACAATTGTCTTAATAGGGACAGCGGCAATGTCTGGATTGTTGTATAAATACTAATAACAAATAATGGATGAGGCTTATTGTCTCTTCTTTTTTTTTTGCACATTATTTATCGATGAGAGCTGGAAAATCAGTATGAAACACTTTGAATAACGAATTATAACGAATAGTTTTCTTTTATTATTCGTTATTAAGGTTGACTTGTTCTTTAATGGTCGCTTATAATAAAGGAGTAGTTAAAATATGCGAACAAAGGTGAGATGGATGGATAAAATAGTTAAGGTTATAAAGGGAACAGGTTTTTCTAGTATTTCTGCCCAAGAAATTGAAATTTTGGAGCAATACTTATATTGTATTGATAAAAACGGGATAATTATTAAACGTTTAAATCCTTCAGATTCACAGTATAATCAGACTCTGCAAGAGGCTAAAGAGACCAATAAGTTAATCGCGCTAGAAGAAGGACAGTACTTATTACCAGGATTTATTGATCTGCATATTCATGCTCCGCAGTGGGGTCAAAGTGGTACTGCTTTAGATATTCCATTGCATCAATGGTTAGATACATATACATTTCCTTTAGAATCAAAATTCAACGATAATATGTTTGCTGAGAAGGTTTACTCTCATTTAGTTGACACATTATTAGCACACGGAACAACAACTGGTCTTTATTTTGCAACGATACATGAGGAGGCTAGTTACAAACTAGCTGAGATTTGTGCGAAAAAAGGACAGCGAGGATTAGTTGGGAAAGTTGTTATGGATGACCTGGAACAAAACCCTGAATATTATCGTGATAAAGACACAAAAACAGCTTTAGAAGATACAGAGAGTTTTATTAAACGTATAAAAACATTGCAACCTGAAATAAAACAAGGAGTATATCCGGTTATTATTCCAAGGTTTGTACCTAGTTGTACAGACCAAGCCCTAGAAGGGTTAGGAGAATTAACAGCAAAGTATGATGTACATGTAACGAGTCATTGTAGCGAAAGTGACTGGGAGCATGGCTATGTTAAGGAAAGATTCGGAAAAAACGACGCTCAAGTTTTGAATGACTATGGACTACTAACAGATAAATCAGTTATGGCGCATTGTAATTTTCTAAGTGATGCTGATGCCTTAACATTCAAGAAACAAGGAACAGCTATTGCTCATTGTCCAATATCAAATGCATATTTTGCAAATGGTGTAATTCCTATTAAAAAATTTCATGAGCTTGGAGTAGAAATTGGCTTAGGAACAGATCTTTCAGGAGGATTCGATCCGAGTGTTTATTCAGCTATTCGCCAGGCTGTTATTTCATCTAGGATGCTTGAAGACGGTGTAGACACAAGTAAATCTCCTATCGAAAGAAGCACAACAGATAAATCAAGAATTACAGTTAAAGAAGCTTTTTATTTTGCAACAGCTGGTGGAGGAGAAAGTTTAAGTCTTCCAATAGGACGTCTAGCAGAAAACTATGCTTTTGATGCTCAAGTTATAGATACGAGAACACCGAATGCTTCAATGCCTATTTTTAATGATTCTGAACCTCTGGAAGATATTTTCCAAAAGTTACTTTACTTAACTAAACGTGAGAACATTACTTCGGTATGGGTTCAAGGTGAAAAAATTAAAAAATAAGGAGAATCGTATAACATATGGAAACTACTCAAACAAATATAAAGTTAACAGTCGGTACAAATGATTCGGTATCTTGGGTTCAAAGTATTGTTTTGGGGCTACAACACTTACTTGCAATGGATGTTTATGTTGTTCCGTTTATAGTAGCGATGATGGTTGGTTTTACTTCTGGGCAGTCGGCTATATTAATACAGTCTACGTTTATTGCAGCAGGTATCGCAACAATAATTCAATCAGGATTATTAATGAAAATGCCGGTCGCACAAGGCGCTTCATTTATTCCGATTGGCGCTATTGCTGGGATTACTTTAGCAAATGGAGGCGGAATGGAAGGTTGGGGGGCGGCTATGGGAGCGAGTTTTGTAGGTGCTATTCTAGTAGTTGTTTTAGGATTTACGGGCCTTTTTCATAAGTTCATTGACTCCTTTGTCCCTTCTATTGTTGGAGGAACAATTATTTTCTGTGTGGGTCTCTCCTTGATGCCAGCGGCTGTAAATGATAATGTTTATAAAAGTGCGGTTGGAACAATTGGTCAAAATATTTTTTTAGCCATAACAACGGGCACCGTTATGATCGTTTGTTCTTTATTAGGGAATCATTTATCAAAAGGAGGTCGCTTATTCCGAGTTGCTTCTGTTATTATCGCTTTAGTAACAGGAAGTATCTTGGCCAGCTTCATGGGAATGTTAGATTTATCTTCCGTAGCACAAGCAAAATGGTTTTCAATGCCACAACTACTTTTCAAAGATTTTACGTTCTCTTTTAACTTTTCTGCGATTGTAACAATGTTGATTATTTATATCGTTTTATTAGCAGAAACAACCGGTACATGGCTAGCTGTCAGTAATGTTACAAAAACACCATTGAATAAAGAATATATTAACAGAGGAGTCATTGGTGAAGGATTAGGATGTTTAGTCGCTTCTTTATTAGGAACAACTCCGGTAACGGGATATTCTTCAAATGCAGGTATTATTACGATTACAGGTATTGCTAGTCGTCGTGTATTCGTAGCGGCGGGAGGTCTATTTATTATTTTTGGCTTATCTGGTAAACTATCTGCTTTAATTTCAACTATCCCTTCAGCTGTTATTGGTGGAGTATTCGCACTTGTGTGCGGGATCATTGCTATGGGTGGATTTCAAATTATAAAGCAAACACAAATCGGACAAAAAGAGATGTATGTTATTTCGATTCCTATTTTATTAATAGTAGCGTTGCTATTCTTGCCAAAAGAGTACTTAAGTAGCTTACCAACAATGGTTAACTACTTGTTTAGTTCTCCAATAGCGATAGCTTCATTAGCTTCAATTGTTCTTAATAAATTATTGCCAAATGATTAAATAAATAAGAGGCTGGGACATAACTAGTTAAAAATTAAAAAAGGCTTGAAATCATTTTTACAAAACATTGATTTCAAGCCTTTTTATTAGTCTAATTTTAGTGGGAAACTATATACTTATCCGTTTTTTAGCCTCTTTGATTTAAAATATATCTATACATAGTTTTTTATATAAATGATGAAGCGCAAAGGAATATTTTGAAATTTTGTATTTACTTAGAAGAGAATGCTATAATTGCACTTAAATGAGTACTAGTACAAAAAGGAGATAGAAGTGTGGCCAACATTAAAGATGTAGCAAAACTATCAGGGTGTTCAGTAACAACGGTATCACGAGTATTGAATAATCACCCACATGTATCAAAAGAAAAGAAACAACGAATTTTAACTGTAATCAAAGAACTAGACTATGCACCCAATAGCCAAGCAAGAGATCTTATTTTAGGTGCTTCAAAAAATATTGGTGTTGTTATCCCTAATGTGAATCATTCTTATTTTGAAAAAATTATCAGCGGCGTTATTGAATCAGCTTTTGAAATCGGCTACGCAGTTACACTATTGCCTACTAATTATGATCCCAAAATAGAAAAAAGTTATTTTCAACAGTTAAAAACTAAACGTCTAGATGCTTTGATTTTGACCTCTAAATGCAATTCATTAGCAGAAATTGAAAAAAATACTAAATACGGTCCCATTATTTGCTGTGAAGATACTCAAAATTACGCGATTCCAAGTGTCTATGCCGATCGAGGAAAAGCCTATACTGAAATATTCAATTATTTAAAAGATGCTGGATATAAAAATATTGGCGTGACAATCAATCGTAGTGAAGAAGTTAGTGCAAGTTCAAAAACAAATATTGAAAGTTATGAAAAAGTTTTAGGAATACCCATTGAAGGGAATATCGTGCGAAATTGCTCAACAATGGAAGATGGGAAGATGGCAGCTAGTTATTTCTTTGAAGAAGGTCGTAATTTTGATGCCATTGTAACAAATGGAGATCATGTTGCTAGTGGTATATACAAATATGCTAAGGACCATCAGTTAAGTCAACCGTTACTGATTGGGCAAGAAAATCTTGCTATAAGCGAAGTTTTGTCGTTTACCACAATTGACTTTCATTTGAAAAAGATAGGTAGCGCAGCATTTCAGCTAGCAGTAAGTGGAGAAATGGAAAAACAAATTTTTCCGTATTCCATTATTAAACGAATGCCAGACTGAGGTTGGAAATTGAATAATGAACTAAATAGGCGAGATAAATTATTCAGTAAACTATAAGATAAAGGATGATCTGAAAGAGTTCTCTTGAATTTTTTATTTAGAAGCTTGAAATTTATGGATGATTTCAGTTAAAGATTCTTGTAATGTGATAGCTGGCCTATTAAGTAACGAAGGCAAATCAGAGCTTTCACTATCCAGGTCTCCTCGTCTGATAGATTGTTGAACTTCAACGTAAAAATCAAGGTATCCTTCAGGAATATCTTGCTCAATTAAGTGTTCTCTGTACTCGCGATCGTCTACTTGTAAAAGTGGAACTTCTCTATCCAAAAGGGTAGATAGAATTGTAGCCATATCTTCATAAGTAGAAGGAATACCGGATAACTCATAAATGGTATTCTCGTGGTTATCTGTGCTTAAAATAGCAGCTGCGGCTTGGGCGTAATCTAGTCTGGGAACCCATCCAACTCGACCATCACCTGCTGAAGTTACTAAAGGAGCGCCTTCTACTATTGATTTTAAAATATCTATTTCATTTTCGATATACCAATTATTTCTTAAAAAAGAATAGGGGATACCTGTTTCATGTATCATTTTTTCTGTAATACGATGAACTTCAGCAACGGTTAAGTGACTAGTTTGGGGTTTAGTGCAACTGGTATAAGCAATAAAACGAACACCAGCAGCTTTAGCTGAAAAAATAGCATTCCGATGATGTGTGATGCGTGTTTCATTATCTCCCTGGGAAGATATTAACAATAATTTATCCACACCACTGAAAGCTCGCTCTAAAGATTCGCTATCTTCGTAGTCAGCCTGACGAACATCTACACCTTTTAGTGCGAATTCTTGAGCTTTTTTTGGATCGCGTACGGCAATAGCCAATTGTTCTGTAAGAATACCCTTTTCTAATAAAATCTGTACAATTTTTTTGCCTAACAAACCTGTGGCTCCAGTAATTAAAATCGTCAATTGAAGTCCTCCTTAGTTTATAGTCATAACGGGGTAGAAAACGTTTTCTTTCTATTAGTTTACTATTGAATAAGACGTTAGGCAAATGAAACAACTACCTTTATTTGTAAAAAATTAAACAGAATGGATGAAATAGTTATTAAAATAGTATAGAATGATAAGAGTAGATAGTAACGTAACTAAATAGACAGATAGAGGCGCGGTTTTTAAGAGTACGATGACCAATAAAAGGCAAAGGACATCGAAAAGGAAAAATCGCCGAAGTGACTAGTGGAGCCAAGCTGCTAGTTGCTGGTTTTGAATATAAGATATTCAAGACTGTCATGAAAATCAATTATTTGATTCTTATGGAGGACTATCAACAAAAGGACTTTCTCTTTGTAGTCAGATACAAAAAAGAAAACACCTTGAGTTGAATAAAATGGACCCCATAGAATGGACACTAAAAAAAGTGCCCTCTATAGGGTCCACTTTAGAATAGACTCGGGGTGTTTTTTTGCGTTTTTTGTTTAAATTATAGAGAGGAAGTTGATAATGAAGAAGAAAATTGGATTCATAGCAGTGATAGGAATATTTTTGATATTAGCCATTAATGCAGATTTTAGTGGAGGAAATGGAACAGAAGTTAATTATGGATTATTCACGTTAGTTCCTCCAGTGGTTGCTATAGTGTTAGCATTTATAACTAAAGATGTTATTATTTCACTTTTTTTAGGAGTTTTTTCTGGTGCATTTGTACTTCATCTAGCAGATAGTAACTTTGTTGTTGCTTTTGTTCAGGCTTTTTTAAGTGTAGTGGATTATGCATTGATCTCGTTATCTGATCCATGGAACGCGGGTATTATTCTACAAGTATTAACGATTGGTGGATTGATTGCCCTAATGACGAAAATAGGTGGAGCTAAAGCAGTAGCAGCAGCTCTATCAAATAAAGCTAAAGGCCCAAGAAGTGCTCAAGTTATTACATGGATTTTAGGGATATTAATGTTTTTTGATGATTACGCTAATTCTTTAATTGTTGGACCAGTCATGCGTCCTGTTACAGATGAGAAACATATTTCTCGAGAGAAACTAGCTTTTATAGTTGATGCTACGGCAGCACCAATAGCAGGAATTGCATTGATATCTACTTGGGTAGGATATGAAGTAGGATTAATAAAAGACGGTTACGAATCTATTGGTCAATCAGTAAATGCTTATGGAATTTTTATAGAAACGTTACCTTACCGTTTCTATAACTTTTTAATGTTAGCTTTTGTTTTAGCAACAGCCTTACTCTTAAGAGAGTTTGGTCCAATGTTAAATGCTGAAAAAAGGGCACGTGAAAATAAAGCGAAGGATTTTGATGATTTTGCAGTTGAAACTTCAAAAGAAGTAGAAGATATGGAACCAGCTGAAGGAGTTAAGCTATCGATTTGGAATATGATTGTTCCTATAGGGACATTAATTGTTTCAGCATTTATTGGTTTTTATTTTAACGGATACAATAGCATTATGGAAAGTGGAGAGAATGCAACAATTGCTATCTTAGAAGCAAATCCCTTATCCTTTTTAGCTATCCAAGAAACTTTTGGAGCATCTGATGCGAGTATTGTCTTATTCCAAGCGGCACTTTTATCGAGCTTGGTAGCTATGGCAATGGGTGTTTCGCAGAAAGCCTTTACGTGGACTGAGTCTGTTGCGGTATGGATTAATGGAATGAAATCATTAATTATTACAGGAGCAATTTTGTTATTAGCTTGGTCGTTAAGTACAGTTATAGGCGAACTAGGCACGGCTGAATTTTTAGTCTCCTTATTATCTGATTCAATGCCGGTATTTCTATTGCCAACCATTATATTTATTCTTGGAGCAGTTACGTCATTTGCTACTGGAACATCCTACGGTACGATGGGTATTTTAATGCCTCTAGCGATTCCATTAGCAGCAGCACTATCAACAGACCCTGAATTTGTTATTATGACAACAGGAGCTGTTTTAACAGGAGCTATTTTCGGAGATCATTGTTCACCAATTTCGGACACAACAATACTATCCTCTATGGGGTCAGGTGTTGACCACCTTGATCATGTCAAAACACAACTATTGTATGCTTTAGTTGTTGGAGTGATTTCTTGTTTGTTTGGCTTTATTCCTGTTGGATTAGGTGTACCAATTTGGATAGCGATGCCTGTAGCTTTACTTGTGACTGTTGGAGTTGTTTATTTCTTAGGTACAAGAGTAGATGAAGTTAGTGAAGATAAACTAGCTGAAAAAAACTAAATGAATTAAATTCTCTTCCCGTTATTATCTGGGAAGAGAGTTTTTGTTTTCTGGATAGGGAATCGGATTTATTGCTAGTTTAAAAAGGTTTGTGTAATAATATAATCAAGTTGAGATGGAGCTGTGAAAATGGCAGATGAGAGAGAAAAAGCTCTTAAAATTGTATCTAAAAACAAAAATAAATATTCTCTCAACAGTTTCTGGTAGTAAGCCAAAATCATATTATATGACATTTTTTAACGAAGAATTTATTTTGTATACATCAACAGATAAAAGAATAGGAAAAGTAGAAGAAATAAAAGAAAATCCTCATGCATTTGTTTTACTGGGATATGAAGAAGGTCTTTTTGATAAAAACTATGTAGAGATAGAAGGGGATCTTACTCTGACAGAAGATCAATCATTGATTGAGCATTTGTGGAGTCCATATATGAATTTAATTTTTGATAGTAAAGAAGACCCTAATATTATCGTATTGCAACTGAAACTAGAAATAATAAGGCTTAGAGAAACCAAGAATGATGAAGCAATATCTATTAATTTAAATTAAAATAGTAAGAATAAAAGGAATGAAATTTTCTTTTTATTCTTACTATTTTTTTATTCTTTTTATCGAGCTTTGAATGTAGCCTATTGCTAAACTAACAGTAGCACTTCCGTATATAATCTATCTCTGTTCAATAGTCTTAGATTATTCTACGGTAACACTTTTCGCTAAATTCCTAGGTTTATCAACGTCATTTCCACGGTGTAAACTAGTATAGTATGCTAGTAATTGTGTTGGAACTACACTAACTAATGGAGTAAGAAGTGAATGGACTTTCGGCAATACAAGCTGATCTCCTTTTTTTTGCAAACCCTCCATTGTTATTACTAAAGCATGAGCTCCTCGAGCTTGTACTTCTTGGACATTTCCTCTAGTATGTCCTGCACTATCCTTATCTGTAATAATGGCTATTACGGGAGTACCTTCTTCAATTAAGGCAATTGTCCCGTGCTTTAATTCTCCAGCAGCAAATCCCTCTGTTTGTACATAAGATATTTCTTTCAATTTTAATGAAGCTTCCATGGCAACGTAATAATCTACTCCTCGTCCAATATAAAAAGCATTTCGACTAGTACTTAGATAATGTGTTGCAAGTTGTTCAATGAATACTTTTTCAGATAGGATGCTTTCCATTCCTGTAGCAACAATTCCAAGTTCATGAGCCATATTGCTCTCTTTGGCTAGTCCATTTTTTTTAGCTATAACCTCTGATAGGGCAGCTAATACAGTGATTTGTGCAGTATAAGCTTTTGTAGAAGCGACTGCTATTTCAGGTCCAGCATGAAGTAGTAAAGTATAATCAGCTTCTCTAGATAGGGTGGATCCAGAGACATTGGTTAATGTTAATGAAGGGAATTCCATTGCTTTAATTTTCACCAACACTTGTCTACTATCAGCTGTTTCACCACTTTGCGATAAGAAAATAAAAAAAGGCTTTTTAGATAAAATAGGCATATTATAACCAAATTCACTGGATAAATGCACTTCAGTTGGAATATGTGCTAAAGTTTCTAATAGTTGTTTTCCGACCCAACCTGCGTTGTAACTTGTTCCGCAAGCAATAATATAAATTCGATCACTACTTATTACACTATTTATAATATCCGTGTCTAGTTGGAATTGTCCTTGATCGTTTTGGTAAGCTTGAATGATTTTCCGAAGGACAGCTGGTTGCTCGTCTATTTCTTTAGCCATATAATAAGGGTAAGCTCCTAAATCTAAATCATCCAAGTTTACCTCGGCCGTATAGGTTTCTCGACTGATACTTGTTCCATCTTGAGTTTCTATTTTAATTTCATCCCGCGTTAAAGAAATAAATTCTCCGTCCATTAATTCAATAAATTGATTTGTTTCCTGAATCATTGCCATAGCATCACTGCAAATAGCGTTAAATCCGATACCTTTACCAACTAATAAAGGACTTTTATTTTTAGCTGCATAAATAATATCAGGTTGTTGAGTATCCATTAAAGCTAGTGCGTATGACCCTTTTAGTTTAGACACAGTTTTTTTAAAAGCCTCAAAAGTAGTTAATTGTTCTTCTTCAGAAAAATGTGAGATGAGCTGAACAATAATTTCAGTATCCGTATCACTTGTTAAAGAAATTTCAGGTAAATAAGTATCTTTAAGCTCTTGGAAGTTTTCTATAACGCCATTATGCACAAGAGTAAAACGTTGATTAGTAGATTGGTGTGGATGAGCGTTTTCTACACTAGGACGTCCATGAGTTGCCCAACGAGTATGACCAATTCCTGAGGTACTAAATAGATAGGGCTCAATAATTTTTTTTAAGTCAGCAATTCTTCCTTTTTCTTTAAATAAATGCCCATTCTGATTGCCATCTACTATAAAGATACCAGAAGAGTCATATCCTCGATATTCTAGTTTTTCCAATCCTTGCAATAAAATAACTTTAGCGTCTTTATTGCCAATATACCCTACAATCCCACACATGAGAACTTCCTTCTTTCTATTTGTTTTATAGTTATAAAGCTAGTATAAAAGAACCAATTTAAAAATAAGGGTATTCATTCATCAGATAGTCTTTCTATCTTATTCAAAATTGGTATATACAATATCGGCCTGTTTTTTTCGGACAACACGACAATAATATGATTAATTAAGTGGTTTGTCAACTTTTATATTTTATTGGTATATATATAATTCTTATTTCTTTGTAAGGTAGCTACATCAAAAAAAAGATGTGAAATTATTCGATAGACCTTTCATAAAGGTAAATTGAGGTAAGTATTTTATTGAAATGATACAATAAATACAATAAATAATTCAGAAAAGGGGATAAAAAAATGATTTATACAATCACGTTAAATCCTGCTATTGACCGTTTATTATTTCTTGAAGGATCATTAACAAAAGAAAAAAATAATCGTCTTCAAAAAATAACATATGACTTGGGTGGAAAAGGGCATCATGGCTCTTATGCGATGAGTCGTTTAGAGATAGATAACCAAGCACTTGGTTTTTGTGGAACCACAAATAAAAATAAATTAGAGAAAATTCTCTTAGAAAAATCAATCAATCATGACTTAATTGATGTTTATGGAAAGCCAACTAGAGAAAGCTATGTTATTTTAGAAGCTGATATCAGTGGAAGTATTTTAATTACAGAAAGAGGTTTCCAAATAACTAGTTATGATATCGAATTGTTAAATGAACAGATAGAAAGAAAAGTGAATGCAACGGATATTGTGTTGATTGCTGGTTCATTGCCACCAGGATATGAATTAGAGGATTTAGCAGAACTATTAGGTTTATTGAAAAAAATAGGCTGTTTTATTGCCTGTGATTTATCGGGTGATGCTCTAAAAAAAGCAGTAGATATGGAAGTTAATTTTATTAAACCTAATCGCTTTGAAATTCAAGAACTAATTTCTTCAGAGAAAACAATGCTAGATAATTTAAAAGAATTAAGCAAAAAAGTTGACTATATTATTGTATCTCAAGGGAGTGAAGGCAGTATTTGTAGTCACGCAGGAGAATTTTATCAAGTCACAACGCCTAAAGTTGTAGCGATAAACGATACAGGAGCTGGTGATTGTTTTGTAGGATCTTTCTTATCCGGCCTATCGTTAAATAAGCCTTTAACAGAATGCTTAGCTTTTGCAAGTGCTTGTGCTGCTAGCAAAGTTCAGCACAATGATAGCACAACGTTTAGCGTCAAAGAAGCTAGGATTTTACAAAAGAAAATAACAGTTAAGAAATTATAATAACGATAGCTCAAATAAAAATTAAATGTAGTTAAGTTATTTTGTCACTTTAAAAATAGACTATCCAATTCCTTCAACAAAATCCTCTTTACTAAACGAACATATGTTTGTATAATCGGTTGAGAGTACTATCTTAATTAATTTATAAAAGGAGCGGTGGATGTGATTCAATTGGATTATTCGAATGAACCCCGAAGAGATATTTTATGTATCGATGTAAAATCTTTTTTTGCTTCTGTTGAATCGGTTAAAAGAGGAATTCACCCTTTAGAATCGTATATAGTAGTCATGAGTAAACCAGACCAAGCAGGTGGGTTAGTTTTGGCTGCTTCACCAAGAGTAAAGGAAGAATACGGAATTAAAACGGGTTCGCGCCGATACGAAATTCCAAAAAATTCTAAAATTCAACTAGTTGAACCAAGAATGAGTTTGTACCTGAAAGTAAATTTGATGATAAACGATATCTTTCAAGAGTTTATTTCAACTGATGACTTGCATATTTATAGTATTGATGAATCATTTTTAGATGTAACCTCATCTCATGCACTTTTTGGATCAACGAAAGAAATTGCCGTCAAAATTCAGCAGGCAATTTGGCAGAAGCTCGGCTTGGTCACTGCAATCGGAATAGGAGACAACCCTTTGTTGGCTAAACTGGCATTAGACAATGAAGCAAAATACAGCCCTAGCTTTATAGCTACTTGGCACTATGAGGACGTTGCAAAGACGATTTGGCGTATTCATCCCATTACAGAAATGTGGGGTGTAGGTAGTAAGACAGCCAATAATTTATATAAATTAGGAATCGATTCTGTTTATCAGCTATCTCAATACAACGTTTCTGCTTTAAAACGAGTTCAAGGCGTGATAGGTGAACAACTTTTTTATCATGCTCATGGAATTGATCGAAGCATTCTATCTGAAAAATACCAGACGCTCTCAAAATCTTATGGAAAAAGTCAAATCTTAGATCGAGACTATACTCGACAAGATGAAATTGAAGTAGTTATTAAAGAAATGGCTGAACAAGTAGCCGCTCGACTAAGAAGCCACTGTGTTGAAACGGAAGTCGTTCATCTGTCGATTGGTTTTTCAAAAGAAATTTCTGACAAAGGTTTTAGTCATCAGTTAAAAATTTTTCCAACAGCAGCTAGTCGAAAAATAAGTGAAACGTGCTTACATTTGTTTAGAACTTACTATGAACAAGAACCGGTAAGACGAATATCCATTAGCTGTGGAAAGATACTAGCTCAAACAGATTTACAATTAGACTTATTTGAATCAGCTGAAAAAACTATCCAAAAAGAAAAAATCGATCAAGTTATTGATAAAGTTCGTCATAAATATGGGTATGCCTCGTTAGTACATGCTAGCAGCCTAACTTCTGGTGCGACAGCTATCAAAAGAAGTGGATTAGTTGGTGGCCATAAAGGTTAAGAATGAGAGTCCCACCATTTCCTGGATTCGCATATTTCTGCATAACGGATTAAAGCACTCTCGATAACGATTAATTCAGAGTGAGTTTGAAGATAAAGATTATTTTCTTCTTGACCAACTACAATACCCATTAAATCGTCTTCATACAGACCATTTAAAAGAAATTCCATTTGAATGAGAAGTTGTTTTTTTGTTAAGAAAGCTTGGAAAATAGTTTCTGAAATAATTTCTGGAGTTTGTTTTTCTTTTGGTAAGTTAAGCTTAGTTTTAATCTTAGTTGATTTTTGCATCAGTTCAGCATGATCTGATAAAACAAAACCTTGCCACTTTGCCATTTTACGATCATGATAATTTTTATCAACACGATTCATTTTATCAACTCTTTCATTCTTTTTCATCATTATACGAACAAAAGTTCTTTTTGTACAGTGAAAAAAAGAAGTTAAAAGTTAAAATACTTATCCACAAACTTATCCACATATTGTATGAGATTATTTATTCCGTTCAACTATAAGAAAAAAATTTTTTAGGAGAGATAAAATGAGGAAAGTAATAGTAAACTTAGCGATTAGCTTAGATGGAAGAATTGCAGATGCAAACAATCAATTTGACTGGATACATGGAGATGGAAATCTATCTCATAATACAGCAGGGTCATTTGATTTTTCAGAATTCATAAAATCTTGCGACACGTTAATACTTGGTAAAACTGCATATGATGACTTACCACCAGGGAGCTTCGAATTATATGAAGTTAATAAAGATAAAAAAATGATTGTTTTAACTCACTCAACAGAAGCGTCTGGAATTGATAATGTTGAGTTTTTTAATGGAGATTTAAGTTTATTGGTTAAGGAGTTAAAGGAAGTAGAAGGAAAGAATATTTGGGTATTTGGTGGCGCGAGTGTTTGCAATATCTTAATCAAAGAGGATTTGATTGATCAGTACATTATAGGGATAATTCCTGTTATTGTAGGAAATGGGATGAGATTGTTTTCAGATGGGAACCCTTTATTAGAATTACACCTAGAACACTATACTATTGAAGAAGGAATTGTTATTTTAATTTATTCTCGAAAAAATAGAAAAACAGAGTAGATTTCTCTACTCTGAAAAATTATAACTTTTTTGGGTTGCTACCTCACTCTACTTAAGCAAAAGTTTTTTTATTAATAATACCATGTAATTCATCAAGTTTTTTGATTTGATAAGTCGGTTTTATTAGAGGATTAGCTGGTTTTAAATTTGGATTAAACCAACAAGTATCTATTCCAACGGCTTGTCCTCCCAGAATATCAGAACTTAGCGAATCACCTATGATCAGAGCGTGATCGATTGAAAAATTTGGAATGCGATTAAAAACATAATCAAAATAAGATTTCATTGGTTTTTGATAGCCAGTGTCTTCAGAGACAAAAATATCTTCAAATAAAGGCAATAAATTTGCGGCTTCCATTCGTTGATATTGTGTTTTTGATATTCCATTTGTGACAGCATAAATAGAATGTCTAGAGCTTAATTCCTGTAAGAGTTCTAAACTTCCATCAACTAAATCATGTCCATGATTTAAAAAATGTCGATAGTTCTTTTCAAATAACAAGCCGTCAATATCTAGGTTTAATTCTTCAAATAATAACGGAAAACGTGAGGCGAAGATTTCAGTGCGATTAATTTCACCTCGTTCAAAAGCTTGCCATAAAGATTGATTAATTCGCTCATAAGAATATTCGATTTCATCCGTTAAAACGATTCCTTGTTGTTCGAATAAGGTAGATAAAGTGGATTTTTCAGTAGCTGTGAAATCCAAAATAGTATCGTCAATATCAAATAATAAAAAATTATACGGTTTCATTGCGTTTTATACCTTCTTTCTTAAAAATTAAATATCGGTGCGAACAGAATAAATAACCAACAGGCTACCTATGAACGCTGAGACACTACCAACTGATAACATTACGGTTATACCAGCTGAGTCTAACAGCCAACCTGCAATAATACTACCAAAAACACTCCCTAAAGTTGCTGCGCCCACAACAAAAGTTTGGCCTTTTATTTTATCAAAACGACTCATTAATTTGTTTACATAATAAGAAATAGCAGGAGTGTAGACAGCGAAAGCAAATCCTTGAAGTACTTGAGCAATGACTAGCATCCAAAGAGTAGTGGAGAATAAGAATGCAAAACTTCGGATAACAAAAAAGATACTCGCAAATACTAACATTTTACCACTTTTGAATTTCTGTTGTAAATACCCAAATCCTAACATTGCGGGTAATTCAAAAATCGTTGCAATAGTAAGGGCTAATCCAAAATCTGCATCATTGCCACCTAAACTAGAAACAATTTGAACAAGGTAGGTATTAACGATGGTATGGAAAAGGAAAAGAAAAGCAATTCCGATTAAAAGAAGGCCGAAGTGCTTATATTTTTTGATAAAGGCTATTGTACTTTCTTGAGTAAATAATTTTTCAACGGGTTGAATAGATGGAATGGAAAGAGAGTCATTAGTGTTTACATCAGGAAAACTTAAAATGAGTATCAGCAATAATATATATAAACCTAAGCAAATTATTGGAAGGATAGAAGCATTATAACGACTTAATAGTTGTCCTAATAAAAAAGAAGTTATACCGAAACTAAGAGATCCTGCTCCTCTGGTTAGCCCATAATTGATGACCATTCCTGCATTAATTTGTTCAAACGCTAAAGAATTAATCAAAGGTTGTAAGGTTAACGTTAATGAAGCGATCAATGTGTATAACAAAGCGTCTAGTAACATAGTGTTGGAGAAAAAAGATAATAGAATAAGTAGTAAAATGGTTAAGATGACAATTGAGGACAGTACAAATTTTAATGACAACTTATCTAAACGATCTATTAGAGAACCTAAAGTTGGCTGCATGATAACGGAGAGAATGTTGGATGCAGCTAATATAAATCCAATTCCTTGATTATCAAAATTTTTTTCTAGTAAAAAAACAGAAGCAAATCCATACAAAACACAAAAACACATCCAGTAAAGACCTTGTAGACTGGAAAATCGTATATTTAAACTCGGTGATTTAATCATTTAAATTATTCCTTCCGGGTTGAAATGAGGAAAATAACTAGTTGAAAAATAGACTAGCCTTAGCTATGAAATTTAACCATTACTTATTCTTATATTAAGTATTTATAGGTTTATCTATTAAAAAGTAACGTATTCTATTTTATTATAGCATACGAAATATAGAAAAAAATACAGTATAACGTGTTAGTTAGCCTATTATTTAGGAGTTAATAATAATAGCGAGCGTATTTTTATTGTGCGCTTCATAGTATCTCTCGATGGATAAGACTGATTACAGTTATTAGTTGGTTTAATTCGATAAGAAAAAGTTGTCGAATTAGAAAATAAGGAAAAGATAAATTTAATTTAAATCTACTGTTATGTATAGTATAATTTAGATAAGGATATAAATAGTGAGAGGATTGGTTTTTTTGGGAAAATACAAGAATAGAGCGGAATTAAAAAACGAAGCAAAAGAGCTTTTGAGAGGTAGATGGAAAGAAGCTATCCTGTTAAATATGATACCAGTGTTATTAACAATAATAGGAATGGCTATTGCTTTAGGTGTTGTAGCTTTGTTTCAGCTAAGAACAGGTTTTTTTTCTGAAATAGGTATGAAATATGATCCCTCTTCTGCTGAAAATACGGGAAGTACAAGTAGTGGAATTATCTCTGCATTTCTTACTATAGGTATTTCATTTACATTTTTAGACTGGTTGAGAGAGCCGGAGATGCGCATTCGACCAATTAAAGATGCCTTTCAAATATTTACAAAAAAATACTTTTTAGGAACCTTACTTATTTATATATTGACAACAATTTTTACATTGTTGTGGACATTTTTATTTGTTATACCAGGAATTATAAAGTCATTTTCTTATTCTCAAGCATATTTGATTTATAAAGATCGGAAAGTACTTTCTGGTGATGATAAAGTATCAGCTCTTGATTGTATCACAGAAAGTAGAAAAATGATGGATGGGCATAAATGGGAATTCTTCGTACTAGAATTGAGTTTTATTGGCTGGGGAATTTTAAGCGTCCTATCTTTTGGTATTGGTTTCTTATGGTTAAATCCATATGCCAATGCTACTTATGCAGCATTCTATAAAAATTTAACTGAGAATAGTGGTCATGATGATTCAATGGAAGCTTTTTAAGGCCAGTCATTAAAAGAAGGCTAAGAAGTATAAAGTAAATGAGAGAGTAAAAAGACGATACCCTATCTTAAATAGATTCGTCTTTTTTTATAAAATTAACCTGTTATAACATTAAATAAGTAAAAATAGAATCTATTGACGGGTATAAAAACGAAGAGTATTTAATTAGTTGAACAGAAAGTATATTCTTATAATAAAGAGTATAATTAACAAGTCGACATTGTGAATAAAGGAGCAATCGTCGGGCTTTTTAATGAGATTAGTTTTAATTTTAAGTGAACAACAAGTAGAAGTTACGTAAATAGAGTCAACAAGGAGGGAATTGGATGAAACATTCAAATTATTCAAAAGATAGAATGACCAACAATAAAACAATCCTATCTTTTATTTTTAGTATTCTTTCAATAATAATTCCTATTATCGGAATTATTCTAGGGATTGTTGGAATAATACTTTCACGTAGGGCAATAAAAGAAAGTACTGAAACAAATCAAATTAATACTATTTTATCTACTTTAAGCTTAATTTTTAGTACTATCGGAATAGTTATTCAAGTATTAGGTATAATAGGTCTTCTAAGTTTTATCTAGTCTAGTAGATGTTAACAACCATAGTCTACTATGTAATTATTTTTAATCTGATTTACGAAGCAAATAATACCCTAGAATTAATAAAGTGTATCCAATGACTATTTTTTGAATAAGTAGCGAAAAGATAACCAAGATAAAAATAATAGCAGAAAAAAATTTAAGTAAGAATGACTTTCTCATTAAATAACCTCCATAAGTATCCTAAGTTTGAGCGTGATGAAAAGATTACTTATGTATCTATATAAATAGTTTACAGATAAATTTTGTTGGTAACCTTCTACACTAGTATCAGCTATTTTTGATAAGAAAACCAGAACGCAACGGTTTACAATGTAGCAACCATTAGTTGCCTGTAGTCTTTTTTCTAATAATCATAATTTTTTAGCGAAATGAATTCTATAATTCAACTAGCATTAGTAATCTAAATCAGTAAAAACCATTAGCAACTAATTTTCTTTAAGAATTCATCTATAGAGCAATTAATCATTTTGAATACAAAAAATAAACGCTTCATTTTAACCTAAGATGAAAAAAATGAAGCGATACATACTAGCAACCATTAGTTGCTAGTGATAGTTGACTAGTTTGATCAAATGTAAACTAATAGGTGCTAAAAGGCAACCATTGGTTGATAGCTAATTTTTATTCCTTTCGATATGATAAACGTAAGGAATAAAAGAGGAGTGACAGATATGGTGCTGAAAAAAAAATTAAAAGAAAGTAGAATAAAAAAAGGCTATTCACAAGTAGTAGTAGCTGATTACTTACAAATATCTAGGCAATCTATCTCAAAATGGGAAAATGGAAAAAATTCTCCAGATTTAAAAAATTTAGTGAAATTAAGTGAGTTCTATGAAGTTTCAATAGATGACTTACTTAAGGAAAATAAAAAACAAAGTCATAATTAATTTTTACTGATAAATAAAGGTTAGTTTACTTTTCACTTTTGAGCTCTATATTCTTGGTAAAACTTTTTTCTATTTCGTTAGAAAGAAAATAAGTAACGCTTATTTTTATAGGATCTCCTTCTCTAAAATAGGGACTATCGATAATAAAACCTTTATTTTCTTTAATTTCATTCTGAGGCATAAGGAAATGAACTCCTTGGGTATAAGAATAAACAGAGTTATTATTTTTATCAATAAAATCAAAACCAATATCTGTAATGGCTTCGTCTTGAAAACTAAAATAAAAATTATCTTCAATATAAATTTGGTTTTGACTACTAACAATAGTAAGGTTTTTAACAGAAACCTCTCCATTGGAGATAGGAAATGAAAATACCTGTAGATCTGTAGTGGTATTCCTGCAAGAACTTAAAAAGAAAGAGGATAGTAAAAGAAGTGAAACAATAGCTTGTTTAATTTTCATAATATTCTCCTTTATATAATTCAATATTTTTAAAAATGAATAAACTGTATCCATTGATAGATATCATAAAAGAAATCATGTTAATTTAATCACAAGAGATAGAGTTTAACTATCTTTAGTTAATTAAATCTTACTAAAGATAGTATACGTTATATTTTATAGTAAGAATAGAACGCGAAAGTTTACATAGCAATAAAATTATTGTAACTTTTAGTTAGTGATAAACAAAAAAGCATAGATACAGGGTTTATTTATTCGTTTAGTTAGGATAGAAAAATTTGTTACCAGGAAGAAAGCATCTGACATTTCAACAGGTAAATTGCTAAAAAAAATCAGGTGTTCAAAGCTAAAATAAAAAAGACGAAGGGTTCCTATTGGTGCTTTCCTTGATTTCTTTTTTAATTGCATCTTTAGAGTTAGTTGTAGCACCAGTTTTAATGGTTAAAAACAAAAAATTACAGTGTATAAACTAGTCTATTAGTGGATAGTTGCTGTATTCTTTTTAACCTATTTGTTGCAGATGGTTTTTTAAGCGATATTTTTGATTGGGGAATAACTAGTGTCGAATATCTAGGGTATAAAATAGAAATAGTTTAAGTAAAAAATAAGGGTTAGATTTTGAGTTAGTTAAGTTTATTCATTATAATAAAAGTAAGAAATTTTAAATGAGGAGATGGAAAAATGACTAAAGCCGGAGCGATTTTTGTTAATTTACCTGTTAGAGACCTCAAAAAAAGCAAAGAATTTTTTAGTGCACTTGATTTTGAATTTAATGAACTGTATTCAGATGATAAAGCAGCTTGTTTAATTTTAGGAGATAATTTATATACCATGCTATTAGTAGAAAAATTTTTCAAAGAATTTACACGACAAGAGATCACAGATACGAGAAAAGCAAATGAAGTAATAACAGCAATTACAATTGGAACAAAAATAGAAGTTGATGAATTATTTGCCAAAGCAATCAAAGCAGGAGCGAAGGACAAAACAACTAAAATTCCAGGAGTAGATGAAGATAATATGTATTATAAAAGGATAGAAGATTTGGACGGACATCTTTGGGAATTAATGATGGATATGGATAACTAATTTAAAGAACAAAGCAAACCTTACATAGTAACCTCTTAATAAAAAGAGTTCACTGTGTAAGGTTTTTAAATTTTATAATGTTTATTGATTGTTGTAGTTTAATTCCCATGTAATACCGAATTTATCTGTTACACTACCGAATAGTTCACTCCAAAAGGTTGAAGTAAGTTCCATTTCTACTTTCCCATCTTCTTTTAATTTTTCAAACAAATCGATGATGTATTCTTTATTGTGATCATCAACAACAATACTTATGTTGTTTCCTATTATAAAAGAAGTATCAGTCATAGATGGAGTCCAATCAGAAAACATAATAGTTGTACCATTTATTTCTAGTTCCGTATTCATGATTAGGGTTTTATCATCGTCTACCATCTCTATATTAGGGTTAAGGGACCTATCGCCATAAGTCATAATATCATTTTTTTCCACATTAAATACGTCAGAATAAAAGTCAACAACTTCTCGAGCGTTTCCATCAAAAGTTAAATAAATTCCTATCGCCATTTTTTTCACTCCTCATTTTTTATTTATCTCAATTCTAAACTGCTGATAACTTATATTCAAAAAGGAACTATCGATATATAGGATAGTTTTTTCAAGGCATAAAAGTATACCAAACAAAAACGCTATAGAGCATGAAATAAAGTGAAGGGATGTACGCGACAAGAAGAAAAATAGAGGTAAGTTTAATTTTTTTAAAATTTCTAAAAAAAGTGCTTTTCATATGAAACGATAGGGATAATAAGGATACTAGTAATAAAAATAATTGAACAATTCCGATAGGATAGTATCCAAAGTTGATAGGGATGGTAAGGTAAATAAAAAAAGTTCCTAAGAATAGTAAATCTAAAATGACTAAGATAAAATAGCTTTTTTTTATACTCAATTTAATGTATTTCTCCTTTCAAAAATAATGGAAATACTCTCTTTTTATCTCTACGCGCTTCAATAAGGCTTTAGTTGATTCTATCATAATTGAACGTTATAATGAAATCGCATTCATTGGGAAGTAATGATTAGTAGAATAACTATAGAGGAGGAAGAAAAATGAGTAAGCAGATTCCAAAAGCCGTAAAGGTAGAAATGTCTGCAAGTATTTTAAAGGTTCAATTTGATAACGGAGAAATCAAATACCTTAAATCTCATTATAATGACGATATAGTTGATTCTGTATCGCCTAAGAAAGGCAAAGGTAAAAGGATCAGTTTATTCTTAGCCTCACACAATAGCTGGTTAGGAACGACTACATCGATTGAAAACGATGGAACGGTTGTTTTAAACGAAAAGGATAAGTATACACCTGAAGAGCTGTGGACTAAAGGCAAAGAACATATAGCTGAATTATAGAATGGCACAGTTACAACTAAAGCTGATAAATTTCTAAACATTATCAGCTTTAGTTAGCCTATTATGGGCTTTTATTTGATATGTTAGACTAGTGAAGGAAAGAAAGGTTGTGATTTTATCAAAAAAAAAAGTTGTTTTTTTTACGGCTACTATCATTTTATTAGTACTCTTTATTGTTTTAACAAAAGCAAGCAAACCAAATAAAATAATACAGATTGGAAGCCAAGTGAGTGAATCAAGCTATGAATTTTCTGAAGAAATAAAAGATAAAGAAAAAATAGCAGAATTTGAAGAGTGGTTTGATAAGATTGATTTTAAAAGGGAAACAGAAAAACCAGATGGATATGCAGATTTGATCGTTCAGATACGTTATTACAGAGAAGGAACAATGACAAATCCTGTTAGTATATGGTTTGACGATTATGAATCGACCGTAATAAATGGGATAGGCTCAGAAGGTGAAATAGGTAAATTATCTAATTCTCAGTTAGAGAATTTACTAAGTATCATAGGTTTGAAATAAGTGAGTGCTTATTCGTAAAAAAAGCACTAAATAAAACCCGACTAAAAGAGTTTCAAAGATTCTGATTAAACTATCCGATTATAGGTATTGGTTAACTGCTTATTTTTTTATTGCCTTTAATATCTAGCTAATTTAGCTCTGGAAACAAAACGTCATGTCGTTTTATGTATAAAAAATATAAAGGATTTGGTGCTAATGAGAAAAATCAATAAATGGATCATAGATCGCCCTCTATCTTTTTATATCGGTTGGATTGGTCTTCTGATACTCGGAGTTAATCATTATTTTTTTCAGAATCAATTTCTTTACTCAGATCATCTATCTTTTTTGACAAGAAATTTTTCTGGGTTAATTGTTTATCTGTTTTTCTTTCTCCCAGCATTAGAAATCGTTAAATATGATTTTAGAAAAAAAGAGTCGTAAATCAATAAGATTCTGGCTAGTCGATTTGATATCTTTTTATTGGTTGTTTTTTTGATTGAAGTGTTAGTTTTCTGTACAGTTTCGATTAAGTAAGGACCTTATAGAGAGGAGTTTAGTTATGGCTATTACCACGGTTATAGTGTATCTAACACTTATCAGTCTGTTGTTCACAATAGGTGAAGTAATAAAACTAAAGAAAGAGAATAAAAAACTTAAAGAAGAAATAAGAATAATGAAAAAATGCATTTCTAATCAATGATAGTGTTGTTACTAATAGTTTTATTTTTTATCATGTCAACAATGTCTAGATAAATTATAAAATGTCTGAATGTATTCCAATCAAACTACACAGTAATCTGGCTGGGTTCTTATTGTCTATTATAGAGTTAGTCTAATTAATCTGAAGATATAAGAACGCTAAGATGATTTGCTTATGAAATTTTTTTCTGTATACATACTCTCAACTTTGTTCATAAGCTAGTCTAAATCCACTAAATGAACTAACTTTTTAGTTTTAAAAAATTGAAAGAAAGAATGATTTAAGAAAGAAATGAAGATGATTATCCCACACGATTGATGTGGGTTTTTTTTATTTAATGTTATACTGGATGAGAAATTTAAATTTGTGGCAATTAAATAAAAAGTAGGATAAAAAAGGAGCGATTTAGAATGGGACAAGAAAAATTAAAAAATCGAGTAGATGTTCTGGAAGAATTAACATGGGATCTAACAGCGTTATATAAAACGAAAACAGATTTTGAAGAGGCTATTGAAGAAATAAAAAAAGCATCGGCTAAATTTTGTGAAGAATATGAAAATAAGTTAGTAGATGCTACAATTATCGCCTTGGCTTTAAAGGATTATGAAAGAATCATGCAGTCAGCTTCTCTAATTAATCATTATGCTTTTTTACCAGAAGCAGTTGATATTACAAATCCAGCTAACACAGAGCTTTCTCGTTTTGTGAACAATCTATTAGCAGGGATAGATGCTAAGTTATCCTTTTTCGATTCTGAATTAATTTCAAATGATTCAGATACTTTAAATCAAGTTGCAAAAGAAGAGAAACAATTTGCCCCTTATATTCGTCATCTAAAAGAAAAAAAGAGTGTTCAATTAGATCCAATAATAGAAAAGACTCTTGCTCAACTTGGTCCTGTATTAAGCGCCCCAGAATCTATCTATGAGCAAGCCCGTTTAGCTGATATGGATTTTGGTACTTTTACGGTTGGGGATAAAGAGTACCCGTTAAGTTTTGTTTTATATGAAGATTATTATATGTACCATGGCGATACTTCAATTCGTCGTGCTGCGTTTGATAAATTTTCGACTGTCTTAGCGAACTATCAAAATGTAATAGCAGAAACTTACTATACACAAGTGCAAAAAGAGAAAACGATGGCTACGATGAGAGGTTTTGACTCAGTATTTGATTATCTATTATTTGATCAAGAGGTAGACCGTGATTTGTATAACCGTCAAATCGACACCATTATGAATGACTTAGCTCCTGTTATGCAAAAGTACATCACTCATGTTAAAGAAGAAAATAGGTTAGATAAAATGACTTATGCAGATTTAAAAATTGATTTAGATTCAGATTATTCGCTAAAGGTAACTGTTGAAGAGTCGAAAGAATTAGTATCGGCTGTATTAAATGTTTTAGGCCAGAATTATGTTGAAAGCATCTTAAAAGCATACCCAGAACGTTGGGTAGATTTTGTTCAAAATAAAGGGAAATCAACAGGTGGTTTTTGTACTAATCCATACGGAACTCATCCATATGTATTAATGTCTTGGACAAATCAATTATCGGATGTATACACATTGATTCATGAATTTGGTCATGCCGGACAAGCACTATTATCCGCTAAATCTAACTCGATTTTAGGTGAAGAGCCCTCACTTTATTTAATTGAAGCTCCATCAACGTTTAATGAATTGCTATTAACTGACTTATTGAAAAGAAAAAGTACAGATGCTCGTAGAGAACGTTTTGCATTAACAAATATGTTAACAAATACGTATTTTCATAATTTTATTACACATTTATTGGAAGCCGCTTATCAAAGAGAAGTTTACCAATTAGTAGATGACGGAAAAAGTTTTGATGCCGCCAAATTAAGTGAGATTAAAAAAACTGTTTTAAAAAAATTCTGGGGTGATGCTGTTGAAATCAATCCTGGTGCCGAACTAACTTGGATGCGCCAAAGCCACTATTATATGGGACTATATTCATACACGTATTCAGCAGGACTGACGATTGCGACGCAAGCTTTCTTACGGATTCAAAAAGAAGGACAGCCGGCAATTGAAGAATGGTTAGAATTCTTAGCATCAGGAGACCAACATAAGCCTGCAGCAGCAGCTTTAATTGCAGGAGTTGATATTACAACAAGTAAACCACTAGACGATACAATCCGTTATCTAGAAGAATCAGTAGATAGAATTATTGCTTTGAGTAAAGAGATCAAAGGTTAAGTAAAATGGATAGCGTTATCATAAGAAAGAGTAAAAAGAATGATAAATCCCTTTTTTTTCTCATCAAAACTTGTTAAACTGAGTTAAATTGAAAGGGGAACGAGTATGAAACGTTTTTTTTCTTCTATAGTATTAATCATTGTGGCATTGATTATAGGTTTCTGGCTAGGTAAGACAGACGCTTTACAAGGTACTTGGATCGGTGATACACTTTCTAATACTGTAGAAAAAATTCCTAATCCTGAAACATTCAAGACTATCATTGAAGGTGAGGGTTCCTTAAAAAAAGGGAATCCAACCCCTGAAAGTCACTCACAAGAATCAGTAGCTATCTCTGAACCTGGAGAAGAGATAAATGAGGAAACAGCCACGATTGATTATACTTTACTAGAAGATACTATTTATACTTTGTTAAATCAAGTTCGTCGTGAAAATAACGTACCGGAATTGACTCCAAATGATCAATTAAAAAAAGCAGCACGGAAACGAGCTAAAGAAACAGAGCAGTCTTTTTCTCACACGAGACCAGATGGCAGTGAAACATTCACTATTCTTAAAGAACCCGATTATCAGTATAGTTACCAATTAGCAGGTGAAAATCTAGGTATGGCTACTAACTATCTAAATGAAAAAGGAATGGCGGAATTATTGTCTAATGGTTGGGTAGAGAGCCCAGGGCATTATGAAAATATGATTCGTAAAGAATTTACAGAAGTGGGTATTGGTATCTCTTTTAACGGAGAAAATATCTACGCCGTTCAGCTTTTTGGAACACCTAGGACAAATTGAAATAAAACCTTGTTTAGAATCCATAATAGGAGGTTCTAAACAAGGTTTTTTATTTTACTAAATAGTTTATAAGTTTACTAAAAAAACAGGATATGCTATATTGTTTTTGTAAACGTTTTCTTTCGATGGGAATGGAATCATAGATATAAAGGAGTCGTTCAATAATGAAGAATCGTGAAAAAAGACAAGTGACAAGAGCACATACTCTATTACATGGTGGAGATTACAATCCAGATCAGTGGTTAAATAGACCAGATGTTTTAGCAGATGACTTAAAATTAATGAAATTAGCCCACACAAATACCTATTCTGTTGGTATTTTTGCATGGAGCGCATTAGAACCTGAAGAAGGTGTCTATACGTTTGAATGGTTGGATGATATTTTTGAAACCATCTATGAGAACGGCGGAAATATTATCTTAGCAACTCCAAGTGGAGCCAGACCTGCTTGGTTATCTCAAACGTATCCCGAGGTATTGCGTACAAATGAGATGCGATTAAAACAACTTCAAGGAGCACGTCACAATCATTGTTTTAGTTCGCCAGTTTACCGTGAAAAGACACAACACATCAATAAACTATTAGCTGATCGTTATGGCAATCATCCAGCGTTAGTAATGTGGCATGTTTCTAACGAGTACAGTGGAGAATGCCATTGTGAACTGTGTCAAGAAGCTTTTAAAGAGTGGATAAAAGATACGTATCACAATGATCTGACAGCATTAAACGATGCTTGGTGGGGTCCGTTTTGGAGTCATACATTTAATGACTGGTCACAAATCCAATCGCCATCACCAATTGGAGAAGAGGCCGTTCATGGATTAAACTTGGATTGGCTTCGATTCGTAACGGACCAAACCATTGATTTTTATAAAAATGAAATTGTTCCTTTACGTGAATTAACCCCTAGCATACCTATTACAACCAATTTTATGGCGGACACAGATGATCTCATTCCTTATCAAGGATTAGATTATGGAAAATTTGCGGAGCACATTGATGTTATCACATGGGATGGTTATCCAGCTTGGCATAATGATCGAGAATCAACGGCTGATTTAGCTATGAAAGTAGGATTTATAGATGATTTGTATCGCAGCTTGAAGCAACAACCGTTTCTATTATTAGAATCGACACCAAGTGCGGTCAACTGGCATACGGTTAATAAAGCTAAACGTCCTCACATGCACTTATTATCATCCATGCAAATGATCGCTCATGGTTCGGACAGTATCATGTACTTCCAATGGCGTAAATCACGTGGTTCTTCTGAAAAATTCCATGGTGCAGTAGTCGATCATGACAATAGTTCAGAAAATCGAGTGTTTAAAGATGTTGCTGAAGTTGGACAAACGTTAGAAAAACTTTCAGATGTAGCAGGGACAACACGACCAGCAGATGTAGGTATTCTGTATGATTGGGAAAATAATTGGGCTCTAAAAGATGCACAAGGTTATGGATTGGAAACAAAACGGTACACTCAAACAGTGCAAGAGCATTACCGTACGTTCTGGGAAAAAGATATTCCAGTCGATGTGATTATGAAAGAACAAGATTTTTCTTCTTATAAGTTACTAGTGGTGCCAATGCTGTATTTATTGAGTTTAGACACAATTTCTCGTTTGAAAGAATTTGTAGCAAATGGAGGAACGTTAGTCTCTACTTACATTACTGGAATTGTAACTGAACACGATTTAACTTATTTAGGTGGCTGGCCGCAAGACTTGCAAGATATTTTTGGAATGAATCCGCTAGAAACGGATACCCTTTATCCATCTGATCGAAATAAAGTTCGTTACAGCGGAAAAGAATACGAATTAAAAGAATACGCATCTATTTTAGAAGTAAACCAAGCTAAAATAGAAGGAGAATACCTAGAAGATTTTTACGCCAATACACCAGCAATTACCAGTCATTCTTTTGAAAAAGGAAAGACTTATTATATTGGTGGCAGATTAGAACAGGCTTTCCATGAAGAGTTCTATGGAGACATTATAAAAGAATTGGGACTCTCACCAATTTTTCCAGTTAAGCATGAAAAAGGTGTTTCTGTTCAAGCCAGACAGTCTGAAACAGAAGATATTATTTTTGTAATGAACTTTACAGAAGAAGAACAAGTTGTCATTTTTGATAAACCTGTTTGGGATAAATTGAATGATGAGGAATTAGTTGGAGAAGTAACCGTAGAAAAATATGGTATAAAAGTAGTAGCTGTTCCTTTAACTAACTAACCGTACAATAGAAGAAGGTAGCCCATTCATTGACGATTGAGGCCAGATCACCTATTTTTTTAGAAAATTTACTAAAGTTTACTTGATTTATTTTACTAGAAGAAATAAACTAGAAGAAACAATACGAATATGAGGAGATTAATGATGGAATTAAAAGGGCTGAAAGAAAAATTTATAGAATTATTTGGTGAGAAAGAATTGAAAGCGTTTTTCGCTCCGGGACGAATTAACTTAATTGGAGAACACACGGATTACAATGGGGGAAATGTTTTTCCATGTGCCATTACTTTAGGAACATATGGTGTTGCAGCAAGGAGAGAGGATACAAAAGTAAGTTTATACTCAGAAAACTTCCCAGATTTAGGCGTTATTTCTTTTGATATAAATGACTTGGATTACCGTGAGGAAGATAAGTGGACGAATTACCCTAAAGGAGTTTTTAAGTATCTAAAAGAAGCTGGTTATGATATTTCAACAGGTATTGATGCAGCTATTTATGGGAATATTCCTAATGGTGCAGGTTTATCTTCTTCAGCTTCTGTTGAATTATTAACAGGAATTATTTTAGAGAACTTGTTTGATTTGGATTTGACTCGTTTAGATTTGATTAAAATTGGCAAAAAAGTTGAAAATGAATTTATTGGAGTCAACTCAGGTATTATGGATCAATTTGCAGTGGGTATGGGAGAAGAAGATAAAGCGATCCTACTTGACTGTAATACATTAGAGTACGAGTTGATTCCTGTCGAATTAGGAAACCACAAAATTGTCATTATGAATACAAAAAAACGTCGCGAACTAGCAACATCTGACTACAATTCAAGACGTAGTGAATGTGAACAAGCTTTAAAAGAATTGCAACGATTTGTAGTTATTTCGTCTCTGGGTGAATTAGACGAAGCAACATTTGAAACCTATGAAAACCAATTATCTAACCAAACGATTAAAAAGCGTGCTAGACATGCTGTTACTGAGAATCAGCGGACGATAAAAGCTGCAAAAGCATTAAAAGCAGGAAATCTAAAAGAATTTGGTTTACTCATGAATGCTTCTCATGTTTCATTGAGAGACGATTATGAAGTTACTGGCGTAGAATTAGACACATTAGTACAAGCTGCTTGGGATCAACAAGGAGTTATAGGGGCACGCATGACAGGTGCAGGATTTGGTGGTTGCGCACTTGCTATAGTAGCCAATGATCAAATTGATTCATTCATTGAAACTGTTGGAGAAACATATGAAGCTGAAATTGGCTACCCAGCTGAGTTCTATATTGCAAGCATTAGCGATGGCGCAAAAGCATTAAACTAAAAGCTAATCTATAAAAAACTGTCCTGTTCACTTGAAGTCAATTTTTTTATGGAATCAAGTGAACAAGATTGATACTAAAGCACAACAGATTATGAAATGATAAAGTTACCATAAACTAAAAAAGGTGGTATTAGGTGAATACAACAAAAGACGTAAATCAACTGATTGCAGACTTTATTGAAATCGGCTGTCAAAAAAAAGACATTGATCCATTAGATAAAATCCTAAAGACCAATCAACTATTAACGTTATTGGGTAGAATTGATTTTGACCCAACAGTAGAAATTTCTAAACCACTACCAAGTCGTTTGGAACTATTAGACCAATTAATCGATTACGCTGTAGAGTCAGGTTGGATTTCAGATTTACAAGCTGAGCGTGACAGACTAGAAGCAGAGATCATGAATTTGATTACACCTTTAGCTTCAGAACTTAACCGACAGTTTTGGGCGTACTATGCGACTAGCCCTAAACAAGCAACGGATTATTTTTATCACTTAAGTCGAGACAATGATTACATTAAAACAAGACAAATTGCGAGAAATAGTCACTTTATCTTTACGAGCCCATTCGGACCATTGGAAATTACGATTAACTTATCTAAACCAGAAAAAGACCCAAAACAAATTGCTTTAGCAAAACAATCCACTAGCACAAGCTACCCAACGTGCTTACTGTGTATGGAAAATGAAGGCTACGCGGGGCATATGAATCACCCTGCAAGAAGCAACCATAGAATCGTAAGAATGCCCTTAGCTGGTGAAGGATGGGGACTGCAATATTCTCCGTATGCTTACTATGAAGAACACTGTATTTTTTTATCACAAGAACACAAACCTATGAAATTAGAAAAAACTACTTTTGAAAAATTATTAGGGATTATTGAACAATTCCCGCATTATTTTGTAGGTTCTAATGCAGATTTACCTATTGTAGGTGGATCAATTCTAACTCACGATCATTATCAAGGTGGAAGGCATACATTTGCTATGGAAAAAGCAGAAATGGCTTACTCATTTGAGCTAAATAGATTTCCAACGATTGAAGCAGGGATTGTTAACTGGCCGATGTCTGTTATTCGTTTGAAGGGTTCAAATAAAGTAGAAATGATTGATGCAGCAACACTTATTCTTGAAGAATGGCGTGGTTACTCTGATCCGTCAGTCTCAATTTTAGCTCAAACAGATGGTATTTTACATAATACTGTTACTCCAATAGCACGAATGGATGGAAAGAAGTTTGAATTAGATTTGGTGTTGAGAAACAATCGAGTGACTGCTGAATTTCCAGATGGAATTTTTCATCCTCACGCGGATGTCCAACACATAAAAAAAGAAAACATTGGCTTAATTGAAGTAATGGGTCTGGCTATTTTGCCTCCTCGTTTAAAAGCAGAGTTAAAAGAAGTGGAACACTACTTGTTGGACCAAGAAAACAACATGGCAGAAAGTCACAGAGACTGGGCAAAAGAACTAAAGAAACAAACGCAACCAACAACAGATAATGTTCAAACATTGATTGACGAAGCAGTTGGAGAAGTATTCTTACGCGTGTTAGAAGATGCTGGAGTATATAAACAAACAAAGGAAGGACAAGCTGCATTTAAAGTTTTTGTTCAAACCATTCAATAAAAAATGAGGAGGAAGCAAAAAATGAAAGGGAGCAAACGTCTTTTTGGAGAAGTGGAAGGCAGACCTGTCTATGAATATACATTAGAAAATAGTCAAGGCATGCAGGTATCTGCAATGGATTACGGGGCTACAATAACAGCCATCAAGACACCAGATAAAGATGGGAAATTAGAGAATATTACACTAGGATTTGATTCAGTTGAACCCTATGTAATGTATCGTCCTTATTACGGTGCAACGATTGGTCGTGTGGCTGGTCGGATTGCTAAAGGCCAGTTTGAATTAGAAGATAAAACCGTTCAGTTAACGGTTAATGAAGGAGCGAACCATCATCACGGTGGTAGCCCGGCTTTTGACTCTCATTTTTGGGAAGTAGAGATGGAAACGGAATTGAAATCTGATGAAAGTTCATTGACTTTTACTTACCTAAGCCCGGATAATGAGAATGGATACCCTGGAAATTTAGAAGTTAAAGTAAAATATAGTTTAACAGAAGCTAATGAATGGAAAATTCAATACACAGCTAAAACAGATAAAACAACCTTATTTAACCCAACGAATCATGTGTATTTTAATCTCACGGGAAACCATGTAAATGGTATCTTAGATCATCAGATGCAATTGAATAGTGATTTTTATGCTCCTTTAGAAAGTGATTCTATCCCTACAGGTGACTTGCTAGATGTAGCAGATTCACCTTTTGATTTTAGACAAGCGGCTCCTTTGAAAACGGGTATAGAAAGTACACACCCACAAACAGTTAGTAACAGAGGATATGATCATCCGTTTATTTTAAATGAGGATACAAAGGGAAGGGCTAATGGACAAATTAGCGATCCAATGAGTAAACGACGCGTTCGTTTTTATACAGATAGGCAAGCAGTAGTTGTGTATCAAAACAATTGGGCTGAAGGATTATACGAAATCGACGGAGAGACTGTTCAGCCTTATTCTGGTGTGGCACTAGAAACACAGATGTTACCGGACGCTATACACCACACGAACTTTGGGAATACGATTTTAAAACCAGGCGAGAAATTCTACTCAGAAACAATTTATGCATTCGATCTTATCTAGTCGGATAGAGAAAGGAAGAGTGGAAGAATGGCCACAATTAAAGATATTGCTGAAAAAGCGAAGGTTTCAAGTGCAACGGTATCTCGCGTATTGAATTACGATGAGACATTATCCGTAGGCGATGATACTAAAAAAAGAATTTTTGAAGCAGCAGAAGCATTAGAGTACACAAAGTATCAGAAAAAGAGAGTGAAAAAAACGGGTAAGATTGCAATTGTTCAATGGTATACAGAAAAAGAAGAGTTAGATGATTTGTATTACTTATCCATTCGTTTAGGAGTAGAAAAGCGGGCAGAAGAAGAAGGTTATGGAATCGAGCGTTATTTTCAAGACACTGTTTTTGAACCTAAGCAAGAGATTGAAGGAATCGTTGCGATTGGGAAGTTTAACGATACTCAAATAGAGCAATTATTATTATGGACTAAAAATATTTGTTTTATTGATTTTGACTTATTAGGACGTAAAATGGATTCAGTAGTGGTTGATTTTGAACAAGCTGTTCATTCTGTAATGGATTACTTAACCGAAAAAAACCATCAACGAATTGGATTTATTGGGGGACAAGAACACTACGCAGAAGATACTCAAACACCACCCGATAAGCGAGCTATCTTAGTAGAGTCTTATTTAAGACAAGAGGGATTGTATCAAGAAAAATACTTTTTCACAGGGAAATTTAATGTCGCCTCTGGTCATCAACTTATGCAACAGGCGATTCGCGAATTAGGCAACGATTTGCCATCTGCTTTTTTTGCAGCGAACGATGCTTTGGCAATTGGTGCGTTACGCGCTTTACAAGAAGCTGGGATTTCAGTGCCAGGAAAAGTTGAGGTTATCGGCTTTAATGACATCAGTGTAGCGAAATATGTTTATCCAACACTAAGTACGGTTAAAGTTTACACTGAACTAATGGGCGAAGTTGGGTTTGACTTATTAATGGATCGAATAGAGTCTAATCGTCAAGCTGCTAAAAAAATCACTTTATCAACGGATTTAATTTTGCGCGGAAGTACTTTGTAGTATAATATTTTTAAAAAAATTATGTTAACCTGAGAACTGAAAGCTCGGAATAGGAGCGAATTCAGTTTTTAGGTTATTTTTTCTTCTTTTTCCGTTATACTGTGCAAGAGAGAGCATTCTGCTAAGTGAAAATGCGTTATCCTTAATAGTAAATGAATCAAATAGGAAAGAGAGTGAGAGCATGGCAAAAAGACATACGAAACAAACGGATAAAAAAAGAATAGAAAAAAAATCATTCCAATACAAAGACACAACGAAAGCTAAAGAGTATACCGTCAAGGAACCCATTGAAATGCTGAATTTTTTAATAGAGGAAAAAGTTAAGAATAGTCGTAATTCAATAAAATCAGTCTTAACTAGGGGTCAAGTATGGGTTGATGGGAAAAATATCAAGCAGCATAACTACTTATTATCTCCAGGACAAAAAGTATCGATTGTTTCTAATAAAGAAGCTATTAAAGAAAAGGCTTTAGTTGGAGTTAGTATCCTATTTGAAGATAAAGACATTATCGTTATAAATAAAGAAGCGGGTATGCTTTCAATGGCTTCTAAAAATGAACACGATTTGACGGCTTATCGTCAAGTCACAACGTATGTTAAAGAAGACGATAAGAAGAATCGTGTTTTTGTGGTTCATCGTTTAGATCGTGATACTTCTGGTGTGATGCTTTTTGCGAAAAGTGAAGAGGTAAAGTTAGCATTACAAGAAAACTGGTCAGATAGTGTTAAAGAGAGAATTTATACAGCGTTGGTTGAAGGAGTTATTTCGAAAGATGAGGGAACAATTGATTCTTGGTTAACTGAAAACAAATCCATGCATGTATTCTCTAGCCCATTTGATAATGGGGGCAAGAGAGCAATCACACATTATAAAAAAATTAAATCTAACGACGCCTTTACATTATTAGAAATTCAACTTGAGACAGGTCGTAAAAATCAAATTCGAGTTCATATGGAAGAAATTGGTCATCCAGTTGTAGGTGATAAAAAGTATGGTTCGACTGTTAGCCCATTAAAGCGTCTAGGGTTGCATGCAACAACATTGGCACTAATTCATCCTACAACAGGTGAACTAGTTAGTTTTAAGGCGAAAATACCTAAGATATTTTCAGTTCATTCAAAATAATAAGATATAAAAAACCAAGATTTTCTTTTAACATAAGGAAAATCTTGGTTTTAATTTAATTTTTTGATAATGCTTTATTATAAATAAAAAAAGGGCACTACAAAATGTAGTACCCTCAGTAAATGTTAGAATTATCTGCGATCGTTGTTGTCGTCTTTTGCTTCCCCGACTCTTTTCTCAACTTCGCCTTTAGCTTTTTGTGCTTTACCTTCTGCTTGTTTAGATACGTTATCTGTTGCATCACCATAGGCATCTTTAGCTGAACCAACGGCCTTGTCTTTAGCACCTTTTAACTTATCTTTCATTCCGTTATCTTTGTCTGTCATACTATCATCCTCCTAATAAGTAATTTTCTAATAGTTATCGCTACTACACAGATTGAGTTTAAAAGAATAAAAACAATTTGCGTCTAAAATGTGAACGACTTCTATAACTAAATAATACCGTATATAAAAAAAAAATCAAACAATAAGCTTTTTGAAAAAAGTCATTCCTTACAATAAAAAATAGAGGAACAAAATAGATAGCTATAACAGTAATTGTAAGTAAAGTAGACTTGCTTTTTAGGCTACTTAATATTTGATAGAATTTGTGCTAAAATAAAGGTACAAATTTTCTCGTGTGAAAAAGAAGTAGAACGGAGTCGTTTAGAAATGAGATTATTGGCAATTGACGCTTCCAATCAAGCGATGAGCGTTGCTGTTTTAGAAAATGAAAAAATTATTGGAGAAGTATCAACAAATAGTAAAGGCAATCACAGCCAACGTTTAATGCCTGCAATTACTAAATTAATGGCAGATGTCAATTGGAAACCTGCCGATTTAGATCGAATTGCTGTTGCCCAAGGACCCGGTTCATACACGGGATTACGCATTGGTGTAACGATTGCTAAAACACTAGCATGGACATTAGACAAAGAAATTACAGGTGTTTCTAGTCTTGCTGTTTTAGCAGGGAATTGCGAAGAGTCAGCTAATTATTTAGTCCCTTTATTTGATGCAAGACGAGGTAATATCTATACGGGCTTGTACAGGTGGGAGTCTGGAAAACTGATACAAATTGAACCAGACACGCATATTTCAGCAGAAAACTGGGCAATCTATTTAAAAAAACTATCAGGTACGATAGAAATAATTGGGGAAGATCGCATTATTCATCAGCAAACATTCAAAAAGCATTTGGGAGATCAAGTAATACCTGCTTCTTTAAAAAATCATTTACCTAAAGGAAGTGTGGTAGGTTTATTGAGTTTAAAGAAAAAACCGGTAGATGTTCATACACTGCTGCCTCACTATTTAAAATTAGCAGAGGCGGAGGAAAATTGGCGTAAAGAACATCCAGATCAACTGGAGGAGTCTTATGTTGAAAAGATTTAAAGAATGGCTAGAGGTAAGAATAGCCATTATGAGTGACTTAAGTGAGATTCAAGAAACGAATTTAGCTGAAAAGGTTCGTTTATCTGACTCCACAATCGTGCTTGACGATAAACAGTTAATTGAATTAAGTATTGCAGTAGAATCTGATATCGCCGATATTTTGCGTATACAAAAACTAAGCTATAATGGAACTATTCCTTGGGGCGAAGGAGCCTTAAGGCGAGAACTAACTCATAATAAAAGAGCTTTGTATCTAATGGCTAAAGACCAAAACGAAGCAGTTGCGTTCATAGGGACGTGGTTTGTAGATGGGGAATCACACATCACAAATATTGCAGTGATTCCAGAAAAACAAAGGAATGGGATAGCTTACAGCTTAATAAATAAAGTGATTTATTTAGCCAAACAACAGCAAATGGATAAAGTAAGCCTGGAAGTAAGGATTTCAAATAAACAAGCACAGAATTTATATTTGAAAGTAGGATTCAAGAAATCAGGAATAAAAAAAGGGTATTACGCTAGCAACCATGAAGATGCTTTAGAGATGTGTTTGCCGCTTTTCGAGAATGTGAGGAAAATATGAGTCAGTATAATTGTATAAAGGAAAAAATTGACATTACTTTTCCTGAGAACATAAATATAACTAGTCAAGAACTCTATGACACTGCAGAAAATAGTTATCCTAATGGCTCTCCTTGGTCGATTGAGAGCTTTCAAACTGATTTAGAAACACCGTTAGCAGGATATGGGTTGGCTAGAAGAGATAAAGAAATTATCGGGTTTATCGGCTACAGACATTTTTTAGGAGAGGCTGAGATTACTAACTTTGGAGTACATCAAAACTATAAACAACAAGGTATTGGTACGGATTTAATGTTAGCTAGTTTAGCCTATTTAAAAGAGCAAGGAATGAGGCAGCTTTTTTTAGAAGTACGTTCGAGCAATCAAGCGGCACGATCACTTTATAAAAAAAATGGACTAACTGAAGTGGATATACGAAAAAAATATTATTGTAATCCGGTGGAAGATGCGATTGTGATGCAATATATTGAACAAATAGAAGGATAAAAATGTAAAAGAGAAAGAGTGAAGACATGAAGTCTAAACGAAATTTAATTTTAGCAATCGAAACAAGCTGTGATGAAACAAGTGTTGCAGTTATTCAAGACGGACATTTATTATTGTCTAATATTATTGCCTCACAAATCAAAAGTCATATGAGGTTTGGTGGTGTAGTCCCTGAGATTGCTAGCCGTCATCATGTAGAGCAGATTACACAGTGCATTGAAGAAGCAATGACCGAAGCAAACGTTACGTATAATGAGTTATCAGCTATTGCAGTAACTTATGGGCCTGGTTTAGTTGGAGCGCTGTTAATAGGTGTTAACGCAGCTAAGACGTTGGCATATGCTCATGATTTACCATTAATTGCAGTTAACCATATGGCAGGTCACATTTATGCTAACCGTTTAGTTCAGCCGTTAGTTTTTCCATTATTAGCATTAGTTGTTAGTGGCGGCCATACTGAATTAGTGTATATGAAAGAAGATGGGGATTTTAAAATCATCGGAGAAACACGTGATGATGCAGCTGGCGAAGCTTACGATAAAGTAGGCCGTGTTTTGGGTTTGCCGTATCCTGGTGGAAAGCGAATTGATGAAATGGCTCATGAAGGAGAAGATACGTATCACTTTCCTCGCGCGATGTTGAAAGACGATAACTATGATTTTAGTTTCAGTGGCCTGAAAAGTTCCTTTATTAATTTAGTTCATAATGCTGATCAAAAAGGAGAGAAACTAAATCCTGAGAATTTAGCGGCTAGTTTTCAAGCGAGTGTTATAGAAGTACTGGTTAGTAAAACACTTCGCGCAGCTAAAGAATTAGATGTAAAACAATTGGTGATGGCTGGTGGAGTTGCAGCTAATAGAGGGTTAAGAAATGCTTTAACACAAGCTGTTGAAGAAGAGTTACCTAACGTGAACTTCCTTGTTCCGCCTTTGTCATTATGTGGCGATAACGCAGCGATGATTGGTGCAGCAGCGTTTGTTAAATATAACCGACAAGAATTTAGTGGGTATGATTTAAATGCACATCCAGGACTATCTTTCGATGAATATGAGACGAATTAATTAAAAAACCGCAGATTGGAATTCCAATCTGCGGTTTTTTAAATTTTAGTTCTCTAATTCTTCTAGTTCCATACTTTTTTCTTCCCACTCATTCGCTAGGGCGTCATTTTCTGTATTTAACTTAGTTAACTCTCCGTTAATTTCTTGAACTCTAACATGGTCACCAAATATGTCTGGATCAATTAGTTGAGCTTCAATTCTTTCAATTTGTTGTTCGATATCGGACATGTTTTTTTCAAGTGCTTCAATTTGACGAGAGAGTTGTCTAGTCTTTTTTTGTGTTTCTTTATTAATTTCTCTATGGTTTTTGTTTGATACAATTGGGTCAAGTGCGGCTTTGTTTTTATCTTGTTCAGCTTCAGCTAGTACTTTTAATTCTTCTTGTTCAGCTTTTTTATCAACATAATAATCATAATCTCCTAAATAAAGGGTACTGCCTTCAGGAGACAACTCGACAATCGAAGTCGCTAATCGATTTATAAAGTAACGGTCATGAGAAACGAATAAAAGAGTGCCATCAAAATCAATTAAGGCATTTTCTAGCACTTCCTTGCTATCAATGTCTAAATGGTTTGTTGGCTCATCCAGGACTAAAAAATTATCGCGATTCATAGACAACTTGGCCAGCGCTAATCGAGCTTTTTCTCCACCACTTAAGTTAGTAACTGATTTTTCAACATCATCGCCAGAAAATAAAAAACTACCAAGAATACTACGAATATCTTTTTCAGGAGTTGTTGGATGACTATCCCATAGTTCACTTAAAACAGTTTTTTTAGAGTTTAAGTTAGCTTGTTCTTGGTCATAATAGCCTAAATCAACATTGGTACCAAGTCGTTTTTCTCCCTGAATTAAGGGTAAATCGTCAATTAGTGACTTTAATAGAGTCGATTTCCCAATACCATTTGGGCCGACTAATGCAATAGAGTCATATTTTCTAATATCTAATTCAATAGGAGCGGACAGGATCTGTTCTTCATAACCGATAGCTCCGTTTGTTAAAGACAATATGATATTACCGCTCTCTTTTTCTGTTTGAAATTTAAAGTGAGCAGACTTTTCATCGCCTTGCGGTCGATCCATACGTTCCATTTTATCTAGTTGTTTCCGACGGCTTTGTGCTCGCTTAGTTGTAGAGGCTCGAACTAAGTTACGGTTGACAAAATCCTCTAACTTAGCAATTTCTGATTGTTGTTTTTCATATTCTTTCCATTCTTGTTCAAGGTTTGCCGCTTTTAAATCAAGGTATTTAGAATAATTCCCTTTGTAGTGGACAATTTTTTGACGGCTGATTTCATAGACCTCATTAACAACCTTATCTAAAAAATAACGGTCATGCGAAACAATGAGTAAAGCACCTTGATAAGCTTGCAAGTAGTTTTCTAGCCAGTTAAGAGTTTCTATATCTAAATGGTTTGTTGGCTCGTCTAAAATTAATAAATCTCGTTTTTCCAACAGTAATTTAGCTAAAGCTAGGCGTGTCTTTTGCCCACCGGATAATTGATGGATACTTTTTTGATAATCTTCTTCATAGAAACGAAATCCATGTAGTACAGAACGGATCTCAGCCTCATACCCAAACCCATTTGCTAGTTTGAAGTCATGTTGCAATTGGTCATAACGTTCAAGAGTTTTTTGGTATAAAGCTTCATCCGCTAGAAGAATAGGATCCCCGAGTTGCCTTTCTATCTGTCGCATCTCTTTTTCTAATTGAATAACCGGTTCAAAAACAGTTAGCATCTCATTCCAAATAGAGTCAGTAGAATGCAACCCAGTATTTTGAGCGAGATAGCCAATAGTTACTTGTTTGCTCTTAATAATTTTCCCTGCATCTGGTTGTTCAATGTCAGCAATCATTTTCAATAAAGTAGATTTTCCAGCACCATTTCGTCCAACCAAAGCAATTCTAGAGTTTTCCTGTATTTCTAAATAAATATTTTCAAATAGGACGTCTGCTCCAAAATAACGAGCAACATGTTGAACTTGTAATAAAATCATCTTATTTCCTCATTTCATTATTCTCTTCTCTAGTTTATCATATAAGTCTATATTCTGATATTACTCAAATAGAAATTAATAAAATCGCTTCACAAGAAAAATTTTTATTGCTTTAGCATAAGGAAAGAAACCTACATAAAATAGATACGCAAGTTAAGTAAAGATTATAGCTTTAAATGGAAAGAATGCTATAATGAAGAGGTTGAAAGAAAAAAAGTTTGTGAAATCCAAGTTGATAGTATATACTTGTGAAAATATTAATTGAAAAGTTAATGATAAAATTAATGGAGGAACATGATGAATAAACCAAAAGTGCCAAAAGCAACAGCTAAACGCTTACCTATTTATTACCGTTATTTGCGTTTCTTGCATGATGCAGGTAAAGACCGTATTTCTTCGACTGAATTAAGCGAAGCAGTAAAAGTGGATAGTGCAACGATTCGCCGCGATTTTTCTTACTTCGGAGCTTTAGGAAAAAGAGGATACGGATACGATGTAGAAGATTTAATGAATTTCTTTAGTAAAACATTGAAACAAGACCGACTAACGAATGTAGCTTTGATTGGTGTAGGTAATTTGGGACATGCTTTATTAAATTATAATTTTCATCAAAGCAACAATATGAGAATTAGTGCGGCTTTTGATATCAACGAAGAGCTTATTGGGAAAATCTTAAGTGGCGTACCAGTTTATCCAATGAGTGAGATGGTTGAACAGTTAAAAATACAACAAATCGAAATTGTTATATTAACGGTTCCAACAGAAGTTGCCCAAGAAACTGCAAATGAGCTAGAAAAAGCTGGCGTAAAGGGAATTATGAACTTTACACCTATCCGTATAACGGTTCCAGATGATATGCGAGTACAAAACGTTGATTTAACCAATGAATTACAGACCTTAATTTATTTCTTAGATCATTACAAAAAAGAAGAGTCAGAAGAAGAATAAAAAGAGCGACAAACCTATTACTTAGGTTTGCCGCCTTTTTTTATTTGTAAATAAATTTCTAACAGTTTAGATGCCCGTACAAAGTCACTAGTAGCGAATAAAACAAATAAAACCGGGAAGACACCCCATCCTTCAGTGGATACAGAATTAATAGTAAACCAGATAAAGATAATAGACATAATGTAGTTAAAAGCAATTTGTAGAATAAAATTTTTGCTATTCATATATAGTTAAAATTCCTTTCTTTATTAAACAGGATTGTTACTAATTTAAATTGAGTAAGATGACACTTGTGTTCATTAAAATATGAGCAATTATGGGAGTTGCAATATTTTTTGTCTTCACGTAAAGGTAGGAAAAGACAAATCCCATTGTTGAATAAAGTAAAATGTGGCTGTCTGCATGGATAAATGCAAACAATAAAGAACTGATTACTGCTGCTCCAACTACGCCAGTTAGGTCATAGAAAAATCCGAAAATGACTTTTCTAAAAACAAGTTCTTCCATAATTGGCGCCATAATAGACACGATGATTAAATAGAAAGGATATTTTCCAATGGTTAAAAGAATATTTTGTGTATTTGCTGATTCCATCTGCAAACCAAGTAACTGTGACTCAATGAGCGACGCAACAATTTGTGAGGCAAAAGCGATTAATGTCCCTATTAACCCCCACATAACAACCTGTTTTCGTGGAGCAGAAGGACTTAGTGTTAAACTATTTTTTATCGTTGACCTTTGATTTAACAACAGCATGACCATTGCTCCAGCAGTAAAAGAAAAAATAGTCCCATAAATCAGAGCTTCTGTTTGGTAGCTTTTAGGAGCAATAGCTAGGATTAAAACAGGTAAAAATTGTGCAATAATATAAGTGATAATGATTGAAATAGGTGTTTGCTTAATTAGTTTTTTCATTTGAGACATTAAACCTTCTTCTTTAGAAGCGATAGACTTCTTTATTTGAATCATTAGTAGCTAAATACTTACTAACAGAGCATGGGTATATTTAGATACCCAAACAAGTTCATTTGTCAGTATAACATAACATGTAGCGAAATGGTCAGATTATTGTCTAATTTCACATTAGAAAAATCAATTATATCAAAAGAAAATAAACAAAATTAAGTCGTAAAAGAGTTAAAAGACTTGCAATTGAGAGTGAAGTTGCTTATTATAAAAGAGTAGTTTAGCACTCTTTAAACAAGAGTGCTAAACAAGAAAATGGATAAGAAAAAATGGAGGGATTTACGTGTTAAAACCATTAGGAGAGCGTGTCATTATTGAAGTCGCGAAAGAAGAAGAAAAGACTGTTAGCGGGATTGTTTTACCGGGTTCGGCGCAGGAAAAACCTCAAACAGGATCAATCATTGCAGTAGGTGAAGGACGTATTTTAGAAAACGGTTCTAAAATCGACTTATCAGTAAAAGTTGGAGATACTGTTTTATTTGAGAAGTATACTGGTACAGAAGTTAAATACGAAGGAAAAGAATTTCTTGTATTAAACGAACGCGATATTATCGCTATTGTAGAATAAAAAATTAGTTTCATACTAAAAAAGAACCCAATAAAAACTTAAACACAGCAATACAACTATACGAATGAGGTGAAGTAGAAATGGCAAAAGATATTAAATTTTCAGAAGATGCTCGTGCAGCGATGTTACGTGGTGTAGATATTTTAGCAGATACTGTCAAAGTAACATTAGGACCCAAAGGAAGAAATGTTGTACTTGAAAAAGCTTATGGATCGCCTTTAATTACAAATGATGGTGTAACGATTGCTAAAGAAATTGAATTAGAAGATCATTTTGAAAATATGGGAGCTAAATTAGTTGTCGAAGTAGCTTCAAAAACAAATGATATTGCGGGTGACGGAACAACAACAGCAACTGTTTTAACACAAGCGATAGTTCGCGAAGGGTTAAAAAACGTTACTGCTGGAGCTAATCCTGTTGGCATTCGTCGTGGGATTGAACTAGCAACAAAGGTAGCTGTAGAAGAATTAATGGCGATTTCTAAAAAAGTTGAAACCAAAGAATCTATCGCACAAATTGCAGCAATTTCATCTGGAGACAGTGATGTTGGACAATTGGTTGCAGACGCAATGGAAAAAGTCGGCAAAGATGGTGTTATCACAATCGAAGAATCTAAAGGTATCGAAACAGAATTAGACGTTGTTGAAGGAATGCAGTTTGACCGTGGTTACTTATCACAATATATGGTAACGGATAACGATAAAATGGAAGCTGTTTTAGAAAATCCTTATATCTTGATTACAGATAAAAAAATCTCAAACATTCAAGACGTATTGCCTTTATTAGAACAAATTTTACAACAAGGACGTCCGTTAGTTATTATTGCAGATGATGTTGATGGTGAAGCATTGCCAACTTTAGTATTAAATAAATTACGCGGAACATTCAATGTTGTAGCTGTGAAAGCTCCAGGATTTGGCGATCGTCGTAAAGCTATGTTAGAAGATATTGCTATTTTAACAGGTGGTACAGTTATTACAGAAGATTTAGGACTTGAATTAAAAGATACAAGTATCAATGAATTAGGACATGCGGCTAAAATTGTTGTGACGAAAGATTCAACAACAGTTGTTGAAGGAGCAGGCTCATCAGAGACTATCGCACAACGTGTTAATCTTTTAAAAGCTCAAGCTGTTGAAACAACATCAGATTTTGACCGTGAAAAATTACAAGAGCGTTTAGCTAAACTTTCAGGTGGAGTAGCCGTTATTAAAGTTGGAGCTGCTACAGAAACAGAACTAAGAGAGCGTAAACTTAGAATTGAAGATGCATTGAATGCAGCTCGTGCAGCTGTTGAAGAAGGTATCGTATCTGGTGGGGGGACAGCCTTCATTAATGTACAACGAAAAGTAGCTGAAATCGTTGAAGAAGGAGATGTAGCTACCGGTGTGAAAATCGTGTTGCGTGCTCTAGAAGAACCGATTCGTCAAATCGTTACTAACGCAGGTCTAGAAGGCGCTGTAGTTGTTGAAAAAATGAAACAAGTTGAAATGGGTATTGGTTTCAACGCAGCTACAAATGAATGGGTAAACATGATTGAAGCTGGAATTGTTGATCCAACTAAAGTTACTCGTTCAGCGTTACAAAATGCAGCAAGTATTGCAGCTCTATTGTTAACAACAGAAGCTGTTGTAGCAGACCAACCTAAACCAGATGCACCAGCTGGAATGGGAATGGACCCTGGAATGGGCGGCATGATGTAAGAAATAAATTTTAAAAGCCCGTTATCTATTTAGAAATAGATAACGGGCTTTTTTTCATCTATTCTTTATCGCTGTAGTATTCATAAGCGAAATACCCTGCTAATAATCCAAAGGCAGCACCAAAAGTAAGGATAAATGACAGTTGGAATGGAAAGAATAGGTTGAAAACTAACCCAATGAGACAACCAGCCAGTAGTCCTAAAGGAATTAAACTATCCAATAAAATCTGAGCATTTTTTGTTTTCTTCTTACCCAATGTTCCTTGTTTAGATTTATTCTTGAGCCTCGTTACAACAAACAAAGCAATCCCTCCTACGATTATTAAAGGCAGTACAATGCGTATAACCTCCATAATGGACTCCATCTTGAATCATCCTTTCATAGTTAATTTAGTCTTTATCTACTTTTTGTATCTCATATTTAAAGCCACTATTTATATAGTGCTGTTTTTGGTACATTTCTCTAGGGGTATCTTCTCCATCAGCAATCAATAGAACGGTTTTATCCGGAAATGAATCCATTACAAATTTTTGTAACTGACTTCCTATTCCTTTTTTTTGAACCAATTCATTAACTGATAAATCATCGATTTCAACGATTTTGTCCGAAATGATGATGTCCATATGTCCTACAGGCTGGCCCTTATAAAAAGCTAATACTTGTTGAACGGATGAATCTATAAACTGACGTTTTATCAATTCGTTCTTTTGCTTTGCAAATTCAATTCCAAAAAGCAAAGAATTTTTATAGTGTAGATTGAGAAGGAAATCCAACGTTTTACCAGTAACAACTTTAATTTCAATGTCAGAATTTTTTCCTATCGGAGGGAACTGTTTCGGTTCAATCGCGTACAGTTCTAAAAAGCCTATTTCATAACTCATATCTGTTAGGTAAGTAAGCAGGTCGCTAGTTGGCTTTATATTTTCTGGGAAATAAAATTTCACGTGCTTTTGTCCTTTTCTAAGATGGAACTCTTTTAGATACCTTTCTGTTTCTTTGAATTCATCTAATGAAGGTGAAATTTTAAATTCAATAAAATTACTATCGTAGCGTATCAACATTTCAGGGTAAAAAATATGTTTAAAGTGAGTGTTTTCATTTACGATATTGCCAAGGGTGTAAGTTTCTTTGAAGCTAATTTTTTTCATTTTTTGAACTCCTTTAAGTCTGCTAGTTAAGGTAGTCGTTAGTATACCATTCTACTTCCTTAACTTACTCCAATTTTTGAACGAATAATGAGTTCAGGTGAACAACGAGCTAGAAATTTTATAAGGATCTTCTTTTCTTGTTTATGTTAGCACTTCTATCTTGTGATAAACCAGTGTCATTGGTATGATTGTTACGAAAAGAATCCGGTTTCAATAATTTGTAGAAATAGTTTAAACATACCTTCTTTTGAAAACTAATGGAATAGGAGGGGAATTAAGATGGAGACAAAAATTCAATGGAAATGGGTTATAGGAGCATCTGTACTATTCCTTTTATTTTTAATCTTTATCCTTCCGCGAGTATCTGCTTACTCAAGTGAGACAATAGGGAAATCAGAATCGCCAGATCAATCATTCCTTTACTCAGGATCACAATTGTACGAATTAGCAGAGAGCTATGGAGAATCAGGCAGAAAAACGTATATTCTATTAAGGTGGACATTTGATTTAGTATGGCCAATTGTTTATACGTTATTTTTAGTTGCGTGGACGATTAAATTAATGGAGTATGCTTCAGACAATAGACGGATGAGATTCCTCGTCTTTGTTCCAATAGCGGCGGCGTTTTTTGATTTCTCGGAAAACATCGGAGCAACAATAGTGATGCTTAGGTATCCTTTAAAGTCTGGAATAATCCAAACGATTACGCCAGTAGCAACAGGTATAAAATGGATAACAATCTCACTATCTTTTTTATTGTTGTTATTACTAATTATTAAAATTATCGGATCAAAAATTAAAAGAATAAAGGATTAACGTTAAGGAAAAAGTCGTTGAGAAGATTGGAAATAAGAAACGAATCTTACTATCTGTTACGGTTAGTACCTAAGTCAAAAAAGAATTGAATAAAATATAAGTTTAGGAAAGAGGGAATTTAATGTTAGATAGAGTTCTTGCTCAATTTGACTTACGGCCACTATCGATAAATAAAGTCGAAGATTCTCATAGTTCAACGGTTTATAAATGTAAGTTGTCCAATGGCGAAATTAATTTTATAAAAATTTCTTACTCGAAATTAAAGTATCGGCGAGAGAAAGAAGCCTATGGGATTTTGAAAGGACGGGTTTTAATCCCTAAACTAGTAGCTGATTGGTCTGGTGACAGGGAGTGTCCAGGCGCTTTTTTACTATCTGAATTAAAAGGGAAACCTTTAACAACTAGTGCTTCTCCAACGGTAGCCTTTCAAGTAGGCGTTCTTCATGCTTCAATGCATAACGTTCAGCCAACGAGTGAAATAAAAATGACGGGTATAAAAAACGAATTTCCTAATTGGTCTACTTTTATTGAAGATCAGTTTTACAATTTTTCGATAGATACAAAGGAAGTAATAGAAGAAGAATTATACAAAAAAGCTAGTGTGAAATTTGAAGAAATGAAGCAAAGACTTCCTTCTCCAAACGGGCCTAGCTTTATTCATATGGATTTTCGTCCGGCGAATATAATCGTTGAAGGAGATAGAGTCTCAGGAATAATTGATTTTGAAAGTGTACGTTTTGGTTCAACAGAAAGTGATTTTACAAAATTGTATCGTGATTTTTTAAGTTTTGATAGTGACTTGTTTAATGCCTACCAACAAGGGTATAAAAGCATTAGACCGTTAATAGATTTAGAACTCGTTTTACCTTTTTACTTATTTACAGATACATTTAACAGTATTGGGTGGTGCAAACGTCGAGGATTAGAAGCGAACACGTTATTTTTTGAAAAAAATTTAGCTAATTTAAAGAAGATGCTTTGTAACTAAGTATGAAACAACGCTTTCTTATTTAGCATCATTCATTAATCAAAATGTTTACAATACTATTTCCAGGAATTTGTGGCGGCAATGAACGAGTCGTAATGGGTTCAGGTACTAAGAAAACGGTAATAGTACTACCAGCTTTTATATCTTCGATACTACGCTCTTCTTGGGTTTTTTTATCAAGAATAGAAACACCTTCTGTCAATAAAATGACTTCATCAAAAGAAGCGATAGATTCATTCTCTTGTGCTTGGGTAAGGCTATTTAAAAGAAGGTGTTGTTCTTCTTTTGAGCCGTCTTCTTTTACCATTCCGCTATATTCGACTTTTTCTTTTTTTGTTCACTCGAGCTAGTATCTTGAGAAGAAGATCCTCCTTGAGTACTCGATGATTGACTGCAACCAACCATAATTAGGCCAAAAAGAGAAAGTGTTGCAACTAATATCAATTTTTTCATATTTTACCAGTCCTTTTTTGTTTAATTTTAGGAACGTTCCTTTTATACTTCTTCTTATGGAGAAATGATTGCTTCTACCTATATAAGTTTACTCACTTATATAGGTAGAAGCAAGAGTTAGGAGAAGATGAAATGAATAATATTGCGTTTGTCATTCAATTAGTCTTAGGTGTATTGTTTATAGGGGCCGGCTTAATTAAATGTAACCCTAAGAAAACGAGTAAGAATTTTGAAAGATTTGGATTTCCGAACTGGTTTAAACCTGTATCCGGAATAATTGAAATTGGTTCAGGTATATTAGTTTTATCAGGCATTGTTTATCCTGTAGCGGCAGCATGGGGCGGAAGTTTTATTTTGCTAACAATGTTGGGTGCCATTTATAGTCAGTTAAAAGTAGGAGATTCCTTTAGGGAAATAGTTGTTCCTGTTTTTATATTGGGGCTGAGTCTGCTTATTCTGATTTTAAATTGGCGTTACCTCTTCGTTTTTTAAAGAAATAAAAAAAGCACAAAGTTTTTCTGTGCTTTTTATCTTATTGTAATCAGGATTCATTCTCACGTAGTGTTTTTAATGGTTCACCCCATGCGAGTAAACGATTGACTAATTTATTAAAAATCTTTTCGTGTACCTCTTTCGGTATGAAGTTCTCCTCGGCATCGAAATCAGTTAGGATGGAGAGCGATAAACTTGTGCTGATAACCGCAACGTGTAGGCTACCTAGAATAAGACGTAAGACTTCGCCAGCACGAATGCCACCTTGAGAACCGTAAGTAACAAATCCAGCAACTTTGTCCCTATATTCATGGCAAAGATAATCGATAGCATTTTTTAATACTGAAGGAATACCATGATTGTATTCTGGAACAACAAATATAAAGCCATCAAGTGAGTTTATTTTTTCTGCCCAAGGAATGGCTTCGGGGGTTTGATAGTCTTGACTGTAAAGTGCAGCAATGGGTTCATTGTACATAGGGAGATTATAATCTGCAAGATCAACTAGTTCATACTCAGCGTCTTTGCGCTTTTCAGCCCACTTTTTAAGTTCTTTAGCTAGTTTAAGACTTTTACGATTTTGGCGCGTACTTCCAGTAATAATTCCAATTTTCAACATATCTATTCCTCCGATTTTTTTATTCTCATTATAATAAACTTACGCGATATGATACTAAGTATCAATGAAAACGCTTCTGTTTTCTCGTTAAAAGAAAAAAAGTTCTGTAGGTATTCACCATTCCTTTAATTTGATTAGAAAGTAGCATCTGGAAACCTGTTTTTCAACATTTGTGGTATGATAATAAATGAAAAAGCAACGTAAAATAGTTAGTCGGGAGCGAATATAATGAACAAAGTCTATCCAGATGATAGTTTAGCATTGCACACTGATTTATATCAAATCAACATGATGCAGACGTATTGGGAACAGGGAAAAGCAGATAAGAATGCGATATTTGAATGCTACTTCAGGAGCAATCCTTTTGAAAGTGGGTACGCCGTTTTTGCAGGGCTAGAGCGGGTAATAACGTATATCCAAAACTTAACTTTTTCAGAATCGGATATCCACTATCTTAGAGAAGTTGGTCATTATCCTGAAGGTTTCTTAACGTATTTAACAAACTTCAAGTTCAGAGGAACAATACGTTCGATGGTTGAAGGAGAAGTTGTTTTTGCTAATGAACCTATTATTCAAGTAGAAGGTCCCTTACTGGATTGTCAATTTGTAGAAACAGCGATATTAAATGTTGTGAACTACCAAACACTCATTGCAACAAAAGCTTCACAGCTTAAATCAGTGGTAGGAGATGAACTAGTATTAGAATTTGGTTCAAGAAGAGCGCAAGAAATGGATGCGGCTATTTGGGGGACTAGAGCTGCTTATATTGGTGGTTGCGATGCTACAAGTAACGTTCGGGCTGCTAAAATATTTGATATTCCGGCAAGTGGTACTCATGCGCACTCGTTGATTCAAGTTTATCGAGATGATTACGAAGCGTTTAAAGCATACGCAATGACTCATAAAGATTGTGTCTTTTTAGTTGATACCTACGACACCTTAAAATCTGGTGTTCCTAATGCTATAAAAGTAGCTAGAGAAATGGGAGATAAAATCAATTTTTTGGGAATTCGTATAGACAGTGGAGATATGGCTTATATTTCAAAAAAAGTTCGACAACAATTAGATGAAGCTGGTTTTCCAAATGCAAAAATTTATGCTTCAAATGATTTAGATGAGAAAACAATTTTGAATTTAAAAATGCAAGGCGCTAAGATTGATGTTTGGGGAGTAGGGACTAAACTGATTACGGCTTACGATCAGCCTGCTTTAGGCGCTGTTTATAAATTGGTTTCTATTGAAGACGAGAGTGGGAAAATGGTAGATACAATGAAACTGTCAAGTAACGTAGAAAAAGTATCAACTCCTGGTAAAAAACAAGTGTGGCGGATTACGAGCAACGATGATGGGAAATCTGAAGGAGATTACATTACTCTTTGGGATGAAAAGCCAGATCAAGCTAAGGAATTGTTTATGTTCCATCCCGTTCACACCTATATTAATAAAACCGTTACTAATTTTACTGCTCGCCCTTTATTAATAGATATTTTTGTGAAGGGTGAATTAGTTTATCCTGTTCCAATGCTTGGAAGGATAAAAGAGTATGCCGTTGGGAGTTTGAATTCTCTATGGGAAGAGTATAAACGCAATTTAAATCCAGAGCCCTATCCGGTTGATTTATCGCAAACAGCCTATGATCATAAGATGAATTCAATTAAAGAGATAAAAAAACACATTGCGAAATAAATGAGTTCAATAAAGAGATAAAACAGACTTTTTTTAAGGGCTGTTTTATCTCTTTATTATTTGAAAAAATAGAGACGAAGATTGAACTATGCTATACTAAAACAATAGAAAAGACTAGGAAATGAGGCTGGAAAAGAATGCTTAATTTACAAAAAAAAATCATAAAAGAACTACACGTTTCTCCTGAGATTGATGAGTTAGCTGAAATTAGACGAAGCATTGATTTTTTAAAATCTTACATGCTAAAGCATCCTTTCTTAAAGACAATAGTGTTAGGAATTAGTGGTGGACAAGACTCAACATTAGGTGGGAAGTTGAGTCAGATGGCGATTACGGAATTACGTGAAGAAACGGGAGATAAGGCCTATGAGTTTATAGCTATTCGCTTGCCTTATGGAGAACAAGCAGATGAACAAGATGCCATCGATGCGATCTCTTTTATTGGAGCCGATAAAAGTGTGAGGATTAATATAAAATCAAGCGTAGATGCGATGGTTCAAGTATTAGAAGACACAAGTATCTCGATAAGTGATTTTGTAAAAGGCAATATTAAAGCACGACAACGGATGGTTGCTCAATATGCTGTTGCAGGGATGTACCAAGGCGCGGTAATAGGAACCGATCATGCAGCTGAAGCGGTAACAGGATTTTACACTAAATTTGGCGATGGCGGATCAGATATAAACCCATTAGTTCGCTTAAATAAAAGACAAGGCAGAGCTATGCTGAAAGAATTAGCTGCACCAGAGCATTTGTATCTTAAAGTTCCAACGGCAGATTTAGAAGAAAATAAACCAAGCTTGCCTGATGAAGTAGCGTTAGGTGTTACGTATGATGACATTGACGATTATCTTGAAGGAAAAAGGATTGAAGCTGAGACTGCTAAAAAAATAGAAAACTGGTATCTTAAAACACAACACAAACGCCATTTACCGATTACACCATTTGATGATTTTTGGAAATAAAGACTATCTTTCTTTCGGATAGAATAGGGGGAACGTTGTGAAAATAGAGCGAATATCAATAGTAGTTCCTTGTTTTAATGAAGAAGCGGCCCTACCCCTTTTTTATGAAGAATTAGAGAACACTCGAAAAAAGCTTAAGCAAGCAGATATAGAATATATTTTTGTAGATGATGGTTCTAAGGATAAGACATTAGCAGTGATAAAAAAACTAGCTAAAAATGATGAAAAGCGAATTCATTATGTATCATTTTCTAGGAATTTTGGAAAAGAAGCAGCTTTGTATGCTGGTTTACAATACGCAACGGGAGACTATGTTGCAGTGATGGATGCAGATTTACAAGATCCGCCAGAATTGTTGCCCGAAATGTTGTCTTTAATAAGAAACCAAAACTATGATTGTATCGGTACAAGAAGAGTAACCCGTAATGGTGAGCCACCTGTTCGTTCTTTTTTTGCAAAACAGTTTTACAAATGGATGAATCGAATTTCAGAAACTGAATTTATAGATGGAGCTAGAGACTATCGATTAATGACAAGAAGAATGGTCGAAGCAGTTCTTTCTGTTAGTGAAGTTAATCGGTTTTCAAAAGGAATCTTTAGTTGGGTTGGCTTCGATACGTATTACCTTCCATACAAGAATAAAGAACGAGTAGCAGGGGAAACGTCTTGGTCCTTTTGGGGATTAGTCAATTATTCATTGGATGCAGTAATTAATTTTTCTGATTTACCTTTGACATTTGCTTCTTTCATTGGGATTTTTTCTTTTTTCATCTCAATTATATTTTTAATTTTTATTGTTGTCCGAGCTTTACTTTTTGGAGATCCGACAGCAGGATGGCCGTCGCTAGTAACTATATTTTTAGCTATCGGAGGGCTTCAATTATTCTGTTTAGGAATAGTAGGGAAGTATTTGGGCAAAACGTATTTAGAAACAAAGAAAAGACCGTTATATATCTTAAAAGAAACCGATAGAACGGATGAGGACAAGGATAGACGTTTATAAAAAAAGGAGGTTAAGAAGGAATGGGAAAAACTTCTCGCTGGCAACTGAGAAAAACAAAACGTTCTTCATTAAATTCCTACACAGTAAGACAAGTGTCAAAAGAATTCATTCTGACATTGATCAGCGGTCTGTTAGTAGCGATTAGCTGTAATTTCTTATTGCAAGTCTTTCAAAATCAATTTAGTTTTGAAATAGCTTGGTTATTCATGACAGAATGGCACCTAGAATTATTTCTTCTAGGGACAGGAGTCTTATTGACACTCTATATCTGGATAACTTCATTAGTCGGAAACCGGTACGTTGGAGCAATTTTTATGGGAGTTAGTTCAATTCTACTAGGTATTTCCACTCAGCAAAAGATGCTATTACGTGAAGAACCGATGTATCCATCTGATTTTTCAATGATTACAAACTTACCTTTTCTTTTGAAGATGATGAATGGAACTGTATTTTTTATTCTACTGGGAACCTTAGTATTACTCTCTTTAATTGTGTTTTGGCTTATTAGACGAAATCGCAAAGGAGAAAATAAAAAAGAAAGTAGAGGACTAAGATTCTCTTTACTTTTTTTATCTAGTTTATCTTTAGTTTATATTTATTCCTTTAACAACCCTGGAAACTTAGTTAAAGCGGCATATAATGATCATGCTTACTGGATTCCGTATAGTCAACAAATGAATTATTACAACAATGGTTTTGTTGGAGGTTTTTTATATAATCTAAATGTTGCTCCAATGGAAAAACCAGAAAATTATTCAACAGAAAAAATGAAACAACTTCTAATGAAATACACAGAAAAAGCCGAAGAAATTAATAAAGACCGTTTAAAATCAATACAAGATACGAATGTTATTTATATAATGAGTGAAAGTTTTTCAGACCCAACCAAATTAGAAGGAGTAGAGGTTTCGAAAGACCCAATGCCAATCCTCAGGAAAAGAATGAATACTCATAAAAGTGGAGAAATATTATCAGAAGGCTATGGCGGTGGAACTGCAAATATTGAATTTGAAGCGTTAACGGGTTTATCTATGGAACCTTTTGCATCTAATCTAAGCACTCCTTACACCCAAATTCCCTCTTTGATGAGTCATTTTCCTTCTGCTGTTTCTTATTTTAATGAAGCTGGATATTTTACTACAGCCATCCATCCTTATAATACGTCGATGTATAAGCGAAAACAAGTTTATGAAGAATTAGGTTTTAACCGCTTCTTAGATGAGAAAACGATGACGTATAAGGATACTTTGGTAAATAATCCTTATATTTCTGATTCTTCAGCTTATCAGGAAATACTAAAACAGCTAGAAGAAACAGAACAGACAGATTTTATTCACTTAGTTTCGATGCAAAATCATATGCCTTATACCGATTTTTATCCAGGAACAAGTTATACTGCTGAAGGAACAGCTGATGATTATGAAGCAGCTAATTATTTCCAAGGGTTAGCTTACAGCGATGAATCCCTCGATGTTTTTTTGAAAGAGTTATCTAGTCAAGAAGAAGAGAGTATAGTTGTTTTTTGGGGAGATCATCTCCCGGGATTTTATGGTGAAGAAGTTGTAGAAAAAAATGGCGAAGTAACGATGCATCAAACGCCATTATTAATGTTCTCAACAGAGCAAGAAAAACAAGAATCACTAGGAACTATCAGTCCAATTTATTTCATGAATCATGTATTAGATTTAGCTAATAGTCCTGTTTCACCCTATTATGCTTTCTTAATGACACTTGAAGCCAGTCTCCCTGCATTTGAAAAAGGGGTGTATATTGAATCAGGCGAGCAAGTGTCTAAGTTAGAACGTGAGGAACTTTCTTCGGAAACCCAGCAGCTTCTTGATGAGTACGATTTACTTCAATACGATATAACAATGGGTACGAATCAAACTCAAAAAGGAAATTTTTTTCAACCAACTAAAGAGTATTGACTTATGGTATAGACCATTTATAATGAGAAGTGAATAAGCAAAGGAGAGAATTGAATGAAAACATCTGTATTGATAAACGCAACGATTTATACCGGTAAAGAAGAAATTGAATCTGGGTTCATACGCTATGGCAAGACAATCTTAGCCATTGGTGAAATGAAAGACTTTGAAGAAAAAGAAGAAGACACAATCATCGACGTCTCAGGCAAAATAATTGTTCCTGGTTTCATTGATGTGCACAGTCATGGTGGATACAGTTGGGATAGCATGGATGGCCATTCAGAAGAAATCAATCAAATGGTTCATAAAATGCAAAAAGAAGGCATTACCTCTTATTTTGCTACAACAATGACACAATCTTATGAAAATATTGAAAAAACAATGGTGGCTATTAAAAAAGCTGCTGAAGTAAATCCTGTTATTCAAGGGATTCATTTAGAAGGTCCTTTTGTATCAGTTGTATTTAAAGGTGCACAACCAGAAGAACACATAAAAATTCCAGACGCAGAAATGATGCGTAAATGGAATGATTTGAGTGGCGGCAGAATTCGTTTGGTAACCTATGCTCCAGAAACAAGTGATGCAACAGCATTTGAACAATATTGTGTGGATAATAATATTGTTCTATCTGTAGGTCACAGCAATGCAACTCGTGCTCAATTAATGGATTCTAAAGCTTCACATATTACTCATTTGTACAATGCTCAAAGAGGATTACACCACCGTGAGCCTGGAGTAACAGGTCATGCCTTTTTAGCAAAATTGTATTCTGAAATGATTGTTGACGGCTATCACATTGCTCCAGATATGGTTAATATCGCGTATCAAATTCTTGGTGCAGATCATATTGAGTTAATTACAGATTCTATGCGTGCGAAAGGTATGCCAGATGGCGAAAGTGAATTAGGCGGGCAAAAAGTTTTTGTCGAAGATAAACAAGCACGACTAGAAGATGGAACGCTAGCTGGGAGTGTTTTAGAGTTCCAAGATGCATTTAAAAATATGATGGCCTTTACAGGTTGTGGGATTGCGGATGCAGTTAAAATGAGTTCTGTTAACCAAGCAAAAGAATTTGGACTAACTCAAAAAGGAACGCTTGAAATAGGAAAAGATGCAGATATGGTTCTTTTCAGTCATGATTTAACTTTAGAAGAAACAATCAGCTTTGGTGAAATGGTTAAATAAATTATAAAAGGATGGTCAAATACATGCAAACAATTATTGTGAAGGATAATGTTGAAGGCGGCAAAAAAGCATTTGAATTAATTAAAGAAGGTATGCAACAAGATGCTAAAGTTTTAGGATTAGCAACTGGAAGTACGCCAATAGCATTATACAAAGAAATGACTGAAAGTGACTTAGATTTCAGTGAGATGACAGCTATTAATTTAGATGAATATTTTGGATTATCTGCAGATAACGATCAAAGCTACCATTATTTCATGCAGGAACAACTTTTCTCTAAGAAACCATTTAAAGAAACGTTTGTTCCAGATGGTTTAGCAGATGAAAAAACAGAACCAGCTCGTTATGATAAGATTATTGAAGAGCACCCAATTGATATTCAAATATTAGGAATTGGAACAAATGGTCATATTGGGTTTAATGAACCTGGAACACCTTTTGATTCAACAACAACTAAAGTTTCTTTAACGGAATCAACAATCGAATCAAATAAACGTAACTTTGCAACAGCGGAAGAAGTACCACGTTTTGCTTACTCAATGGGAATCAAAAGTATTTTATCCGCTAAAAAAATTATTTTATTAGCATTTGGCGAAGAAAAAGCAGAAGCGATTAAAAATACACTTAATGGCCCGATGACAACAGATGTCCCAGCAAGTGCTTTACAACAACATCCAGATGTTATCGTAATTGTAGATGAAGCAGCAGCTAAATTAATTTAACTACCAGGAGGAAGACAATGGGGAAGGAAACACCAATTTACATTCAAATTCATAATCAATTACGCAAAGATATTGAAGAAGGCGTCTGGAAAATTGGCGAACGGATTCCTTCGGAAAGAGACCTTGCTCTTCAATTTAATGTTAGTCGAATGACATTAAGGCAAGCCGTTCAAACACTAGTTGACGAAGGTATTTTAGAACGAAAAGTAGGCTCTGGAACTTATGTGTCTAGTAAAAAAGTTCAAGAATTAATGGTAGGAGTGGCTAGTTTTACAGATATTATGCTATCACAAGGTAAAACTCCAACAAGCAAAACAATTTCTTACCATGTCAAACCTGCTAGTTTAAGTGAGGCTGAAAAACTAATGTTGCCACAAGAAACACTCGTTTTACGCATGGAAAGAATCCGCTATGCAGATGGCATTCCTATTTGTTTCGAAGTAGCAACTATTCCATATGATTTGATAGGGAATCTTAGCAAAGTAGATATCACTCGTTCACTTTATAAAGCATTAGAAAGTGAAATAGGTTTGCACGTTGGACACGCAGAACAAACAATTTCAGCGATGCCGGCTTCAGAGAAAATTGCGGATTACTTAACTATCAAACGTGGAGAGGCTATTTTGAGATTAAAGCAAATTAGTTATTCAACAGAAGGAAAACCATTTGAATACGTCAGAACACAATATTCTGGCAACCGATTTGAATTTTACCTTGAAAAAAATCAATAATTAGTTGAAATAAAAAAGTCGATAACAGAAATGTTGTCGACTTTTTTTACTATTAAGTTAAGTTCGTGTGGACTATGGAATGTATTCAGAACTAGCCTCTAAACTATTGGTAGAATCTAAACTAGATGAATTAGATTGGGTAATCTGATCTAAATTTAAATGTCCACGTAGTTCTTGTTGTAGTTGAACTAATTTGTTTTCATCTAATTTCCAAACAAATACATCTTGTCCGTATGAAGGGAAGTATTCATATGCTTCTTCTCCTTCTAGTTGTAAGGTTTTAATATTATTTGCAGCAGTAGAATAATTTGTTGCAATAGCCCATAAATCACGACTATTAAAATTTGTTGTTACATTTGGACCAACTGCTTTAAAAATTTTGCTGAAATTTGTCAGGCTATTAATCGAGATAGTTTCATCAATAATCTCTGTTACAACTTCACGTTGGCGTTTTTGTCTTCCCCAGTCGCCTTGAGGATCTTCGTATCGCATTCTTGCATAACCTAAAGCTTGGTCACCGTTTAATTTTTGAAGGCCTTTATCAATATGAATCTTTCCTTCAACATCATTAATATCTTGTACATCAAATTCTAAAGGTGAGTCAACAGTGATGCCACCTAAAGCATCAACTAAAACAACAAGACCTTGCATATTAATTTGAGCATAATAATGAATAGGGATTTGTAAAAGATTTTCAACCGTCTCGACAGTCAATGGAATACCACCATAAGCATAACTAGCGTTTATCTTGTCAATTTTACCACTGGGTAAGGTGACACGTGTATCCCGGGGAATGGAAAGCAGGCGAACATCTTCCGTTTCTGGATTAATCGTTGCAACCATGATAGAATCAGAACGACCCACATCACCTGGTCGTTTATCAACTCCAAGAAGTAAAACGGAGAATGGATCTTTATTGGTTAGTACGATTTTTTCTTCAGCGTTCATAGATGTTTTAGGTAAATCATCACCTTGAATAGAATTTAAAAAGTCATTGGCTGAAAGAAAAAGATACGTTGCGTAAACTGAACCGGCTAAAATTAGGATAGCTAAAATAAGCAATACACTATAAACTCGTTTCTTTTTCTTTTGTACTTTTAATTGGTCTGATCTCATGGGTTTACTCCTATATCTATAAGGTTTTCTATTAGTGTAGTGGATTACCTGTTATAATGCAATTGTATTACTTGTATTAACTTTGTATAATTAAATTTAAATAGGAACTAAAGGTAGGTTTTTTCTGTATGTATGATATGTTTATCGTTATCGTTACTTGTGTAGCGACTGCCATTTTTTCTCTGATACTAACACCCTTTGTCAGGAAATTTGCTATAAAAATTAGAGCGGTTGATGAGCCGGGTGAAAGGAAAATAAATTTGAAAGAAGTTCCTACTTTAGGTGGGCTGGCTGTTTATCTTTCTTTCTTTTTCGCCTTATTTTTTATATTGCCGATACCCTTTGGGCAAATTATGCCTATATTTTTAGGAGCTACGGCAGTATTAGCAACGGGGATAATTGATGATTTGATAGAGTTGACGCCTAAAATGAAGATGGTTGGAATTACTTTAGCCTCGCTCATTATTTATTTTTTAGCGGATATTAAAATAGATATTATTACGTTGCCATTCATTGGATCATGGTCGATGGGGATTTTTAGTTTACCGGTTACGGTGATTTGGATTCTCGCTATTACTAATGCAGTGAATTTGATTGATGGACTAGATGGTTTAGCAACCGGAGTATCTATGATTGCTTTGACAACAATGGGAATTATTGGTTATTTTTTCTTAACCGTTGATAACGCTGTAGTATCTATTATGATTTTTGTCTTAGTGGGAGCGTTAGCAGGATTCTTACCATATAATTTTTATCCAGCGCGAATTTTTTTGGGAGATACAGGAGCATTATTTATAGGGTTTATGATTGCTGTAATGTCTTTACAAGGATTAAAAAATGCAACGCTAATTACCTTGATAATCCCAATCGTTATTTTAGGTATTCCAATCACGGATACAATTTACGCAATGATTAGGCGTTATTTAAATAAAAAGCCTATTTCCAGTGCCGATAAAATGCATTTGCATCATCAGTTGATGGCTTTAGGTTTGACGCATCGCCAAGCAGTTTTAGCCATCTATTGCTTAGCAGCTATTTTTTCTGTTATTGCACTAATCTATCCGGTATCTACTTTGTGGGGTTCGTTATTTCTAACACTCGGTTTATTATTTGGGTTAGAATTATTTGTAGAATCCATTGGCTTAGTTGGAAAAGATAGTAAGCCATTCTTAAATAAGATGAAAAAATTTGCAAATAATCTAAATAAAAAAGAATAAAAAACACCAAATTCTCGTTGTGTATACATAACGAGAATTTGGTGTTTTTTTATTGTTAGTTGTTGCTATAGTAATTGGATAAACCATTTGTTTGGAATTCGTACCCTGGTTCATCACGTTCATCAGGTGAGTCTAAACCGATCGACACTCGTAAACGGTGGCTGACAAAATCTAAACTATCAGAATATACCTCAACCATGCTAGCACCATTAAGGTTAAAATCAGTCCAATCGAAAACATAACTTTCAAATTCATATTTTCCATCAAGGCCTGTTTGAGCGATACCAAGCATATCATTAAAACGAATATCGGTGCGCATATTGTTTCCTACTGCTGTAATAGCATCTGAATACTTTGTAATAGAACCTACCTTTAAAGCTTTATCAGTAATTGCTTGAATAAGTAGCTGTTGCCTTTCACCACGCTTAACATCATTATCAATTTTTCTAGTCCTTGCTAGGGCTAAGGCTTCTTCACCGTTAAGAGTTTGCAATCCTTTTTCAAGATGGATCTGATCTAGTTTTCCCTCGGCATTTTGTTCGGAAAAACTAATTGGGACATCGACTTCAATGCCGCCTAAAGCATCAATAATTTCTAAAAAAGCATCAAAGTTGAACGTTACATAATAATGGATAGGAACGTTTAGAAGGTTTTCTACAGATTCTATTGTAGCTTGTTCTTCTCCTTTAGTATAAGCAGAATTGATTTTATCTTTTTCATAAGTTTGTTCTTGGTAAATGATATCTGTGTAGGTATCACGTGGAATACTTACCATATTGACGATGTGCTTATTCGGATCGATAGTTAAGTAAATCAAAGAATCAGCTCGGGCACTGCCTAAATCCCGACCTTTAGTGTCATCAATGCCCATTAATAAGATAGACGTTGTCTCATCTAACGGGTTCACTTTAATTGCATTTTCTCTTTGAAGTGTGTGGTAAGACGAATCAATAGCTTTTTGTGCAGTTGCATATAATTTAGCAAAATAAACAGCAGCAACTAAGATGATAACCATGAGTGGCACTAACAACCACAAAGCAACTTTAGATTTTTTATTTCTAGAAGAGCGACTTGTATTTAATGGTACATATTTTTTATTTTTCAAAATAAATCTCCTATTATCTTTAGAGTAAGGTAGAAAAAAAGTTCTTATTCATTTTATCACAACAACAGAGATAGTGACAGTTACTTTAGAAATATATGAATTTCTTAAGTATTGCTCCGCTTTAAACGTTTTGACTCTTGGTAACTCATTTCACCTATCTCAAACTCTACTTGCCCACTTAGCCAATTAATCAATTCGTTTTTAAAACTATCGACTTTTTCTTCATCAACAGAGCAGATAAAAGTAACATTCTCTGTATAAAGAATATCTTTGAGAGTATAAGATGATTCTTTCAGGTTATTTTCTAATTTTCCAGACGCTGGATAAGTAACGGTTACAGAAATAGTTACTTGTAAATCTCTTGAAACAACACCAATTTGATCTAAAGCTACACTAACTGACTTTCCGTAAGCTCGGATAAGTCCACCAGCCCCTAGTTTAGTTCCACCAAAATAGCGCGTTACTACAGCAATAACATACTTAAGTTCTTGTTTTTTTAATACCTCAAGCATGGGTACTCCAGCTGTTCCGCTTGGTTCTCCATCATCGTAAGCTCGTTGAACATCATTTTGATCGCCAATTAAATAAGCAACACAATTATGATTAGCCTTCCAATGTTCTTTTTTTATAGTTTGTACATACTCTTGTGCCTCAGCTTCGTTCGAAACCCTTTTTAAATGACAGATAAAGCGAGATTTTTTTATTTCAGTTTCAACTATTCCATCCTTGGCAATAGTGTAATAGTGTTTAAGCAAAGTATTCACTCCTTTTTTTAATATAGACTTTTTATTAATAACTAGATAAGTTATCTTATAGATGCTTCTCATCTAGTTTACCGTGAGTAAAGGCAATCAACAAGATTTAACGGTTATGGATGTTTTAGAATAATACAACTAATCGTTATGTAAACTAGCTATTGTGAACATTCCATTAATTTTTCTATATATTTTATTCAGAGTATTTTGAATGTGGTATACTTTATATTTATATAGAAAAGACAATAAAAAAAAGGCGCGTGGTGTAAAATTGAAAATTGCAATAGTTACAGATAGTACGGCGTACCTGACAGAGGCACAATACGAAGAACAGTCAATTTATAAGTTGCCACTTTCAGTTGTGATAGACAATACTGCTTATTTAGAAGAGGTAGAAATTGGAAATGAAGAATTTTTTGAAAAAATAACGAATATGGCAACTTTGCCTACGAGTTCTCAACCAACGACAGGACAAATTATTACTTTGTTTAATGAACTTTCAAAAGAATACGATGCGATCATAAGTATCCACTTATCAAGCGAGATTAGCGGAACGTATGCAAATGTAGCTAGTGTAGCCAATATGATGGACGAGATTTCGGTATATCCTTTTGATTCTGAAATAAGCTGTGCTGCACAGGGATATTATGTATTAGAAGCTGCACGCTTAGCTAAAAATGGGTATACGGTTGAAGAAATTTTTGAAGTATTGGCTAATATGCGTAAAACAATGAAAGCTTATTTTTTGGTAGATGATTTAAATCATCTAGTGAGAGGTGGTCGACTTTCTAACGGTTCAGCAATGATTGGTTCTTTACTAAAAATTAAACCGATTTTATTTTTCGATAAAAAACAAATTGTTGTTTTTGAAAAAATCAGAACAACAAAAAAAGCCCTGAAACGTATCGAACAGCTTTTAACACAAGACTTAGCGAAAGATTATCCAATCGTAGCAACTATTATTCATTGCAATGCACAAGAACAAGCAGCAATTTGGGAAGCTTACTTACGAGAAAAATATCCAACAGTAAGATTTGAGACAAGTTACTTTGGGCCAGTCATCGGGACTCATTTAGGTGAAGGAGCTTTAGGAATGACTTGGGTAGAAGATCAAACGAGAATAGAAACAGTTTTAAGCAAAAGACAAAACCGATAAAACGGCTTTGTCTTTTTTTGCGTACATTTACTTTGTAAGTAGAAAGGAGGCTTATCTTTGTGCTTGAAATAAGCGGACGAGAAGTTTTAAAAGAAGAAATTACCTCTCTTTTGAAAGACACTAGCGGAATGACTAAAATAAAAGGCTTTAAAGAAGTTAATGGCCATGTTCAATGTAGTCGATGTGGAACAAGAGACCGAAAGAAAAGGCAGGAAGCTCCTTGTACTTGTAGAAACAACTGCTACTACTGTATTAATTGTTTACAAATGGGGAAAATCAAGGCTTGTAGTATCTTATATACGGTTAAAGAGAGAAATCAATTTTCCTTATTGATGGAACCAATACTTACTTGGAAAGGTGAGTTATCAAAACAACAGGAAGACGCTTCAACAGATATTATAGAAACCATTCGTTTAAATGAAGAACGATTAATCTGGGCTGTAGCTGGAGCGGGTAAAACAGAAATGATTTTCAAAGGGATTGAATTAGCCTTACGAGCTAAAAAAAGAGTTTGTATCGCTTCTCCACGTGTGGATGTTTGCTTAGAACTAGCTCCACGTTTAAAAAGTGCTTTCGAGACTGTTCCACTAGCAGTCTTGTACGGTGGATCAGACGAACCTTATCGCTATACTCAGCTGGTTATCGCAACCACACATCAGTTATTAAGGTTTAATCAAGCATTTGATGTATTAATTATTGATGAAATTGATGCTTTTCCATTTAATATCGATCAGTCATTACAATATGCAGCGAAAAAAGCCAGAAAAGAAAATGGAGCACTTCTATTTTTATCGGCTACACCTAGTAAAAATATGCAACGCTCGATTAAGCTTGGGGAGTTAAAAGCAACTATTCTTCCTGCTCGGTATCACGGGTATCCTTTACCTCAGCCCGAATTAATCTGGTGTGGAGATTGGCAAAAGAAAATACGCTGTCAAAAAGCTACGGGAGTATTCTTTACTTTTTTAAAAAAGAATTTACATAAAAAAAGAAGAATGCTTATTTTTTTACCTAATATTGTTTTGATGCAAAAGTTAGCTAGCCAAATAAAAGACTGCTTTCCAGAAGCCATTTTTACAACGGTTTACGCTGAAGATCCACAGAGAAAAGAGAAAATTATAGACATGCGTCAAGAAAAATATGATTTTCTTCTAACAACGACTATTTTAGAAAGAGGCGTGACGTTTAAAGATATCGATGTTTTTGTATTAGGGGCAGAAGATCGGACATTCACTGAGTCTGCGTTGGTACAGATTGCAGGTCGAGCAGGAAGGCATAGAGATTTTCCTGATGGAATGGTGTTGTTTTTTTATTATGGAAAGACAAGAGCATTAAAAGAATCGGTACGTCAAGTGAAAAAAATGAACAGATTAGCAAGAGAAAGAGGGTTATTAAAAAAATGTTAACTTGTTTATGCTGTGGGAAACAAGAAATAGAAAAATTACTTTTGAAGGATGTGTTGCTTTTTAAACGATTAAACTCGACTTTGCGTTGTCGATCATGTGAATTAAAGCTGGTTAAATTAGCTACGGAGTCAACTTGTATAAGATGTTGTCGAATAGTGAAGGGGGAAAATGAGTGCTGCTCAGATTGTCTGAAATGGCAACAGCATTATCCAACATATTTATTCAAGCATACGGCTCTTTTCCAATACAATTTATTTTTAAAAGAATGGTTGGAAAATTTTAAATATAAAGGCGATTACCGCCTAGTTCATTTATTTGACCAAGAAATTGCTCATTATTTTAAAGAGAAGAACCAAAAGTATAAGTATTGTATCCCAATCCCAATTAGTCAAACAAGTATGAAGTTACGTGGCTTTAATCAAGTAGAAGAGATACTAAAATCCGCTGGAGTTAACTATTATCCAGCCTTAATCCATATAGGAACAGGGGGGAAACAGTCAAGTAAAAATCGAAAAGAGAGAATGGAGTCAATTCAACCGTTCATTCTGAATAAAGATTATTCCAGCAAGCTAGAAAACAAACACATTATTTTAATAGATGATATCTATACAACAGGAAGAACACTGTTTCATGCAGCGGAATTAATGCACCAATTAAGCGTTGCGTCGATTGAAACGTTCTCAATTGCTAGATAAAAGAAAAATATAATTAATTTTATTTGTTAATTAAAGCGCTATCCTATATAATTGAAATAAGCAAACGACCAGTTGAGTGGTCCGACTGGTGTTGCTGATTCTGATACACAATCAGATGAAAGGGGAGAGTGTTTATGTTTAAATATAATGTCCGTGGTGAAAATATTGAGGTAACCGCAGCAATTCGTAGTTATGTCGAGAAAAAAGTAGGCAAAATTGAACGTTACTTTACTGATGTGCCTGAATCTACAGCACATGTTAACCTAAAAACGTATTCAGATAAAACTGCGAAAGTGGAGGTAACAATCCCGCTTCCTTATCTTGTATTACGTGCGGAAGAAACCTCACCTGATTTATATGGAAGTGTAGATCTAGTCGTTGATAAACTAGAAAGACAAATGCGCAAATACAAAACCAAAATTAATCGTAAATCACGTGAAAAAGGTTTTGATATGCAAGTCCCAACTGAAGAGTTACATGATGAAGAAGATGAAAATGATATTGAAATTGTTAGAACAAAACGTTTGTCACTGAAACCAATGGACAGTGAAGAAGCCGTTCTACAGATGAATATGTTAGGTCACAACTTCTTTATTTTCGAAGATGCTGAAACAAATGGAACAAGCATTGTTTATACTCGTAAAGATGGAAAATATGGTTTAATCGAAACAGATTAAAAATAGAATCTAAATTGTTATCATTTAATAGAAATCTTGCAAGAAACTGACTTAAGTTTCTTGCAAGATTTATTTTTATTTGTATTAAGACTAATGAAGTTACATAAAGAACGTTCGATAAACGGTAATAGTTATTTTGTTTGTTAGATAAGTCCTGATGAGAGATGCGTTTTGAATATAAAAAGGTTTCATTTGTGAATCAGTAATGATAGAATTAATGAGGATGTAAACAAAATTAACTAGAAAATTCTAAACCTATTAAATAGAGTAGATGAAAAAGAACACTAAAAAAACAATAACCATTAAAAATAAACTAGAAAACAGCACTAAAAGAGGAGAAAAGTAAATGGCGAATTTCTTACGTAATTTAATTGAAAACGATAAAAAAGAACTTAAAAGCTTAGGTAAAGTAGCAGATCAGATTGAAACGTTTGCGGACCAAATGAATGCATTATCAGATGAAGGATTAAAAGCAAAAACACCAGAACTTCAAAAACGGTATCAAAATGGTGAATCGTTGGATGACTTGTTACCTGAAGCTTTTGCAACTGTACGTGAAGCAGCAAAACGCGTTTTAGGATTATACCCTTACCGCGTTCAATTAATGGGTGGTGTTACACTTCATCGTGGAAATATCCCTGAAATGAAAACAGGTGAAGGTAAAACACTAACAGCTACAATGCCCGTATACTTAAATGCCTTGACAGGCGATGGCGTACACGTTGTAACAGTTAATGAATACTTGGCTAGTCGTGATGCTGTTGAAATGGGAGAACTGTACCAGTGGTTAGGACTAACAGTAGGATTAAACTTAAACTCTAAATCAGCTGAAGAAAAACGTGAAGCTTACCTAGCTGACGTTATGTATAGTACGAATAATGAAATGGGTTTTGATTATTTAAGAGATAATATGGTTGTTTATAGAGAACAAATGGTACAAAGACCATTGAACTATGCCATTGTCGATGAAGTGGACTCCATTTTAATTGATGAGGCGAGAACACCTTTAATCATTTCAGGACAAGCAGAAAAATCTACGACTCTTTATACAAGAGCAGACTATTTTGTAAAAGGATTGAAAGAAGAAGAAGATTATACTATTGATGTTCAATCGAAAACAGTTGTTCTTACTGAGGTGGGAATGGAAAAAGCAGAGAAAACGTTCCGAGTTGAAAACTTGTATGATGTAGAAAACCAAGCATTAACTCACCATCTAGATCAAGCTTTGCGTGCTAACTACATTATGCTATTCGATATTGATTACGTTATCCAAGATGATAAAGTTATGATTGTTGATCAATTTACTGGTCGTATTATGGATGGACGTCGTTATTCAGATGGATTGCACCAAGCGATTGAAGCTAAAGAGGGCGTAACAATTCAAAATGAGTCAAAAACAATGGCAAATATCACGTTCCAAAACTTTTTTAGAATGTACAAAAAATTAGCCGGAATGACCGGAACGGCTAAGACAGAAGAAGAAGAGTTTCGCGAAATCTACAATATCAGTGTTGTTGCAATACCAACGAATAAACCGCTAATTCGTGATGACAGACCAGATTTATTGTACCCGTCGTTAATTAGTAAGTTTGAAGCAGTTGTCGAGGAAATTAAAGAACGTCATGCCACTGGACAACCTATTTTAGTCGGAACAGTTGCTGTAGAAACATCAGAGTTGTTATCTGGTCTACTAAAACAAGCAAAGATTAAACATGAAGTACTAAACGCCAAAAATCACTTTAAAGAAGCAGAAATTATCACAAATGCTGGTCAAAAAGGTTCTATCACAATTGCAACAAACATGGCTGGACGTGGAACAGATATTAAATTAGGTGCAGGAGTTATCGAAGCTGGTGGACTTTGCGTTATTGGTACTGAACGTCACGAATCAAGACGTATCGATAATCAACTACGTGGACGTGCAGGACGTCAAGGAGACCCAGGTGTTACTCAATTTTATCTTTCTTTAGAAGACGACTTGATGAGACGATTTGGCTCGGAAAGAATCCAAGCCGTTCTTGAGCGTCTAAAAGTCCAAGATGAGGATGCTGTTATCCAAAGTAAAATGATTTCACGTCAAGTTGAATCAGCTCAAAAAAGGGTTGAAGGAAACAACTATGATACACGTAAAAATGTCTTGCAATATGATGATGTTATGCGTGAACAACGCGAAATTATGTACAAACAGAGATTAGAAGTTATTATGGAACAAGAATCCTTGAAGAAAGTAACCATTCCAATGATGGCACGCGCGATTAATCGGATGGTTCAATTGCATACGCAAGGTCCTAAAGAAGAATGGAGCTTGCAAAGCATCTTAGATTTTGCCCATTCTGCAGTTGTTCACCCAGATGATTTGAGTTTAGCTGATCTAGAGAATAAATCTGCAGATGAAATTCAAACAACATTACTAGATGCAGCAAAAGAGATATACACAGAAAAGGAACAACAATTAAATGGAACAGAGCAAGTATTAGAATTTGAAAAAGTAGTTATCTTACGAGTAGTAGATAGTAAATGGACAGATCATATTGATACAATGGATCAATTGCGCCAAGGTATTGGTTTGGTGGCTTATGGTCAATCAAATCCTTTAGTAGAATACCAAACTGAAGGGTTTAGATTATTTGAAGAAATGATTGCAGCAATTGATTACGACGTTACTAGATTGCTAATGAAATCTCAAATCCGCCAAAATTTACAAAGAGAACAAGTAGCTAAAGGCACGACAGCTCGTTCAGCAGGCGATGGCGAGGTTGTGAAAGAAGCAAAGAAAAAACCAGTATCTGTTGATGGAACAAAAGTAGGACGTAACGACCCTTGTCCATGTGGTAGCGGTAAAAAATTCAAAAATTGTCACGGAAAAATTTCAAACTAAAAGTAAAAAAGAAAACACGATTTGATTAGCAAATCGTGTTTTTCTCACTAAATTATTTTTAATAAGGGGTAATAATAATGGAAATAAGTGAAATTAGAAATAAAGTAGAAACAGCGAAGGTAAAGATTGCTGGTTTCAGGAGGTCTCTTTGACTTAGAGAGTATGGAACAAACTATTGCCGAATATGATCATCAAATGACAGAACCTACTTTTTGGGATGACGCACAAAAAGCGCAAGCCTTAATTAACGAAGCGAATAGTATGAAAGAAATATACACAAGCTTTAAACAACTGGAAGATAAGCAAGAAGAACTAGAACTCATGCTTGAAATGGTAAAAGAAGAAACGGATTCAGATTTAGAAGAAGAGTTAGAAAGTGAAAGTATGGTTTTCTTTGAAACTCTTGAAAAGTATGAATTAGATATGCTTTTAAGCGGACCGTACGATAAGAACAACGCAATAATTGAGTTACATCCAGGAGCTGGTGGAACAGAGTCACAAGACTGGGGAAGTATGCTATTGCGGATGTATACGCGTTGGGCTGATAAAAGAGGCTTTAAGGTAGAGACGGTTGACTATCAAGCTGGTGATGAAGCCGGTATAAAGAGTGTTACATTATTAATAAAAGGGCACAATGCTTACGGATACCTAAAAGCTGAAAAAGGGGTTCACCGTCTTGTTCGTATTTCACCATTCGATTCAGCAGGACGACGTCATACTTCTTTTGTTTCTATTGATGTTATTCCGGAGATAGAAGGAAATATAGACATTGAAATCAATTCAGATGATCTAAGAGTAGATACCTATAGAGCGAGTGGAGCAGGTGGTCAGCACATTAATAAAACAGATTCCGCTATTCGAATTACACATATCCCAACTGGAATTGTTGTAGCTAGTCAAGCTCAACGATCACAAATGAAAAATAGAGATCAAGCTATGGGGATGTTAAAAGCAAAATTACATCAATTAGATGTTGAAAAGAAAGAACAAGAAATGGCTGAAATTAGAGGGGAACAAAAAGAAATTGGTTGGGGATCGCAAATAAGATCGTATGTTTTTCATCCTTACACAATGGTAAAAGATCACCGTACAAACTATGAGTCAGGTAATGTTACAAATGTGATGGATGGGAACATTGATTTGTTTATCCAAGCTTATTTGAGAAGTACAATGACGCCAGATAACTAAATTAATTCAATTCTGTCAAATTTCTGTCAAACTTTCGTGGTTGACAGATTTTTTTTTGTTGTATCTTGAAAACTAATTTAAACTAAAACCCAAAAAAATATCAGTTTAAAACTTTATAAATAATGCATAACCCAATTAAAATGAATTTAAACAAATAAAGTGGGGAATGGTTAAGTTGAATGAAATGCTGATTTAAATAATACAGTTCGTTACAGTAATGTGACGGAGTGAAATGTATTTGTAAACAAACTACAACAGACATTGTTTTTTTGAGTGCTATAATTAGGAAGGATTAAATGGCAGAAAGACTTCATAATCCCTTATACAAATAGTCCCTTATCCAAAAACAGTGAATGTATGAAGAGTAAGACAAACTAAAAAAAGTTAGGTGATATGATGATTGAAATGCTAAATGTCTATAAAAAGTATCCAAATGGTATTACTGCGGTAAATGGATTAACCGTTCGCATTGAACAAGGTGAGTTTGTTTATGTTGTTGGGCCAAGTGGAGCTGGTAAATCGACGTTTATCAAAATGATGTACCGCGAAGAAAGAGCTACAAAAGGTACAATCAAAGTTGGAGAATTTGATTTAGTGAATATGAAAGATAAAGATATTCCATATTTAAGAAGACATGTTGGAGTAGTTTTCCAAGATTTTAAATTACTGCCAAGATTGACAGTGTATGAAAACATTGCTTATGCAATGGAAGTAGTTGAGAAAAGTCCGAAAGTAATCAAAAAACGAGTTTTAGAAGTTTTAGATTTAGTTGGACTGAAACATAAGATAAGAATGTTTCCAACGGAACTATCCGGTGGAGAGCAACAAAGGATAGCAATCGCAAGAGCAATTGCAAACATGCCTCGCGTATTGATTGCTGATGAGCCAACGGGAAACTTAGATCCAGACACTTCAATGGAAATCATGACTATTTTAGAAGAAATTAACAACCAAGGAACAACAGTCATCATGGCAACTCACAATAGTCAAATCGTAAATGTCGTTAAACACCGTGTTCTTGCGGTTGAGAATGGGCGCATTGTCCGAGATCAATTGGAAGGAGACTACGGATATGAAGTTTAGAACAATAAAAAGACACATAATTGAAAGTTTAAAAAGTTTAAAAAGAAACGGTTGGATGTCTCTTGCAGCTATCAGTGCAGTAGCCGTAACTCTGCTATTAGTAGGATCATTTGTGGCAATGCTAATGAATGTGAATAAGTTAGCAACAGATATTGAAAATGATGTTAGTGTGCGTGTCTACATCGATTTAGCTGCTGATGAAAAAGAACAGGAAAAGTTAGAAGCTGAATTAACAGCATTAGACAATGTGGATACAGTTGAGTTTTCTAGTAGAGAAAGTGAATTAAAACAAGTTGTTGGAAGTTACGGAAATGAGTTCAATCTTTTCCAAGGTGACGATAATCCATTATATGACGTATTTATTGTAAATACAGATTCACCTGATAATACTGCTACTGTTGCAAAAAAATCAGAAACATTAGAGCATGTAGCAAAAGTTAATTATGGTGGAGCAACCGCAGATAACTTGTTCAAAACGATGAACACAGTTAGAAATGTCGGGGTTGTAATTATTGGTGCCTTAGTATTGACAGCAGTTTTCTTAATATCTAATACGATTAGAATTACCATTATGTCTCGTAAAACAGAGATAGAAATCATGAAATTAGTTGGAGCAACAAACTGGTTTATCAGATGGCCATTCTTAATTGAAGGAGCACTGATTGGATTCATCGGATCGGTTATACCTGTTGCGTTTATCACGTTCCTTTATGTAACTATTTATGAAATTGGGACAACTTATTTATCAGGAACATATTTTGCATTATTGACACCAGTACCGTTTTTATACCAAATCGGCGGCGCAATGCTAGCTGTAGGAATAGTAATCGGGGCTATAGGGTCATCCATTTCGATTAGAAGATTTTTAAAAGTTTAAAAAAAAAGCATTTAGGGGAAAACGGAGGAAAGAAATTGAATAAGAAACTATTAACTCTTTTTTTAACAGCAACAATAGGAGCAACAACTTTTTTAGCACCATTATCAGCTAAAGCAGAGGTTGAGAATGATGTTAGCGCGGTAAATGAAAAAATTCAAAAGCTTGAAAGTGAGAAAGAATCTGCAGCAAATGATTTAGTGACGATCACGAATCACATTTCTAAGAATGAAGAGAATGCCGCTTCATTAATGTCAGAAATGAGCACAACTCAAAAAACATTAAAAGAATTAAGCCAACAAATAGAAGAATTAAATTCGGCTATTGCTGCACGTGAAGAAAAGTTAGCTAACCAAGCACGTACAGTCCAAGTAAATGGATTTACTCAAAACTATGTTGATTTTTTATTAGAATCTGAATCATTTTCAGATGTTTTAGGACGTGCGGATGTTGTTTCTAAAATAGTTTCAGCTAATCAAAATTTAGTTAAACAACAGACTGAAGATAAAGCTTTAGTTGCAGAAAAACAAGCTGAAAATGAAGAAAATTTAAAGAACCAAACACTTTTAGCTGCTAAATTAGAAGCTTCTAAAACTGATTTAATGCAACAACAACTAGAAAAGGAAGCTGTTGTTGCAAAGATTGCAGCTGAAAAATCTTCAGTTGAAAACGAAAAATCAAAACTATTAGCAACTAAAGAAAAAGCTGAAAATGCAGCAAAAGAAATTGCAGAAGTTAAAAATGCAACGGTAGTAAAAACAAGCACAACATCAAAAGAAGCTACAGTAGCAACAACTGAAAAGAAACCAGAAGCAACACCAACAACCTCACTTCCAGTTTCAGGCGGATCATGGGGAACTGTTCAAGGAGCGGCCTTTGGAGTTCAGGGAACACCTTACCTATATGGTGGTGTAACAACTTCAGGATTTGATTGTTCTGGATTTACTCAATATGCATTTAGAGCAGCGGGAGTTAGTTTACCACGTACAGCAAGTGCTCAATACTCTGCATCAACAAAGATTTCTCAATCTCAAGCAAAACCTGGTGATTTAGTATTTTTTAATCAAACAGGAAGTATAGATCATGTTGGTATCTACTTAGGAAATGGTAGCTTTATTGGAGCTCAATCTTCTTCAGGAGTATCAGTAGCACAAATTGACCAGTATTATTGGGGCAAATATGTTGTTGGATTCGGACGAGTAAACTAATCGATACTTTTCTATTCGAACAATGCCTTTTTTAAAAAAACTTCGTACCCTAAATGCGATTAAAAAAACTGATAAAAAACACTTAAAAGTGTTTTTTATCAGTTTTTTTTGGTCGTAGTGAGATTAATTAGGAATAAATCGAAAAAAACTCTATTTCTATTTTACATTTACTCTTAAAATAGGTACGCTATAAGAAAGCAAAACTTATTTAATACTTTTTTAGGTTAAGACTAGTCATTCTTCAAGAAAATTGAATCATTAAAAGAGAAAGTAAGAGTAAATTGAAGTTGAGAGGATGGAAATATAAATGCAACTGATTATAAATGTATTAATAACGTTACTCCTGTTTTTTATTCAACCGGTATTTTTAATAGGATTACTTTTAGCTATTACGACAAGTTACAAAAGAATTAAAAACGAGAGAACAAATCACAGAGTAGCTATATATAAAGAACTGTATGAATTAAAAAATTATTTGCTATTTGGGCTGATTGCTGGTTTGGTAGGGTCTATATTAAGTATTGGAATAGGGGTTCCTGTTACGATGGATTGGATAATCGTCTATGAAGTAGTAGCGCTATTATTCTTACTAATTGGTTATCGTTTTATTAGTCCTGTTTTCACTTTTTCCATAACAACTTTAATTTTAATTGCAGTTAAATTGTTAGATAGTGAATTTCCTTCCAAGATATTACCCGAAGGATGGTATCAACCTTTTGAACAATTGCAATGGGTCAATTCTAATTTAGTGACAAATGTATTATTTATAACGGCTATTCTAATTGTTATGTCTCTATTCGTAATTAAAAAGCACGCTGACAAAAAATTAACTCCATGGTTTTTACAAACAAAACGTGGAAAAAGAATAGCACGTTATCAAATTAAACCGTTTTGGGTAATTCCATTATTAATCGTTATTCCGGGTGAAAGTTTCGGGGCATTCTTTGATTGGTGGCCTGTATTTGCATTAGGAAATCAACAGTACTCCTTGTTTCTATTGCCAGTATTAGCTGGTATGCGTATAACGGTTCATACACAACTGCCTAAAGAAGCTGTACGCTTGTTAGTTAAAGATTTTTCTGTTTTAGCAGTTGTAACAGGTTTATTGGCTATTGGATCTATTTGGAATATCTACGTAGGTCTTGCAGGATTAATCTTGTTACCGCTTGGTGGACTACTTGTTTTATATCGTCATCGTCGCCGTGAAAACAATTGGGCCTTTTTATTCGGAGCTGCAAATGAAGGTTTAAAGGTTATTGCCATTCGTCCTGATACTCCAGCTGAAAAAATGAACGTAATAGTAGGCGATACATTAATCTCTTGTAACAATCAAGAATTAGAAACGGAAGAAGACTTTTATCAAGCACTATCGAAAAACAGTGTTTATTGTCACTTGAAAATAAAAGGATCAGATGGAGAACTAAGGTTAGCTGAGACGGCTCTTTATGCAGATTCGCCACATGAAATTGGTATAGTGTTGTTATCAAATAAATAAAAAATGGATTTTTTAAAAGTAGAGATATTAGGTGGAGGAAGACTATGAAAAAAGTTTTAATTGTTGATGATGAGCAGTCAATATTGACTTTGTTGACTTTTAATTTGGAAAAAGAAGGATATCAAGTTCAAACAGCACTAGATGGGCTTGCTGGATATACGTTGGCAATAGCTAATAGTTATGATTTTATCATTTTAGATTTAATGATGCCTTCAATGGACGGGATGGAAGTTTGTAAAAAGTTACGTCAAGAAAAAATTAATACACCAATTATGATTTTAACGGCTAAGGACGATGAATTAGACAAAATCATTGGATTAGAATTAGGCGCAGATGATTATATGACTAAACCGTTTAGTCCGCGAGAAGTTTTAGCTAGAATGAAAGCAATCATGCGTCGTATCCAACCTGAATTAACGAATGGTAAAAAGACCGAAAAGGAAGAAGATGTTAGTAAAATAATCATTGGAGAGATTTGTATCTTTCCAAGCCAATATAAAGTGACGGTCCGTGAAGAACCGATTGAGCTAACTCCAAAAGAGTTTGAACTTTTGCTCTATATGTCTAAGCGGATTAATCGAGTTTTAAGCCGCGAACAATTATTAAATGCCATTTGGAACTTTGATTATATAGGAGAAACAAGAATAGTCGATGCCCACATTAGTCATATAAGGGAAAAAATAGAAACAGACACTAAAAAACCAATTTATATTCGGACAGTTAGAGGTTTTGGATATAAATTTGAGACACCAAAACTATGAAAAAAATACAAACTCAAGTTTTGACTATTTTCATGTTATTATTTCTTGTTTTTGGAGCATTTGTTGTATTTTTTTCAACTCGTTTAATGCAAGAGTATGCAAACGAAAATCAAAAAGAAGATTTGATTCAACAATCTAATCTTGTTTTAAGCAATTTTAATAGAGTTATAGAAGAGAAAGAAGATTTTCAGGATTTAAAAGAACAAGCATTAAAAGTTAAAGAGTATACAAATCAACGCATCACATTAATTGATTTAACAGGTACAGTTATCTATGATTCTAAAATAGAAGATAGTAGTCGTTTAGGAGATCATAGTAGTCGTGAGGAAATAAAGGCAATACTAGTAGGTGAATCACAAGGAACAGCTATTAGAACAAGTGACAGTACCAAAAAGACGCTTTATTATGTAGCACAACCAATAGTAGATCAATCAGGAAAATTGGTTGGTGTACTTCGCTTAGCTAAACCATTAGCAGAAATGAATCAATTAAACGGACAAATTATACAATCTATTGCAACGTTTAGTCTGTTAGCATTAGTTTTAACAGCTGGAATCACTTTTTTAGTAGCTAAATACATTGCTAAACCTATTGAAGAGGTCATGAATGTAGCAAAGAAACTATCGAATAAAGAGTATCATGCAAGATTTAGTGGGAATGGTTATGGGGAAGTAACGAAACTTGGTCAAACGATTAATGAACTGGCAGAAAGTTTAGAAGATCAGATGCGAGAAATTGCCCAAAATAAAGAACGAATTAACGAATTAATTAATCATTTAGTGATTGGTGTTATGCAGTTAGATGATCAAGGAGAAATACAAATTGTTAATCCAGCAATGTGCCAAATATTTGGTATGGCAAGCAATGAATTGTTAGGAAAGTCTTATGTTGAAGCTACAAAAAGTTATGGATTGAGTCATATAATTGAAAAGGCTTATCGTAAAAAAGAAATTCAAAATAAAGAAATTTATTTCTATTTTCCTACAGAACGAATCGTTGATGCGAACGTTGTTCCAATAGCTGGGAAAATCAAAGGTGAAATGAATTTGATTGTTTTATTGTATGATATTACAGAAATTAGACGATTAGAAAAAGTACGTACGGACTTTGTCACGAATGCTTCCCACGAGTTGAGAACACCAGTAACAGCCTTAAAGGGTTTTTCAGAAACATTACTGGATGGAGCAATGGAAGATAAAGGGATTTTAAAACAGTTTTTAGAAATTATGCTAGAAGAAAGTACTCGATTAGATTTGTTAGTGAATGACATTTTAGAATTATCTAAATTAGAACAAAAACAAGTACCGATTAACTATAAAACAGTGAGTGTTAAAGATGCTACTTTGTCCGTATTTAAATTGGTTAAGCAAAAAGCAGAACAAAAAAACATTACGATGAATTTAATTGAGCAAGATAACGTTGAAATTGAGGCTGATAAAGATCGCTTAAAGCAAATTCTAGCTAATTTAATTGATAATGCTGTAACGTATACAAGATCAGGTGGAACGGTTAATGTCATACTTAAAAAAACAGAAGAACAAGCTACTATAACCATTAGTGATAATGGGATGGGTATTCCAGAAGATGAACTCAATCGTATTTTTGAACGATTTTATCGAGTCGATAAAGGGAGAAGTCGCAACTCAGGTGGAACTGGTTTGGGACTATCGATTGTAAAGTACTTGGTTGAAAATTTTAATGGAACAATTGCTGTAAATAGTAAGATAGGATTAGGAACAACCTTTACGTTAACCTTTCCGTTACGTCATTTTTAGAAAATAAAAAAGAGACAAACAAAAGTTACTCTTACTTTTGTTTGTCTCTTTTTTTGTATTTATGATTTACAAATGTGCAATCTCTTTACAAATGACTACATAAACATTACACAAAATTTGAATAGAATTAACAGCTATTCTTTATTATAAGAGATGTGGACAAGGCAGTTAAAGTCCAACACTACAAAAAAAGGATGGAATAGTATGCAAATAAAAAAATCATCAAAACTAGTGTTAACTTTAGGATTAGGTTTATTTTTAGCAGCTTGTGGCAATTCCTCAACAGATACTACTGAATCAGATTCATCTGAAGGAAATTTTGATGCGGCTCAGACAATTCATGTTATTTCACGCGAAGATGGTTCGGGAACACGTGGTGCCTTTACTGAAATTACAAAAGTATTAGAAAAAAATGCTGAAGGAAATGAAGAAGATAAGACTTATATGGAAGCGACAATACAAAATAGTACTGATGGGGTGATGACTTCTGTAATGAGTGACACAACTTCAATAGGCTATATTTCACTAGGATCATTAAATGATAAAATTAAAGCTGTTGAAATAGAAGGAGTTCAACCAACTGCGACTACAATCAAAGATGGGTCATACGCTATTGCTCGTCCGTTCAATGTAGCCTATAAAGATCAATTAAATAAAAATGCACAAGATTTTTGGGATTTTATGTTTAGTCAACAAGGGCAAGAAATTATTGTAAAAGAAGGATACGTTGAGTCCGATGATAAAGCACCCGTTTACACTGCTCCCAACACTATAAAAGGCAAAATTAGTGTTGTAGGTTCGACGTCTGTTACATCTGTTATGGAAGTTCTAGCTGAAGAGTATCAGGCATTAAATCCTGATGTGACGATTGATATTACGTCGAATGGATCTTCAGCAGGCGTTGCAGCAGCTATTGATGGTACTGCAGATATTGGTATGGCTTCCCGAGAACTGAAAGAAGAAGAAAAAACGGATTTAACAGTAGAAGTACTAGCAATGGATGGAATAGCTGTTATCGTGAATAATGAAAATCCGATTGATGAACTAACAATGGAACAAGTGAAAGATGTTTTTACAGGAAAACTAACTAGCTGGGAAGACTTAATCAAATAAAGTTAAATTCAATTTTTATAGAAAGTATGCTTAGACGAAGAGTTGAGTAAAAAAAATTATTTGAGTGAGCGTTTTGAAACAGAAAAAGGTGGTCAAAATGAGGAATTTAGATAAATTTATGCAAGGTGTGTTTATGGTGTCGGCTTTACTATCCGTGATGGCCATTATCTTGATTAGTGTCTTTGTTTTTGCGGGAGGACTACCGTTTATAGCAGAATATGGACTAGGGAATTTTTTGTTAGGGGAAAAATGGACACCCTCAAATAATCCAGCTGCTTTTGGCATCTTGCCAATGATCATTGGTTCTGTATCTGTTACTTTAGGAGCAGTTGTGATAGGGGTTCCGATTGGAGTATTAACAGCTGTGTTTATGGCAGAATATTGCCCACCTAAATTATATAAGATCCTGAAACCTGCTGTAAATTTAATGGCGGCTATTCCTTCTATTGTATATGGATTCTTCGCTTTACAAGTAATTGTCCCATTTATGCGAAATCTTTTTGGCGGGACAGGAATGAATATGATAACCGTTATGCTTTTGTTAAGCGTGATGATTTTACCAACTATTATTGGGATGTCAGAAGCAGCGATTCGGTCTGTTCCAAAAAGTTATTACTATGGCAGTCTAGCTCTAGGGGCTACTCATGATCGTTCCGTGATGAAAGTGAGTTTACTCGCAGCGAAATCAGGTATTTTCTCTTCGATAATTTTAGGGATTGGCCGCGCTATCGGTGAAACGATGGCCGTTGTCTTAGTTGCAGGAAATCAACCACGTATCCCCGATTCTTTAACTCAAGGAGTGCGGACATTAACAACGAATATCGTATTGGAGATGTCTTATGCTACTGGCAGACATCGTGAAGCATTGATTGCAACGGCTGTCGTTTTATTTGGATTTATTTTACTAATTAATGGTGTTTTTATGTTAATCAAGCGAAAAGAGGTGACTAAATGAGCAATAAAATAATGAGAGGGTTCATTTATCTTTCTGCTTTATTAACTTTTGGATCATTATTAGTCATTATTAGTTTTATTTTAATCAAAGGAATACCTTATTTAACACCAGAACTTTTTTCTTTTGACTATACAACAAGCAACGTTTCGTTACTCCCTGCTTTATTGACAACATTTATGGTCGTTGGCTTAACGTTGTTGATAGCTACACCAATTGGAGTATTTACAGGATTTTACCTAGTTGAATATACAGGGAAAAGCAGTAAGGTAGTTGGTTTAATTCGAATAGCGACAGATACTTTAGCAGCCATTCCTTCAATTGTTTATGGCTTGTTCGGAATGTTATTCTTTGTTACATTTTTACAATTTCAGTATTCTCTTTTAGCAGGCGTATTAACAGCAGTCATTATGGTATTGCCATTAATTATTCGTTCTACGGAGGAATCTTTGCTGGCAGTTAAAGATTCATTGAGACAAGCTAGTTTGGGTTTAGGAGCAGGTAAATTAAGAACCATTTTTAGAATAGTATTACCCGTTGCAATGCCTGGGATATTATCAGGTATAATTTTAGCCAGTGGTCGAGTAGTAGGGGAAACGGCAGCTTTGATGTACACCATGGGGACATCGACTAATTTACCAGATAGTTTGTTTTCATCAGGACGTACACTTGCTTTACACATGTACGTTTTATCTAGTGAGGGACAGCATGTTAATGAATCTTACGCCACGGGAGTTGTTTTAATTATAACCGTTTTAATGATTAATGGTTTATCCACTCACCTAAGTAATCGATTAACAAAGGGGACGACAGAATGAACAAAGTGACGATTAAAGAAATGAATTTATTCTACGGAAAATTCCAAGCCCTTCATGATGTTAATTTATCTATTCAAAAAAATGAAATAATGGCTTTTATAGGGCCTTCTGGATGTGGGAAATCAACATTAGTCAAAAGCTTGAATAGAATGAATGATTTGATTGAAGGATGTACGATAAGTGGCGAGATAAAAATGGATGATAAAGACATCTATGCGAAAGAGTGCGATGTCAATCGTTTACGGAAGCGGATAGGAATGGTCTTTCAACAGCCCAATCCATTTCCAATGAGTATTTACGACAATATAGCCTATGGACCAAGAACCCATGGTATTAAAAACAAACAAAAATTAGATGAAATTGTTGAAAAAAGCTTGCGAGAAGCAGCGATATGGGAAGAAGTTAAAGATAATTTAAAGAAAAATGCCTTATCTTTATCTGGCGGGCAACAACAACGGATATGTATTGCTCGCGCTTTAGCTGTTGATCCAGAAGTATTATTAATGGATGAGCCAACAAGTGCATTAGATCCAATTTCTACAGCAAAGATTGAAGAATTAGTTGTAGGATTAAAAAAAGATTACACGTTAGTCATGGTCACACACAATATGCAGCAAGCTTCACGTATTTCAGATAGAACAGCCTTCTTTTTAAATGGGAAAATTATTGAGTGTGATGAAACAAGAAAGATTTTTACTAATCCTCAAAAAAAAGAAACAGAAGATTATATTTCGGGTCGTTTTGGATAAAAGGAACAGAACTATTGAGGAGATGACTTTTTATATGCGGAAAACATTTGAAGATGAGTTAAGTTCTCTACACAATCATTTCTCAGAAATGGGGATGATTGTTAACGAAGCTATTTATAAATCAGTAAAATCCTTTATTACTCATGATAAAAGATTAGCAAAAGAAGTTATCGATCAAGACTATCAAATAAATGATATTGAACTAACTTTAGAAAAGAAGTGTTTTGAATTAATCGCTTTACAACAACCTGTTACTGGGGATTTGCGCAGGATTGTAACTGTCATGAAGGCTTGTGTGGATTTAGAAAGAATGGGGGACCATGCAGTTAGTATTGCAAAGTCTACTATTCGAGTGAAAGGCACAAAACGTATTTCGCATATAGAAGAAAAAATTGATCAACTTTCGCAAGAAGTAAAAGAAACGGTTAATTTAGTATTAGAAGCTTATTTAAAAAAAGATAGTGACCAAGCTATAAAAATTGTGAAAAGTGATGAAAGAATTAATACTTTATCTAGAGAAATTTTTGAACAATGTATTGAAGAAATGAAGGCAGACCCAGAAATAGTAATAGGAGGGACAGATTATTTATTAGTCTCTAAATATTTAGAAAGAATTGGAGATTATGTAACGAATATTTGTGAATGGATTGTCTACCTAGAAACGGGTAAAATAACAGAATTAAATTCAAATCATAGCCTTTAATTAACCAGTTTGTTACTTGAGAAAGCAGTCATCTCAAATAGCAAAACTGGTTTTTTTTTAGGGAAATCTGAATAAATGAGCATATAAGTTTATTGAGGCCTTTTTTACTAGCTTTATCTTTGCTCTTTAAATATAAAAGCGCTAAGATAAAATTGAAAACAGAGTACATTTACATAAAATTTACAATTAAACCGGCAAACTTTTACAATAGTAAGTTATGATAAGTAAATATATGTCTTATATCATTACCTAGGAGGTAAATTATGAAATTTAATAAAAACAATAAACTAATCATTGTATTCGCTTTAGGTATTTTTTTAACAGCTTGTGGCCCAGTAGAAGGAGAAGAATCCATTACAGCCGTTGGTTCTTCTGCATTACAACCGTTAGTTGAAGCTGCGGGTGAACAGTATGGATCTGAAAATTTCGGGAAATTTATTAATGTTCAAGGTGGCGGTAGTGGAACAGGTTTGGGACAAATTGCTGCTGATGCTGTAGATATTGGGAATTCAGATATATTTGCAGAAGAAAAAAGTGGGATTGATTCTTCAAAGTTAGTAGATCATCGAGTAGCAGTGGTTGGTATTACACCGATTGTTACACCGGGAGTAGGAATAACGAATATTAGTTTAGAGGATTTGGGGAAAGTATTTACTGGAGAAATTACAAATTGGAAAGAATTAGGTGGAAAAGATCTGCCTATCACAGTTTTAAACCGTTCATCAGGAAGTGGGACGCGTGCAACTTTTGATCGTTGGGTTCTTCCAGAGGGTAAGAAAAGTATGGTAACTCAAGAACAAGAATCTAGTGGAACAGTAAGACAAATTGTTGGCAGCACTCCAGGAACGATTAGTTATGTTGCTTTTTCATACGTAGACGATACGGTTAAGGCTTTATCAATTGATGGAGTAAAACCAACTGATGAGAATGTTAAAAAGAATAAGTGGACTATTTGGTCGTATGAGCATATGTACACTAATGGTGAACCCACAGGATTAACAAAGGACTTTTTAGATTATATTCTATCGGATGAAATTCAAGATTCATTAATAGGTGTGCTTGGTTACATCCCAACAAATAAAATGGAATTTGAAAGAGATGCAGAAGGAAATACAACAGAAGTTCCTAAAAAGGAAAAGCAAGAATCGAATGAATGAAACGATTAATTGAAAAGAATTTAAAATAGACTAAGTATCTTTTCATAGGTAGTGAGAGAGAATAAGAGGAGGGCTTCTTTTGGAAGATATTCAAAAAAAAATAGCAAAACATTCTGGTAAGAGCAGACTTGAAAAAATAGGGAAAACAATTAGTTTTTTATGTATTGCATTTATCGTTTTTGTCGTATTATCCATATTATACTTCGTTGCAAGTAAAGGGATTTCAACTTTTACTAAAGATGGAGTGTCAGTAGTAGATTTCCTGACAGGAACCGTTTGGAATCCTGGAAGTGTAGGAGAAAATGGGAAGCCGTTAACCGGGGCGTTGCCTATGATTGCTGGATCGTTTATTGTCACGCTAATTTCAGCAGCAGTAGCTACTCCATTTGCAATTGGAGCTGCTATTTTTATGACCGAAATTTCACCAACAATTGGAAAGAAAATCTTACAACCGGTTATTGAATTATTAGTAGGTATCCCTTCAGTTGTTTACGGATTTATTGGATTATCTGTAGTCGTACCCTTTATGCGAAATACGTTTGGTGGAAGTGGATTTGGTATAATCTCGGCGGCGATCGTATTATTTGTTATGATACTGCCAACAGTCACGAGTATGTCTGTAGACACATTAAAGTCTGTTCCTCGTTATTACCGAGAAGCTTCATTGGCTTTAGGTGCAACAAGGTGGCAAACGATTTATAAGGTGGTTTTAAGAAGTGCAACTCCAGGATTGTTGACTGCTGTTGTATTTGGAATGGCTCGTGCTTTTGGCGAGGCTTTAGCAGTTCAAATGGTTATCGGGAATGCGGCATTGATGCCAACCAGTTTGATTACACCTGCTTCCACATTAACGAGTATTTTAACGATGAATATGGGGAATACAGTGATGGGAACACTTGAAAATGACGTTCTATGGTCATTAGCACTAATCCTTTTATTAATGGCTTTATTCTTCAATATTTTAACCCGCTGGATTGGAAAGAAAGGGGCTATGAACTAATATGAACGCCAAAAAGATAGATAAAATCGCTGTCGGTTTTTTATACGCGATGGCTGGAGTAATTGTTTTAATTTTATTTAGTTTGCTAGCCTTTATTTTATGGCGAGGAGTTCCACAAATTTCATGGGAATTTTTAACAACACCATCGAGATCTTTTCAAACAGGTGGAGGAATAGTTATCCAGTTGTACAATTCATTTTACCTACTTATTTTAACGATGCTCATTAGTACTCCAATTTCTTTGGGTGCTGCTATCTATTTATCAGAGTATGCGAAAAAAAATCTATTAACAGATTTCATACGGACTATTATTGAAGTTTTAAGTTCGTTGCCTTCTGTTGTTGTTGGATTGTTTGGGTTTTTACTATTTGTTTTACAATGGGGATTAGGTTTCTCCATTCTTTCAGGAGCAATGGCATTAACGTTATTTAATCTTCCGCTTTTGACAAGAACGATTGAAGATTCACTCAATGCGATCCCATTAACACAACGTGAGGCGGGGCTAGCACTAGGTTTATCAAGATGGGAAACCGTTAATCTGGTAGTTTTACCGGCTGCATTACCTGGGATAATAACAGGGATGATTCTAGCTGCTGGGCGAATTTTTGGTGAAGCTGCTGCTTTAATTTATACAGCAGGTCAGAGTGCGCCTGCATTAGACTTTACAAATTGGAACCCAATGTCTATTTCAAGTCCTTTAAATGTGATGCGTCCGGCTGAAACATTAGCCGTTCATATTTGGAAAATTAACAGTGAAGGTGTTATGCCAGATGGAGCACAAGTTTCAGCAGGTGCTTCGGCAGTACTAATCATTTCTGTCTTGTTGTTTAATTTAGGTGCTCGTTATCTAGGTAAAAAATTACAGAAAAAAATTACTGCAGGCTAGAGCAGAACGAAGTAGCAACAATAGCTAAGGAGGGTAAAAAATGCCAGAACAGATAGACCTTAAAACGAATATCATAAGAATGAAACCTGGTGTGCCAGTTGATTTGTCTACTAAAGACCTACATGTGTGGTACGGGCAAAATGAAGCTATCAAAGGCGTATCCCTAGAATTTGAAGAAAATAAAATAACCTCTTTAATTGGACCTAGTGGTTGTGGGAAATCAACTTATTTGCGTTCATTGAATCGAATGAATGATGAAATCCAGATTGCTAGAGTAACTGGAGAAATATTGTATCATGGGAAAGATATTAATACACCTGAGACAGATGTTTACGAAATGAGAAAGAATATTGGAATGGTTTTTCAACGACCAAATCCTTTTAGCAAATCTATCTATGACAATATTAGTTTTGCTTTGAAACGCCATGGAATTAAAGATAAAAATACATTGGATGAAGCGGTAGAAACGAGTTTGAAACAAGCGGCTCTATGGGAACAGGTAAAAGACGATCTTCATAAAAATGCTTTAGCATTATCAGGTGGACAACAACAGCGTCTATGTATTGCTCGCGCTATAGCTTTAAAACCAGACGTTTTATTGCTGGATGAACCTGCAAGTGCTTTGGATCCAATCTCTACAAGCCAAGTAGAAGAGACCTTGTTGCAATTAAAAGAAAAGTATTCCATTATTATCGTAACTCATAATATGCAACAAGCATCGAGAATTAGTGACTATACTGCATTCTTTTATCTAGGGAATGTGATTGAATACGATGAAACAAGAAAAGTATTTACAAGACCTAAAATACAATCAACTGAGGACTATGTTTCAGGTAACTTTGGTTAGGAGAGAATCAGATGGAAAAAGAAAAGTACATTATCGAATCTAATGATGTTCATCTATATTATGGGAAAAAAGAAGCGTTAAAAGGTGTTTCGTTAGATTTTTCACCTAATGAAATTACTGCGTTAATTGGACCAAGTGGATGTGGTAAGTCAACGTACTTAAGAACGTTAAACCGGATGAATGATTTAATTCCAGATGTAACGATAACTGGAAATGTAAACTTTGAGAACAAGGATATCTACAGTCCTAAGATGGACACGGTAGAATTGAGAAAGAAAATAGGAATGGTATTTCAGCAACCGAATCCATTTCCATTTTCCATTTTTGAAAATGTTGCTTATGGATTAAGAATTGCAGGAATGAAAGATAAAAATAAAATTGCTGAAATAGTAGAAATGAGTTTAAGAAAAGCGGCAGTTTGGGATGACGTTAAAGATAAGTTATCAAAGAGTGCTTTAGCGTTATCTGGAGGACAACAACAAAGAGTCTGTATTGCTAGAGTCTTAGCTGTCGAACCTTCTATCATCCTATTAGATGAGCCGACTAGTGCATTGGATCCAGTTTCTAGTGGTAAGATTGAGCGAATGTTATTAGAATTAAAAAAAGATTATACGATGATTATTGTTACACATAACATGCAGCAAGCATCACGTATTTCGGATAAAACGGCCTTTTTCTTAGATGGTCATTTAATTGAACACGGTGAAACAAGACAACTATTTACGAATCCTCGAAAAAAGGAAACGGAAGATTATATCTCTGGACGTTTTGGGTAAATATTAGGTATAATGAATATCAACGATAGATTAATAGGGGTGATAGTTAGTGAGACGTGTATTTGAAGAAGACCTTAATGACTTGCACATCCATTTTTTTCAAATGGGAAAAGCTGTAAATGAGGCAATCTATAAGTCTGTAAAAGCTTTCGTTAATCACGATAAAGAACTAGCTAAAGAAGTGATTGCTGGTGATAGTGCTATTAATAAAGATGAAGCAGATTTAGAAAATAAATGCTTTGAATTAATTGCTTTACAACAACCGGTCACAACTGACTTACGAAAAATTGTTACAATTATGAAGGCTAGTTCTGACTTAGAAAGAATGGGAGATCATGCAGTTAGTATTGCAAAATCAACGATTCGAGTAAAAGGGAATAAAAGAGACTATGAGATAGAAGCAAAGATTGCAGAAATGTCTGAAAAAGTTAAAGTTATGGTTCAAGATGTCTTACAGGCTTATGTTGTTTCGGACGCTATTAAAGCGAAGGAAGTAGCTCTAAAAGATATTGAAGTAGATCAAGATTTTAAAAAAATCTATAAGGCTTGTATCCACCAAATGAAGAACGATCCAGAAATTGTTTTAGGAGCAACAGATTACATGTTGGTTGCTGGATATATTGAACGGATAGGCGACTATGTTACCAACATTTCTGAATGGATTATTTATTTAAATACCGGTAAGATGGCGGAATTAAATACACACAATAAAAATGATCATTTTCCAGAATCTTAATAGTCAATAGAAAACTGTTGTTTAAGTTGTTCCTAATGGAGTAACTTAAATAACAGTTTTTTTATAGGCTAAGGTAGAAAGCATGAAATGTAATAAAGGTATGTTAAAATAGGTTAATTGAAAAAAACGGAATGTTGTCCGGTAAAGAGTGGGAGACTACCTATGAATAAGCAAGAAGCACTATTATTAGATGATAAAACTATTCAACAAGTCAGCAAGTTATTTAAAATTATTAGCGACCCAACACGGATTGCTATTTTATATCTCTTAGAAAATCAAGAATTAAATGTTGGTACAATTGCTAAGGTTATGGACATGGAACAATCAGCTGTTTCACATCAGTTAAAAGTTTTAAAAACGGCTCGTTTAGTGAAATCACAGCGAAAAGGCAAGTCAATGTTATATAGCCAGATGGATAACCATGTGTACAGTATTTTGGATCAAGGAATTGTTCACATTAAAGAAGAGAACGAGAAATAGATAGGCTTTGTCATTAAATAAGCTAAATGGTATTTTGCTTTAGTAGCTTATTTATGTTAGGATAATAAAAATTTAGTTAGAAAAGGATGAGCGCTAATGGGAATGCACCAGTATATCAAAAGTCTTAGTGATTTAGAGAGTATTGTTCGATGTCCAGGGAAATTTAAATATGAAGAGCATTCAGTTGCTGCTCATTCTTTTAAGGTGACGAAAATCGCACAATTTTTGGGAACAGTAGAAGAACAGAAAGGAAATGCAATTGACTGGCGTTCACTCTATGAAAAAGCCCTTAACCATGATTACTCAGAGCTTTTTATTGGAGATATTAAAACACCGGTGAAATATGCAACACCCCAATTAAGAGAAATGCTTGGAGATGTCGAAGAATCAATGACTGAGAATTTCATAAAAAATGAGATACCTAAAGAATTTCAAGCGGTTTATTCAAAACGATTAAAAGAAGGAAAAGATGAATCACTCGAAGGTCAAATTCTATCAGTCGCTGATAAAGTCGACCTTATGTATGAATCATTTGGTGAAATACAAAAAGGAAATCCAGAAAATATTTTTACTGAAATTTATGAAGAGTCTTTAAAAACAATCTTACAATTTAGTCATTTAAGTAGTGTTCAATACTTTTTGACAGATATATTGCCAGATTTATTAAGTGGAGATTTTACTAATCAAACTCAACTTCAAAAAATATCGCAACGAATTTTGAGCGAATAAAAAATGAACAAACGTTCGTTTTAGTAGTTAGATATGTTATAATAGTATATAGAAGTAAAAGATAGGAGGCATTTTGCTATCCTATCTTTTGTGGTTTGCGGTACATTAAGAGAGAGTCTAATAAAAGATAGAACCGATATAAAATCCATCGTAAAGGAAGAAATTATATGCGAAATGATAAAATTGTAATCCATGGCGCACGTTCACATAACTTGAAAAATATCGATGTCACTATTCCTAGAGATAAATTAGTTGTACTGACTGGCTTGTCTGGCTCTGGGAAAAGTTCGTTAGCGTTTGATACGTTATACGCGGAAGGCCAGAGACGCTATGTAGAAAGTTTATCTTCTTACGCGCGACAATTTTTAGGTCAAATGGATAAACCGGATGTTGATAGTATCGATGGCTTAAGTCCAGCTATTTCTATTGATCAAAAAACAACAAGCAAGAATCCTCGTTCAACGGTTGGGACCGTGACTGAGATTAATGACTATCTTCGTCTTCTTTATGCTCGAGTAGGACATCCGATTTGTCCTAATGATGGGACCGAGATTACAAGCCAAACGGTTGAACAAATGGTAGACCGCGTACTTGAATACCCAGATAAAACGAGAATCCAAATTTTAGCCCCTATTGTAGTTGGAAAAAAAGGTCAGCATAAAAAAATATTTGAGAAGATAAAAAGTGAAGGATACGTTCGTCTACGTGTGGATAAAGAGATTTATGATATCTCGGATGATATTGAATTAGAAAAGAACAAAAAACATGATATTGATATCGTCATTGATAGGATTGTAATTAAAGAAGGGATACGGTCACGTTTATTTGATTCTTTCGAAGCGGCACTTCGGTTGGCAGAAGGGTATGCTATAGCTGACGTGCTGGAGCAAGAAGAAGTGCTCTTTAGTGAACACTACGCTTGTCCATACTGTGGATTTACAGTTGGTGAATTAGAACCACGCTTGTTTTCTTTTAATGCTCCGTTTGGGGCTTGTGACGATTGTGATGGTTTAGGGATAAAACTTGAAGTAGATACGGACCTCATCATTCCAGAAAAATCACTGACTCTTAGAGAAGGAGCAATTGCACCATGGAAACCAATCAGTTCAAATTATTATCCACAATTATTAGAACAAGCATGTACTAAATTTGGTATTGATTTAGATACACCATTTGAAAAATTGACTGAAAAAGAACAACGATTTGTTTTAGATGGTTCAAAAGATGAATTATTCCATTTTCACTATAAAAATGATTTTGGCGGTATTCGAGATGTTGATATTCCTTTCGAAGGTGTTATTCGAAATATTAGTAGACGCTATAAAGAAACCAATAGTGATTTTACAAGGGATCAAATGCGTTTATATATGACCGAATTAACTTGCCAAACATGTAATGGCAAACGATTGAATAGACAAGCTTTATCAGTGAAAGTTGATGGTAAAGATATCGGTGAAGTTAATAATTACCCCATTGAGGGAGCTATTGAATTCTTTGATAACCTAGTTCTTTCAAATCAAGAGAGCATGATTGCTAAACCGATTCTAAAAGAAGTTCATGATCGTTTACATTTCTTGAGCAATGTAGGATTAAATTATCTGACATTGAGCCGTATGTCTGGTACGTTATCAGGTGGAGAAGCACAACGAATTAGATTAGCTACTCAAATTGGGTCTAATCTATCAGGAGTTTTATATATTTTAGATGAACCTTCAATAGGGTTACATCAACGAGACAATAATCGTTTAATTGATTCGTTGAAAAAAATGCGCGACTTGGGAAATACATTGATTGTTGTTGAACACGATGAAGATACCATGCTAGCAGCAGACTATTTGATTGATATTGGACCAGGTGCTGGCGAAAAAGGTGGAGAAATTGTAGCCTTTGGTACTCCAGAAGAAGTTAAAAATAATGAAAAATCATTAACAGGAGCTTACTTGTCGGGAAGGAAATTTATTCCTGTACCCAAAACTCGTCGTGATGAAGATAAAGGCGCTATTCGTATTACGGGTGCAGCTGAAAATAACTTGAAGAACTTGACTGTTGATTTTCCTTTAGGACGTTTTGTCGCGGTGACAGGTGTTTCAGGATCCGGGAAAAGTACACTGGTTAATTCAATTTTGAAAAAAGCTTTATCTCGTGAGCTGAATCGTTCTAAACAAAAACCAGGGAAATTCAAGAAAATGACAGGATATGAAAAATTAGAAAAAATAATAAACATTGATCAAAGTCCAATTGGAAGAACCCCGAGAAGTAATCCAGCGACTTATACAAGTGTTTTTGATGATATTCGTGATTTATTTGCTTCTACAAATGAAGCCAAAATTAGAGGATATAAAAAAGGGCGCTTTAGTTTTAATGTAAAAGGTGGACGTTGTGAAGCGTGTAGAGGAGATGGTATTCTAAAAATTGAAATGCACTTTCTACCAGATGTTTATGTCCCTTGTGAAATCTGTCATGGCACAAGATACAACTCAGAAACGCTAGAAGTTCGTTACAAAGGTAAGAATATTTCTGATGTGCTGGGAATGACAATCGAAGAAGCCGTTACCTTTTTTGAACACATTCCCAAAATTCATCGTAAACTAGAAACGATTATAGATGTTGGTTTAGGATATGTTACATTAGGCCAACCTGCAACTACTTTATCCGGCGGAGAAGCCCAACGAATGAAATTAGCTAGCGAACTGCATAAGAGGTCTGATGGAAAGAATTTTTATATTCTAGATGAACCAACTACAGGACTGCATACAGAAGATATTTCCCGTTTGCTGCACGTGTTAAATCGTTTAGTTGAAGCTGGAAATACCGTTTTAGTGATTGAACATAATTTAGATGTTATAAAAACAGCTGACTACATTATTGATCTTGGTCCTGAAGGAGGAGCAGGTGGTGGAACTATTTTGGCGACTGGTACGCCTGAAAAAATTGCTAAAGCAAAAAATAGTTATACAGGGCATTACTTGCATAAAATATTAACAAGAGATAAAAATCGTACGACTGAATAATTCACTCTAAAAAAATAGTAAGACAAAGCAGTTCTTCTTAAAGAGGACTGTTTTTTTGTACTATGGTGTTTTACTACCTCAGTTTATAGGTTCGTGTTAAAATGAAGGTGAGAAAAATAATGATTCAGTCTAAGTAACCACATACAAATCGTTCTAAAGTCCTATGACAAAATTCATTTAGTA
>NZ_JBATXB010000122.1:0-2274 GCF_049673005.1 Carnobacterium sp. | reverse complement strand
TGCTAGTTACTTAGTTATAAAGAAAGCCATACTTATTACAATCAACGCATTAACACGTTAGTTCAATTCTATTGCCATCAGGATCCGCTACAACACTTTCAAAATAGCCATCCCCTGTCGTTCTCGGCTCGCCTATAATACGATAGCCATCCTCTCTCAACGAGTTGGTCAACCTTATCACCTCAGATTCTTTTCCAACACTCATTGCTAAGTGGCAATAACCCATTTGTTCTTTGTCTAATTGTTTAATCGGTAAGATCTCCTCTTTATTCATAATTTCTAATCGGGCACCTTCTTTAAAGGTTAAAAAGTAGGAAGTAAAACCAGTCTTTTTATTTTTATATAAGTCAGTAGAAATTGCCCCAAAGTAAGCAATATAAAATTGTTTTAATCTTTCAATATCTGGTGACCAAATTGCGATATGTTCTATTCTCATAATCATTTCTCTTTCATGCTTCATATGGACATACTATTCTTATCTAGTATAGCTAAAACAGCTAGGAAGGTCTATTCTTGTGGTTCTACGTCAACTAACGTTGGTGAAAAATAATAATCTTTAACTTATCCTATTTTCAACCTGTTTTGTAGCTGGCATTAAGCGGCTGCGGAGCAGGTATTTTTTTGTCTTTCGTCCTCATTCTTTTTAACCTTCGGTTTCATATTAAAATGTAAAATAATCCGACTCTTGTAGTTTGAAAAATTTCTATATCCATAAGCAACACGATTTAGTACTTTAATTTTATTATTGATGCCTTCTATTTTTCCATTAGAATAAGGGTATGAAAAGGTGTTTTTTATATAAGGTAGGTGTTTCTTTAATGTTTTTATGCTAGTTTTCATATAAGATGAAATGTTTTTATCTATCTTCTTATTTAAGATTTCAGTTAGTTTATCATAATTATTTTCTTCAACAGCTTTTATAATTGATTGGTAGATTGAGTAGGTAGTGCTTAAATTTAAATCATAGTCCAACATTTCAGACACAATAGCAGCCTCTAGTCGCTGTCCAAACATGGAATAGTAAGAATAATTAGTATAAGATAAATTGCTCTCTTTTTTTAAAATTTTCTTCCAGTAACGCTTTAAACGACGGTATTTTTTTTGCTCTTCTCCATTTGAAGTATTCAATCGATTCATTACGTTGACTCTTGTTTTATTCATAGAGCGGTTGATTAATTGAACAATGTGAAACCGATCAATAATAATCTTTGCTTTTGGAAAAAGAACAGGAATAAAACCTGTGTAACTAGCATTCATATCTACTGTGACAGTCTGAACCTTTTTTCGATCACGTAAGCTGTAGTGAGATATAAAGTGGCTTTTTACCGTTCTTCCGTCTCTAGAGGGCAAAATATCTAGAATATCCCCAGCTTTTGCGTCAATGTATTCAAAGGCCAATTGGCCCTTAGCGTACTTAAATTCATCAAATGATAAATGTGCCGGAAGAATTCGATCATATGATTGATAGTTTTTAGCTTCTTTATTGATTATACGTTGAACTGTTGCTTCTGAAACACTGCTGTCTCTAGCAATATTCTTAATAGACTGAGCCTCTGTTGTTTTAAATAAGACTAGACTATTGACTGTATTTGCAATAAAACAATGGTCTTTAACGATGGGAGTTTTAGCTGTAAAGGTTGCTCTGCATGATTTACACATAAATCTTTGTTTTTTTAATAAAAGATAAGTTGGATAAATTCCAGACATTGGTAGTGTGATACGAGATAATTGAGTTCCATTTCGATAGAGTGAATAACTTTCATTTTGTGCTTGGCATTTAGCACACGCCTTCGGTGTGTATGTTAGTTTTCCTTCAATAAATTTACATCTTTTTCCTTTATATAGACCATAATTCACACAATTATCCTTAAATTCAATATTTCCATCTTGAATATCTAATACTTTTAGCATATCATTTGAAGTAGGCAAGTGAGTTCCTCCTAGTGGTAAGTTTTCGTCGACTATCATTTTACAGGAGAACTCACTTGTTTTCTATTTATATGAGATATAAAAGAAAAATAGCGTTAGTGAGTTTTTTACTCACCAACGATATTTATTGTACAAACATTCTTGTTCATTCGTTCGTTTTAAAAAAAGTTGCAAAAAAAAGATTAAGACAGTTGTCTTAATCTTTTTTAAGTTTATTCTTTAAGCTACTGGAGGTGTTCCTTCAGCATTTGCTACAACTGCATCAATTTGAATTAAAGCTTCTCCAGTTAAATCAGATACACCTACTACAGTACGTGCAGGAGTTCCTTCTGGGAAGAATGCTTT
>NZ_JBATXB010000121.1:0-3893 GCF_049673005.1 Carnobacterium sp. | reverse complement strand
CATTGCTGCCATTGGAACGTTGTGGTCTTCGAGTCGAGGGATGAATGCGATGCAAATGAGTATGAATAAAGCTTACGGGGTAGATCCTCGAAAAAACATCGTAGTTGTTCGCTTAGCGTCGCTGGCTTTCACAATTGTCTTAATAACTGGCTTAATTGTATTGGTAACGGCCTTTGGTTTTGGACAAGTGATATTAGAAAGGCTCACACCCTTATTGAACTTGCCGCTAGATGTAATTGACACGTTTCTTAGTTTGCGTTGGCCAGTAACTATGTTTACCTTGTTTTTTTCTTTCTCGTTGTTGTATTATTTTGTGCCGAACGCAAAATTAAATTTAAAAATGGTCTTACCAGGAGCCATTTTCTCAACAATCGGTTGGATTTTGATTACTCAAGCATTCACTATCTATGTTTCTTACTTTGCTGTAGGGACAATAAGTTACGGTTCAATTGGGGCGTTTATTGCATTCATGCTGTGGCTAAATATATTGGGCGCGATGTTAACAGTAGGTGCTCTTGTGAATGCAACGATTACAGAATATAAGCAGATTGTAATAGAACAATCAAATAATCGTATGATTAGATATGTAGAGAGAAAAATGAAGATCAAATAAAAAAAACGATAAAGTTGTTTTTTATAGAAAACTTAATCGGATTGAAATCAAGTATGAAGTGCAATTATGATACAATGACTAAGTCGATTAATGTATATAGTGAATAATAATGTGAATGAAGGAGTAAAATTAATGCTAGATGTGTCTGTCATTATGCCGATTTATAATGTTGAAAAATATTTAGAAAAAGCGATAAAAAGTGTGTTAAATCAAACGAATAAAAATTTTGAATTGATCTTAGTAAATGATGGATCAACTGATGATGCTTTAAAAATATGCCGGTATTATGAAAAAAAAGATAATCGAGTATTTGTAATAAATCAAGAAAATAAAGGAGCAGGTTATGCTCGTAACGTAGGTTTATCTAAAGCTACTGGAAGTTATATTTATTTTATTGATCCAGATGATTATGTAGAGCCTAATTTAATAGAAGAAAATATTAAAATCGCTAAAGAAACATGTACAGATGTATTGATGTTTGGTTTTATTGAAGTAACTACAAGTATAGATGAGAGCTCAACTAGTAGGGTGAATTTACCTAAATTAACTTCATCGAAAGAAGCACGTCAGTTTAGAACACAGTTCAATAGGTACTATTCTTTTGCTCCATATGCATTGTGGAACAAATTATATAGACGTGAGTTTTTAATAAAGAATAATGTCCAATTTTCGAATCAAAAAATAGGTGAAGATGCGTTATTTAATTTAGATGTCTATCGTCATTTAGAAAAAGTTGAAATTAACCCTCATGCTTATTACCATTATGTTTATCGAGCTAATTCAGCTGTAAATCACTACACAAAAGATCGATTTAAACAAGAATATAAAGTGGCAAAGAGCTTTGAAAAACTGATGAAAGAATGGGATGAAGTTCTAAGATATAAAACCTTAATTAATAAAGAATACTGGAATACTATGTACCTAGAAATAAAGAATCTTTCTTCTAAAGAATGTATGCTAAAAAAAGAAGAAAAAATTAAATTAATGGTAAGAATTATGGAGAATGAAAAAATTGAAAGAGCAGTAATAGATTTGAGTAATCAAGCAGAAAAGAATAGATTTGTAAAAACCTTATTATTTTTGGTTAAGAAAAAAAAGTACTCTTTAGCACTTAATCTGATGAGACTAAGAATGGATATAGGTTTTAAATCTCAAAAGTTATTAAATATAATCAAACGCTTGGGTTATAAAAAAGGAGATTATGCACAGTGAACTTGATAGATGAATTTAAAAAAGGAGTACTATACAGCGCTATAGGAAAGTATTCTAATGTTCTTGTTCAGCTTCTTGTTCAAGCGATTCTCTCTAGGCTATTAACGCCTAAAGAATATGGTGTTGTTGCAATAGTAAATGTTTTTTTGATATTCTTTCAAATGTTAGCTGATTTCGGGATTGGACCTGCCATTATTCAAAATAAAAAACTAACAAAAAAAGAAATTAACAGCATTTTTGTTTTTTCTTGCTACTTAGCGGTAGTCTTAGGATTAATTTTTATGTCATTAGGATACCCAATAAGTCTATTTTATGGTGATGCGGTATATATCCCAATTAGTTTAGTTCTCGGTGTATGTGTTTTCTTCTATGGAATATTAGTCGTACCACAAAACATGTTATTAAGAGAAAAAAACTTTATGGTTGTTAATATGGTTACAGTTATTGCTAATGTACTCTCTGGTGTCATTTCGATAGTACTAGCTGTTATGGGCTTCAGTTACTACTCACTAATCATAGCTAATACGCTGAAAGCAGCATTTTTATTTTTTGTTTTTTATTTTAAAACAAAATTGACGTTTAGTTTTAAATTAAATTTAAACCCTATAAAAAAAATCTTCTCTTTTTCAAAAAATCAGTTTATTTTTAATTTTATTAACTATTTTTCAGGAAATCTAGACAAGATATTAATAGGACGTTATTTTTCGGCAAGTTCCTTAGCTTATTATGATAAATCTTATCAATTGTCTCTCTATCCCAATCAAATTTTGACGAATGTCATTTATCCGGTTATTCAGCCTATTATGTCTGATTATGAAACGAAAACAGATAAAATTAAGCAAGTTTACTTACTGCTAACACGCTTTTTAGGAACAATTGGTCTATCTCTTTCAATATTTTTATTTTTCTCAGCAAAAGAAATCATTTTATTTTTGTTCGGAGGACAGTGGGATGGAAGTATTGCTACCTTTCAAATACTAGCTTTTTCTGTTTGGATTCAGTTGATTTTAACGATTACTGGAGCAATTTTTCAATCAGCTAATCGTACCGATTTATTATTGGTTTCAGGTATACTAACAGCACTAACCAATATAACAGCGATGCTCATTGGAATGTATACTGGGAAAATTGAATACGTTGCTTTATTGTTGGTTATTGCCTTTACACTTAATTTTTTGCAAACGAATTACTTACTGATGTATAAGATGTTTGAATCAAATTACGCAGAATTTTTCAGCATACTAGTTAAACCCGCATTAATGGCTGGATCTCAAGCACTGGTATTTTATCTATTACCGACTTTACCATTTTCAAATTTCATTGATTTGGTAATCAAAAGCTTTATATTTATTCTTGTCTTTGGATTAGGATTGATTGTAACGGGTGAAATGAAAGTGATTAAAGAATTAATGGCGAAAAGAAAATAGGTTGTGTTTTAAAAAGGAGATTAAGTATGAAGAATAATCCACTAGTTTCAGTAATTGTACCCGTTTATAATGTTGAAGACTATATAGAAGAATGTCTAGAATCGATTATAAATCAACAGTATCAGCATCTTGAAATTATAATAGTAGAAGATGGCAGTACAGACCAAAGTCGTCAAAAAATCCAGAACTATTTAAGTGATGACCGCATTATTTTCATTGAGCAAAAAAATAAAGGATTATCAGGAGCTCGTAATACGGGCATGTCTAAAGCTTCAGGAAAATTCATCTTATTTGTGGACTCAGATGATTATATTGATATTAATTTATTATCTGATACCGTGTCTTTAATGGAAGAAAAACATCTTGATTTGATTCGCTTTAATGGAATGGCTTTTACAGATGGAATGGAAAAAACAATCAACCAAAAATATTATGATTTTAGCCATCGTTTAGTAGAAAATCATATTTACAAAGAAGACAGCTTTAAAGCAAACAGCAGAACATTTGTGTCTCCAGTCTATTTATACTTAACTAGGAGATCTGTATTAACGGAAAATAAATTATTTTTTAGAGAAGACATCATTCATGAAGATGAGCTCTTTACACCTCAAGTGTTCGTTCATATAAAAACAATGATTTAC
>NZ_JBATXB010000120.1:0-3922 GCF_049673005.1 Carnobacterium sp. | reverse complement strand
CTTCCAAGCTGTTGATGCGAGTTCGATTCTCGTCACCCGCTTTTTTTTTATGGGCCTATAGCTCAGCTGGTTAGAGCGCACGCCTGATAAGCGTGAGGTCGATGGTTCGAGTCCATTTAGGCCCATTATAAGAATATCTAATTAAAAGGCCCGTTGGTCAAGTGGTTAAGACACCGCCCTTTCACGGCGGTATCACGGGTTCGAATCCCGTACGGGTCATAAATAATAAAGAAAAAGCAATTCCAAGATTAATTGGGATTGCTTTTTCTTTATTATTAAAAGAATACTGTAGTACTGATGATTAGAGCAAAAGAAAATATGAATAGCGTTGAAAAGAGAAGCAGCTGCCTATTTTTTATAGAATACGATAGAGTGTAAGTTGACGTACGGTAAAGAGACAGTATGCTCCAAGCTGCAGGAAAACTGAGTAGTAGTAATAAAGAAAAATAACCAAATGATAAACCTAAAATAAAAAAACTAGTAAGATACAAAGTAAGTAGCAAGCCAAGAAATAAAAAGCGATTTTCTTTTATCCTATTTATTTGTTTAGTTCTGATAGGGTATTCTGTTATTTCTATAATTAACGCTAGCAGAATGAGTGGAATACTCCATAAGAAAAGAGTGTTTGGTATGAAAAATAGCTGAACGAAAAACGCGATATAGGTTAAGATACCACCTTTAAAGATGGCTTTCATAATAAAAACAAACCATTTAATATCGATTTTAAAAAAATAGACTTGTCCTTGCATAAGAATGCTATATAGAATGAATAATAGTCCGATTAGAAGGTGGTAAGTTAGTGCAAAGTAACTAATGAGTAACAGATTAATTGCTTCCGTAACCAATAAAGTTGTTGTCAACTCTTTAGTTAGCTTTTCTATCCATATATAAATAATTTTCTCTAAAAACTGATTAACCAATAGAAACAAATACAACGCTAGAAAGGGTAAAAAAGCTATAGTAGAAAGTTGTGCTGCATAGATAGTACCAATTAAAATATACGTTAAGGGAGTAATGAAAATAAGAAAGTATGGATGAAATAAAATGGTTTTTAATTTTGCTAATGTAGGTGGTTTCATAGTAAGACTCCTTTCACTTGTTACACTATTATCATCTTACCAAAAATAATGAATGAAGGCATTATAAAGATAGACTATCATTCAAAAAGATTACTTAGCTAACTACTGGGAAGTATGGTAGAATATATTAGGTTTGCAAATGGATTCCCGAGAGGATCTGCTTTTTTTTAAGTAGATAAGCCTTGTAACCGAAAATAAAAAAGGGGGAACAAAGAATGACAGAAAGAAGATTATTTACGTCGGAATCTGTATCAGAAGGACATCCAGATAAAATTGCTGATCAAATCAGTGACGCTATACTAGATGAGATTATTGCTAAGGATCCAGATGCTCGAGTTGCGTGTGAAACGACTGTCACAACAGGTTTAGTACTAGTTGTTGGAGAAATATCAACATCAACTTATGTCGATATTCAAAAAGTAGTCCGTAATACAATTAGAGGCATAGGCTATACAAGAGCTAAATTTGGCTTTGACGCAGATACTTGTGCGGTTATAGTTGCCATTGATGAGCAGTCTGCTGATATTGCTCAAGGAGTTAATGATTCAGTTGAATATAAAGAGATGAATGATGATGCTCTTGACCAGATAGGAGCAGGGGACCAAGGGTTAATGTTTGGTTTTGCAGTTAATGAAACACCTGAATTGATGCCATTACCTATTTCATTAAGCCACCGTTTAGTTAAACGTTTGGCCGAATTGAGAAAAGATGAGACACTTGATTATTTAAGACCTGATGCAAAATCACAGGTTACTGTGGAATACGATGAAAATGGTAAACCACTGCGTATTGATACAGTTGTTATTAGTACACAACACCATCCAGATACAACTGCGGAAACGTTAAATGATGATATTAAAAAGTTGGTTATTGAAGCGGTAATTCCGAAAGAGTTATTGGATTCAGAAACGAAATATTTTATAAACCCAACGGGCCGATTTGTTATTGGTGGGCCTCAAGGAGATTCTGGATTAACTGGCCGTAAAATTATTGTGGATACTTATGGCGGATATGCTCGTCACGGTGGGGGTGCTTTTTCTGGAAAAGATCCAACAAAAGTTGACCGTTCGGCTAGTTATGCTGCTCGTTATATTGCTAAAAATATAGTAGCTGCTAATTTAGCTGATAAGTGTGAGGTACAATTAGCATACGCAATAGGGGTGGCTCAACCTGTATCTATTGCAATTGATACTTTTGGAACGAGTAAAGTAGCTGAAAGCAAGTTGATTTCAGCTGTAAGAGCTAATTTCGATTTACGACCTGCTGGGATTATCAAAATGCTAGATCTTCAAAAGCCGATCTACAAGCAAACTGCGGCTTATGGTCATTTTGGAAGAACAGATATTGATTTATCTTGGGAAAAAACAGATAAGATAGAAGATTTAAAAAAATTTTTAGCTTGATAGCATAAGAGCGTATGCGATGCCTTTAATCGATAGGGACATCGCATACGCTCTGTATCTATTTTAGATACAAATTAACAGACGCTACTAAGATATAACGAACTGGAGAAACTATATGGAAAAACTTAAGAAGCAAACAAACGTAAAAATCGTGACACTAGCTATTTTTGTAGCAACCTTTATGACCGCTGTTGAAGGGACAATAGTCTCAACCGCTATGCCTACAATTATAGGGAGTCTTGAAGGAATCGCAATTATGAACTGGGTATTTTCAATTTATTTATTAACCAATGCCATTATGACACCTATATACGGGAAATTATCAGACATGATTGGAAGAAAACCAATATTGATTATTGGATTAATTATTTTTGTGATTGGATCGTCTTTATGTGGACTTTCACAGTCAATGACACAACTTATATTTTTTAGAGCGATTCAAGGTATCGGTGCTGGAGCAATTATGCCAGTAACGTCTACGATTATCGCAGATATTTATCCCTTAGAAAAACGAGCAAAAATCATGGGCTTTAATGGAGCTGCATGGGGTGTAGCTGGTATTTTGGGACCTTTATTGGGTGGTTTTATAGTAGATCTTTTAAGTTGGCATTGGATTTTTTATATCAATGTTCCTATCGGTATTGTAACAATAATTTTAGTTGCTCTATTTTTACACGAAGATTTCTCATACGAACGTAAAGCAATTGATTACTTAGGGAGCTTATCTTTAACGAGTACATTACTATTTTCACTTTATGGCATTCAAGTTATTGGAGATAAAGGTACTTTTGAAGTATCGATGTTAATCTGGTTCGCTTTTGCTGTTTTAAGTTTTAGTGCATTTATTTATGTTGAAAAACGAGCAGTGGATCCAATATTACCGTTAAGTTTATTCACTAATCGAACATTTGTGATTCAAAATTTAGTCGCAGGATTGGTTAGTGGATTCTTGATAGGAATAGATGTTTATATCCCAATGTGGATGCAAGGTTTAAAAGGTTTAAAAGCTGCAATGGGTGGATTTGCGATTACACCAATGTCTTTTACTTGGATATTAGGATCTTTTATTGCGGGACAAATTATGTTTAAACAGCCAGTTAAAAATATTTTAACCGGTAGCTTAGCCATTATTAGTGTTAGCGCGCTGATTATAACTCAATTAACATTGGCTACCCCATTTTACGTTTTCCTAATGGTAACGGCTTTAATTGGTTTAGGTATGGGGTTAACAATTACAACGACAACGGTAACGATACAAAATATTGTACCTAAAAACCAAATTGGTGTAGCAACTTCAGTGAATACTTTATTTAGAATTTTAGGACAAACGATTATGATTTCATTATATGGTATTATTTTAAATAAAAGAATGGCGGAACAATTGATTATAAAAGAGTCAACAGGGGTTAAAAGTGAAATGATGAATGAATTAATTAATCC
>NZ_JBATXB010000119.1:0-3094 GCF_049673005.1 Carnobacterium sp. | reverse complement strand
CTATATCTTGTTTCCATTTCGGTTCAGACATTCAAAGACTTCCTTTTCTATTTTTAGAGTTTAGAAATTTCTTCCTAGTAAACTACATATTACTCTTTTTAAATTTAAATGAGAAGCATTACAAGCTATATTTAACTTTTATAAACAAAACTTAATATATCAGACATATTTGAAAAAATTATTTCGTCAAAGAAAACATTAAAATGCCCGCAGCGACTGCCACATTAAGCGATTCTGCTTGTCCAATAATGGGAATGTACAAATTTTTAGTGGTTCGTTCTAATAGTTCTTTGTCCATTCCATTGCCTTCATTTCCCATAACAATAGCAAAGACTGTTTGTGGTTGTATTTCTCGATAGGAAACCGCTAACTCATTTAGTTCCGTTCCATAAACTGGTAACCCTGAATTCTGGAATAATTCAAACCAATTAACTAAATCATCTTGAAAAATAGGCAAATGAAAATGACTTCCTTGCATCGAACGAATAACTTTATTGTTGTATAAATCAACTGTTCCTTTACCCAAAACTACTCCACCAAAACCTGCTGCATCTGCCGTGCGAATCATTGTTCCAAGATTTCCTGGATCTTGAACGTTATCTAAAAAAAGATAAGGCTTCTCTAAGATCGGTAATTCTGGAGTCGTATTTTTTTTCACAACAGCAAATATTCCTTGTGTCGTTTCTGTTTCACTTAATTGTTTAGAGATTTCTTGAGAGATAAGAATCGTTTTGTCCTCAGGCAACGAAGAAGCCTCTTCTTTTATAGAGTCTTCACTAATCATTACTTCTAAAATAACTGCTTGGTTTCTAATCGCCTCATCTATTAAATGAAACCCTTCAATTAAATAAGTACCTGCTTTTTCGCGACCTTTTTTTGTCTGTAATTTTTTCCATGCTTTTACGCGCTCATTTTTTGCTGATAAAATTGTTTCCATCTTCATAAAAACCTCCCGTTCATAAAAATCATTTGCTCTTTTATTCTACTAAAAAAACCTCTCTTTTTATAGAGAGGTTTCCTGTTTTTATTTTTAAAGTCCCAAATAAGAGGCAGGGTTAACTCGATTTCCATTTAAGTATACTTCAAAATGTAAATGAACACCTGTTGAAGAGCCGGTTGTCCCCATTATTCCTAGGTGTTGTCCTTGAGAAACTCTTTGTCCTGGAGCTACAGCTAAACTGCCTGAAACCATGTGAGCATAAAGTGTTTTCAAGCCATTTCCATGATTGATCGTTACATGATTACCCCAACCAGAATCGTAGCCTGAAACTTCAACCACTCCACCTTGAGCAGCTACAATCGCACCACTACCACCGAAGTCTGTTCCACCATGAAGTTTATGTTGTCCAGTTATTGGGTGGATGCGGTAGCCAAAATGAGACGTTACCACACCGTTACTTGGACGGATAAAACCAGACCCATTACTAGATCCACCAGTTGAACCACTTGGTTTTGTAGCTTCCACTGCTGGTGCTTGAGGAGTCTGAGAAGTTTGAGAAGTTTGATTGTTGTTATTTGAAGAAGATGTTAATTGTTCTTCTCTTTGTTTAGCGGCTTTCGCCGTAGCTGCTTGTTCCGCTGCTACTAGTGCTTGACGAGCTTGTTCAGCTTCAAAAATACGTGTTTTCTCTTGTTGTAATTCTTTAGATAAGACACTTGTTTTAGTAGCAACCACTTTTTGTTCGTTGATAAAAGTATTCTTCTCTTTTTCTGTCATATTATATTGAACAGCAAGTTGAACAATGTGATCATCCATTTCAGCCTTTTGAGCAACTAGATTGTTTTTAGTTACTTCAATACTGCTTTTTAATTTCTCTATTGCTACTTTTTCATTTTCTGCTTCTTTTTCATTTACTTCAAGTGTAGCTTTATCATTTTCTTGTTCCGTTACAATTTCTTTATTCGCTGACACTAATTGATTCACTACACCAACACGTCCAATTAAATCAGACAAGCTCTCAGCTGCGATAACCATCTCTACCATATTCGATGAACTGCCATCTGTTTGAATTACACGAGCTTGGTTTTCAAGTTTTTCTTCGCGTTGTGCAATTAATTCTTTAAGTTTCTCAATTTCTTTCTGTAACTTTTTAATTTTTTCTTTTGACTCTGACAATTTTTTTTCTTGCTCATGTAGTTTGATAACTACTTCATCAATATTTGATTGTAATTTTTTTACATCATTTTCTAATTCAGTTTTTTTTGATTCTAAACTATTTAGTTTACTTTCTTCATTTTTAATTTTAGAGTTCAATTCGTTTGATTTGGTTTCAAGTTCTTGTTTTTGCTTTTCTAAGCTTTGAACACTTTCAGCATTTGCCACTGTCGGCATTACAAAAGGACTCGCAAGCAACATCGCTGCAATTAATCCTGTAGTTAATTTGTTTTTCAAAAAAAAATACCCCCTGTAAATCTATCTAATCAATTTTTTCCAACTTAATAAGTATAGCATCAAAAGAGAAATTAAACGATACCTCTAAGGTAACAAATTCACGAGTAGTGTTACAAATAGATTAAATAACTCGTAGCCTTTCTACTCTTTATTCGGTACTTTTCACTTTAAAGTAAGGCTAGAAATTAAAACTCTTTCGTTATATTATATATTTAAGCCTTCCTATATCTAATGAAAAACCTATTTGATAAAGGTTAAGTAGATTAGTATCGGCGAATGTATCCATCATAGAAGGAGTTAGAAAATGACAAAAAAAAGAAAAGAACTACTTGTTGTGCTTATACTTATTTTATTCTTAATTACAGGTGGAATAAGCCTGCATCAACATAAAATTAACGTACAAGCGAAAGAAGCAAAAAAAATAGAAACAGAAATCAAAAAAGCTCTTGCAACCGCCAAATATAATGTGAAAGAACTCTATATAAATGATGACTATCAACTTTTAAGCGAATCTATTTCAAAAGTAAAAATAACTAAAGCTGAAGACTCTCTAAACGTATTAAATGAATTCAATCTGACTAAATCAAATGAAATGGAGTTAAAAAACTATTCACAAAGACTAGCTTCAGCCAAAAAAATGTACGCTATTCAACTCTCTATACATAATAAATTTACTAACGAAAAAATTACAAGTGACGATAT
>NZ_JBATXB010000118.1:0-2257 GCF_049673005.1 Carnobacterium sp. | reverse complement strand
GAAGCCCGAATGAAAAAGCTGAACTGTACAAATGGATTATGTTGTCTATGTTGCGTGACTAACTCATGTGAGCAGTTTCGGTTTTTTAAATTGGCTTCCGATATGCCGTCTTAATCATTTATATATACATATCCTCTCCCTTTGGTATTTTAGGGTGCTAAGTCTGTATAGAATAAAGGATTGTGAATTGACTGTATCGTTAGGGTAAATACAATTTAAAAGATGTTTTCTGTGTACGTGAGTAGTAATAACTTGTGTACTTTTTTTGTACCTTTTTTATCAATGAAGGGAGCTGAAAACATGACAGTTGAAGTAACGTTATTCTTCAAGCGATGTTGAATTTTTACTTAAAAGTTATAAAAATAACAATAATTAAAAGATAAGTAGAATAAATTATGAGAAAAAGAGGGATTACAAATGAAAACCATTAAAAAAACAAGTTTACTTTTACTAGCAGCACTATTTTTAATCTTAGGTGGATGTGCAACGAATACGAAAGACAATAACACGACTAACTCTAAAAAAGAAAAACAAGTATTAAATCTAGCAGCAGATTCAGAAATGGATACAATGGATACCACCATTTCTACAACTAATTTTACGCCAATGAATAATGTCTTTGAAGGATTAATTTCTTATGATTTATCAGGAAAATTAATTGGAGGGAATGCAAAAGAATTGCCTGAAGTATCAGAAGATGGGTTAGTCTATACATTTGATATTCGTGAAGAAGCGAACTGGTCGAATGGAACTCCCGTTACAGCGGCTGATTACTTATATGCTTGGAAAAGAATGGTTGATCCTGCTAATGGTTCTGGATATGCATATTTATTTTCAGGAATCTTAAAAAATGCAGAAGAGATATTAGCTGGAGACAAAAACATTGATGAATTAGGTGTTGAGGCAATAGGAGATAAAACGCTGAAGGTAACATTAGAACAGCCTGTACCTTACTTTCTTGATTTATTGACTATTCCTTCTTATTTTCCTCAAAATGAAGCTTTTGTAACAGAACAAAAAGAGAATTATGGATTAGACGCTGAATTAACGATATATAATGGACCTTTTACATTATCTGATTGGACAGCAGCTAAGGGAGATTCGTGGAAATACATTAAGAATGATGCTTATTGGGATAAAGATTCTGTGAAACTTGAAGAAATCAATACGCAAATTGTAAAAGAAGTTGGAACGGGTATTAATTTATATGAATCAGGTCAATTAGATAGCATTAAACTGTCTGGGAATTTTGTTCCACAGTATAAAAATAATGAAGATTTTAAAACAACGAATAAAGCATGGATTTATTATTTGGAACTCAACCAAGAAGTACCTGAATTAGCGAATAAGAATATTCGTAAAGCATTGATGTTGTCGATCGATCGTCAAACGTTTACAGAGAATGTATTACAAGATGGTTCTGAACCAATATTTGGTCATGTTCCTCAAGGGTTAGCAAAAAATCCTGAAACGGATAAAGATTTCCGTGAAGATGCTGGAGACATAGGAAGTTTTGATGTTGAAGAAGCGCAAAAATCGTGGAATGAAGGCTTAAAAGAACTGAATAAAGACGAGATAACACTAGAACTAACAACTTCTGATAGTGAAGATAGTAAAAAATTAGCAGAATTTATCCAAAGTGAATACCAAAAAAATCTACCAGGTATAACGATTAAAGTCCGCCAAATGCCTGATAATTCTAGATTGGATAATGTAAAAAAAGGTGAATACCAAATGGCTACAACCTACTGGTTAGCAGACTTTGCAGATCCGATTAACTTTGTCGAACGTTTTGATACAGAAATTAATCGTGGAAATTATTCGTTTACAGATGTTGACCAGTTGATTGAAGAAAGCAATCAACAATTTAATGACTTATCAACCAGATGGAAAACAATGATTCAAGCTGAAAAAAGTGCTCTAGGAGAACATTATGTAGATGTGCCCATTTATCAAACTGCTGAACCTTACCTTGAAAAATCTTATGTAAAAGATATCTATCGTCCTGTATTTGGAAGCAGAAGCTTTAAATATGCTTATGTAGATTCTTCTAAATAAAAATAGAAAGTTTCTTTAGAAAAATCAAAAGAATCAATTGGGTAAGAAGAAAATTTATTTATCCTTAGTTATTTTTTGAAAAGATATTTTTTTAAATGGTTTCTTATTAGCGAAGTTTGTTACAATGGAAGCAATGACAAGGAATCAATTAAGATAGATGTCTAAAGATAAACTAGTTAAGGAGGAAACAAGAATGATT
>NZ_JBATXB010000117.1:0-10957 GCF_049673005.1 Carnobacterium sp. | reverse complement strand
ATCAGTCTTATTGGATTAGTAACCCTGGAGATGCACAGTACAATACGTGGCAAGAGCGTTCAAGCTCTAGTTCATTGGATGAGCATATGAGTGACTATCAGACTCAGTATCAATATGGCATAACACTTAATTACAACAATGGTGTTAACGGGGGTAGTGCATTCTTTATTCACGTAAACGGTAAAGGAGCAACAGCGGGTTGTATTTCAGTCTCTCAATCAGACATGCTTTATCTGATGCAACGAATTAGAGAAGGCGCTTATATTATCAACGTCACTAGCCAATCAGAATTAGTGAATTATTAACATCATCTTTCATTCCAACTACAAAATAAGACTTAGGTTCCCTTAAAGGGTTCCATAAGTCTTATTTTTTCTATTTTATTAACTAAGGATCACATTTTAACGGTTATTTGACTTCCTTCTGATGTTTTCGTTACGTCAATATGGACTGGAATACGCATCTTTAGTTCTTCAACATGAGAAATAATTCCAACTAATCGACCTCTTTGATTCAATTCAAATAAGGTTTCAATTGCAATATATAGAGAATCAGAATCCAATGTTCCAAAACCCTCATCAATAAATAATGTATCCACACTCACCCCACCACTATGATTTTGAATAACATCACTTAAACCCAATGCTAATGCTAGAGACGCTTTAAAACTTTCGCCACCAGAAAGAGTTCTCACACTTCTTGTTTTACCTGTGTAATTATCAAATACATCCAAATCTAATCCTTTCGCTCCTGCTCCCTTTACCTTCTCTTCTCTCTTTAATAAAGAATAGCGATTATTGGTCATTTGTGTAAAACGAAGATTCGCTGCCTGAATAATTTCTTCAAAATAGATAGCCAACACATAGCGCTCAAAGGAAATATAATCTGTTTCTTTTGATCCATTAGCTAATTCGGATAACTCGCTATATAAACTGCATTTTTCTAACTGCATTTGCTTAGCTTCATAATTCTTTTTAATTTCTGCGTAAGCAGATTCATGCTTATTGTTTATTCCAATCAGTTCTTTGTATAGTGTATTTAGCTCATTTAATTTATTTTCATACGTTGCAATTCCTTCTTGATACTCTTCGATTGTGTACGGCTGTTTTATAAAAGCGACCTTTTCTTTTTTCTCAGTATACTTTTCTTGATTAACCCAAACTTTTTTATCGTAGTCCGTAACTTCTAAACCTAAGTCATAAATTTGTTCTTCTGACAATAGATAATCCTCAAAATGGTCATCAAACCCTACTAGTTGTAATTGGTTTTCGTATTCTATCGAAGCTATTTCATAACGTTTGATACTCATTTCAAGCTGCGCTTCATACGAATCAATTTTTGTTTTAAACTGTGTTTCTTCTTTTTCTAATTCAATTTTTTTCTCGTGATTTTTTTTGTGTTCACTTTCTATTTGTTCTATTTCATCTGCTAATCTTTTTAGTTTTTCTTGTACTTGGTTTAAGTTCCCATACTTGATCAAATTTTGTTCTTCTTTAATTTCTCCTCTTACCTCTTGTATTCTTTTTGTCGTATTTTGAAAAGTAGAACGCAATTCTTGTATTTCTGATTCGAGTTGTTTTTCTTGTTTCTGTTCTGCTTCTATTTTTTGGTTGATCGCTTCTTCTTGTTCAACTAAATAGTCCAACTCATTTTTCTCTTTTACTACTATTCTTTTATTTTCTTGCATTATTGCCTGTTGCTCTAGTAATTGAGTTGACTTTTCTGACGCTCTTTCTGCATCTATTTGAAGAGTCTGCTCGTATTTTTTAATCTGTTCATTTAAATAAGAAAGAGCATTCGCTAACAGCGAGTATTCTTGGTAACTTTTATTTTTTTCTGTTTCTATTTTCTCTAATTCTTTTTTAGATATAGCCTCTTTAGAAAGTATCGCGGGCAAAGGATGAACTTTTGATCCACAAACCAAACAAGGTTTATCTTCCTCTAATTCATTAGCTAGTACACCTGCGATGTTACGATTATAAAGGAGCCGTTGATGCTGATAGTCTTTTTGAATACTCTCGAATTGAGTATCTGCTATCTTAAATAACTCTACTTTCTTTTTTTTGTCTACTATCAATTGACTGAACTCATCAAATAGAGTGATTTTTATCTTATTATCTGCTAGTTTTTCATTTAATTTAACGATATCTGTTTGGACACTCATTGATTTAATTCTAGCTTGGATTATTTCTGCTGATCGTTGTTTATTCTGCTCCAAATTCCCTTTTTGTTTCTCTAACAAGAGGAGACTCTTCTCACTAGCTGATTGCACTTTTTTAATTTCTTCTTCTAACTGACTTATCTTCATTTCTTTTATTTTAATGGTTTTAATCGTTTGCTCTTCTTGTTTTAGTTCTACAATTTTGTTTCTTTTTTCTGGTAAATCATCATAATTTTTTTCAGTTAAGTCTAATCTTTTTTTATTTTCTAGCAAAGCCCTTTTTATTTCCGATAAAAATTCCTTACTAGTATCTAACTCTTTTTTTAATCGCTTATTTTCATTGATTGTTTTTTCTTTATCTATTTTATAACCAACTAATTTTTGAGCTTTTTCATTTTCAATTAATTTTTGACGTTTATTATCTATTTCCGATTTCAATTGAACTAATTGATTTCTAGCTTTTTTTAGTTGTTCTAACTCAGTCAAATCTTTTATATGTTCTTGATTCTGTTGTATTTTATCTCTAAAAAGCACCATTTCTTCAGAATAGTTTTGAATCCTACTATTGGCATCTTGAATAGAGTTGTCTAATTCAACTAGTAATTCTTTAATGTCCATAAATTCTATTGCTTCTTTTAAAACCTGATTCTCTTGCGGGAAAATTACTCCTACAAATTGCTCCATTATCTTATCACTTTGTTCTACCTCTAATTTCAATCGGCGGGCTTCTTCTTTCAAACTATTTTGAAAAGTATTAATTGTATCCGTTTGGAAAATATTCCGAAAAATCTTTTCTTTATCGGAACTATTAGACTCCAACATTTTTTTGAATTCTCCCTGAGGCAACATCACTATCTGTTTAAATTGTTCATAAGATAATGAAAGTAATTCTTTAATCTCTTGATTCGCTTCAACTATTTTAGTGGTTACATTTTTACCATAAATAAATTCTACTTCCGGGGAATGTTTTTTTATCTTATGTTTCCCAGGACCCATTTGAGCTGGTGAACGCTTGATGTAATACTGTTTACCTGCTAATTCAAAAGTCAACTCAACATAGCAAAGATCTTCGTCTGTTGCAAACTGAGATTTGAAAGAATCTTTTCCTCGACTTGTTCCACTAGCTTCATCATATAAAGCATACGCAATCGCGTCAAAAATAGTCGTCTTACCTGCACCTGTTGGACCACTTACCAAAAAAAGAGTTTTTTGATTGAATTGAGTAAAATCAATATCAACTTTTCCTTTGTAGGGACCGAAAGCATTTAGAGTTAATTTTAGTGGTCTCATTTATTCTTGTCCTCCTATTTTGTGCAATGTACTTTCAACTATTTCTTTACGATTAGCAGGCAATTCTTTTTGTTTGAATTGTTTATAAAAGTCACTAAACAATTCCTCTAAAGGCCTTTCTTTAAGACTCTTTTGAGTGTGCTTTTTATAAATATTTGTGTCTTCTTTTTTTTGTGCATATTCCAATCCCATCGCATTTGGGAATCTTCTGCGCAATTGATTCATGGCATCCATGACTAGCCCTTCATCTTCTAATTCAAAGAAAACATAATCATCAGACTTTTGAGACATCAACTCTTCAAATAATCCTTTAATTATACGCATATCATGTAAAGGTTTTAAATAAATTGGTTCAATGTCTACTTTCCCTTTCTCCAAAGTTACTAGTGAGACTTGTTTCTTTTGAATCGTTTCTGATTTAGAATACTTCAAAATAGACCCACTATACCGAATTCTATCGTGCTTTACCTTTTGTGGCTTGTGTAAGTGTCCTAGTGCAACATAGTCAAAGTCTTCAAACAATTCTACATTAACGTACTCTGCTGTTCCAATACTTAAAGGACGCTCTGAATCGCTCGTATCACGCTTATCGTCAGATATATTGATCACAAATCCGTGAGCGATAATAATATTTGTTTCTTCTTTATTCATTGTCTCTTTAATTTTATTTAGTTGAGCTCTCGTTGCATCTTCTAAGTTTTTTATGGAGTCATCTTTTAATAATTCCCGAATGTACACATGATCTGCAAATGGCAATAAATAAAAATTAGTCCCTTGAATCGTAACTTTTCTTGTCTCTTCTTTAACGGTTCCTTCTATATAAAGGTTGCTTGATTCAAATAAGCTTGCACCATATTCCACACGTTCATTGCTATCATGGTTTCCTGCAATCATAAATACAGGTATTTTTACTTCATGAATCAATCTTGTTAATACCGAATTCACTAGTGAAACAGCTTCCTTAGGTGGGAAAGCTCGATCGTATAAGTCACCCGCCATAATCAGTACATCAACTTCTAGACTTTTTAACTTTTCTATGAGTTGATTCAAAAAATATTCTTGATCTTCTAACATAGAAACTTCATTAACGATTTTTCCAATATGCCAATCTGCCGTATGTAATATGCGCATTTATCTCGACCCCTTATCCAGTTTGCTATCTTCTAGTTTTTAATGGTTTCATTTCTTTAGTCTACCATTTTTCCTTAACATTCAACAGTTCTGATGTAAACTGAATGGTAGGTTTTATACTTTTATTCTTTTTCTTCAATGAACACTTTATGAACTTTCTATTTTCTTATAAAACGAACGTTTTCTTTTCTTTAAAAATGGTATACTATCTGCATAATATAAAATGGGAGGGTTTACAATGTCTAAATTAGTTTTAGGTTTAGATATCGGTGTTTCCAGTGTTGGTTGGGGAATCATTGATGAAGAAACTGGAGAAATTCAAAACGCTGGTGTTCGCTTATTTGAAGAAGCGAATAGAAATGCTAATGAAGATCGCCGAAATTTCCGCAGTGCAAGACGATTAAAAAGAAGAAGAAAACATCGGTTAGAAAGAACGAAAACATTGTTAGTAGAAAATAACTTCTCTTGCAACTCTATTCAAGACTACAATCCGTATGAGGCAAGATGCAACGCTCTTTATGAACAAGTAACGAAAGAGGAACTAGCCGCTGCACTGTATCATTTAGTTAAACGTCGCGGGACAACATTGGATACGCCACAAGAAGATGAAAAAACAAGTGGCAGTGAATTATCTACTAAAGAACAATTAAAAAAGAATGCAAAAAAATTAGAAGACCGTTACATTTGTGAAATTCAATTAGATAAAATAAAAAATGGTGAAGTCGTACGTGATCATACGAACCGCTTTAAGACAACTGATTATATCAAAGAAGCTAGCGCTATTCTAGAAAAACAACAAGCCTTTCACCCTGAAATTACTGATAGCTTCAAAGAATCTTACTTAGCTTTAGTTAACAGTCGCCGGATGTATTATGATGGTCCTGGTTCTGAGCAGTCCCCCACCCCGTATGGGCAATATTATATTGGTGAAGATGGAAAAATCCAACATGAAACAATGATTAATAAAATGCGCGGACGTTGTACCTATTATCCAGAAGAATTGCGTATCGCTAAAATGTCTTATACAGCTGATTTATACAATCTGCTAAATGATTTGAATAATTTATGGTATGCAAATGATAAAAAAGAAAAAGTCAGTCTTTTATCAGTAAACGATAAACAGTATCTGATTGAGACGTTCATAAAAAACGGGAAAAAAATTACATTAAATGGGATTGCAAAGTACCTGACTATTCCTGAAGAAGACTTAAAGGGTGCTCGCATTGATTTAAAAACAAATAAACCGATTTTCACTGATTTTATTGGGTTTAAGAAATTAAGGAAATTAGTAGAATCTATTTCTACTGTTCCCGCTGATTTTTTTGATAATCCCGCTGTTTTAGATGAAATAGCCGATATTCTAACTGCAGAAAAAAGCTTAACTCGTCGAGAAGAACAGCTAACAGACTTATTTCAATTGATCTACCATGACAGCTTGCCAGAAGTAACGGCTGCTTTAATTAATGATACAACCTTTAAGGAATACCATGCTCTTTCAAAAAAAGCGATACAACTAATCTTGCCTGAGCTATGGGAAACCAATAAAAACCAAATGCAAATTTTCTCAGAACGAGGACTAGGAAAAAGCCGTCTTGAGCAGTTACAAAATGGCACTAAAATCCAATTCGATGATGAAGCTATTCTAAGTACTGTCGCAAAACGAGCTCATCGTGAAGCGATTAAAATCACTAACGCTGTACGAGAACAATACGGCGAACTTGCCTATGTTGTCGTTGAAATGGCTCGCGAAAAAAATAGCGATGAAGAAAGACTGAACTATAGTAATTTCCAAAGGAACCAAGGAAAATTCGAGAAAAAGATTTGTGATTTACTTGAAGTGAAGAATTTAAAAGACTTGTATTTAAATGGTAAGCAGCATTTAGCGTTTAAATTATGGGATGCTCAAGATGGAAAATGTGTGTATTCTGGAAAATCTATCGCTCTTTCTGATATTGTTCATGATTTTAACCGTTTTGAAATTGATCATATTATTCCGCTTTCTTATTCTTTTGATGATAGCCAGCAAAATAAAGTACTCGTTTACCATGCAGAAAATCAATTAAAAGGACAATTAACGCCTTTCCAATATTTCCAAAGTGGTAAAGCGACACGCTCTTTTGATGAATTCAAAGCTGATTGTTTAAGTTTATTTAGATCTCGTCGAATTAGCGATAAAAAATTAGGCTACTTATTAGAACAACGAGATGTCCAACACGATGAGGAAGTCCAAAAAGACTTTATTAATCGGAATTTAGTTGATACACAGTATGCCATGAGAAGTTTTTCTAGCTCGCTTCGCACTTTTTATCGAAATAACGCTATTCCAACAGGTGTCTTATCGATTCGTGGAAGCTTCACTGCTGCATTGAGAAAAAGAACAAAAATGCGTAAAGATCGTGATGCTGGTCATTTTCATCATGCCATTGATGCCTTAATCGTTGCCGGTGTTGGTCGAATGCCGTTATTTAAGCAACTCAAACAAACAACTTTTACTATTGAAGGTGTGGCTGTTGATACAGAAACTGGTGAATTAATCAATGCTACTCAAGTTTTTGACAACAACTCACTTAAATTTGTTAGCTCATTAAGAAATTACCAGGACAAGATTAAGTATTCACATAAAGTTGATCGTAAACCTAATCGAACCATGTCTAATCAAACCATCTACTCTACTCGCGAAAAAGATGATGAAACATACGTTGTCGGGAAAGTAAAAAATATTTATCAGTTGGATAAGAAAGCTTATGAAGCATTAAAGAAAAAAATTGATGCTAATCCTGATAACTTTTTAATGGCACAGCATGACCCTAACACTTGGAAATTACTTTTAAAAGTCATAGATGCTCATAGTCACGCTGACAATCCTTTCCAAGATTTTTATAAAGAACACGGCTTTATTTTGAAAGATGATAAAGTACCAGTTAAAAGCTTGAAGTATCTAGATAAAAAATTGGGTATTCATGTGAATATTTCGGATAAGTATAAAAGTCCTCATAATGATATTGTTTTATTAAGTAGAAAAAGTATTCGTGTGGATATTTACATGAATGAAGAAGGAACATACAAGTACCTTGGAGTTCCTTATAATTGGTTTAGAAAAATAGATGGAATTTATACTCTTGATATGAATCTATATAATGGAGAAAATGGTCGCAATGCTCCTTACAAAAATATCGATGATAGCTATAAATTTCAATTTAGTTTATATAAAAATGATACTATTTCTTATGATAAGCTAGAAAATAGTGAAGATGAGATCACGAAAGAAAAAATTAAAAAAATCGTTCATTATGAAAAGTTGTTTAGAGGCGATGCTAATCCAAGACAAAATAAAATTGAAATTGAGGATATAACTTTAAAAACAAAAAATCAGCAAATGCCTGCTATTACTCCTTTAAAAAATATTATTAAATATAATATTGATATTCTTGGCAATAAATATCCAATTAATCTAGAAATATTTAGTCCTTATTTAAATGAATGATATAAAAGAAAAAATTCTAATAAAGGGTTTACAAAATATATAAACCTTGTTATAATAAGGGTGTCTTCGACGGAAGACTTCCTTATACCAAAGGGTCGCGAGGACCTACCAAAATAAGGCTTTATGCCGAAATCGCCCCATTTATGGGGCTTTTTTTGTACATAAATCTGGAAAAAGGAGTGATAAAAATGAGCTGGCGTGTTGTCTATATTGAAAAATCTGATTATTTAAGGTTGTATCTTGATAATTTAAAGGTTATTCGAGAAGATACAGAAATTTTGATACCGCTTACTGATATTCATACAATTATTGTCGATAACCAGCAAACCGTTGTAACTGCTCGCTTACTAAATAAATTAGCAGATTACCATATTCTCTTAATTTTCTGTGATGAAAAACACTTACCCAATATTTATGCTCTTTCTCCTCATAGTCATCACCAGTCTTCTAGAGTTCTGGAAAGGCAAGCTAAATGGTCTCCTGAAATGAAAGGCTTGATGTGGCAAAAAATTATTCAAATAAAAATCAATAATCAAGCTTCTGTATTAACTTATTTGAAAAAAAATTCAACTTCAATTGAGACATTGCATCATTATTCTGATCAAGTAAATTTCTCAGATGATTCAAATCGCGAAGGTCATGCAGCTAAACTATATTTTAAAACCTTATTTGGAAATTCCTTTACTAGAGATAGAGACAGCTTTGACGGAATTAACTCTGGTTTAAATTATGGTTATATTGTCCTTCGTTCAACCGTTGCTAGAACAATTGTGGCTTCAGGTTTACAACCTTCTTTTGGTATTGGACATTACAACCAATACAATGCTTTTAATCTAGCTGATGATCTTATTGAACCCTTTCGTCCTGTCATTGATTTATGGATTAGCATTATGTGTCAAGAAGATACTTATTTAGACTTAAAAACCAAACAAAAAATTGTTCACTTAATTAGCAATAATAAACTATTGATTGGCAATCAAAAACAAACTATTTTAAATGCGATTGAAATACTTGTTCAATCTTTTATTAAAGGAATGAACGAGAATAATACCGAACTGTTGGTTTACCCTGCCAATGGCGTCTCCTTATAAAATTATGCGCTTGATATTATTTTTTGATTTGCCAATGAACACAAAAAGCGAAAGACGAACATATTCTAGATTCAGAAAATACTTAATTAATAACGGGTTTACAATGGTTCAATTTTCAGTCTACGCAAAAATTTTCCCAAACCGATCAAGTTTAGATAATTATATGATGGGATTAAGAAATAACCTCCCAAAACATGGCTCTATTCGAGCTATGGCTGTGACTGAAAAACAATACAGCAATATGTTTTTGCTTGTCGGTGATAAAACCATTACTGAAAAAGCTATTACTGAAGATCCGATGGTGATTTTATGAAAGAATGGCATATTAAAGACTCTGTACAAGTAACTTCTTTCTTAGTTGATAAAGTTACTATTTTAAAAGGTGAGCAAAAAGAATGGTATCAATTAGTAGAATATTTTAGTGATTACTTCAGCTATAAAGGTGTAGAAATAAACCTTTTTGAAAACCAAACATTGATTCCAAGAAGAGACTTTCTATTCCAAATTTTTTCTCCAAATGATTCAACAAAATTTATTAGTTTAGAGAAAGTTTTAATTCGACAGGAAAAAGAATTTTTGACTAATCTTGAATTTTCTCCATTTTATAAACAATTAGTTGAAAGCTGGGAGGAATTGATTGAAGAAGTTGATTTTTTAAATACCCAACAAAAAACAAACGTAACTCACTACACTTTGTTGCCTTTCGATAAAAAATGGATTCAAACTAGCTTATCTTTTTCAAAAAAAAATTCTGCTCAACTATCTCATTATGAAAAGTTAATTCTTCAAATTAATGTATTAGAAGAATCAATAAGTGATAAAAAATTAATTATCTATATACAGTTTCCTGAAGTTGTGCTTTCAGATAAGGAATTAGAAAATTTTATTTATTACCTTCAACAGTCTACTAATGGGATTCTCTATTTTATTCAAACAGAAAATCCTTCTCTTTTTCCTACCAATATTGTTTACAAAGAGAAAATAAGAAATAAAACTACTTGTTATGCTGTTAAAAAGCATTTAATCTCAAAAATTCCTTCTAGTTGGTCTGAAGAAATATTTCAAGATGCTTGTAATTGGTATATGGTACTTGTGGATAAGTACGCACAAGAAACCGTTCTTTTATCTTTAAAAGCTGTGGATAACTTGTCTATTTTTATCTATGTTTACTCACTTTTTATTCTTACCAGTACTCCTGTAATAGTTGATCTAACTGCAATTACAGCTAATATAAAAGAATATTTTGAAAATCTAATACAAGATAAGGTATAATAAAATTGGCATTTTGGTACTCTCGCATCTTTTGGTATAAGGAAACTAGGTATCAGGTTATTATTAGTGTACGTTTTATTTTGGTACTCTCGCATCTTTTGGTATAAGGAAACACGAAAGCACTATATTTTCGCATTATCTATATTTTGGTACTCTCGCATCTTTTGGTATAAGGAAACTAGCTATGCTTTGAATATCGATAACCCTGGATTTTGGTACTCTCGCATCTTTTGGTATAAGGAAACTGAAGCTAGTCAAGCAACTGATTCGATGTCATTTTGGTACTCTCGCATCTTTTGGTATAAGGAAACTAACTCAGCTTCTTCTTTTGTTAGATTTGATTTTGGTACTCTCGCATCTTTTGGTATAAGGAAACCTATACAGATGCTGATGCAATTGGCTATGATTTTGGTACTCTCGCATCTTTTGGTATAAGGAAACTTGATTCCACTTGATGCAATTCTTAAGCAAATTTTGGTACTCTCGCATCTTTTGGTATAAGGAAACAAAAACGAGCGCACTCAAAGA
>NZ_JBATXB010000116.1:0-3120 GCF_049673005.1 Carnobacterium sp. | reverse complement strand
AAGTAGCTCCTCCAATCCCTATAAATGCTAACAGAGATGCGATGACAACGAAGGCTGTATCAGAAGAAGCTTCCTGATTGTAGGCTGAACCATCCATTGCCATTTCTAGTTGTTCTTCTAATGTTTGATCAACCATTACCTGTGTATTAAAAAATTCTTGTGGAAATTGAAGCAAAAGCGTTACATCGTTGCTGCTGTCTACTTCTTCCTTTGCTTTCCAGATGATAGCCCCATTTTCTAATTGAAGATCACCGTCAAAACCAAACCCCCATAACTGGACATTTTCTTTTGTAAAGGGCTGAAAGCTAGTAACTTTCACCGTTAAATCTTCAGCAGGAATATCAGAAAAGGTATCGAAATTCCACAGCAAAGCTTGTCCATCTTCTAATTCGCGAACTAAATGCGATAAGGTATAAGAGACGATGTATTCATTTTCACCGTATTCACCGATGCCCCAAATAAGTTCTACTCCACTATCTGTTTCTGCAATGCCATAGCGCTTAGCTTTTTTTGCTAATGAAGCCTCTCCATTCCAAGGCTCTTTTTCTTGAAAACCAGCTACCGAAAAATCAAGGAGTGTTGAATCTAGTAAATTATCTAATACAATGTATAATTCTGTACCTTCATCCATAGCCATTTTTCTATTCTCTGTAACAATAGCAGAACCATTTTCTTGTAATTCTACTTCAATAGTGATGTCTGACAACTCATTTTCAGCGAAAACGGTTTCGGTAAAAGTCAGACTAAAAAGAAATACTACTCCAATAATACTCAATCTTTTAATCGTATTTGTCATTATTCGCCCCTCTTTTTCTATAATTCTCATCTAATCGATTCTTCTTTTTATTATAACATTAAGCATTTTAATAGTGATAGTATTTACTAGTAGAGATCATAGGATTTATTCTTTGCTGGTTTTAATTTATCTAAACGTAAGGGAAGAACGATTCATATACAGAATCAAGCTTCTGCTATCTATTTAATTATTTCAGCTCGTGTTATAATTGGGAGTTAATAAGGATAGCTCGTTAGAACGGATGGCAAGAGTGCTTTCGTTTGGCAATAAAATATGGAGGTGTAAGAAAATGAATAAACAATGGACTATTGGTACGATTAAAGAGTTTGTTGAAAAAAATTCAGACAGTAAGTTACTATCGACTGAATACCACGGTTTTTCTCAAAAATTACTATTTAAATGCGCATGTGGCACTAACTTTGAAAAAACATTTACAAAATTTAAAAATAAAAATCAACGCAAGTGCGAAGTTTGCCAACCGCCAAAAGAATCTCGTTAAATAGAAAATGAAAAAGGCACTACCAACTTTTCTTAAAGGAAAGAGGGGAGTGCCTTTTTTATTAAAAGAAAGAGATAAGATAAAAGTGATGAAAATGAAGAAATTACTTTAAAAAGCGACGGAGCCATTTTAAACTGCTATCAGAGTAGGGCGGGAAGATAAAGGGAACCTCGAATTTATTAGAAGATAAAATGCTTCGCTCGTGTGAAAAAGTAGTAAAGCTAGTTTTTCCGTGGTAAGAGCCCATGCCGGAATTTCCGACTCCGCCAAAAGGTAAGTTAGGGGAGACCAGATGGAAAATGGTATTGTTAATGGTTATGCCACCGGAACTGGTTTCATGGATAATTTTATTTTGTGTATGTTTATCGTTAGAAAAAATATACAGTGCCAAAGGTTTCGGACGATTATTTATTTGTGTAATCGTTTTGTCTAAATCTTGGAATCCAATAATAGGCAAGAGTGGACCAAAAAGTTCGTCTTTCATAGTAAAAGATGCCCAATTTGAATCAAGTAAGGTTGGTTCAATATACCGATCGTTTAAGTCAACGCGGCCGCCAAATACAATCTCATCTTTAGATTCTTCTAGAATAGTTTTCAAACGGGTAGTGTGTTTTATATTAACAATTCTTGCGAAATCAGAGCTATTTTGTATTGTTTCACCATAAAATAGTCGGATAAATTTTTTACATTCTTCAATAAAAAGAGGTTTAAGCTCTTCTTGAATAAGAACATAATCCGGCGCGACACAAGTTTGTCCTGCGTTAAGTAGTTTTCCATATATAATTCTTTTAGCGGCTTGTTGAATGTCGGCATCTTTTAAGACAATCGCAGGACTTTTCCCACCCAACTCTAAAGTCACCGGAGTTAAATGCTCTGCAGCAGCTTTCATAATTTCTTTTCCAACCGTAGTACTTCCTGTAAAAAAGATATAATCAAACGGGTGCTTAAGTAATTCGATAGTCGTATCAACATCGCCCTCGATAACAGAGATGTAGTTGTCATCAAAAGCATCAGTAATCATTTCTTTGATAACCTTCGAAACACTTGGGACCATCTCAGACGGTTTCAAAATGATTGTATTTCCTGCAGAGATTGCGCCAATTAAAGGTTCAATTAACAGCTGGAAAGGATAATTAAATGGCCCAATGATTAAGACGGTTCCATAAGGTTCATAATGACGTTTGCTTTTTGAAGGGAAAAGGAAAAGAGGGGTAGATACTTTTTTATCTTTGACCCATCTAGGCATCTTTTTTTTCGTTTCTCGAATACTATTTAAAACAAATCCTATTTCTGTAGCGTAAGATTCTACAGGGTTTTTCCCTAGATCTTTTTGTAAAGCATCAGTGAGTTGCTGTTCATATTTAAGAATAGTCGTTTGTAATTTTTCTAACTGTTTAATTCGAAAGGAATGATCTTTGGTGCGATGGGTATTGAAATACTGATGGTGTTGGTCTAATTTTTTTGCTACATTTAATTGGTTTCCCATTACATGTCCTCCATAATTTGATTGAAATTCGATTCACTGCACTTATATTTGATTATAAGGATAACGAATGATTTCTAAAATTTATACTTCTTATTTATAGTTAAGATTTCTTAGAAAAAGGATTGAAGTCATTTTTGATTTTACTTTCTAACTTTTGATAAGTCATTAATTGTTGGCGCGCTCGCTCGATTTTTTTATATTTACTAGGATTCTTCTTATAAAATTGCTGATGAAAATTTTCAGCTGGCCAAAACGTAGTCGTTGGTAAGATGAGTGTAACAATAGGTTTAGTGTATCTACCGGATGCAACTAGTTGCTGTTTTGACTTTTCAGCGAGTT
>NZ_JBATXB010000115.1:0-12014 GCF_049673005.1 Carnobacterium sp. | reverse complement strand
ATGAACCAATCTTGGCAATAAACTGTTGACGAAAATACCACTTTCACGCTGCATTATTTTACACAATTTCAATTATACATTGTGCTTACAGAAAGAGCAAGATTTCTTTTCTAATAAATTAATGGCTGGCTGTTTTTTTGCAAGATTTCAGTAAATAATTCTAGATATTGTTGGTCTGTCTTATCAAATCTACTCATTATAGGAGCATCAATATCTAAAACACCTATTTTTTCTCCATTTATTATTAGAGGGATAACGATTTCTGATTGGCTCGCAGCATCACAAGCAATGTGACCTTTAAATTGTGAGACATCTTCAACAATCAAAGAACGATTATTCTCAAATGCTGTACCACAGACACCCTTGCCTATTTGTATTCTTATACAAGCTACTTTACCTTGAAAAGGGCCTAAAACTAGTTCATTTGACGATTTTTCATACAAATAAAATCCAGCCCAATTTATATTCTTTAGGTTTTCAAATAATAGTGCAGAAGCATTACTTAAATTTGCAATTAAATTTGTTTCGTCACCTAAAAGGGCAACAAGTTGTTTATTCATTAAACGATAATCCGATTCTTTAGACATAAAAATCCTCCTGTAAATGACGATGTTCACTATACTAGATAAATAAAAATCCGCTTTAGTAGTGTTTGATCTCATTATATATGTTACTATATATAATAGGTATTTCTATAAGAAAATGCAAATTATGTTAAAAGATTTTACAATCATTGCAATAAAATATCAATCTAATAGTAACTGTATTTCTTATATAAACGTATCAATTTGGGTGGAGGTATCAACAAAAAATGAAGTTTGAATACAGTTTAATTATTATTATCTTTTTGGCTTTAACTGCCTATGTAATAAGTTTCATGATGAAAAAGAAACATTATTCGTTAATCAATGGATTAGAAAAACAAAAGTTTGAATTAATGGATTTGCCTATACCAGATGATTTGCGCAGAGCGAAAGATTTACAGTTAACAGGACAAACGAAAAAAAAGTTTGATCAATTACATTCGGAATGGCAAAAAATTGAAACAAAGGCATTCCCAGATTTAGAAAACTATTTGTTTGATGCAGAACAAGCTACTGACCGCCTTCAGCTAATTAAAGCGAAAACAGCTGAGAAAAAGGTAACTATTTTGATTAAAAATATCGAATTAGATATTAAAGAAATTCAGACTTCTATCCATGGCTTATTGCAGAGTGAAGAACAAAACTTACTAGAAGTTAAAAGAATACAAGAAACTTATCAAGACATCAGGAAAAAATTATTAACACAAAGTTTTTCATTCGGTCCTGCATTAGAAAAACTAGAGAATAAATTAACATTTTTAGAAGTTGATTTTTCAAAAGTTTCAGATTTAACAGCATCTGGAGACCATGTCGAAGCAAAAAATATCTTAAATAAAATTGATGCTGATACAAAGAATTTAAACTATAGTATAAAACAACTTCCGGGTATCTTAAAACAATTAACAAACGAATTTTTTGAGCAGATACAAGAATTAAAAGAAGGCTACAATAAACTTATAGAACAAGAATTCATTTTTTTAAATGATACAATTTTAGAAGATGTTCATTCTCTTGAAGAAAAAAGTAGCCATGCAAAAGAGGCGATTTCAGAGTGTGATATCGAAAAAGCTAGATCGATTAATAAAGAAATAGAAGACGAAATTAATCGGTTGTATGACGTAATGGAATTCGAAATCGAAGCAAGAAACTATATTGTAGAAAACCAACCTGTATTGGATGACTATATAGAGTTTGTAATGGAAAAGAATCGTAAGCTATTAATTGAGATTGATCGTGTAGCTCAAAGTTATGCGCTAAATCATGATGAATTAATACAAGCAAAAAAAATGCAAGAACAACTAATAGAAATCCAAGATAATTTTGATACATTTACAGATGGTTTAAATAGTCGACAAGCTATCTTTAGTGCAGTCAAAGATAGTTATGTACAACACATGAAGGAACTTAAAAAAATAGAAGAAGAACAAAGAGTTATTAATCAGTATTTGGTAGAATTACGTGAGGAAGAAAAAAAAGTTAAAGATAAAATTGATGATTTTGAGTTTAATTTACGTGGAGTAAAAAGATTCATTGAAAAACAGCATCTTCCTGGGTTACCAACACAATACTTAGATTTTTTCTTTGCGACAACTGAAAGAGTAGAAGAGTTATCTAAAGAGTTGAATAAATTAAGAATAGATATGAGAGATATTGAACGTTTATGTGAAATGTGCGATGATGATGTTGAATTATTAGTTGAAAGAACAGAAGAAATCGTAGACAATGCATTGTTGTGTGAACAGATGATGCAATACGCCAATAGGTATCGACACACGCATCCAGAAGTAGCATCAGCTATTGCAGAGAGTATGACAACATTCAATACTGAATTCAACTACAATAAAGCATTGGAACAGATTTCAATAGTTTTAGAAGAAGTTGAACCAGGTTCTTTTAAGAAAATAGAAGCCAATTACCTAGAAGATAAACAAAAGAAATGATGAGAAAACGACAGGGTCTTTCATTTAAATGAGAACTCTGTTTTGTTTTGTGTTAAATTAAAAAGATGAAAACTTAGACTAATTAGTAGAAAGTGTGAAAACGAATGATTTATTTTGATAATAGTGCGACGACTTACGTAAACGAAGAAGTAATGCAAACAATTATAGAAGTAACTAAGAGTATCAATGCTAATCCATCTAGTATACACGAGCTCGGAAATAGGGCTGCATCATTAATGCATCAGTCACGTATGCAGATAGCTTCTTTACTCAACGTTACACCGGAAGAAATATATTTTACAAGTGGTGGAACAGAAGGTGATAATTGGGCTGTTAAAGGCACGGCTATCGAAAAGAAGGCTTATGGTAACCATATCATTACAACTACTATAGAACACCCCGCAGTTAACGAGTCTATTAGACAATTAGAGCAATTTGGTTTTGACGTAACGTATCTTCCTGTAGATAAAAATGGCGTTATTTCTATAGATGATTTAAAAAAAGCTATCCGAAAAGACACTATTTTGGTTTCAGTGATGGCTGTTAATAACGAGGTTGGAAGTATTCAACCTATTAATGAAGTAGGAGAGGTTTTAAAAGAGTACCCTTCCATTCACTTTCACGTTGATGCTGTTCAAGCTATAGGAAAAGTGCCTTTTCTTTTAGGATCGAATTCTCGGATTGATATTGCTGTGTTTTCAAGTCATAAGTTCCATGGACCAAAAGGAACAGGATTTATTTATTTAAAAAAAGGAAGGAAAATTGCTCCTCTACTAAATGGGGGTGGGCAAGAAAATCGAATGCGAAGTGGAACAGAGAATGTTGCTGGTATAGCAGCAACTGGAAAAGCATTACGTCTAGTATTGACAGACGCGATCAGTAAACAAGAAAAACAAAAAAATATAAGAGATTATCTAATTAGTGAGTTGAGTGGCTATAAAAAAGTAGTGATATTTTCAACTGAAGCAGGAGCGCCTCATATTCTTTGTTTTGCCTTAAAAGGAATTAGAGGAGAAGTGTTGCTTCATGCATTTGAGAGTGAATCAATTTATATATCTACTACAAGCGCTTGTTCTAGTAAAAATAAAAGGAATTCAACTACTCTTTCAGCAATGCATGTGCCAGACTCAATTGCTGTTGATGCAGTACGTGTTAGCTTATCTGACACAAATACAATGCAAGAAGCAAAGCAATTTCTAAGTATATTTAAAATATTGTACAAAAAATTCCAATCAATCCATGCATAAAAGAAAGAGAAGTGAAGATGAAATGCAATATAATGAAATAATGGTCCGATATGGTGAATTATCTACTAAAGGAAAAAATAAAAAGAAGTTTATCAATAAATTAGTTCAAAATGTAAGGTTTGCCTTATATGATTTTAATCAACTTAACGTAACAGGTGAAAGAGACCGAATGCATTTAGAATTAAATGGTGCAGATAGCGATCTAGTTTTAGAAAGACTAAAATCTATTTTTGGAATTCAAAATTTTTCTCCAGTAATGAGGCTAGAAAGAGACATTGAAAAAATGAAAATAGTAGCAGTAGATATGGTTCAAGAACTTTATTCAGAAGGCAAGTCATTCAAAATTACTACGCGCCGTGCAGATCATGAATTTAGTCTAGATACTGATGAAATTAATCATCTATTAGGTTCAGAAGTTTTAAAAAATATTGATGGCATTAAAGTTAAAATGAAAAACCCTGATATAAATATACGAGTTGAAATTAGAAATGAAGGTATTTTCCTTTCTAGTCAAACTATTTTAGGAGCAGGCGGACTACCAGTAGGTTCAAGCGGGAAAGGTATGTTAATGTTATCAGGTGGAATTGATTCTCCTGTAGCAGGGTATTTAACTATGAAACGCGGTGTAGAAATAGAAGCTGTTCATTTTTATAGTCCTCCTTATACAAGTTCAAAATCTTTACAAAAAGCTAAAGATTTGACGTCAAAACTGGCGGCTTTTGTAGGTAATATTGTTTTTATTGAAGTCCCGTTTACAGAAATCCAAGAAGAAATTAAAAGATGTGTACCTGAAGGATACTCAATGACAGTAACACGACGGATGATGTTGCGTATTACAGAACGAATCCGCGAAAAACAGAACGGTTTAGCAATCGTTAATGGCGAGTCTCTTGGGCAAGTAGCCTCACAAACTTTGCATAGTATGCTAGCGATTAATGATGTAACTTCTACACCAATTATTCGTCCAGTTGTTTCTATGGATAAAAACGAGATAATCGATTTAGCACAAAGAATTGATACGTTTGAGTTGTCAATTCAACCGTTTGAAGATTGTTGCACTATATTTGCTCCGGCTACTCCAAAAACAAGACCGGATTTAGAAAAAGCTAGACGTTACGAAGCAAGATTAAATATAGAAGAACTAATCCAACGTGTTATGGATAATTTAGTTTTTTCTGAGATAAAAGTAGGAGAAACTTCAGAAATTCAACAAGCTGATAAATATTCCTCACTTCTGTAATAGAATGGAAATTTTATTTCTACCAAAATTTAGCTTAGTTAGTTAAATTATGGAAAGAATATAAAATTTCTTTTTTTTATTTCTATGCTTATATCAATAATCGCGTTATTTAAATTTAAAGAAAGTTGTTTAAATGTGATATTTATCACAAAAAGATTGAATTTTACTTTTATTGATGATATGATTTTAAAAAACAGACATGTAATTGGAGGATTTCTAATGAAAATCAAGCGAGAAGAACACTATGTGCCTAAAGCAACTGCTAAAAGACTTCCGGTTTACTATAGATGCTTGAAAAAGCTTGGGGATTCAGGAGTAAAAAGAATAAAATCTCAAGAGATTAGTGAACTAATCCAGATACCTTCAGCGACGATTCGTCGAGATTTTTCTCATTTTGGAGAATTAGGTCGAAGCGGATATGGTTATGAAGTTGATTATGTAGTAGAAGTTTTCCATGAAATTCTGAATGTGAATAAAATCATAAACATAGCTTTAGTAGGTGTAGGCAATATTGGAAAAGCACTTATAGCTAATAATTTCCGTAGAGACGATAATATGAAGATAACGTGTGGGTTTGAAAAAAGCGAAGAAAATTCGGGGAAGATTTTATCAGGCGTTCCAATTTATTCGATTGATCAAATGAAAAGTGTATTATCTCGAGAAAATATTCATGTAGCCATTTCAACTGTCCCAAGTGAACACTCTCAGGAATCGATAGATATGCTAGTTGATTCAGGAATTACATCAATTTTAAATTTTGCACCAGGTAGGGTAGTAGTCCCACCAACCGTAGATATTCGATATATTGATTTAACTGGTGAGATATTAACGCTTGTTTATTACGAAGGTCGAGCATTGCCATCGTTATTAAAATGAGTAAGGTTATTTAAAAACAAACAATTAAGAACAGAATAATATATACTATTTTGGTTATCTTATTATATGAAACCTCAAAAATTTGCATTTTCCTTTTTAGACAGCGTATACTAAAAAGATAAATATGCTAAGAAATGGAAGTGGATAGTAATGGAATTTACAAAAAAAGGTGAACCACTTAAAGTAGAAGGCACTCAACCTGTTATTGGTAAGATGGCGCCAGATTTTTCTGTCAAAAACAATGAAAATGAAAATGTGTCGCTAAAAGATTATAGAGGAAATGTTACTTTGATAAGTGTTGTTCCTGATATTGAAACGAGGGTTTGTGCGCTACAGACAAAATCATTTAATAAAAATGCAAATGAACTTGATGGAATAAATTTAATAACAATTTCTACAAATACAAAAGAGGAACAAAAAAAATGGACAGCAGCAGAAAACATAGATGCCAACATGTTCAATGATACAGATTTATCATTCGGTAAAGCATACGGAATAGCGATTCCTGATCTAGGAGTGTTAGCCCGTTCTGTATTTGTTATTGATGCGAATGGAAAATTAGTTTATAAAGAAGTGATATCAGAAATGGTTGATGAGCCAAATTATGATAAAGCCATCGAAAATGCTAAAAAAGCACGTTGAGTTTTACTATTCATCAAAATTAGGATTGAAATTACAATTTTTCAATGCTAAAATAAATTATATTAAAAGTGATGAACAAGAGAAGTAATTTTGTTAGATGGTTATTCAGAGAAAAGAACAGATGCTGAGAGTTCTTAAACCATAATAAAATGAAAAGTAGCTTGGGAGCTGGCAAAGTGAATACTCAGTAACTTTGTCCGGAATAACGTTTCGTTAAAAACGTGAAGAGAGGTATATTTTTTTAGAAAGTATACAAAATAGGTGGTACCGCGAATCAAAAAGCATTCGTCCTAATACATTTTTTGTATTAGGACGAATGCTTTTTTTACTAATTTTAAAAAATAAAGAATTGAGGCTGAGAAATGACTAGAGAATTAAACATGTCAACAAAATACCAACCCAATGAAGTTGAAGCTGGGCGTTATGAAAAATGGCTTGAAAAAGATTTATTCAAACCGAGTGGAGATAAAACGAAAGAACCTTATTCTGTAGTTATACCTCCTCCAAATGTAACAGGGAAACTTCATTTAGGTCATGCATGGGATACGACGTTACAAGATATTATTATTAGGCAAAAAAGAATGCAAGGTTTTGACACATTATGGTTGCCAGGTATGGATCATGCAGGTATTGCTACACAAGCAAAAGTAGAGGCTAAATTAGCTGAAGAAGGGATTTCTCGCTATGACTTAGGGCGGGAAAAATTTATTGAAACCGTATGGGAATGGAAAGAAGAGTATGCTGCAGTTATTCGTGAACAATGGGCAAAAGTCGGTATATCTGTAGATTACGGACGTGAAAGATTTACTTTAGATGAAGGATTATCTGAAGCGGTTAGAAAAGTTTTTGTTACGATGTATAATAAAGATTTGATCTATCGTGGGGAATATATTATCAATTGGGATCCGAAAGCAAAAACGGCTTTATCAGATATTGAAGTTATTCATAAGGATGTTGAGGGAGCTTTTTATCACATGACCTATCTACTGGCAGATGGCAGTGGTTCTGTGGAGATTGCCACAACGCGCCCAGAAACAATGCTTGGTGATACAGCAGTTGCTGTTCATCCGGATGATGAACGTTATCAACATTTAATTGGTAAAAAAATAATATTACCTCTAATGGATATTGAGATACCCATTATTGCCGATGAATACGTTGAGATGGATTTCGGAACAGGTGTAGTAAAGATAACCCCTGCACACGATCCTAATGACTTTGCAGTTGGAAACAGACATAACTTACCTCGTACGAATGTTATGAATCCAGATGGAACAATGAATGAGTTGACCGGAAAGTATGCTGGAATGGATCGATTTGAAGCGAGGAAAGCTGTTGTTAAGGACTTAGGAAATCAAGGTAGATTAGTAAAAATTGAAAAAATGGTTCATAGTGTAGGTCATTCGGAAAGAACCGGTGTAATTGTTGAACCTCGCTTATCTACTCAATGGTTCGTAAAAATGGAGCCTCTTGCAAAAGAAGCAATAGAACTACAAAAAACAGAAGATAAAGTTAATTTTGTACCAGAACGCTTTGAAAACACTTATTTAAGCTGGATGGAAAATGTTCACGATTGGGTTATTTCGCGTCAATTATGGTGGGGTCATAGAATACCTGCTTGGTTCCATAAACAAACTGGCGAACTTTATGTCGGAATGCAAGAACCTGTAGACAGTGAAAATTGGGAGCAAGACCCAGATGTTTTAGATACTTGGTTCAGCTCAGCTCTTTGGCCTTTTTCAACGATGGGGTGGCCGGATGAAGATTCAGAAGATTTTAAACGTTACTTCCCTAATAACACATTAGTAACAGGGTATGATATTATTTTCTTCTGGGTTAGCCGTATGATTTTTCAAAGTCTTGAGTTTACAGGTGAAAAACCATTTAATGATGTGCTTATCCATGGTTTAATTCGTGATGAAGAAGGTCGTAAAATGAGTAAATCTTTAGGTAATGGAATTGATCCAATGGAAGTAGTGGATAAGTATGGTGCAGATGCATTGCGTTGGTTCTTGTCTAATGGTTCAGCACCTGGTCAAGATGTGCGATTCAGTTATGATAAGATGGATGCTTCTTGGAATTTTATCAATAAAATATGGAATGCAAGTCGCTTTGCATTGATGAATATGGAAGGTTTTACAGTTGAACAAATTGATTTAACTGGGAATAAAACAATAGCAGATCGTTGGATTTTAACTAAATTAAACAAAACAATCGAAAAAGTTACTGATTTATTCGAACGTTTTGAATTTGGAGAAGCTAATCGTCACCTCTACCACTTTATCTGGGATGATTTTTGTGACTGGTATATTGAAATGAGTAAAGAAATTTTATTTAATGAGGATGAAGAAGCTAAACAAACGACCAGAAGTATTTTAGCTTATGTCTTAGACCAAACACTTCGATTATTGCACCCAGTGATGCCGTTTGTAACAGAAGAAATATGGGAGAATATTCCACATACTGGGGAGTCGTTGGTCGTTGCAGCTTATCCTGTTGTTCGTCCTGAATTATCAGATGAGGAAGCAACCGAAGGAATGGATGTTTTAATGGAATTAATTCGTTCCGTTCGTAATATCCGTTCAGAAGTAAATACGCCTTTATCTAAACCTGTTGAATTATTAATCAAAACCAATGACATGAAAATTGAATTGTTTTTGAAAAACAACATTTCTTATATTGAACGATTCTGTAACCCTGAAAATCTAATTATTTCTAGTGCCGTTGAAGCTCCTGAAACAGCTATGAGTGCCGTTATTACAGGTGCTGAAATTTATCTTCCTTTAGCAGGCTTAATTAATATTGATGAAGAGATTGTTCGCTTAGAAAAAGAATTAGCTAAATGGTCAGGAGAAGTTAAAAGAGTTAAAGGCAAGCTATCCAATGCTAAGTTTGTCGACAATGCACCAATTGCTGTTGTTGAAGCAGAAAAAACTAAAGAAAAAGAATATCTTGATAAACAAGCGCTTGTTTTGGGAAGAATAGAAATATTAAAAACACAATTATAATTAAATAGACTTGAAAAAAATCTTTGCCTTTATTACTATAAAAGAAGGCAAAGTTTTTTTACTCTTTAGCAAAAGATATTCTGTGAAAAATGAATATAAAAGACGGGGTGCAGTAGTTGTTTAAAACATATGAAGAAGCGTTAAGTTGGATCCATAGCAGGAAAATTTTTGGAATGAAGCCTGGACTTAAACGGATGGAATGGATGCTAGAAAGATTAAATTTTCCACAAAAAAGAATAAAAGCTATTCATGTTGCTGGTACAAATGGTAAAGGATCAACCGTTACATTTTTGAGAAGTATGCTAGAAGCAAACGGAAAAATAGTTGGGACTTTTACATCACCTTACATTGAAACTTTTAACGAACGTATCAGTGTAAATGGGGAGCCTATTTCAAATGAAGAAATTCTACGATTAGCTAACATAGTCTTTCCTTTAGCTTGTGAGCTAGAAGAAACGGAGTTAGACGGACCGACTGAATTTGAGGTGATTACAACCATGATGTTTATTTATTTTGGTGAAGGACATGCTGATGTAGTTGTCATTGAAGTTGGTTTAGGTGGTTTGCTGGATTCAACCAATGTAATTACTCCGATTGTATCAGTAATTACAACGATTGGCTTAGATCATATGCAGGTTCTAGGCGAAACGATAGCTGAAATTGCTTTACAAAAATCGGGTATTATTAAACCGAATGTGCCTGTAGTAGTTGGAAAAGTAGTTGATGAAGCTTTAAAAATTATTCAATTAGTCGCTGAGAATAATAATTCAATCGTTAAGTTATTTGGGGAAAATTATTCGTCTTCTAAATGCCAGACACTGCCAAGTTGGGGAGAACAATTTACGTTTGAAGATGAAACTATGTATTTAAACCAAATCCAAATAAAAATGCTGGGTCAACATCAAATAGAAAATGCAATGGTGGCTATTGAAACGCTGCAAACCTATAGCATTGAAACGGGTTTAGAATTAAATCATGAAGCAATAAGAAGAGGATTGAAAACAGCATTTTGGCCAGGTAGAATGGAAAAAATAAGTGACAATCCTATGATTGTTTTAGATGGAGCGCACAATGAACCAGCAATACGCAGGTTAATTGAAACAATAAATGCTGACTTCAAACAACAAGAGATTTACCTTATCTTTGCAGTTTTGCATGATAAAGCAGTGGGTAGGATGATTGATTTATTAACCGAATTACCAAATATTCATATTACTCTGACGAGTTTTAGTAATCCAAGAGCGGCTAAGATAAAAGAATTACAGGACTATACAAATTCAAATGTAAAAATAAAAGAATATTGGCAAGAAGCATTAGCTGACGTTATTAATGAAATGGATGGAAATGGGCTTGTTTTAATAACCGGATCTCTTTATTTTATTTCAGAAGTTCGAGAATATCTATTAAAGTTAGATAATGAATAAATTTTATAAAAACGTAATATATACAACTAATTTTAAAAAATGATGATAAGGTTAGATTATTTGCAAAAAAGTGTTAACAGATCTAATGTCAGTACAACGATAAAAAAATAAAAACAGCTCTATTTCTTGCGTATACTAAAAAGGTAGGCAGAAAAGGAGTGTTTTTATGGTGGGAAATATGACCAGTTTAGTTAATGAAGTACCAGTTTTTTCAAGACCAAGAGAACGATTAGAAAATTATGGAGAAAAGGCTCTAGCTAACCATGAATTATTGGCTATTATACTTCGAACAGGAACGAAAGATTCGAACGTTATGGCACTTGCTATGAAAGTTTTAAATACGTTTGAGAATTTACATTTTCTGAAAACTGCTTCAATAGAAGAGTTGATGAGTATAGCTGGAATTGGTAAAATTAAGGCAATAGAAATAAGAGCTGCGATTGAACTAGGAACCCGAATATCCCAAGCTTCTCAAATTAAAATTGGTCAAATAACGTCTAGTCGGAATGCTGGGGAAATGTTATTGAATGAGATGTGCGATTTACAACAAGAGCATGTCATTGTTTTGTATTTAAATACAAAAAATGAAATTATTAAGAAAGAAACTGTTTTTATTGGAGGATTAAATTCTTCAGTAGCTCATCCAAGAGAAATATTTCGTGGCGCTGTTCGGTTTTCGGCTGCCCGTATTATTATTGGGCACAACCATCCATCCGGAAATCCGGAGCCTTCTGAGGCTGATCTCGCCTTTACCAAAAGGATGGCTAGTTGCGGAGAGATGATGGGTATTGAAATGCTCGATCATATTATTGTGGGTCAAACACATTATATAAGTTTAAAAGAACTCGGGATATTTTAATAAAGAAAGCGCATTAAATAGTTGAATCATTTTATAGTCCGTGTTATACTTAATGTAAGTTTTTGTTTAGGTATAAGAAAAGAATTGTTTCAAAACATTCCGATTCGTACCGTTAGCAAGGCTTAACAAAATGTGCAAAACGCACGAGGAGGATATTTAATTATGGAACAAGGTACAGTAAAATGGTTTAACGC
>NZ_JBATXB010000114.1:0-13748 GCF_049673005.1 Carnobacterium sp. | reverse complement strand
TTAAATGGATATATTTTATAAAAGCTAATTTATAATTGTATGATCTATTAATAAAGAAACATTCGTGCGTAAAGGAAGTTATATAAAGTATGAAATAGATCTCTTGAAACATATATATGAAAACATTACAGAATTTCCTTTTTAATTGAAAAACATTTAATAAGGCAACTTATACGGTTATCTCTTAAGTACTTTATTTTAGAGGTAAAATATATTAATAGAATTTAAGTTATAAAGCATACACATGATACACTACAGTATCAAAAACGAATAGTTCAAACAAAGCTGATACACTAATTAGTGTATCAGCTTTGTTTATCCAATTATATATAAACACTAATTTTAAAGCACTTGAAACGCGATACACTAAAGTTGGCACGGAACTTGCTTATATTAAGTGACTGATGAACATTGTAAGTGCTTGAAAATCTAACCGCTACCACTTTATAAAAATAATCATGTAAAGTAGGTGATTTTGTTGGGAATAGAGAACTTATTTTAATAGAACAACTAACAATAAGGAGTTGACTCTTTTTTGTTGGGTATCTCTAGGTCAGTAAAGGGAAAATATATTATTTAGGAGGTAGAAATATGGTAGGAATTATACTAGCAAGCCATGGCGAGTTCGCAGAAGGCATCTTACAATCTGGAGCGATGATTTTTGGAGAACAAGAAAACGTCAAGGCTATTACGTTAATGCCAAGTGAAGGACCAGAAGATGTAAAAGCTAAAATGCAAAAAGCTGTTGCTTCTTTTGACGACCAAGATGAAGTATTATTCTTAGTCGACTTATGGGGAGGTACTCCATTTAATCAAGCGAACACATTGTTTGAAGAGCACAAAGAGAAATGGGCAATCGTTTCTGGCTTGAATTTACCAATGGTCATTGAAGCATATGCATCACGCTTATCCATGACTTCTGCTCAAGAAATCGCAACGCATATTCTTGAAACAGCAAAAGAAGGAATTAAGATTAGACCTGAAGAATTAGAACCAGCAGATGCAGCAGGTGTTAAAGTTGCAGAAGACGGTTTACCTAAAGGACACCTTCCTCCAAATACAGTTGTTGGTGATGGACAGATTAAATACGTATTAGTACGTGTAGATTCTCGTTTATTGCATGGGCAAGTTGCAACGGCATGGACAAAATCAACTCATCCAAACCGTATTATCGTTGTTTCAGATATCGTTGCTAAAGATGAACTTCGCAAGAAATTAATCGAACAAGCAGCTCCTCCAGGTGTTAAAGCAAATGTTATAACACTTAACAAAATGATTGAGATCTCTAAAGATCCAAGATTTGGTTCAACTAAAGCACTCATATTATTTGAAAACCCAACAGATGTTCTTAGAGCAATTGAAGGCGGCGTAGATTTTAAAGAAATTAACGTAGGTTCAATGGCTCACTCAGTAGGTAAAGTTGTTGTAAACAACGTACTTTCTATGGGTAAAGAAGATTTAGAAGCTTTCAATAAATTGAAAGAAAAAGGCATTAAATTCGATGTGCGTAAAGTACCAAACGATTCAGGATCCAATATGGATGACATTCTTAAAAAAGCAAAAAATGAATTAGCACGCGCTAAATAACAGAACAAAATTAAATTAAATAGGAGGCCTATTATGTCTATTATATCCATTATTTTAGTAATATTTATTGCATTTCTAGCTGGTATGGAAGGAATCTTAGATGAATTCCAATTCCACCAACCGCTAGTCGCATGTACATTGATCGGTTTAGTTACAGGAAATCTAACAGCCGGTATCGTTCTTGGCGGAACTCTTCAAATGATCGCACTTGGTTGGGCGAACATTGGAGCAGCCGTAGCACCAGATGCTGCATTGGCATCCGTTGCATCAGCAATTATTCTAGTATTAGGTGGACAAGGTGTTAAAGGTGTCCCAGCAGCAATCGCAATCGCAGTTCCATTAGCAGTAGCAGGACTTTTCTTAACAATGATTGTTCGTACATTAGCTGTACCAATCGTACATTTAATGGACACAGCAGCTGAAGAAGGCGACTTTAGAAAAATTGAATTGTTACACATTGGCGCAGTATGTATGCAAGGTGTTCGTATCGCTATTCCAGCAGCAGCACTATTATTTATTCCAGCAGCAACTGTTCAATCATTCTTAGAATCAATGCCTGTATGGTTAACAGAAGGTATGGCAATTGGTGGCGGAATGGTCGTTGCAGTTGGTTATGCTCTAGTTATTAACATGATGGCAACAAAAGAAGTATGGCCATTCTTTATTCTTGGTTTTGTAGTGGCAGCTATTTCTCAATTGACACTTATTGCTATTGGAGCAATCGGTGTAGCATTAGCTCTTATTTACTTGAACCTTTCTAAAATGGGCGGCTCATCAAATGGTGGCGGAAGCAATTCAGGCGACCCACTTGGCGATATCTTAAACGATTATTAATTCTGAAGGAGGAGAAGAGACATGGTAGAAAAAATTACATTAACTAAAAAAGATCGTTTAGCCGTTGCATGGCGCTCTACATTTATCCAAGGATCTTGGAACTATGAACGTATGCAAAATGGTGGTTGGGCTTTCTCAATGATTCCAGCAATTAAAAAATTATATACAACAAAAGAAGATCGTGCAGCAGCATTAAAGCGTCACTTAGAGTTCTTTAATACTCACCCATATATTGCTTCACCAATTCTTGGAGTTACTTTAGCACTGGAAGAAGAACGTGCAAATGGTATGCCAGTAGATGATGTAGCCATTCAAGGGGTAAAAGTAGGAATGATGGGACCATTGGCTGGTGTCGGCGATCCAGTATTCTGGTTTACAGTCCGTCCGATGTTAGGTGCTTTAGGAGCATCACTAGCATTAGGTGGAAGTATTCTTGGGCCAATTATTTTCTTCGTAGCTTGGAACCTTATTCGTTGGGGCTTCATGTGGAACACACAAGAACTTGGATACAAAGCCGGTTCTAAAATCACTGAAGATCTTTCAGGTGGATTGTTACAAGATATTACTAAAGGTGCATCTATTCTTGGTATGTTCGTATTAGCCTCGTTAGTACAACGTTGGGTATCGATTAGTTTTAAACCCGTTGTTTCTGAAGTTCAATTAGACAAAGGTGCGTATATTGAATGGGACCAACTTCCAGCAGGTGCTGAAGGTATTCGTCAAGCAATTGAACAAGCTAACTCAGGTTTAGCATTGTCTTCAACAAAAGTTACGACTTTACAAAATAACTTAGACCAGTTAATCCCAGGATTAGCAGCATTAGGATTAACATTCTTATGTATGTGGTTATTAAACAAAAAAGTTAGTCCAATTGTTATCATTCTTGGCTTATTCGTAGTTGGTATTGGTGGACACTTAATCGGTCTTTTATAAAATAAAAATAAAAACGGATTAAGATAGTGTATCAATAAAATCCATACACTAAAGTGGTTGAGCTTGTTCTCAACCACTTTTTGTATTTGTTTAACTTTTTTAAAAAAGGTATAATAGAAAAAATAAGATAGATGAAATGGAGCGGATAAAATGGTTGAATCGATTAATACAAAGGTAGATTTAGTAATAGATGCCACCGCTTTTACCGGATTAACGGACTACGGGAAAATTATGATAGGGGATAAGGGATTTGAATTTTATCATGCACGTGATACGCGCAAGTTCATTCAAATACCATGGGAAGAAGTCAACCTAGTCATTGCTTCTGTTATGTTCAAAGGACGATGGATTCCACGTTATGCTATTGAGACAAAGAAAAATGGAACGTATACGTTTTCTTCTAAGAAACCCAAAAAAGTTTTAAGAGCGATTAAAGAATATATAGAACCTGAACATATCGTGCATTCTTTGAGTTTCTTTGACGTGATCAAGCGAGCGTTTAAATCAATTGTGGAAAAAAAGTCGGCAAAAAAGAATAAATAAAACAACTTAATGATTTAACTGACCTAGGATGAAAAAATCTTAGGTTTTTTTTCTATTACTTGTTGATTAATTCACAAATACATAGTAGAATGTTTAAGAAGGCTTTAATACGCTTTCAGTTCTTCAGTCATTATCTTATATTTAACAAAATAGAAAAAATGGAGGTAGATTGGTATGTTTACTAAATCAACTAAAAAAGGAAGAATTTTTCTAGGTCTATGTGCATCACTTATTATATTGGTAGCAGGTTGTGGAAACAATGAGGAAACAGCAGATAAAGAATCTGTAGCTTCATCAACAGCTGAGAGTGCAGAAGTGGTTGCAAGTGCTTCAATCAGTAGTAAACCAGAAGATCTTGTTATGGGACTTAGCGAAGAAGGCGGTTGGATCTTTGCAGCGACAGATGACATTACATTAACAGAAGACTTAGTTGTTGCTGGGACTTTCTACGATAAAGATGACACAAGTGCAGATATTTACCGTAAACTAGCTTTATATGCACAAGATGAGGACCGTAAAGTGACAGCTGAGTACACATTAACTGTACCTACAATCATTGTAGAGTCTCCAAACTTTAAAATAGAAAATGGAACAGTTGTTGGCGATATCGTTGTTAAGGCAGAAGGCTTTACTCTTGCTAACTCTACTGTCGAAGGAAATGTTACATTTGATTCTCAAGAATTAATGGATGCATCAACTTTTGATGGAGAAACAATTACTGGCGAAACGACAGTAGCTAAATAATTTAATCATTTAGACCCATTCAGCAGGTGTTGAATGGGCTATTTTTTTAATTTTTTTTTATAAATAGAGCAAACTGTATACCTACCTTAAACGAATAAGATGAAAAAAAATAGTAGTGGATACACTCGTATTAGTTCTAACAAAATAAATTTTGTGTTAGGATGATTGTAATTACATCTGGCTTTTTTGTGAAATAGTTACGGTATTTTTTTGAAAATTTTTTATCTTGAGTTAGGAGGAAGAATGATGTGCACATCTCTAACATATAAAAAGACGGATTTTTATTTTGGAAGAAATATGGATATCGACTACTCATTCAATGAAAGGGTAGTCGTTACACCCCGTAATTTTCCATTTAAGTTAAAACGGTATGAAAGTATGAAAAGCCATTATGCCATGATTGGCATGGCAACTGTAATAGAAGGGTATCCTTTGTACGCTGATGCTACTAATGAAAAAGGCCTCTCCATTGCTGGATTAAATTTCCCTGGAAATGCGGTTTATTTACAGGAGAAAGAAGAGAAGATTAATATCACACCATTTGAATTTATACCATTTTTATTAGGGACGTGTACAACAGTCGAAGAAGTGAAGGCTGTCTTAAAAAAAGTGAATATGGTGAATGTACCTTTTAATGAACAGGTTCCATTAGCTCCACAACACTGGATGATTGCAGACCAAAATCAATGTATCGTTGTGGAACCAATGGAGGAAGGCTTAAGAATTCATGATAATCCGTATGGTGTCTTAACGAACAATCCGCCTTTTGAATTCCATAAAATGAATATGGCCAATTACATGAATCTTACAGCAGAATACCCTGAGAATCGTTTTAGTTCAAAAGTTAAGTTGGAACCATATGGAGTAGGAATGGGTGGACTTGGTCTACCAGGAGATGTATCCCCAACTTCTCGTTTTGTAAGAGCTGCTTTTCATAAAATGAATGCCGTATCTGAAGATAATGAGAATGCAAATCTTTCTCAGTTTTTTCATATTCTTGATTCGGTTGCCATGGTTCGTGGCAGTGCATTAACTCAAGAAGGAGCTAATGACATTACATCTTATGCTTGTTGTATGAATGCGGAAAAAGGAATGTATTATTATAAAACGTATGAGAATAACCAGCTAACAGCAGTGAATATGCATAATGAGGACTTGGATTCAGATGAATTAGTTACTTTTGAACTTATCCAGACGCAACAAATCAATTATCTAAATAACTGATAAAAAACTAATGAGTTATCTCTTTATATTAAGGGATAACTTTTTTTAATGATCAGGAAGAGAGAGATTATTTCTTTTCTAATAAATAATCTACATGTAATCTATAAGCAAAAAATAGGTTTGCTATGCTAAAATGAACATATAAACAAAATAAAAGAAAGATGGAGGAAAAATGAAAAAGATAAATGTTGTAGGTGCAATAGTAATAAAAGATGACAGGATTTTATGTGCCCAAAGAGGAGAAACTAAAACGTTAGCGAAATTATGGGAATTTCCAGGAGGTAAAATTGAAACTGGTGAAACACCTCATGAAGCATTAGCAAGAGAACTAAGAGAAGAGTTGGCTATCGATGTAGAGATAGCATCTGAAAAATTTGAAGAAACAAGTTATTTTTATGATTTTGGTTTAGTACATTTAACGACTTTTATTTGTTTAATGAAAGAAGGAAGACCCCAATTAACTGAGCATATTAAAGTTAAGTGGTTAAAACCATCAGATTTAGATAGTTTAGACTGGGCCCCGGCGGATATACCGGCAGTTAAAAAATTGATGAAAGAAATGTGATACGATTGACTGATATCCTAGAACGCTCATTAAAAAAAGCTTTTATTGATCAAAAATTTGAGGGTTCTATTTATGATCCTAAAATCATTATAAATGATACCCAAACAAAGCAGTATATGCTGAACGTATTACATGATGAATTAAATACTTGTGAAGAGTTCTTTTTTTCAGTAGCTTTTTTAACTCAAGATGGCTTAGCTGCATTAAAAACACAGCTAGCAGATTTACATAGACAAAAAATATCTGGGAAAATAATAACGTCTATTTATCTAGCGTTTAATCAGCCAGCTGTTTTTGAAGATTTATTAACTATTCCGAATATAGAAGTACGAATTTCAAAAAAATCAGGATTCCATTCGAAAGGGTATCTTTTTAAACAAGCTGGGTACCATTCCTTTATTATTGGAAGTTCCAACTTAACGATGAGTGCTTTAAAAATTAATTATGAATGGAATGTGCGTTTAACTTCTTATGACCATGGAAAGATGATACAAGATATTCAAAAACATATGGAAAAAGAATGGAGAGAGGCTGAATTATTAACTCCTGAATGGATTTCAAATTATAAAAATTTTTATCAACCAACAACATTTTTTAAAGAAATGAGTACGATTAACGACCAACCATTGATAGAAAATGAAGCTTCCTATATTTTGCCAAATAAAATGCAAGTAGTTGCGTTATCTAGTTTACAAGAATTAAGATTAGGCGGTGAAAAAAAAGGACTTGTCATTTCTGCTACTGGTACAGGAAAAACATTTCTATCTGCTTTTGATGTGCTACAGGCTAAACCTAAAAGAGTTTTATTTGTTGTTCATCGAGAACAAATTCTAAATAAAGCAAAAAGTGATTACCAAAAGATTCTTGGTGGGCAGGATAAAGATTACGGAATATTATCTGGGAATAAAAAAGAAATTCATGCGAAATATCTTTTTGCTACAATTCAAACAATTTCTAAAAATCACATATTAGACCAATTTCCGAAAGATCATTTTGATTATATCTTGATAGATGAAGTTCATAAAGCTGGAGCAAATTCTTATCATCATGTTCTAGACTATTTTAAGCCTTCTTTCTTATTAGGTATGACCGCTACTCCAGAGAGAACAGATGGATTTAATATTTTCGAATTGTTTGATTACAATATTGCATACGAGATACGTCTCCAAGAAGCACTTGAAGCAGAGATGCTTTGCCCTTTTCATTATTTTGGAGTGACAGATTATGAAAGAAATGGAGAATTAATCTCTGAAGCAACAGATTTAAAATATTTGGTACATGAGGAAAGAGTAACTTATCTATTAGAAAAACTAACCTATTATGGTTGTTCCGGTAACAGCCCTAAAGGTTTAATATTCTGTAGTCGTAAACAAGAAGCAGAAACTCTTTCAGAACTTTTTAACAAGAGAGGTAGAGCCAGTTCTTATCTTTCAGGGGATCACTCACTTGACGAACGAGAGAATGAAGTTGAACGATTAGAAAAAGGCGAAATTAACTATATTTTTACAGTAGATATTTTTAATGAAGGAATTGATATACCAAAAGTAAACCAAGTCGTAATGCTTCGAAACACTCAATCTAGTATCATTTTTATCCAGCAATTAGGAAGAGGGCTAAGGAAAGATTCTTCAAAAGAGTTTGTTACGGTTATCGATTTTATTGGGAATTATAAAAACAATTATATGATTCCTATGGCTTTGTCAGGAGATACGTCAAGAGATAAAAATAATTTGCGTAAAGATACTTTTGATACTAACTTTATCTCAGGCATTTCTTCTGTTAATTTTGAGAAAATAGCGAAACAACAAATTTTTACTTCGATTAATAAAGTAGCATTAGATAGTATAAATGAATTAAGAAAAAACTTTGAATTGCTTTTTAATCGACTGGGAAGAGTTCCTTATCTTCAGGACTTTGAAGAACAACAGACGTTAGATCCACTATTAATTGCGAATAAAAAAACGACCTATTATGGCTTTTTAGAAACTATAAAAAAAAATGAAGCAACAATTACTCAAAATGCTAGTATTTTTTTAATGATTGCTACAAGAGAATTCTTACCAGGTATGAGGATGCAAGAAATTGTATTATTACAAGCTATGATGAGTAATCTTGAAAAAGTATGGTCGTTAGAAGAAATTAAAAAATTATTTGAGCAAGAAGCGCTAGTAGCAACGGATGAGATAATTGAATCTGTTTTAAATACGTTAGATTTAAGTTTTTATACAGGTTCTTTAGGTAAAGCCTATGATAAAAAGACCTTTATTGAAGGAACAGCAGATGAGATCGTGCTTTCTTTGTTATTCAAAAAAGAAATGAGTAATCCATATTTCATTCGATTGATGGAAGATGTCCTTTTAACCGGAACCTTAAAGTCAGCAAACTATAATTTAACAGAACCCTTAACACGTTATCAGAAGTATAAGAGAAAAGACGTTTTACGTTTACTAAACTGGCAACAACAACTGGTTGATCAAAACATTGGAGGATATACGGCAAGTAACGGAGAATTTGTTATTTTTGTTACACTAAAAAAAGGCGAAAACTTCTCTGGGTCTCAAATGGCGTATGAAGATGAATTAGTAGATACCTCAACGATGAAGTGGTTTACTAAAGCTCCAAGATCATTAAATTCTCCAGAAGTTAAGAAATTAATGCATCCTGAGGATTGGAAAGTACGTGTCTTTGCTAAAAAATCAGATAATGAAGGAACAGAATTTTATTATTTAGGAGAAGTTAAACCGATAGAAGAGACAATTATTGAATTAGAAAAACCAACTCAGGATGGTGGAAAGAAAAAAGTTGTCGAGATGTTATTAAAGTTTTCTGAACCAATAGATTTAAACCTTTACCGTTATCTAGAGGCAGGTCAAGACTAACTGATGATCAGTCGATGTGTATAAAAACTAAATGAAGGAGGCCTAAACATGGCTGAAGTAACGCTTTTCTTCAAAAAGTTATTGGCTAAACGAAAAGACCTAAGTACATTAGAATCTCAAGTGTTGGAATATATGTTGAAATACCCGAATAAAGTATCAGAAAAAACGATTGATGAATTTGCTAATGAGATATTTGTTTCTACAGCTACAGTTAGTAGAACGTGTAAAAAGTTAGGATTCAAAGGCTACCAACAATTGAAATATGCGTTAGATCAATACACAGGAACAAAAGAAGAAGTAACGAAGCAACAAGACAGTCAATCAAGTGAAGAGATAGATAGTCACATTGTACGGTTTCAAAAAGAAATGAAGCGAGCAATGATGGACGTGGATGCAGCGGGTATTCTAAGTGTTGTTGAGACGATTAAGAATAGTCAGCTAGTAGAGTTTTTTAGTGTTGGAGCGTCATTTCCATTTGGAAGTGATGCTGCAAGAAAACTAACATTTGCTGGAAAGATTTCTTCCGCTAGGAGTGATTGGGACGAATTAAGAGCGGTCGCTCATAATATGAATCCTACAGATGTAGCTATTATTCTCTCTCATAGTGGCGAAACCCTTCACTTAATAGAATATGCCGCAATGTTAAAAGAACGACACGTTCCTGTTATTCTTATTTCGGGTACGAAAGGAAGCTATTTGGAATCAATTGCCGACTTAACTCTTACAGCTTATTCTAAAAGTTTTTACTGCGAGACGATTGATATGAGTTCTCGTTTTACGATGAATCTGCTGATTGATTTAATTATCTTTGAATACATCAAACAAACAACTGAATAAAAGAGAGTTAGGATGAACAGCCTTACATTTGGTGTAACGCTGTTCATCTTTGCTGTAAACGCTTGCTCAAGGCTAATGAACGCGTTATCTTAGAGATAGAAAAAGAGCAGGGGAGAGAAAAAGATGAAAAAGAATAAAGGAAGTTTTTGGGAATTTTTTCAAGGTTTAGGTAAGACATTTATGTTACCGGTTGCATTGTTGGCTTTTATGGGCTTAATGTTAGGAATTGGAAGTTCTTTTACTAGCGCAACAACACTTGAGATTATGCCATTTTTAGCAAACGAGTATTTACAAGTGTTTTTCAGATTCTTATCTACAATTGGCGGATTTGCCTTTACCTATTTACCAGTTTTATTCGCAATGGCTATTCCATTAGGGTTAGCACGTTATGATAAAGGAGTAGCAGCATTTTCTGGTTTAGTTGGTTACATCATCATGAACTTATCTATTAATTTTTATTTATCAGAAGCAAACCTATTAGCTGAACCAGAACTGTTAAGAGAAGCTGGGCAAGGAATGGTTATGGGCATCCAAACGATTGAAATGGGTGTGTTAGGCGGAATTATTGTCGGAATTATCGTATCTTCTTTACACAAACGTTTTTCTGAAATCCAATTGCCAGATGCTTTTGCTTTCTTTGGAGGAGCAAGATTTGTACCAATTATTACGTCATTAGTCTTAAGTATTGTTGGTTTACTCCTACCAATGATTTGGCCGATATTTGGAGCAGCCATTACGGGTATTGGGAACTTAATTCAAGGAGCAGGTGTTTTTGGACCTTTCTTATTCGGTGCCGGAGAACGGTTATTGCTTCCCACCGGGCTACACCACATTCTAGTTTCTATGATTCGTTTTACAGAAGCTGGCGGAACACAAATTGTAGACGGCAACACTGTATCAGGTGCACTAAATATTTTCTACGCACAACTGCAACAAGGATTGCCAATAAGTGCAGATGCAACAGCGTTCTTATCACAGGGTAAAATGCCCACCTTTATGTTTGGTTTACCAGCAGCAGCGTTAGCCATGTATAAAACAGCAAAACCTGAAAAAAGATCAGCGGTTAAAGGGTTATTGATTTCAGGAGTATTGGCTACTTTCGTAACAGGTATTACTGAACCTATTGAATTTTTATTCTTATTCGTTTCTCCGCTATTGTACTTATTCCACGTTGTGATGACGGGATTAGGCTTTATGGTAATGGCTTTATTATCGGTTAAAATCGGAAATACAGACGGTGGGATTTTAGACTTCCTTATCTTTGGAGTCTTACAAGGAAACCAAACAAAATGGTACTTGGTATTAATTGTTGGAGCGCTTTGGTTTGCTATTTACTACTTTGTATTCAAATACGCAATCGAACGATTTAACTTGAAAACTCCAGGAAGAGAATTAACAAACGGCGATACAACAGACTACTCACAAGAAGAACTCGGACACAAGAAAAAAGGCCAGTATGATGCACCAGCTATAATGGCTGCATTAGGTGGAGCGGACAATATTGCATCATTAGATAACTGTGTAACGCGCTTAAGATTAGTAGTTAATGATATGAGTAAAGTTGATGAAGATGTGTTGAAAGCAAATGGAGCACTTGGCGTAATGAAGTTAGATGAAAAAAATCTGCAAGTGATTATTGGAATGCAAGTCGCTTCCTTGAAGAATCAATTAGAACGATTAATCTAAGGAAGGAGGGTTTAAGAAAGATGGGAAAAAATAGATTTGATGAAGTGATTGATAGAAAAGGAACGTACTGTACACAATGGGATTATATAGAAGATCGATTTGGAGTAAATGATTTATTGCCATTCACCATCTCAGATATGGATTTTAATGTTCCAACAGTAATTAGTGAAGCTTTGAAAAAGAGAGCAAGTCATTCAGTATATGGCTACACAAGATGGAATCATGCGGACTTTAAAGAGCCGATTGTTAATTGGTACAAAGATCGTTTTAATACAGTTGTCGATCCGGACTGGATTGTGTACTCTCCTTCTGTTATTTATACCGTTTCAAAATTAATTGAAATGAAATCTGAAGTAGGCGACAATGTTTTAATTCAGACGCCAGCGTACGATGCTTTCTTTAAAACGATACGTAGCAATAAAAGAGAAGTTGCAGACAATCCTCTTGAGTATGCTAATGGAGTTTACTCAATTGACTTTGAAGATTTAGAAGAAAAATTGGCGGATGAAAAAACGACTATCTTTTTATTATGCAGTCCTCAAAATCCAACAGGACGCATTTGGACTAAAGAAGAGCTGCTTAAAATCATTGAATTGTGTCATCGTTATGATGTGTTTTTAATTTCTGATGAAATCCACATGGATATTGTTCGCAAAGGATACCAACACATTCCAGTACTTTCATTAACAGATAAATACAATAATATAGCCATTTGCACATCAGCAAGCAAAACGTTTAATACATCTGGTTTAATCGGCTCTTACGCTTTAATTCCAAATAGGCTGGTACAAGAAGAGTTTTTAGATATCTTGAAAAATCGAGACGGACTATCTTCTGCTAGTATCATGGGCATAGAAAGTATCATGGCTGGTTATACGCAAGGCCATCAATGGGTAGATGAACTAAATGAATACATTACAGAAAATCTAACGGTCGTTTCTAACTTTCTAAAAGAACACCTTCCTGAGATACAATTTACGATGCCCGAATCAACATTCTTAGCTTGGATGGACATAAGCACATTGCCTTTTGAAATGGACGAGTTGCAAAAAGCTTTGATTGAAGTTGGAGAAGTAGCGATTATGGACGGATCCATCTATGATCCACATAGTGAGCACTTCTTACGGATGAATCTTGGTTGTCCACGAATAAAAGTAGAACAAGGTTTGGTAGGGTTAAAAAAAGCAATTGATTCTTTAAGAGAAAATTCAATAAGATAAGAAAATGAATACTATTAATCGAGCTTTCTACAAGATAACAGTCAGGTTACACTGAACTTTATTTTGTAGAAAGTTTTTTTGATTAGAGAAGCTCTATTATTAAAATTAAGTTTTTTAGATTTTTGGAAAGAAAGGGTTTACAAAAAGAAATAAAAAGATTATACTTACTTTGTTAATTCATTGGTATGAATTTTAATAGTAGGCACTAAATGAGGAGGAATAAAAATGAAATTTCCAGATAAATTTCTTTTAGGAGCTGCATCAGCTTCGTATCAAGTTGAAGGTGCGTGGGATGAAGACGGAAAAGGAGTGTCAAACTGGGATGTTTTTTCTAAGATTGATGGAAAAACTTATCAGGGAACGAATGGAGATGTCGCTGTAGATCATTATCACCGTTACAAAGAGGATATAGCTTTAATGGCTGAGATGGGACTTGAGTCTTATCGTTTCTCAATTGCTTGGACAAGACTATATCCGGATGGGGATGGCGTATTAAATCAAAAAGGACTAGATTTTTATAATGCAATTATTGATGAATGTTTAAAAAATAATATTATTCCTTTCGTAACTCTGTATCATTGGGACTTGCCACAAGAATTAGAGAGCAACGGAGGTTGGACGAATGCACGAACATTACGAGCATTTGAAAAATACGCTGATACTTGTTTCAAGGCATTTGGTGACAGGGTTAAACAG
>NZ_JBATXB010000113.1:0-20074 GCF_049673005.1 Carnobacterium sp. | reverse complement strand
ACAACCATTGGTAAAAAAGAACAGACATGATAAACTTATTCTACGTTTCCAGAAATTTTAAATAAGATGGAGTTGAACAGTATTTTGACTAATAAGAATTACAACTGGCGTGCATTGGTCTTTAATCCTCTTGTCGTCATTATTTATGGAATAGGCTGTCACTACTTATCTTTACTTGCTGAGTATGGTGGAATTAAACTACGCGTTCCCATTATCTTAATTATTTTTCTTAGTTTACTCCTCTGGTTTATCGGATGTCTTTATTGGTACATGGTAAATAAATATAACAAAAACACGCAGGAAAAAAAGCCTTCCTATTATCTAAATCGATTGAGTCAATTTATCTTTCTCTTAAGTATAACTTCTCTTGTTCTAATCACACTTGCAACCGGAAAAAATATCTATCACAGTGGAACCCATTCTCAAGGACGGTTAGCTTTCGTCATTAACGACTTAGTCAATAAACGAAACATTTCTTTTGATCATGACAATCTATATAAAGATGATTTAGATGGGTTATTTAAAGACCTCGAATCTAAAATAGATTTACCTAAGGAACTTTATATTGATAGCCATTTTGAAGTGACCTTCAATAAAGAAGGACAAATAACGTCTCTTTATAGTTTTCTTTATGGTTTGAATCAAAAAAGTGAAGTAGAAACTTTTTTAATTGATTACGATCGTTCAAAAAGCAACAAAATTAATGTCGTTTTAAACGGATACACTGATTCAACGTTTAACGAAACAGCTCGACTTCAGCCGTTGATAGATGGAATAAAGCATTTGCCAATTAAAGAAACCATCAACGATTGGGATGAAGACTCGTTTGGTATTTACTATACGGGTTACCGTAGCTGGGGATTTAATGATAGCAGTGTTCGTTATTTTAATAAAAGTGGAGTGACTTTCCCGATTGCCTCGGCTGATGAGGAAATAACTGGCTACACTATTTCTGTATATGCACCGAATGAACCGAACATCACACCCGTTCGCTTTATTGATTATTCTTTAGTAAAGTCTTCTTTAAAAGAAAAAGTAGCCATTGATACCCATGAAAGTAGTGAAGAAGAGTATTATTACCTGAATGAACAATTAGGTTATCAATTGCGAGTAGTTGACGCTGCATTGGGTTCACGTTTCTATGCCCTAGACCATACTAGTGATGGTGGCAATACTTGGGTAACCATTAATTCTGATCCTTTTTTGGGAGAATTAGGAGTGAGTTCAGGAATCACATTTATCACTAACGACCTTGGTTTTATTGGGCTAGCTCATAATGGTTCAACTACTACAGATTTGTATCGAACAACGGATGGTGGTCGAACGTTTGAAAAGTTAACATTCCCACCTATCGAAGTTCCTTTAACAGACACTGAAAAGTATAATCCCTTCGATTCCCCTGAAATGCCTTATGAAGACAATGGTTCACTTTCTCTTTTAATCGGTCAAGGAATAGACGGTGATTACCAAGGAGGAAGTAAGATTCTCTATCGTTCAACAGATGATGGCAAGACATGGGTGTACACTACAGAGATTAAATAAGCCAAACTAGTGGATCTTTTGAGCACTAAAAATAAGCATTCATTTTTCCATATAAAGAAGCTGTCCTCGAAAACTAACGAGAACAGCTTATTTATTTTGTTTGCCTTTAGTAATCAATGCTCATTTTTGAACCACTGCTTACTTCAAACTTTTGGCATTCTCTTCTTCATCATCTGAATGTCTATAGAAGTGGAAGAAAAGTAATCCTGCTGCCATCGATAAGTAGCCAATCGCTGCACTCATTCCTGTTCCAAAACCTATTTGACCAGCATGAATAAATCCGAAGAAAGAAAGGACAGCCGTTACTAAACTATAAATGGCCGCTTTGTCGTAGCGTTTTTCAATTAAGAAAATCACAATACTGATTAACATCATTGAAACCAAGATATCTGCTGATCCTAAAACGCTCCAGCCTTCATATTTGACTCCATTATTTAATAATACGTCATAGCCTACCTCAGCTGCACTTGTCCCAGCAGCGGTTAGAGCATTGTTGACCTGTAGAATAACAAAACTAGCAATAAAGGGCATTAAGCCTAAGATCATCGCAGGGATATGTTTTGGATCAGCTGTTTTAAAGGCTTGCGTTCCAATTGACATCGCGATGTATATTAAGATTGGCAATAATGCTACTAAAGGAATAATCGACAACATTAAAGGAAGTAACCCAATAAAAGCTACTACAATAATACTGATTCCCGTTAATATTGAATACCCAACACGTGCTCCTGTAGCTTTCCAACCCGGATGTCCAATATAAATAATCGTTGGATAAGGGCTTCCTAGCATTGCCCCAAATAGTGTTAAAAGAGCCGGAACAAGTAAAGATAAAGTAGTTGGATACTCATCTCCATCAGCCGTAGCACTTTCGACATTATCTAAGCTTTCTAAAAAGTCATAGATAGCCAAAGGAATAGCCGCTGCTAAAAATGGAGACAAGTAAGCAAATCCGTCCATTAAATGATTTAATGCAAAAGAAGGTGTCGATAGTGAGAAACCGTTAACCGCTTCTTGAACTGTCGCGATATCCATGTAACCTGTTACCCAAGCTAATATCATCCCTATCACAATTGCCAACAAACCAGCAGGAATGTTCCCTGGTAAACGTTTATGAGCAATCCAACCTGCTAGAACAATGACTAATGTCAATAGTCCTATGTACGGAGTAGAGTAGACCTCACCCATTGGATTCATAGCAATATACGTTAAGGCTATTCCAGCTAGTGATCCTAATAGTGCACTACGCGGAATATATTTTTGAATATAGGGTCCTACAAATGCCCCTATAGTCATGACGATACCTTGCACCACATTCCAAGCTAAAGCTGTTGACCAAGCTAATACCCAATCACCTGTTTGTGCATGTACAGGCAATATAATCCCAAATGCTACGATAAAATAATGAGGGACACTAAGGCCATATGGCAAAGCTGTTACATCTGATCGATTTTCCTTTAAAGATTTACGACGTGCCTGTACACCGAAAATAATGCTGCCTATTCCGATTGACAACGCAGCTGCTGGAACAATTTTCCCGTAAATAATACTTGAAGGCATGTTGATTGCTGCTAATAAACCTATCGCTGCTAATAAATTGGTTAAAACGTTACTAAATAAACCAAAGAATCCATTCGCGTCTCCCTTGACTAACCAAGGAGTACCTTTTGATTTTTCTTCCATCCTTATTCTCCTCTGTTTCGTATTAGTTAATGGCTTCTAAAAGATTTTTTGATTCCGTTGTCCAACCAAATATACCGCCTTGTTGGTTAATCATTCGGATAGAATCTTCATGATCTTTTTTATCAAAAGCTGCACAGCAATCTTCTAACATTAAGCACTCGTAGCCTCTATCATTCGCTTCACGGATTGTTGATTGTACACATACGTGAGTTGTTACACCTGCAAGAATCAGACTCTTAATGTTTTTATTTTTTAAAATGGTTTCTAAATCTGTTTGGTAGAAAGCTCCTTTACCAGGTTTATCAAGAATAACTTCCCCTTCAATCGGTTGCAGTTCATCAACGATATCATGACCATACTCACCGCGTACTAAAATGCGTCCCATTGGACCTTCTTCACCAATGCCTCCACCTCGCTTAGACTTGCTAGCTGGTAAATCGGTCAAATCTGGTCGGTGACCTTCTCTTGTATGGATCACAAGCATCTCTTTTTCCCTTGCTTTATCTAAAACGCGTTTAACATTAGGAATGATCGAATTAGTCGTTGACACATCGTTTCCTAATTGTTCACCAAAGCCACCTGGATACAAAAAATCACGTTGCATATCGATAATAATAAGCGCTGTTGTTTCCAAATCCAATTCAAATCCGTAAGGTTTAGCTTGTACTGTAAATTGTTTAGTCATAATTAATTCCTCCATTTTTGTTTTTATTTATTTTTTTATAAAATATACCTAAAATAATACTCACAATGATGTAGCTCACCGCTGTTTCTATTCCGATACCAATTCCAACCGCTTCATAATGTATTAATCCAAAGAAGGAGAAAATAGATCCGAGAAGAGCTGTTATGGCTGCATAATGAAAATTCCGATCAATTATAAAGGATAAAATACTTGACCAAAGCATGCTTATGATAATAGCCCCAGAACTTAAAGCAATTAAGCCTCCATAAGGCAATCCTGCTAGTTCCATCGCCTCATACCCAACAGTTAAGGCATCTGTCCCAGCTGCGTTAAGAGCATTTCCAATAATATTCTTCCCCCAATCCGCTAACCAAGGGATCAAAGCAAGAATGACTGCTGGAGCATATTTTAAATCTACTTCTTGGAAAGCTTGTGCGCCTATCATTAAACCAATGTAGATTAAGATAGGTAAAACGGCTTCAAGAGGAATAATCGTTAACAATAATGAAATTAACCCCAACCAAGTGATCATTAAAACAGCTATCCCTGTTGCTAGTGTATAGCCGATTCTTGCTCCTGCTTCTTTCCATCCAGGGTGTCCAATAAAAACAGCTGTTGGAAAAGGACTACCCATTAAGCTGGCTAAGATACTTGTCGATCCATCTGCCAGCATCGTTTTAGTCGTACTATAAGAATCACCCGCTACTTCAGCGCTCTCAACATTATCAATTGTTTCAAGCATATTATAAATACCAAGAGGAATAGCTGAAACAATAAAAGGGAGTGCTTCAGAAAAACCACTAACAATACGATTGATTGAAAAAGTTGGAACAGAAAACTTAATACTATTTAATGAACCTACTAACGCATCCAAGTCCATAACCCCGGTAGCCCACCCAATTGCCGTTCCGACAATAATGGCTACTAAACCAACAGGCAAATGAAATGGAAATTTAACTTTTCCAAACCAACCTAGTAAAATAATAATGAATGAGATCAAGCCAATATAGGGCAGATCAAACGTTTGCATTGCAGGTGACATTGCGATAAATGTGATAGACGCTCCTGCTAAAGAGCCCAGCATAGCTGATCTAGGAATTAACTTTCTGATTTTCGCTCCAAAAAGTGATCCAGATAGTTCAATGATTCCTTCAATAAATCCCCAGGCTAAGCTAGCATACCAAGCCAAGTAAGGATCCCCGGTTGCTCGGTAAACCGGACCGATGATTAGAAAGACAATTAAAAACATATGAGGCACGCTAGTTCCTGAAGGCAATGCTGTTACTGTATTTCTTTTTTCTTTTTTTGCCAATCGATAAGCCATATAAGTATAGATGACACTACTGACAAAAATAGATAGACCGACTGCGGGTAAGATTGAACCAAAAGTTAGTGTGGCTGGTATCCCAGTACTTATTAACAAACCTGCCATCACAAGTAAGTTGGTTAAGTTGTTTGTGAATAATCCAAAAAACCCGTCAATATCTGTTTTTTGCCATAACTTAACATGACCATTGAATGATTCCATAACTCGTTCTCCTTAGAATGAACTTGTACTATAACTTATATTTATGATTACTGATTCGTTAGTATATGTTAAAAAATAGTAGTTTTTTATTATTCTTAATTTTAGTCCTTTTCATCTTTAGTTAAATTTGCTTCATTTATGGCTTTTACAAATTTATCTGAATCTGAAACGTTGCCAAACACGCCACCTTGCATTTTTATAGACTTTATTGCCGAGTCGCAATTCCCTTGATCTGTTGCACCTGTTGCATCTTTTAATAAAATACATCCATAGCCATAATCATTCGCTTCTCTCATGATAGTGTGCACACAAACGTCTGCAGTAATACCCGTTAAAACTAAATGCGTAATTCCTAAATTCTTCAAAACTAAGTGAATATTGCTGCTTGCAAAGGCGCCTTTTCCAGCTTTATCAATGATGATTTCTCCAGGAAGAGGGTATAACTCATCGATAATATCCCAGTTTTTTTCTCCGCGGATTAATAATCGTCCTAAGCCACTTTCTGGCTTATCTCCAATTCCAATCCCTTTTCCAATAATTTTAGATCTTAATACTTTTAAATAAGGAGCATCAGATAGGTCAGGTGAGTGTCCTTCTCTTGTATGAATAATCTGAATATCTGTATCTCTTATTGTATCTAATACTTTTTTAATTGGTTTTATCGCACTAGCTGTTAAGGATAAATCATACCCCATCACATCAACGTATCCATTTGGACCGCAAAAATCGGTTTGCATATCAACAGATATAAATGCCGTTCTACCAGAATCTAGTTCTATATAAGCTGTATCACCAAAGTTCGGTGTATCTTCAACTTCTAGTTTAATTAATGTGCCTTTTATCTCACCATATTGCCAAGTGGGATAAGGAATAACTTTATTTTCTAGAAACGATTCATAATCTTTTTCAAGTTGCATTTGTATTGCATTCTTTTTTCCATTCATTATTTCTCCTCCTTTACCATTCTAATCAAGACTAGTTAACTGTTTACTTTCCTTTCCCTAAAGATAATTTGTTCAAGTAAAATAACTAAGATGATGACCAGGATAACAGGATTACTCATAATGGTACCAACGATGCGTGGAAAGCCTTTAAAAAACTCAGTTGATAACCTAGAAGTTCCAAGAGCAAAAAATAAGGAAAACCCAACAATAAACATCTCTCTTGTCTCAAATTTCACTGACTTCTTTGATGAGTCTATGCCGATCCCAATTAACGTTGAAGCAACTCCTAGAAGAACAGCTCCTGCGACTGGTTCAGGTATAGCTGCCATCAAACCGGCAATTTTACCAAAAAAACTCAAGAAGATTACGAGTAGGCTTGATGCAAGGATAAAGTAACGCGAAGCCACTTTAGTTAAAAGAAGAAACCCTAAATTCTCACCATATGGTGCATAGCCTGGAACACCCAAAAGGCCTGCTAGTGTTCCTTCAATTAAACCAAAAACACTAAACAATCTTTTTTCTCTTTTAGGAGATATTTTTACATCCAATAATCCTGCATAACCTTGTACATTTCCGTATACATTTATCGCTGAAAAAAAATGAACAATTGTCATCGTAACGATTAAATCTAAAGGCGGTAGTGTCATTCCGAATGGAAACAATTTAGGAATAAGGATAGTTGGCATCGTTTCAACCAATGCCCAATTAAATGTTCCTTGAATCATAAAAATGGCATACCCTAATACGATAACAATCAATACTGGAATAGTCGCCAGAACCCCTTTGCCTTTTATCGAAAGAATCCCGCAGACTAACGCTAAAAATATTCCTACATAATATGCCCAACCGACTCCATAAACTGCTAGTAGCTCCATTCCAGAAAAACTAGTAGCTAACCCAACCATTAAAACCATTGATCCTTGCGTAAGAGGTGTCCATACTTTTCCAATTGAATTTAAAGCTCCTGTCATTCCCAGTATGGCAATCAATATTCCTGCTATCATATAGGCATTAAAAGAAGCTAAGGCATAGGCCTCTCCACCTACTTCATAAGCAGCCACTATTGCTAAAGAAGGAATAATATTTGGCCCTGAGATCATAGAAAGTTTGTGTCCTGCCATGGATTGTATAAACGTTGATAAGCCAATCATTAATACGACTCTTCCCATATACTCAGCTAAAACAGCATCGTTTAAATCCAATCCTTTACCCACAATAGCATAGCCCCAAATCACTGGGTAAACCATAATCATTACCCACTGAAGCGAATAAAGTAGAGCATCTTTCCAATTTTTTGGTTTATCTTCTGGTCCATAAATAAGTTTTAATGACTCGGATGATTTTTTCATATCATTCCCCTTCTTTAGTTACACTGTTCGTTTTAACAATCCTAAAAAAGAACGTTCTATCATTTTTTTAACCTTCTGAATCTTCATAAATAATGGTACCGTTTAATCCTAATATCGCTTCTTTTGTTTTACCCATCGAAGTAATGATTGCCTTTCTTCCTCGTTTAGACTTTACAAACAAGATAGCTGCTTGGACTTTTGGTAACATACTACCTTCTAGAAAATGACCTTCCTTCATCCATTTTTCAGTTTCACTAACAGACATTTTTTCTAGATTTTTTTGATTGGCTTTAGCGAAATTTAGCGCTACTTTATCAACTTCTGTTAAGATAAATAAATAATCAGCATCCATTTCTTGAGCCAAGTGTTGACTCGAGAAATCCTTATCGATAACGGCTTCTACTACTGAAAGTCGGTTCCCCTCTTCTACAACTGGGATACCTCCCCCACCTACTGCAACGACAACCATCCCCGCTTTTACTAATAGATCTATGCTATCTTGTTCTACAATTCGAATAGGAATAGGGGAAGGGATTACCTTACGGTAACCTCTTCCCGAATCCTCTACATACTTTTCCCCATTCTGCCTCATCCGTTTATCCGCTTCTTTTTTTGTATAAAAGATACCGATTGGTTTGGTTGGGAATCGAAATTCTTTATCTTGCTTGTCAACTATCGTTTGCGTAACGATGACAACGACCGATTTATTTATTTCTCGCTCTTTAAGTTCTTCTCTCAGTGCATTTTGTAAATGGTTGCCTATATACCCTTGACTCATTGCCCCAGAATCTGAAAGGGGCATGAAAGGTATACTCTTTTGTTGTTTTTCTCCAAGTCTGAATGCTTGCTGTATCATTCCTACTTGTGGAGAATTTCCATGAGAGACAATAACATCATGGCCTTGTTCAATTAAGTCTACAATTGAACTACTTGCTTGTTTAACTAGTTGTCGTTGCTTGGTAGGAGTATCTCCAAAGATATGGCCGCCTAATGCGACGACAATTTTACTCATACAGGTTGTTCCTTTTTATACTTTTGCACAAATGCTAGTAAAGCATCTTCAAAACATTCTTTTGGCGGATGCACAATACCTGCACCAATTTGACCAATCCCTGCTACTTTATGTGCCATTCCAGTATTAATGATTGGCAATACTCCTGTATCAATGACTTTACGTAAATCGATACCTAGAGCTGATCCTCTAAAGTTTAACGGTGGAAGAGAATAATTACTATTTTCTCCAACTGTGATTGTGTACATCTGCTCACTGTTATGGATTGCATCATCTACATCCCCACCTACGAATTGAACGATTGCTGGTGAAGCGCCCATTGCAAATCCGCCAATACCCATAGTTTCTGTAATACAGCTATCTCCTAAATCAGGTGCTGCGTCTTCTTCACTAAAACCAGGGAAGAAAAGACCTTCCACAAAGTTTGCGGGTGCTGTAAACCATTCGTTTTCACCTAAACCACTGATTCTTATACCGAACTCTACACCGTTTCTTGCCATCGTTGTTACGACTGTAGAATGAGCTACTCCATGACTGGCATCTAATGCAGCTTTAGAGGCTGGCATAGATAGGTTTAAGAAATAATGTTCATTCCCTTTTATAAAGTTTAAAACTTCTTTTATTTCATTTTTCTCTAAATCTGTTTGTAAGAAATAACCAGAAATTTCACGGTAAAACAGGCTAGTTGAAGCTTTATTTCGGTTGTGGCATTCATCCCCCATGTGCAAAGCTTGAGCAGTGATGGATTTTATATCAATACCTTCTTCAGTAAGACTAAGCGCTTTTTTTAATGCTGGAGCATAAACTTCTTTCAACCATTTTAGACGTTCAATCACTTCTTCTGAATAGGCGCCAAAACGAAGTACTTTTCCAAGACCTTCATTAACGGTACAATAAGCTCTGTTTCCATGAACAACGTTTTCAACAACATGTACTGGCATAGATGGTGAAACAATTCCCGCCATTGGTCCGACTGTTGAATGTTCATTACATGGTGCAAACTCTATTTCACCAGCTTCAATAAGGTTTACAGCTTCTTCTTCATTACTTGCTAATCCTTCAAAAATTAAAGCTCCAATAATTGCGCCTTTAACTGGACCAGCCATTCTATCCCAAGTTATAGGAGGGCCTGAATGTAAAATTAATTTTGAATGCATCCCAGGTATAACATCTAAAGCTAGTCCGATATCAATTAAATAAGGATGTGCTTCTTTCATACGTTTTATTACTTCTTGGTTTGCTGCTTCAATTTTGTCGTTATCTGCAATCGAATCGAGAGCGTTTAAAAGCTTGATGTTTCCTCCAGCAGGTGGTTGCCAATTAACTTGAATCGTCTCTGTCTGTTGGATTTCTACCTCTTTATTAAATTTAGCTGTTCCTATATTAATGACTTTCAAATCTTGACCAAATAAATTATTTTCTTTACTCAAATCAAACGCCCCACTTTCAAATCAATTTCACTGCTATTTCAGCAGCTTGTTCATTACTTTCTGCGATGCATACATTTAATGATTCTAATTTTCTAGCTTGTTCTGAATAACTTTGTTTGTCGGTGCTTGTACCACAAATGTAAGCAATTATTGGTAAATGACGACCATTTTCTTTTGCAATCTTTTGAGCTTCTTCTAAAGCTTCAACTGTTACACCTACAGGATCTTCATGAGAACCGTATCCTAATTCAAAATCAAGTAGTAAAACGGCTGTTTCTGGATCTTTAGCTTCTTCGATAATACGCTCATTTCTTAAAGAAGGTTCAATCATTGGGTGTGGTTTACCTTGTGTAAACTCATCATCTCCTAAATCAACAAGGGTATTCCCCGAGCTAGCGTGTACATCTTCAAGTTTTTCGTTGGCTCTTTTTGCAACGTTACTTTTTATTGCCTCAACATGAGGTCTAATGACTGTTAATGCTTCCGAAGTAAGCGTGCCTCCACAAAATAGACCACGAATATATTTTTGAGAAGAATTCATTTCTTCTTTTTGACTCTTGATCCAGTTAGTTTGTTTTTCGCTAATCGCATTGGTCCACTCTTTATCAGAGTTACCTAAAGCTTGTACAGCTAGAACGGCTCCTTGTCTCAATGTTCCTGCAAATGAAGCTCCAACTTTTTCTACATCTGTCGCATCACCATCTAAGAAACAAACTACCACTGGTTTTGTCATTGTTTTTATCTGTTCCATAATTTTTTCTTGAACACTTGCTGCAGGTGGCTTAGAAATCAAAACGATAACCTTAGTGTTCTCATCTTTTTCAAGCGCCTTCATTCCTTCAAGCATCATTATTCCACCGATTGGTTCTTGCAAGTCTCTTCCACCTACACCAATTGCTTGCGAAATGCCTTCGCCTAATCGATCAATTTGGACACTTACTTCTTGAAGACCTGTTCCTGAAGCTCCTACCAAACCAATGTTTCCTGGTCTAACTTTATTCGCAAAACACAATCCTACATTATTAATAATGGCAGTTCCACAGTCAGGTCCCATTACAAAGAGCCCTTTGTCTCTTCCTAGCTCTTTTAATTCTCTTTCTTCTTCTATTGTTACGTTATCGCTAAAAATCATAACGTTAAGATTTTTATTTAAAGCTTTACGTGCTTCTCGAGCAGCATACGTTCCAGGTACAGAGATAACCGCTAAATTAGCATCTGGTAAAAAGGTTAAGGCTGTTTCTGTATTTTCTGCTGACGTTTCACCATTCTTTTTCTTACCGCCTTTTTTTGCATTTAATTCTTCTTCAATTTTCTCGAATGCTGCTTCCATATGCTCTTTAGAGTCTGCATCGATAGCAATAATCAAATCATTTTCTGATGCGTTATTTGCCTCTTCTGTCATTAATCCAATATTTTCTAGTAATTCTTTATTCATTTGAGTGGCCATTGAAACAACCGCTTGTTTTACACCATCTGTTTTACTTATACTTCCTGACAAAGACATTAATGTCACCGAATCATGATAAGCATTTTTTTCTATCATTACTTTTGAAACCATTTTTTTGCCTCCTGTTTAAATCATTCATTTGTTCATAAGCGAACATTACTCCTATTAACATATCTGTCCCAGATGTAGCACCTATTTTCAAAAATGGGGATAAGTATGTGGATAAGTCTTTTTCTTGGTGGCGCTCTAGCAAATCAACAAGCGCTTCATTTACATACCCATTCACACCGTTTTTGAGCATAAAAGCACTAACTGATGTGGATCTTTTTTTTACGTTTTCTATCCATTCTTTTTCTTTAAACTGTTCAACTAAAGGGTTCTCAAAACTTTGCCAGACCGCTAGACAACCAAGCAGGAAGTCATCCCCCGATGGTGTCAGACCCACTCCTAATCCTACTAACCCATAACTATGTTTTAAAACAGCTTTATTGTTTTCTTCTATTGCTGCTTCCATATTTTTTAGGGCTTGAAGAAAAAAGTTAACGTACACATTAGTCGTTTCAGTCATACTTGATTTCTTCATTGTGTGTATTTCCCAAGCCGATAATAATCCGCTATCTTTGCCTTGCTCTTTAATGAATCTGTAAATAGCATTCGGAAATGCTTCCGTTAAGATTAATTGAGTTGGATTCTTTTTCTCTATTTTTGTATACTTCGTAGATGCAGTCGTGTAATTCCATTCCATTTGGTTTAATTCTATTGTATCTTTTTTAGATAACCTCACTACATCACCAGGAGCTACTTCGCTCTTCATTTTATCGAACAAGTAAGCATCTGTTGTTTTCATCATCCACGGTGAGGAGATCACATCCTCTAAAGCTAGAGTCAAGAGATTGCTTTGATCAATAGACAATACATTTATAACCTTATTAAAAACACTATGGACCGTTCCGATTAAAGCAGTTTCTTCTAGATCATCTAGCCAACTTTTTAATTGTTGGTCAACCGTTGCGATGTTTCCAAAGTAATCTTCAGACATTTTCTCACCCATATTTTTTGTTTATTTTCTTTTGTCTTAGTTGTTAAGTGACCAGAAATCAATCCTTCTCTACTCGGCTAAGCATTTTTTTATAAAGAAGGACGATTCCATTCATTCATTGGAGCTAACGGATCACTTTACTTATTGAGTTTTCAAGTTGGTTACGTTCTAGCAATAACTGCTACTGGGCCGCCACCGTCTGGTCCTTGATGCTCTGCTCCACCTGAAACATAGACCATTGGGTCTTTAGTTAGAGTAGAGATAACAGCATTAACAACTGCGCGAGCATGTCTAGTATGGTTAATGTCTGAATCTTCTAACATCACAGTACGTCTGTCACGACAGGTTCCTGTAGATGAAGCTTCTGCTTTAGCTAATACGTTTACAAGTTTGTCTAACTCTTTGTCTGATGGATATTCTTCAAATACTAATCCAGCAGCTTTCATAGCTTCTTTAACCGCTTCAATATCAACTGCATCTTTCATTACTGCAGAACCACTTAGTAGATCACTAGCTGAGTTTGTAGAGTTTCCAATAAGGATGATTTCATCATTTAGCAATTCAACGCCAGCAGAAGTTGAAGCTACTCCTGAGTAAAGACTATAATCGTGACAAATCATTTCATTGTTTAATTGGTCTTCTGTTACTTCTCCTAAGGCAAGTGCTACTCCTAGTGCTGAAGCGCCTCTAGAATATCCCATTGATTTATAGGTATCATTAATCGCAACTTCTTTGCCTCTACTTTCTGCCTCTTCCATTCTTTCTGCAGTTAATAATGGACATTTGATTTGTACAAAGTGAACATCTGCTGGACTCTCAATATGAGCATCCTTCATAGCTTGTGTCACACACTTAGCTACTTCTTTTACTTGTTCCATTCTTCCAATTTCTTCAGGTTTAAAGTCTCTAGTGAACGCAATACCTGCCGCTAATCTTTTTTCTCCTGATTGGTTGGTTTCGCCTTCAACTTCTTTTTTAACAAAGACCGTAATATGTGGAGACATCACGCCTTCTGTTCCACCCGACATAATAAGAGCAACTTGCTTTTGAACTTCTTCTGGTGAGCTATTTAATTCTCCAGCTAGATAATAAGAAAGAGCCATATTTGAGAATCCACGGGTATAGTCGTTTACACAACCGTTCCCTTCAGTTTTACCTAAAATAGCAATGATTTCTTCTGCTTTAATCGTTTTATTATCAACCAATTCTTTCAGTCCTGAAACGTCATCCGGTGAGTTTGTTGCTATACGAAATACTTCTACTTTTTGCATAATTAAATTCCTCCTAATAGGTTTAATGGTTCTTATTTTTTTATCATATATGAGTAAGTTCTTCATCCTGCAAGCTTAATTTAAGTCACTTCCATTCGAAGCCCCCTTTCAATTTTAACTAGTTAAATTCACTTTTTAAATAACTACGAAAGCTACTACAATAATTACAAGTAGCATACCTATAACATACTTAGTATTGTTCTTAACAATTCCTAAAATATCCATATCAAAACCTTCTGCTAAAGCTGCTACGTTAATTTGAACTGGACTAATTTGAGTACCTAAGCCTGTTGCTATAGCCACAAATCCCATAGCTTCAGAAGGCAAGCCTAACGTGCTCAATGTGGGTAAGATTAAAGCTAATACTCCTGCAGCAAATGCTCCTGAAGGTATGGCGATTAGGAATGCTAGAATCATCGTAACAGGTAACAAGATAATTTCTGGAACGCTTTTCGCTAATGAAGCAATTTGTTCAAAAGTCCCTAAGTCCGCTATCATATTAATAAAGGCTAGGAATATACCGACGGAGAATAAGGTTGTCAGAATAAATCTGGATCCGTCAACTAGTGCTTCACTCATCGTATTCAAGTTCAATGGAGTAAACAAAACGGTTAGTATCGCTGTAATGATGACAATTGTTGCTGGAGTAAATACAGCGGTTCCAATTAAATCATTTAAGTTACTTCCTATAACAACCATTGTAAGTAGGGCGATAAAAGGAACAGCACGGCCAAGCAAACTTAAGTTACTTTGCACTTTTTCGCCTTCTACCACTTCTTCTTTCTTCATAACCAGACTACCTCTTTTGTGTGCACCATAAATGGCTAAACCTACAGCAAAAAGATAAAAGGCAATGGTGTAAGGCAACATAGCTGAAGCATGTGATACGACATCAATGCCTGCACTATCTGCAACTAAAACCGTTTCTGTTGAAGAAGGAGCTGTCGTAAACCCAACAGCTGAAATAATTGCCATTGCTCCGATTACTTCTGGTATTGCTCCGACTGCTACAGCCATCAAAGGGGCTGTTACCATTGTATTCCCAGCAGCTGTTCCAGCAGCATAAGTAGCAAATCCTTGAATTAAAACGATAATCCCTGCTAAAATAGCTATTCTCCCTTTCAAGACTCTTTTAGCTAAATCAACTAAAGCTTTAATACTTCCTGCCCTAGAAACCATTACTGCTGTTGCCGCATATATAATTGGAACAGTAATTCCTAGCATATTTGATATTCCACCGATGAATTGTTCAGTGATGCTATCAAATCCAAACCCACCAATGATTATCGCTAAAATCCCTCCTGCGAATCCAGCAACAAGCATATGTTGATTGCTGAATAATAAGATTAATACGACCACGACAGGTATTAAGTTAATAAATAAATCCATGTTTTTTCCTCCTCGTATTCTGACTGGTTCATTCATTTTTCTAGTGCTACTAGATTGTTAAACTATTCCTTAGTTAATAATGGCTATTCTTTAGTGTTACTCTTTTTATCGAATATAGTGCGTTAATTATTGTTTTTTTATTATACAGACGTAAATTAAATACTATTATTTTATTGTGTTCGAATTTAATTCGTTCTTCTATCTCCTCTCGACTTATTAAAATTCAAGATCATACTATAAGTATAAGAAGCTCTTTTTTCATCGCTTCCCTTTCCTTATGAATTGATTGTAACAATACTTGAAAGGGTTTTCATCGTCAGAAAAGTATAAATAAAAACAGTTTGATTGTCATAAAATAACAATCAAACTGTTTTTATTCTTATTCGGTTATAAAATAACCACTTTATACTTATTCAATCTATTATCCTCTTTCTATTTCTGTCCACATCTTTATATGATAAGCGAGAACGATTTCAGCAATTTCTAAGCCATCATCTATGTTTATCCCTAACTCTCTTAGACGGTTAACCCTATACCGTAATGTGTTGTAATGAATAAATAATTTCTTAGCAGCTTCTTTATGGTTGAACTGTGTTTCAATCAATGCGAATAACGTTTTTAATAGATCCATGTTAACTTTTTCGTCATAGGCCAAGATATCCCCTAACTTCCGTTTAACATACTTATCTAAAACGCTTGTATCTTCAACTTCCTTAATAATACTAAATAGTTCATTATCGTCATAATGACTTACAAAGCAAGCCTCGTTTAATTTACGTCCGATAAACCAACTATCTTTTGCCTCTTTATAAGCTTTTGGAAATGAGCGAGAATTTAGTATCGGGTTAGATATTCCTACTCCTATTGGGTAGTTCTTTTTCAATTTTTTAATTAATTTGTTTCCAATTTCTTTCATCTTCTGTTTACTATCACTAATGAAAGCCACATTTACGAATACGACTAACGCACCATCAATATAGGTCATTTTTATTTTTTTATTGGTGGTGATTAATTCTCTTTTTATTATATCTTCAATCACTTGGCTATGAATTATTTTTTCGTAATCGTTCATCTTAGACAATTCATCCTCGTTGAATAATTTTAAGACAAAGATAACCTCTGGAAATTCCATATCCCAGCCATACAACTTTGCTTTTTCCATCGTGACTAATTGGCTATAATTCGTTCCTTGTAGAATATCACGGATAAATGAGTCTTGGAAATTTCTTTCTTTTTCAGCTACCGCATGATTTTTATAAAAAACGGAAGCTAATAATAATGACGCTTCTTCAACGGCTATTAGTAAATTTTGCTCTTCTTCATTTCCGCCTAAGAGAATCAAATAAGCAAATTTATTGTTTTCAGCCTCTATTGTATAGTTAATGTAATCTTCATTTGTATACACTTTATCATCGTATTTGATAATCAATGAATGAATGCCACTTTTTTTATCTAGTAGCTCAATTTGTAATTTTGTTTTATCCATGTTAGCAGATTTAGCTATTACATTCGTATTAATGTCTAATAGAACGACTGAGTGATTCACCAGATTCGAAAAGCTATCAATCATCGCATGTACATCTTCGCCTTTTAAAAACATATTCATTAATTGATTGTGGACGTCTCTTTGAAACTGCAACGCTGTTATGTGCTGATCCAGTGAAAAGCTAATAATTTCTGAAGCTAAGTCTGATAAATTTTCATCACTATGAATTTCAATTATAGGGAAATTTAATTCATTCGCTTGTTGTATCATGCTCTCTGGAATCATTTCAATGTATCTACCTGTTTTTATACAAATTCCTGCTGCTGAGGACGCTGAACTTTTTGGTATAAGGCTATTCATCGCTTCTAAATTGTTTACAATTGGGTAAAGCGTTGTGATGATTAAACTATTTTCTTCTACAAAATCTCCTATATCGGGTACTTCCATTAAAGTTGCCTTTTCTACGGTATTGGTTAATCCATTTACTCCGGCAATTGCTTTCGCTCCAGAGAACCCTTTCAACTTTAATATATCTTGTACTATTGTAGCCATCGTAATCTCCTTTGCTCAATCTTAAGTTTTAAAGTCTGAGTTTTATGCCTATCTTTTCAAAAAAATCCAAAAAATTATTCTGCTAGTCCATACTTGATTGTTCATTCTAACAATAACACATTCCATGTATTAACTTCTAAATATAAAAAAACTTTATCCTATTTTGGGATAAAGTTTTTACTTCTAGCTTATCTTTATTTATCTGAAATTAAAAACTCAACTCTTTTTTAAGTTTCCCTTTTCAGAAAAAAACAGTCCTTTTAAACCATTATTATTCGCTATCTCTAAGACCTTACGAATAAAGGTACACTCTATTCCCACCACTTTTTTTTGCTGCATAAAGGGCTTGGTCAGCATGCTCATAAAGGCTATCAATTTCTTTTGTGCTATCAGAATAAGTTGTTACACCTATAGATACACTGATATGAATTGATTTTGTGTCATTATTAATAAGAAAATACGAATTTTCAATTACCTTCCTAACTGACTCTGCTCTTTCTTTTGCTTCTTCGAGCGTACAATTATGAATCAATATCGAAAACTCTTCTCCACCATTTCGAGAAACAATCTCGTTTGGTCCTTGAATTGATTTTAAAATCAGTGCAAATTTACTCAAGACTTTATCGCCTTCTAAGTGTCCATACGTATCATTTACTTGCTTAAAACGATCAATATCTAAGATCATAATAGAGATGTTTTCATTCGATTTCAATTGTCTTTTCTTAGCTTCATTAAACACTCTATCAAAATTTCGAACATTACTCAGTCCTGTTAAAGGGTCTGTAAAGGCATCATTCTTATGTTGTAAAAATAGCTCTTCACTCCTAATGAGGTAATCCAATATATAAACCGCTATTAGTCCGCCTAAAATACTGATAATACTATAATTGATCAATAATGAAATATTTATACTCGTCGTCGAAGGAATCCAGATTGATAAAAAAGCATTGGTTAACGCACTTATTCCAAGCATAACAAAAATACAAATCCAACGATTCTTCATTCTCTTAGAGACGTATTGAAAAATAGCCCATGAAACGAGAATAAAAATAACATTAGAATAAGATTGAGCATTTACGCCTATGATAAATCTAGTAATGATAATAAGAGAAGCTGTTACAGAGGCTGAAATCCAATTGCTGTATAGTACAACTAACATTAATGGGATAACCCGCAAATCTATGATGGAGTTTACTCCTGCGTCAATACTAAAGTACATTAAAACAACTCCTAGTATGCCAGCAAGAAATCCTTTAAGGATAGAGATGCTTGTAGTCTTATAGTTACTAGGATCTTTTTTTAATAATTGCTTGTAAACAAATAGAGAAGAAATTAACACACAAAGATTTAGAAAAAATCCCTCATATACATATAACACTAGCCTCTTCCTTTCCATGCTAAACTTTTAAACCGGTTTCATTTTTATTATACTACAGTTATTTAATTTATAACATCCATTAATTAAAGTGTAGAAAAGTATACACATTCTTTTAACTCATTATAGCTATAAAATAAAACTAAACTCATAAGAATAGATACAGTATGAGTTTCAGATTAAGATTCTGTTGGTAAGGCTAACATTTAGACTTACAAAAAAAGACTCTATCCAAGTAAGATAAAGTCTTTTTTTATAATAGCCTATTCTTCTTCAAACAATTCCTTCATTAAGTCCTCTATTTCCATCCTCAACTTATCTGTTTCTTCTTTATCAATCGTAACGACCTCTCCATCAAAGATAAGTAAATCTCCAACTTTACTATTCTTTGGCAAGTTTTTTCTAGGCACATCACGCATTTCCTCGCCGAATTCAACAACTGCTAATTCACCTTCAAAACGATCGATAATTCCTTTTTCCATTTATCTTACCATCCTTGGTGTGACTTTCAATCCATTTGAACTAAATAAAACATTCCCAGACTTATCTGTTCTATAAACCGTTGATTTCACTTTTTTCAACCGATTGGATACATCAGATGTCGGATGTCCGTATCCATTTTTACCCACAGATAAAACAGAATAAGCAGGAACGGCTTTTTCTAAAAATTTGGCAGAGGTAGAAAATTTCGATCCATGATGACCTACTTTTAGAACATCAACTTTAGAGATTAGTTTTTTCGCTAATAAATCTTTCTCTGCTGCGTTTTCAGCATCTCCCATAAATAAAAAGGATTTCTTATTGTGCTTAAGGTGCAATACTGCGCTCCAATTATTCAAGTCTGATTTAGCATATGCTCGAACTGGACCGAGAAATCTAAGCGTAATATCTTTAGCCTTTGTCGGGATTTCTAATCCTTGCTTGGCCACTGTAAATTTCATTTTCTTACTTTTAACAGCTAATAGAAAATCTTTATAAGCTAATGTAGTATGGCTAATGTTAGGAGCATACACTTTATTGACTTTCATATTCTTTATTACATAAGCTAACCCTCCAACATGGTCTGCATCAGGGTGAGTAGAGACAACAGCACTAAGCGTTGTTACTTTATTCTTTTTCAAATAACTTACCACTTGAGGACCTTTCCCTTTTCCACCGCCATCAATCAAGATATTTTCATTTGGTGTTTGAACTAGAATAGCATCACCTTGTCCTACATTTATAAAATGGACTTGAACATAACTAGCAGCTGTAACCTCTTTGATTCCAGTAAAAAACAAAGCAAACAAAAGAACAAGACTAATCACTCTTATCTTTTTCATACGTACTCCTCCAATAAAATCAA
>NZ_JBATXB010000112.1:0-2986 GCF_049673005.1 Carnobacterium sp. | reverse complement strand
ACGTTTGACAACGCAAACGTTTGCGTTTAAGATTAGACTATAAAAATCGAATCTGATACTATCAGGCAGCTATAGGAGGAACTTAATAAATGAAACGATTATTTGAATTAGATGAATGGAAAGTACAAACACAGATATTAGATAAAAAAGAGCGTCGCTTACAGGAAAGTTTGATGAGTATAGGAAATGGATATATGGGGATGCGTGGCAACTTTGAAGAACATTATTCAGGCGATAACCATCAAGGAAGTTATCTTGCAGGTGTTTGGTATCCAGACAAGACTCGCGTTGGTTGGTGGAAGAATGGCTACCCTGAGTATTTTGGTAAAGTAATTAACTCAATGAACTTTATTAAACTCGATCTTTATATAGATGAAGAGCAAGTAGATTTGTATAAAGATACCGTTTCTGAATTTAAGATGTCATTAGATATGCAAAAAGGGATTTTATCTCGTAGTTATGTTGTCGAAAAAAGCGGCAAGAAATTTCATGTTGAGGTTGAAAGATTTGTAAGCTTAGCTCAAAAAGAACTTTGCGCTATTCGCATGGAGGTTACTTGTTTAACTGGTGAAGCCATAATTAGCTTTGAACCAGCTTTAGATGGAAATGTAACGAATGAAGATTCAAACTATGAAGAAAAATTCTGGTTGCCGATTTCTGTTACGGAAGATAGCTTAACTGTAGAAACGAAACCAAATAAATTTGGTATAGAGCAGTTTACAGTAGCAGCGACGATGGTAAATCGGGTTAAAAACCTGAAACATACTTATACGAGTTCAACTGACCTAACAGTTGTTCAAGAATTTACCGGTAAACTTAGAGTAGGAGAATCAGCAAGTATTGAAAAGCTAATAACTTTAACTACTTCTCGTGATAGTTCTAAAGAAGAGGTCACGAATAGAAGTAAAAAAATAAGTGAAAGGATTTCACGGTATTCATTTACCCAATTGCGTCAACAGCATATGCAACTTTGGCAAGAGCGATGGGATAAAGCAGATGTCGTAATAGGTGGAGATAGTGCAGCACAGCAAGGCATTCGATATAATTTATTTCAACTTTTTTCAACTTACTATGGAGAAGATGAACGTTTGAATATTGGTCCTAAAGGTTTCACTGGTGAAAAATACGGTGGAGCGACGTACTGGGATACAGAAGCTTATGCCATTCCGTTGTACTTAGCACTGACAGATCAAAAAGTTTCTAAGAACTTATTGAATTATCGTCACAATCAGTTGCCTCAAGCGGAACACAATGCACGTCAACAAGGATTAAAAGGTGCTTTATACCCAATGGTAACTTTCACAGGAGTAGAGTGTCATAATGAATGGGAAATCACCTTTGAAGAAATTCATCGCAACGGAGCAATGGCTTACGCTATCTATAATTACACAAATTATACTGGAGATGAAAGCTATCTAATAGATAAAGGGTTAGATGTTTTAGTTGGTATTAGCCGGTTCTGGTCTGATCGAGTTCATTACAATCAAGATAAAAATCAATACATGATGCATGGTGTTACAGGTCCCAATGAATATGAAAATAACGTGAATAATAATTGGTACACGAATAAAATGGCCGTCTGGACTCTAAAATATACACTTTTGTCATTAGAAAAAGCTGAAAACAAAAAAATCTCTTTAAACATAAAAAAAGAAGAAATAGATAAATGGAAAAATATTATTGAAAAAATGTATTTTCCGATAGATGAAAAAAGAGGCATCTTTGTTCAACACGATACATTTTTAGATAAAGAGCTTAGGCCAGTTTCGGAGTTAAATCCGGAAGAGTTGCCTCTAAGTCAAAACTGGTCTTGGGATAGAATTTTGCGTTCACCGTATATAAAACAAGCGGATGTGCTCCAAGGAATTTATTTCTTTATGGAAGAATTTACAGAAGCAGAAAAACGTGCAAATTTTGATTTTTATGAACCATTGACCGTTCATGAGTCAAGTCTATCACCAAGCATTCATGCGATAATAGCAGCAGATTTGAATAATATGGATAAAGCAGTTGAGTTGTATAGCCGGACAGCTCGGTTAGATTTAGACAACTACAACAATGATACAGAAGATGGGCTACACATTACATCAATGACAGGTAGTTGGTTGACAATTGTTGAAGGATTTGCGGGTATGCGTACCGCAAATGAGAGATTGTCTTTTGCACCATCATTACCTAAGAATTGGACAAATTATGAATTCCATATTAACTATCGGGAACGTTTAGTGAAAATCATCGTGGATACAACTGGTTTAACAATGGAGTTGGTTAAAGGTTTACCGATTGAAATCAAGATATATGATAAATGGATTGTGCTCACAGATAAATTCACTTGCTTGTTAGAAAGAAAATAAAGGCCATATAAAAAAGGAGAATAGAATTATGAAGGCTGTAATATTTGATTTAGACGGAATTATAACGGATACTGCTGGTTATCACTTTTTAGCGTGGAAAGCTCTAGCTGAAGAATTAGACATTAACATAGATAACGAATTTAATGAACAACTTAAAGGGATTAGCCGCATCGAATCCTTAGAGCGGATCTTAAGAAAAGGCAAAGTAGAGAACAAATTTAGTCTAGCTGAAAAAGAAGAATTAGCAGTTAAAAAGAATGAAGAATATAAAAAAATGATTGAGCAAATGAGTTCAGCGGATATTCTGCCTGGGATTGAACGATTATTGTATCAATTAAATAAGGCTAATATTTTAATAGGATTAGCCTCTGCTAGCCAAAATGGACCAGTTATTCTGAAAAAATTAGGGTTGCATACTTTATTTGATACGATTGTTGATCCAGCAACATTATCAGCAGGAAAGCCTAATCCTGAAATCTTTGAAAAAGCTGCTGAGCAATTAAATTGTCTAGTTAGCGAGTGCGTGGGGATTGAGGATGCAGCTGCAGGTGTTGAGTCAATTAATCGTGCGAATATGGTTTCCATTGCCGTCGGAGATAAAAAGGTATTAAGTGCTGCAGATAAAACGGTGG
>NZ_JBATXB010000111.1:0-145109 GCF_049673005.1 Carnobacterium sp. | reverse complement strand
TATTGTAGTGAAAAGAAGGACAAGGTACAATGTCTTCTTTTCTAGGGTCAAAATAAGGCTCTAGTACTATTCAGTGATTCTATTTCAGTAAAAAACTGGATCATTGGAAAAATTAATAATGTGGCGAAGTTCCTTAAATAGAACAAGTCAATAAAAAAGTATGGGAATAGAAGATAACCTCTCATGCGTTCCAACTATTTAGAAGTATAAAAAGGGACTAGCTACAAAATAAGGAGAGAGGCTTGATTGTTAAGCCTTTCTTTTTTTGATTCAATTTAAAGATAAACGTAAAGATAAACTATATATATAGTGCTAAAATAAACCTACTAATAGAAACATCAAGTGATATTTTTTTGTGAAAAACTCATAGATAGAAGCTGTTTTGAGAATTGATTAGACGTTTATTTCATTTTGATGAGAAATGTGGTATGATAGATAAGCAAACTAATTAAGCTAAGGGTCACGTTTTTTTAGAAAGAAAGAAATGAGGGAATTTAAGTGGGAGAAAAAATAACCAAAGAAATTCAATCGTTAGTTGAGGTTGAGTTACGTAAGGGAGCAAGCAAATCTAGAATTGCAACTCTTTTAGGAGTACCATATGATGAAGCAAACGAGATTATTGATGAGATTAAAGCTTCATTTAGACCAGACTTAGGCGATAAAATCATTTTCTTATTTAGAGATGAAAAAATGGCAGGGACTATTATAAAACTATTAAACAATAGCGCTGTTGTTGAGATTTATTGGGAAAAGTCATCGGAAAAGATGAAAGACATCATGGAATCGAAAACAATTGTTAATTTTAAAGATATTGTTGAATTTATCCATAATTAAGAATAAAAATAGACTTAAAAGATTAGGACAAAATGTCTTAATCTTTTTTTGTGTTTTATGAGAAAAATTTACGGAAAAATTAATCCTAAAAAAAATTAGTATCGAAATAAAATACCTAAGAGTAAATATATTTTTACCCAGCATACTATTAAGTTGTTTAGGATTACAAATCCTTTAATGACGGGGTTAATTTTATTTTTAGCAGTAGATAGCTACTTGGAAAGAAGGAGATTTATAAAATAACTTTCTTATTTTTCTTGACAGTTCATAATTTTAATAATATAGTTTGATAGTCAAATAGTTTGATGTTCAAAGTAATATTTCAGTGAGTAAAATAAAGGAACGGAGGAGCTGGTGTGGACAAAGTATTAGAGCATGAAATAAATGCTTACTTAATTACAATATTCAATGAAATTATAATGATTGAAGAAAATGCTCTTCAAGGGAGCACATTTAATGATCTTTCAATTAAAGAAATGCATACGATTGAAGCCATAGGAATGGATCAAGTTAATACAACTTCCGAAGTTGCCAAAAAACTGACCATTACTGCTGGAACACTAACGGTTTCTGTTAATAATCTTGTGAAAAAGGGATATGTTGAACGAATCAGAAGTGAAAAAGATCGTCGGGTTGTTCGATTAGGACTTACGAAAAAAGGAAGACTTCTTTATCGCTTACATGATAAATTTCATCGTAACATGGTTAACGAAACCATCACCGGGATGGAACGAAAAGAAGCCGAAATATTAATTAAAGGTTTAAGAAATCTGCATGGTTTTCTGGACGAAATAAAAAATAATTTATAAGAACAGAGTTGAACTGGATGCAAGCAAAAATTATTAGTACAGGGAGTTATCTTCCTAAAAAGACTATTTCTAACGCGCAGTTGGAAAGCTTAATGGATACAAGCGATGACTGGATTAAAACAAGAACAGGAATTGAAAATAGGCGAATAAGTGAATCTGAGAATACTTCAGTTCTCTGTGGAAAAGCTGCTTTAGATATTCTTAAAAAAGCTAACATATCAGCGAGTAAAATTGATTTGATTATCGTTGCGACAATGTCTCCAGATTACTTAAGTCCTTCAACTGCTTGTTTGGTTCAAGATTACATTGGAGCAAGTAAGAGTATGGCATTCGATTTAAGTGCAGCTTGTTCTGGTTTTATCTATGCTTTATCAGTAGCTGAAAAGATGTTAAGCAGTGGGAATTTTCATTATGCTCTAGTTTTAGGTGGCGAGGTCATGTCAAAGATGATTGATTGGAATGATCGAAGCACCGCTGTTTTATTCGGTGACGGAGCAGGAGGCGTACTGTTAGAGAGTACGGATTCGATAGGTAGTTTTATATCAGAAGATATCCATTCAGATGGAAGTCGAGGCTTAGCTTTGACAGCAGGAGCATTACCAGTAACTAATCCCTACAGTGAAAATCACTTAACGGATACCTATTTAGAAATGGAAGGTAGAGCTATATTCGATTTTGCGACACGTAGTGTACCGAAAAGTATTGAAGCAGTCGTTGACAAGGCATCACTAACTTTGTCAGATATTGATCGAATTTTACCACATCAAGCTAATTCGCGTATTATCCAATCGATGGCTAAAAAACTTAAAATTCCTTTTGAAACATTTGCATTAAATATTTCTGATTATGGAAATACTTCTGCAGCAAGTATTCCAATTTTACTTGACGAACTTGTTTTGTCTGGTGATTTGGTTCTGGGAACAGGTAAAAAAATAATATTAACTGGATTTGGTGGGGGACTCACGTGGGGATCAATGCTAATCCGAATTTAACAAAAGTAATAATAAGCCTGCTTAGGCTATAAAAGTAAGCAAAAAAATTAAATTATATGGAGGAAACCAAAATGACATTCGAAAAAATTCAAGCAATTATCGTGGATCAATTAGACAAAGAAGAAGAGGAAGTACAATTAACAACTAATTTCCGTGAGGATCTAGAAGCTGATAGTTTAGATTTATTCCAAATTATTAATGATATTGAAGATGAATTTGATATCAAAATTGAATCTGAAGAAGGCTTAAATACTGTTCAAGATATCGTATCATTTGTAGAGACAGAATTAGCTAAATAATTAAGAGACAATTAGAAAGTAGGAATACTGTATGCAATCTGAATTAATTGAAAAACTTGGTATTAAATATCCTATTATCCAAGGTGCAATGTCTTGGGTTGCAGACCCAAGTCTAGTAAGTGCAGTATCAAATGCAGGTGGATTAGGCGTTTTAGCTTGTGGACATGCCGATGTAGAGACTGTTCGTGAATTGATTGCTGAAACAAAAAGATTAACAGATAAACCTTTTGGTATAAATGTTTTACTTCTTTCACCTCACGTAGATGGAGTTGTAAAGTTAGTTTGCGAAGAGAAGATAAGAGTCGTTACCACAGGTGCGGGTAGTCCAGGAAGATACATGGAACAATTCAAAGCTGCAGGTACTGTTGTTATCCCTGTAGTAGCTTCTGTTGCTCTAGCTAGAAGAATGCAACAAGAAGGTGCAGATGCTGTTATCTGTGAAGGAATGGAAGCCGGTGGTCATATCGGTAAGACAACGACTATGAATCTTGTTCCTCAAGTGGTTGATCAAGTATCTATACCAGTAATTGCAGCTGGTGGTATTGCTGATGGACGAGGAGTAGCAGCTGTGATGGCTTTAGGTGCATCTGCAGCTCAGTTAGGAACGAGATTTGTTGTTGCTTATGAGTGTAACGCACATAAGAACTTTAAAGATTTCATCCTAAAAGCAAAAGATATTGATACTGTCGTAACCGGATTAATTACAGGACATCCAGTAAGAGTACTACGCAATAAATTGACTAGAGAATATTTAAAAGTAGAAAAATCTATCACTAGTGATGAAAACCCAGACTTGTCTCTTTTAGAAGCATTAGGAAAAGGAGCTTTGAAGAGGGCAGTAGTAGATGGGGATAAAGTGAATGGTTCATTTATGTCTGGACAAAGTGCTGGACTAGTTAAAAAAGAACAAAGTTGTGAAGCAATCATACATGAGTTGATGGATGAATATAAAATGGTTATAAAAAACCAAGCGGATCAATTAGGACTTTTAAAATAAGTAAGTATGAACATGAATGAAAATATCAGAAAGCTGAAAGAAGTTCCTATTGGCTTCCAAGGATTTCTGATATTTTTTTATAATTTTTGTGAAAATGATAGAAGGTAAGTGATTTAGCTTCGTTTTTTATAAAAAGATAAAAAGTTAGGAGTCTTACGATGAAGATTGCATTTGTATATAGTGGTCAAGGTGCCCAATATTCAGGAATGGGACAAGAACTCTATGAGGAATATGAAATAGTAAGAAACGTCTTTGATGAAGCTAGTGTAGCTCTAGATATGGATATGGCAGCACTTTGTTTTGAAGAAAATGACTTGCTTAACAAAACAACGTATACTCAACCAGCAATCTTAACTCTTAGTTTAGCAATTGATGGTTTGTTAAAAGAAAAAGGAATAGTACCAGAAGTGGTAGCTGGTCTTAGTCTTGGAGAGTATAGTGCTTTTGTCAAAGCTGGAGTGCTAGATTTTCAGACAGCTGTCAAACTGGTTAAAAAAAGAGGACAGTATATGACAGAGGCTGTTCCTGAAGGTCTAGGTGCTATGAGTGCAATAATGGGACTAGATCGCGACACGATTGTAGAAGCATGTGAACAAGCGAGTGATTTAGGCGTTGTGTCTCCTGCAAATTATAATATGCCAGGACAAATTGCGATAGCTGGCATAAAAGAAGCTGTCGAAAAAGCCGGAAAACTTTTACTTGAAAAAGGTGCAAAACGAGTTGTTTCACTCCAAGTAAGTGGACCTTTCCATACTTCTTTGCTTGCTCCAGCAGCAGAACAATTGGCAAAAGAAATTGAAGACATAACAATTAATGATCCGATACTAACAATTGTAAGCAACACAACAGCTAAAGAATTTTTATCTAAAGAAGAAATTGCTGAAATTATGGTAAAACAAGTCATGTCTCCAGTTTATTGGGAAGACAGCGTTAGAAAAATGATTGATTTAGGTGTAGATACATTTATTGAAGTTGGCCCTGGCAAAACGCTAAGTAGTTTTATTAAAAAAATTGATAAATCTGTAACTACTATGAATGTAGAAAATAAAAAAACTTTAGAAAAAACACTAACTAAATTAGCGACACATTAAAATGGCTGGAATTCTTCAAAGCAGTCCAGTCATTATCTTAAAAAAAAGGAATGAGTACATGACGACAGAAAATAAAACAGTTATCGTTACTGGCAGTTCAAGAGGGATTGGTAAAGCGATTGCGCTAGCTTTTGCAAAAACGGGTGCAAACATTGTTTTAAATGGTCGTAATCCTATCCCTTCTGAATTGATTACAGAAATTGAGTCTTATGGAGCAAAAGTTCATACTATTTTAGGCGATATGAGTGATTTTGATAAAGCGAAACAGTTGATTGATGAAACTAAAGAAGTTTTTGGTAGTGTTGATGTTTTGGTTAATAACGCTGGAATTACGAATGATAAACTATTAATGCGTATGTCTGAGGATGATTTTGATCAAACCCTTTCAGTGAATTTAAAAGGAACTTTTAATACCATCCGTCATGCAACTAAAGTCATGTTAAAACAACGAAGCGGTACGATTATTAATATGTCTAGTGTAGTCGGTTTAGTAGGGAATGTTGGTCAAGCTAACTATGCTGCTAGTAAAGCAGGTGTTATCGGCTTAACAAAATCAGCTGCTAGAGAATTAGCTGCTAGAGGAATTACAGTGAATGCTATTGCACCAGGATTTATTGAAACTGAAATGACAGATGTCCTATCAGATAAAATGAAAGAGGCAGCAGTTGGGCAAGTTCCGTTAAAACGTTTCGGGAATGTTGATGACGTTGCTCGTGTAGCAGTATTTTTAAGCGAAAACAACTATATTACCGGTCAAGTGATTAATGTTGATGGTGGTATGGTAATGAATGGTTAGAAAAGGAGACTTTATAATGACGAATCGTGTAGTAATTACAGGAATGGGTGCAGTTACCCCGTTAGGCAATACTGTTGATGAGTTTTGGAATGGTTTAAAAGAAGGTAAAAATGGAATTGGACCAATTACGAAGTTTGATGCAACTGAAACAGGTATAAGTGTTGCTGGTGAATTAAAAGACTTTGATCCGACAAACTATATGCCTCGTAAAATCGCTAAAAGAATGGATGACTTTTCTAAATATGGTGTCGCTGCCGCTGTACAAGCTGTTGAAATGAGTGGGATTGATACAGAAAAAACGGACATGGATCGTTTTGGAGTCATCGTAGGTTCTGGTATAGGTGGACTAAATGCTATGCAAGAACAAATTATAAAAATGCACGATAAAGGACCGCAACGGGTGGCACCACTTTTCGTTCCAATGGCAATAGGTAACATGGTTGCAGGTAATATTTCAATTGCAATTGGTACTAAAGGGATTAACACGTCTATTGTGACAGCTTGTGCTTCAGGAAATAACTCTATTGGAGAAGCTTATCGCAATATCAAACATGGTTACTCGGATGTTATTCTAGCAGGTGGAGCAGAAGGAACAATTGATGAAATTGGTATTTCTGGTTTTGCTGCATTAACAGCTCTTTCTACTAGTACAGACCCTGATCGTGCATCTATCCCCTTTGACAAAGAACGCTCTGGTTTTGTAATGGGCGAAGGAGCTGGGGTTGTGATGTTAGAAAGCCTAGACCATGCACTTGAAAGAAACGCAACAATATATGGGGAAATTGTTGGATATGGTTCAACAGGAGACGGTTATCATATGACTGCACCAACACCTGATGGCAGTGGTGCTGGAAAAGCGATGATAAATGCTATGCAAGAAGCGGGTATTACACCAGAAACTGTTGGTTATGTAAATGCTCATGGAACTGGAACACCAGCCAATGATTCTGCTGAAACAATGGCGATTAAATATGCATTCGGCGAAGAGCTAGCTAAGAATGTTGCGATTTCAAGTACTAAAAGTATGACAGGACATTTATTAGGTGCTGCTGGCGCAATCGAAGCAATCGCATGTATTAAAGCACTTCAAGAAGGTTTTTTACCTCCAACAATCGGATTAGAAGTCCAAGACGAAGCATGTGAGTTGGATTATGTACCAGGAGTTGGTAGAAAAACTGAAACGAAGTATGCTTTAAATAACTCATTAGGATTCGGTGGCCATAATGCGGTCACTTGTTTCAAAAAATGGGAGGGTAAATAATGGATTTTAATCAAGTTAAAGAACTTCTTGCATTGGTTGATCATTCTGATTTAACAGAATTTGATTTACAAATGGATAATATTTCAATGCGAATGAGCAAAAATACAACTAGTACACAACATGCGAACCATTCTAATGAACCTAAAAGTTTAATTGAGGCTACTCCCATTAAGAAAAATGATCCTATTAAATCAGGAGCTTCTCTACAAAAAGATGAAGTAGTTGTTCCAAATAAATCTGAAACAGAAGCAATAAAAGAAGGACACGTTATCCAATCACCATTAGTTGGTGTAACGTATATGTCTTCTGCTCCAGACCAACCTGCTTTCAAAAAAATTGGAGATGCTGTTTCAGTTGGAGATGTTCTTTGTATTGTTGAGGCAATGAAGTTAATGAATGAAATCAAAAGTGAAGTTGAAGGAACGATTGCAGAAGTTTACGTAGAAGATGAGCAGGTTGTTGAATACAACCAACCATTATTTAGAATTATATAGGAGGAATACAAAACATGACTAAATTAAATATCGCAGAAATCCAGGCTTTGATTCCAAACCGTTACCCAATCTATTTTATCGATCGTGTAGATGAGATGACACCAGGAGAACACGTTACAGCCTTAAAAAATGTAACAATTAACGAAGAAATCTTTCAAGGACATTTCCCGGGAGAACCAGTTTTACCTGGTGTTTATATTCTAGAAGCATTAGCACAAGCTGGTTCTATTCCATTGTTAACTTTAGACAGATTTAAAGGACAAACAGCTTACCTAGGTGGAATGAATAAAGTGAAATTCCGTAAAAAAGTTGTTCCTGGAGACCAATTGGTATTAGTGGTAGATATTGTTAAATTAAAAGATTATGCAGGTATCGGCAAAGGTGTAGCATACGTTGATGGAAAAAAAGTTTGTGAAGCTGAATTAACGTTCATCATAGGAAGATAAGTATATGTTTAAAAAGATATTAATAGCAAACCGTGGGGAAATAGCTGTTCGAATCATTAGAGCTTGTCGTGAACTGGGTATTCAAACAGTAGCTGTTTATTCAGAAGCCGACCGTGATGCGTTGCACATGCAATTGGCTGATGAAGCTATTTGTATAGGACCAGCAAAAGCGACCGATTCTTATCTTAATATGCAAAGTATCTTAAGTGCTGCAGATGTAACCAACTCACAAGCAATTCATCCTGGATTTGGTTTCTTATCAGAAAACAGCACATTTGCTACAATGTGTAAAGAAATGAATGTGGCTTTTATTGGACCAGATGCTGATACAATTGAGCAAATGGGAAATAAATCTAATGCAAGAGATCTAATGATTCAAGCAGGCGTTCCGGTTATTCCTGGAAGTGATGGCTTTATCACCGATACTGATAAAGCAAAAGCACTTGCAGATGAGTTAGGTTATCCAGTGATGTTGAAAGCTGCTGCTGGAGGCGGTGGAAAAGGTATAAGAAAAGTGTATAAAAGTGAGGAACTAAATGCTGCTTTTAACAGTGCTAAAAGTGAAGCTAAGGCAGCATTTGGAGACGACCGTATGTACATGGAGAAAATAATTGAACATGCACGTCATATTGAAGTTCAGATACTAGCTGATCACCATGGTAATGTTATCCACTTAGGAGAAAGAGATTGTTCATTGCAACGTAATAATCAAAAAGTAATTGAAGAATGTCCTTCTGTTGCAATCAGCGAAGACCAACGCAAAAGTTTAGGAGAGATTGCTGTTCGTGCCGCAAAATTTGTTGGATATAAAAACGCTGGAACAATTGAGTTTTTATTAGATCAGTCTGGGAATTTTTACTTTATGGAAATGAATACTCGTATCCAAGTAGAACATCCTGTTACAGAAATGGCAACAGAAATTGATATAGTGAAAGAACAATTGACGATTGCTAGCGGCAATAAACTGAAAATCAAACAAAAAGACGTAAAAATTACTGGACATACAATTGAATGCCGGATAAACGCTGAAAACCCAGCATTTAATTTTGCACCTTCTCCAGGCAAGATTACTTATTTAATGATGCCTAGTGGTGGGAATGGTTTAAGAGTAGAAAGTGCAATGTTTGCAGGTTATGTCATTCCGCCGTATTATGATGCTATGGTTGCTAAAATTATTACTAAAGGTGCTGACCGCGCTGAAGCTATTGCAAAAATGAAACGTGCATTAGGAGAATTGGTTATTGAAGGAATCATAAGCAACCAATTCTTCCAAGAAGATTTATTGGCAGATGAACGTTTTGTCACTGGATCATATGATACTAGTTTCTTACAAGATACCTTTCTTAAAGAATGGAAACCGCGTGTCGAATAATAATCCGTTAAGTGAATAAAGAGGTGAGAAAGTGAGATTGTTTAAGAAAAGAGCTTTTATCCCTATTACTAAAAGTTCACGATTAGAAGATGAAAAAGATGCTGCAAAAGTACCAGAAGGAATGTTTACACAATGTCCAAATTGTAAACGATCCATCTATGGAAAAGATTTAGGGTCCGAAAAGATATGCCCAGAATGTGGGTATACTTTTAGAATAGACGCTAAAAAACGAATTGAATTAACAGTAGATGAAGGAACTTTTGAAGAATGGAATTTAGATATTGCTTTTAAAAACCCTCTTGATTTTCCAAGTTATGAAGAAAAAATTAAAAATATGCAAACTAAAACTAATTTGCACGAAGCAGTTGTTACGGGTAAAGCTTCAATTAAAGGTCTTGAAACAGCCATTTGTGTAATGGACTCGAGTTTTATTATGGGCAGCATGGGAAGTGTTGTAGGAGAAAAAATTACTAGAACACTAGAACAAGCAACAAAAGAAAAGCTACCAATCATTATTTTTACAGCTTCAGGCGGCGCTCGCATGCAAGAAGGTATTTTATCTTTGATGCAAATGGCTAAGATTAGTGCGGCAGTAGCACGCCACAGTGAAGAAGGATTATTGTATATTACTGTCCTAACTGATCCAACTACTGGTGGGGTGACTGCTAGTTTTGCTATGCAGGGTGATATTATTCTATCAGAGCCTAGAGCACTAGTCGGTTTTGCTGGAAGACGAGTAATTGAACAAACAATTAAAGAAACTTTGCCAGATGACTTCCAATTAGCAGAGTCTGTATTGAAGAATGGCTTTATTGATAAAATCGTTCCAAGAGTAGAACTTAGAGAAACGTTAGGACTACTTTTAAAATTTCATCAGTAACGTTAACTATCTGAAAGAGAATTTGTATAGAAGAAGGTGAAACAATTGAGTGAAGCAAGTGAAATTGTGGTTCTATCTCGAAAAACATCTCGATTGACAGCTTTAGAAATCTTTGAAGAAATTTTCGAGAATTTTATAGAGTTTCATGGGGATCGCTCGTTTCGTGATGACAAAGCCATTGTAGGTGGAATTGCTACATTAAATGGACAACCTATTACTGTTATTGGGAATCAAAAGGGTCATGAATTAACAGAAAACATTGAGCGTAATTTTGGTTCGCCACATCCTGAGGGGTACCGAAAAGCCTTACGATTAATGAAACAAGCTGAAAAATTTAAAAGACCAGTTGTAACGTTTATCAATACTTCAGGTGCTTATTGCGGTGTAGAAGCTGAAGAACGTGGTCAAGGAGAAGCAATCGCTCGAAACTTAATGGAAATGAGTCAATTAAAAGTTCCAATCATTTCTATTATTATTGGAGAAGGAGGCAGTGGTGGAGCATTGGCTTTGGCAATGGGAAATCAAGTTTGGATGATGGAACATACGATGTATTCTATTCTTTCACCAGAAGGCTTCTCTTCTATTTTATGGAAAGACGCTTCAAAAGCTGATGAGGCTGCTGAAATAATGAAGTTAACAGCTACCGATTTACTTGGTTTATCAATCATTGATCAGATTATTCCAGAAACAAATCAAAATGGTTTACTTGATAATGATACAATATTAAAAAATCTAAAAGCGCAATTAGTAAAGACGCTTGATGATTTAACTTCTAAATCTTCTAATGATTTAATTGAAGAAAGATACCAGCGATTTAGAAAATATTAAAACACACACATCCTGCTTAGTAGAAGACTTTCACCTTGAATGATTTAAGGCAAAGTTATCTAGTTAATGAGGGTGTGTTTTTTTACATACAGATAATTAGCCTATTACACCATTTCAACCTATGTTACACTGAACAAAAGCAACACAAAGAGTAGTGATAAAAGAATGGGTGAATAATATGGGCAAAAAAATTGAATTTCCTAAAAATTATGAGACATATATCAATAAAGGTCTTGAATTTTTTGAATTGGGAAACATGGAAGAAGCAGCAATGTATTTTGAAGAGGCTTATGCTATTAAACAAGAGCCAAGAATAAACTCATTTTATGCAACGGCACTTTATCAGAAAGGAGAGTATAAGAAAGCTAAAACGATAGCAGATAAAGAAATCGATTATTACACTAGTGAAGACAACTTAACTTTATTCTATGTGTCTATCCTTATTAAAGGACATTATTTTATTCAAGCAGAAAAAATAGTGAAAGATAAACTGTCTCAAACGAATGAGAATGATTTTAAATGGCATTCTCAATTTGAAAGATTAGAAAAAGAAAGAGCATTAGTCCAGATTCAAAATGAAAAGCATTATGAAACAATAATGAAAAATGTTTTTTCTATGGGGAATCAATCATTTGAAAAGCAAGCTGAAATTATTAAAAACGCTAAAGACTTACCATTGCCGCGATTTGTAAAAGCGGCTACGAGTCTATTAAGCAATCCATACGTTAATGGTATAGTGAAAACAACAGTAATAGAATTTCTTATGGAAAAAAATATAGAAAATACATTTAATTTAGAATGGTTTAATGAACAGCGAATAATAAAACCTATAGATATGCTATTAATAACGGAGACGAAGGCTGTTCAAGCCGTAGAACATATCTTAAAAGAAACAATTGAAAATAATGATCCCGTTTTATTTCAAGCGATTGTTCAAGAAGCAAACTTGCATTTTATGTTGTTGTATCCATTTATCGATGAAGTAATTGTCTCGCCAAAAGAATGGGTAGTTTTATATTTGAAAAGATATGATCAATTTCATGAATTTAAAACAGAAAAGACGGCGTCGATAGAATTGGAAATGATGGAAAAGTGGATGCAACGTCTAAATGATGAAATACAAACGTGGATTTAATTAAAAATATTAAGTAAAATGTAGTCTTTAGCCTGTTTGTATTTACAAAAATAAAGGTATAGTGTAAGATTAAGGAGTATGCAATTTTGAAAAGAATTGCCAAATAATAGACTGTTTCGGAGGGAAATATAAATGACTGCAAATTGGGAAAAAAAAGGCACTAATGATGGTGTATTAACATTTGAAATTTCAGAAGAAAAAATTAAAGAAGGTATGAATACTGCTTTTAATAAAGTGAGAGGTACTTTAAATGTACCAGGTTTCCGTAAAGGAAAAGTATCACGTCAAGTATTCAATAAAATGTATGGAGAAGCATCACTTTATGAAGATGCTTTGAATGCAGTATTACCAGAACAATACGAAGCAGCTCTTAAAGAAGCTGGAATCGAACCTGTTGATCAACCAAAAATTGATGTTAAATCAATGGAAGCTGGACAACCTTGGGTTATCGAAGCAATCGTTACTGTAAAACCAGAAGTAAAATTAGGCGAATATAAAGGCTTGACTGTTGATAAGCAAGATCGTGAAGTTACTGAAGCTGACGTTGAAGCTGAATTACAAGAAAAACGTGAACAACAAGCTGAACTTGTTTTAAAAGAAGAGGCAGCTGTTGAAGGCGATACTGTTGTTATTGATTTTGACGGTTCTAAAGATGGAGTCGCATTTGACGGTGGAAAAGGCGAGAATCATTCACTAGAAATTGGTTCAAACTCATTTATTCCAGGATTTGAAGAGCAATTAATTGGAGCTAAAGCTAACGATGAACTAGAAGTAACCGTTACTTTCCCTGAAGACTATCATGAAGAATCTTTAAAAGGTGCTGAAGCTGTATTTAAAGTAAAAGTACATGAAGTTAAAGCTAAAGAGTTACCTGAATTAGACGATGAATTTGCTAAAGATGTAGACGAAGAAGTTGAAACTTTAGCTGAATTAAAAGAAAAAATGATGAATAAGTTAGTTGAAGCAAAAAATGCTGCAGCGGATGAAGCTGTAGAAGAAGCAGCTATTCGTCAAGCAGTAGACAATGCAACAATCGAAGAATTACCAGGCTCAATGGTACATGATGAAGTTCACCGTCAAATGGATACATTCTTGAATGACATGCAACGCCAAGGTGTTTCTCCTGAAATGTATTACCAAATTACAGGTACTACAGAAGCAGATTTACACACACAAATGGAAAGCGATGCTGAGTTAAGAACTCGTACAAACTTAGTTCTTGAAGCTATTGTTGAAGCAGAAGCATTTGCACCATCTGACGAAGAAGTAGAAGCTGAAATTAAAGAATTAGCTGAACAATATGGAATGGAAGAAAAAGCTGTTCGCGCTGCTTTGACTCCTGACATGCTTAAGCATGACATTTCTATGAAAAAAGCAATTGATTTAATTACTTCTACATCAGTAGAAAAATAAATAACCTAGAATGAATTTAGTTAAAAAAATTGAAGGAAAGGACTTCAAAGGGTAAGTAACTTTTGGAGTCTTTTTCTTTATTACTATATAACACACTTAGTTTAGAGTTGGTTCTATGGATAAAAAAATTAGGTTATGCTATGATTATAAGAGTTTAAAACAGCTTATTGATGTTGAAACAATAGTGTATTGTTATGATAAGCATGAATGAGAATAGAGGTGGACAAAAAGTATGTTTATTGATGAAGAAACAAAAGGTCCTATAAATTGTTCATTTTGCGGAAAATCACAAGATCAAGTAAAAAAAATAGTGGCAGGTCCAGGAGTCTACATTTGTAATGAATGTATAGATTTATGTAAAGAAATTATTGATGAAGAGTTTAGTGATGCGGGTTACGGTGAGTTCTTAGAAGTTCCTAAACCACAAGAAATCAGAGGGATTCTGAATGATTACGTTATCGGCCAAGAACAAGCTAAAAAATCTCTTTCTGTAGCTGTATACAATCACTATAAGCGCATTAATCAAATGGATACACAAGTTGATGACGTTGAACTACAAAAAAGTAACATATGTTTAATTGGACCTACTGGTTCAGGAAAGACATTTTTAGCACAAAGTTTAGCACGTATTTTGAATGTTCCTTTTGCCATTGCTGATGCGACTAGTTTGACTGAAGCTGGATATGTTGGTGAGGATGTTGAAAATATTCTGCTTAAATTAATGCAAGCTGCTGATTTTGATGTAGAACGAGCTCAAAAAGGGATTATCTATATTGACGAAATTGACAAAATTGCACGTAAAGGTGAAAATGTTTCAATTACACGTGATGTTAGTGGAGAAGGTGTCCAACAAGCACTCTTAAAGATATTAGAGGGTACCGTTGCTAATATTCCGCCTCAAGGTGGAAGAAAGCACCCAAATCAAGAATTCATCCAATTAGATACTACAAATATTCTCTTCATCGTCGGTGGAGCCTTTGATGGAATTGAAACGATTGTTAAGAGTAGACTAGGGGAAAAGATTATAGGATTTGGCTCTTCTAAAAAAATTGCAAACCTTGATGAAAGTGTTATGCAAAAAATTATACCAGAAGATTTATTGAAATTTGGTTTGATACCAGAATTCATTGGACGCTTACCAGTAATGGCAGCTTTAGAAAAATTAACAGAAGATGATCTAGTTCATATTTTGACTAAACCTAAGAATGCATTAGAAAAGCAATACAAGAAACTGCTATTACTTGATGATGTAGAACTAGAGTTTGAGGAAACAGCTCTTAGAGAAATCGCTAAAAAAGCTATTGAACGTAACACTGGTGCTCGTGGATTAAGGTCAATCATTGAAAATATTATGTTAGAAATTATGTTTGACTTACCAAGTCGTCCTGAAATTGCGAAGTGTGTAATAACGGAAGAAACAGTTAGTGGAAGTGGTCTTCCAGATTTCTATAACGAAGATGGACAAAAGATTGATTAGTTTTAGTGAATAGTTAGTTACATCAACCTCCAAAGAGTAAGACTTTTTGGAGGTTGTTTAATTTTTAAATTAAGGAGACTAGTACATGTTGAGTTAGTCTAAAAATACGATACTCATTTACTATTATTTTAAGAATTAACCAATAGTAATGTAAAAAAAGAAAGGAATGATATTGATATCAATTTATGTTAGAATAATAAAAGAATTCAGATAAGAGATGGAGATAAAAATATGAAAGTTAATAAGGCAGATATTGTAATTAGCGCTGTTTCACCTGCTCAATACCCAAAAACTGGTTTACCTGAAGTTGCTTTAGCAGGACGATCAAACGTAGGTAAATCCTCTTTTATAAATACATTAATTAATAGAAAAGGTTTAGCACGTACATCAAGTAAACCTGGAAAAACGCAAACGCTAAATTACTATATTATTGAAGATAAATTTTATTTCGTTGATGTCCCTGGATACGGATATGCAAAAGTATCTAAAACAGAACGTGCAAAATGGGGAGAAATGTTAGAAACATACTTTACTCAAAGAGATCCTTTGAAAGTAACGTTATGTGTTATTGACTTTAGGCATCCAGCAACTGCTGATGACAAACAAATGTATCAATTTCTTAAGCATTTTGGTATCCCGATAATTGTTGTTGCAACAAAAGCGGATAAAATACCTAGAAGTAAATGGAATAAACATACGAAGATATCAAAAGAATCTCTTGGTTTTGATCCAGAAGATGACTTTGTTTTGTTTTCTTCAGAAACTGGCGAAGGTAAAGATGAGGCATGGAGATTAATAGAAGGTTATTTGAAAAAGAAAAAATAGACGTTTAGTTTGTTAAATAAAAAAATTTGTACAAATGAAAAAGGGGTTTTGTAAATGGAGTTTAACGAGTATCAAAAATTAGCAAGCCGCACTTTGTATGGAAATGAGCAAGTACTAACAAATTGTGCGTTAGGAGTAGCGAGTGAATCTGGTGAATTAGTAGATTTGATTAAAAAATATACCTTCCATGGACACGATTTAGATAAAAAAGAACTCGTTAAAGAAATGGGTGATGTTCTATGGTATTTATCTCAAATAGCAGAGTGGGCAGATATCCCATTTGAAGATGTAGCTATTCAGAATATTGATAAACTAAGAAAACGGTATCCAAATGGATTTTCAGAAGCAAAAAGCCGAGAACGAATGGAATAAAATAAAACAACTCTCTTTTCAATAAATTGAAAAGAGAGTTGTTTTATTTTATTTTATTATCCGTTTTAGTTTCATTTTTTTCATTTTCTTCTTTTAACACTTCTTTGGTCTTGATAGCTTCTTCTGGGTCAAGTACAAATTTAGAAAATAATTCATCTATACTCGTATCAGATTTAAATAATTGTCCCATAAAATACCTCCAATATTCTGTCTAAAGTCAGTTTACCCCTATTTAAAATAAAAGGCTACTATTTCATTCTTTTAATAAATAGGTAGTCTTAGTGTTTAATAAATGGTTGGAAAACGTTTTTATACATTTGTTTATGTATAATCAGGGTGTAAAATCAAAAATAGGTGGTTAAAACAAATATATATTGCATAAATATTCTCTTTCTGTTAAACTACAAAAGACTTAAAATACAGGAGGAAATAATGATGAAGAGAAAAATAATGACTATTGTTTTATCTATAATTTTAATAAGTACCTTTTTACCAAAAATACAAGTATTAGCTGCAGATAATTCATTAAAAAAAGTTAAATCAAAAGAAACGCTAGTAGTTGGAACTAGTGCAGATTTTCCGCCATATGAATTCCATGCGACTCTTGATGGACAAGATGAAATAGTAGGGATGGATATTTCCATTGCCGAAAAAATTGCTGAAGATTTAGGAGTTAAATTAGAGATACAAGATATTGGATTTGATAGCTTGTTACCAGCTCTAGAAGTTGGAAAGGTTGATATTATTATTTCAGGAATGAGCGCATCTGATGAACGTAAAGAAAGTGTCGATTTTTCAGAGGTTTATTATATAGGCGGACAGAATATTGTTGTTCGTCCATCGGACAATGAAATATATACTTCAAAAGATGATTTATATCAAAAAAAAATAGGGGTTCAAACTGGGTCAATTCAAGAATCACTAGCAAAGGAACAAATGCCAGATTCCTCAATATTAAGTTTATCTAAAATAACTGATTTAATTTTAGCTTTAAAAACTAATAAAATAGAAGCTATTATTATGGAGAAACCAAGTGCGATGGCTTATGTTGCCAATGATAATGGGCTAGCAACATTTGATGGCGGCTTTGAATTACAAGAAGACGAACAAGGAGCAGCGGTAGCCGTAAAGAAAGGCTCAGCTAGTCTTGTAACAGCTATTAATCAATCTATTTCTACTATTAAAGAAAATAACTTAACGGAAGATTATTTAAAAGAGGCTGGAGAATTACTGAAAGAAAGCCAAGGCCAAGATGGTCAGGAAGATTCAAAGCCTAAAACAATAATTAATTACTGGAGCTATTTTGCTAAAGGTACAGGATATACTATCCTGATCTCTGTGCTAAGTGTCTTTTTCGGTTCTATTTTAGGAGTAATTTTATCGCTAATGAGACTGTCTGATCGTAAACTCATTCGTTTGCCAGCGACAGCATATGTGGAATTTGTCAGGGGTACACCTATGATGATCCAAGTAATGTTCATTTATTTTGCAGTTGGATATCTAATAAATATCCCAGCACTTGCTTCAGGTATTATAGCAGTTTCTTTAAATAGTGGTGCTTATATAAGTGAAATTATTAGATCAGGTTTAAACTCTGTTAACAAAGGTCAAACAGAAGCAGCTAGAAGTTTAGGTATGAGCAAAAAAACGGCTATGCGTTATATTGTTTTCCCGCAAGCTTTAAAAAATATTTGGCCAGCCTTAGGAAATGAATTTATTACAATTATTAAGGAAAGTTCAATTGTCTCTATTATTGGAGTTGGAGACTTAATATTCCAAACAAAGATTGTTACTTCTCTTTCTTACAGAGGCATTGCCCCTTTGGCCGTTACAATGGTTATTTACTTTATTTTAACCTTTAGTCTAACTAAACTATTAAATCACTATGAAAGGAAGATGAATCATGATCAAATTTAATCACCTAAAAAAAACATTCGGTAAGAATGAAGTATTAATAGATATTAATGGAGAAATTAAAAAAAATGAAGTAGTTGTTATTATTGGTCCTTCAGGTTCAGGGAAAAGTACCTTATTAAGGTGTTTAAATCTTTTAGAAACACCCACAGACGGTGAAATAATTTTTGATGATCTCATTTTAACAGAACTAAATGAATCTAAAGTTAATAATTTGAGAGAGAAAATGGGGATGGTTTTTCAAAATTTTAATTTATTTCCCAATCTGTCTGTAATAGAGAATTTAAAAATCGCTCCTATTAAGGTTAAAGGGATGAATCCCGAGGAGGCGCATAATCAAGCAGTTAAATTATTAGGTCAAGTAGGACTTTCAGATAAAGAAAAATCTTTCCCTGCTAGTTTATCTGGCGGACAACAACAAAGGGTTGCTATCGCAAGAGCATTGGCTATGAATCCAAAAGTGATGCTTTTTGATGAACCAACATCAGCATTAGATCCCGAAATGGTTGGAGAAGTCTTAAAAGTTATTCAAGATTTAGCTGAAACAGGTATGACAATGGTTGTCGTAACTCATGAAATGGGATTTGCTAAAAAAGTTGCTGATCGTGTAATCTTTATGGATGCGGGTTATATTGTTGAAGAAGGCACACCTGAACAGTTATTTGATTATCCACAACATGAAAGAACAAAGAGTTTCTTAGCTAAAGTTCTTTAAAAATCTTTACTCATTCGTTTACTTAATTTACTGAGTAAAAAAAACCGTACTATTTCTTGTTTTGCTCATATTATATGGCAAAATAGAAATCTAATACGGTTTTTTTGTTTAACTCATTAGTTTATTTCTTTGGTAATTGTTTTTTTCCAAAAACCTAAAATTAGTGCAGAGACGACCATCCCGATAGCTAAAGCGATTAAGAAAAGGATAGCGTGATTAGAAAGACCGATTGCAAAAATACCGCCGTGTGGCGCTGGAATAGAAATATTCCAAAATTGTGTTAATCCACCAGCAATTGCAGCTCCTACAACAGATGAGGTGATGATTCTCAAAGGATCGGCTGCAGCAAAAGGAATAGCACCTTCAGTAATGAATGAAAGGCCAAGAATATAATTTGTTAAACCAGATTTTCTTTCATCATCTGTAAACTTATTTTTGAAAAGAGTACTCGCTAAAGCGATAGCTAAAGGAGGGATCATTCCACCCGCCATTACCGCTGCCATGAGACTTCCATCACCTGTGTCTGTAAAGATACCAATTGAGAAAGTATAGGCAGCTTTGTTGAAAGGTCCACCCATATCAATAGCCATCATACCACCTAAAAGCGCTCCTAATAAAACAGCATTTCCAGTACCTAAGTTTTCTAAAAAGCTAATCATAGCAGCATTGATAGTAGAGAAAACAGGATCAATAACAAAGTACATCAAGAAACCGATAATTAATAAGGAAAGAACAGGATAAAGTAAAATTGATTTTAAACCTTCTAAAGATTTAGGAACGCCTTTTAATACTCTTCTTAAAAGAAGGATAGAATAACCTGCAATAAATCCAGCAGCTAATCCACCTAAGAAACCAGCGTTACTTTGAACGGCCATAAACCCACCAACCATACCAGGCATTAGACCTGGTCTATCTCCAATACTCATTGCGATATAACCGGCTAATATTGGAATTAAGAAACTAAAAGCATTGCTACCAAGTGAATTTAAGAAAGTAAAAATCTCACTCTTATCACCAAAATAAGGTTCAGCAAGGAAAGAAAGGGCTAAAATAATTCCGCCACCTACAACAAACGGAAGCATGTGAGAAATACCATTCATTAAATCTTTGTATACTTTACTTAAAACAGATCCGTTTATACTTTCCTCATTAGTTGAACGACCATTATCATCAGCGTAATATATAGGAGCTTGCTTTTTTGAAGCTTTTTCAATCAGTTCTTCAGGTTTACGAATGCCATCACTGACTGGACGTTGAAGAACAGGTTTACCATTAAAACGATTCATTTCAACATTTTTGTCAGCTGCAATGATGACTCCATCTGCCCTCTCGATATCACTTGCAGATAGTCGATTCTTAACGCCTTCAGACCCATTTGTTTCAACTTTGATATCAATATTCATCTCAGCTGCTTTTTTCTTTAAGGCGTCCTCTGCCATGTAAGTATGAGCGATACCAGTTGGGCAAGCTGTAACGGCGATGACGAATGGACGAGAAGAATCGTGAGTTTTAGCCCTTTGAGAGTTTAGTTCTTCATTTTCTTGAGCTAAACGTTTTTTTTCAGCATTTTCGAATAAAGACTGTACTTCTTCAGGCGTCTCCGCATTTTTTAAAGAAGCAACGAAATCAGGATTAACCAATAATCTAGCTAAACTAGCTAGTGCTTGTAAATGGGTATCATTTGCACCTTCAGGGGCTGCAATCATAAAGAATAGATAAGTTGGTTGACCGTCAAGAGCGTCATAGTCAACGCCTTTTGAACTTTTTGCAAAGAGGACAGTAGCCTCATTGACAGCCGAATTTTTTGCATGAGGCATAGCAATTCCATCACCAAGGCCCGTTGACGTCTGTGATTCACGAGCCATGATGCCTTTTTTAAATACAGTAGAATCACTTATTCGATTGTGTTTTACTAAACTATCAACCATTTCATCAATAGCTGCTTCTTTTCTTGTTGCTTTTAGATCCATAATCATAACATTCTTTAATAATAAATCAGTTATTTTCATTATTTTTCCTCCTAATTATTAATTGAAGAGATAGTAACTTGAGAAATCAAGTTCTCAATCTCACTTTTTTTAGCTAAATCATCCGAGAAGGCTGTCGCGCTACCGGTGGCAACACCTGTTTTAAAAGCAAGCTGAGAATCGTTTTCTTTTAATAATGTTCCTACAAAGCCAGCGACCATGGAATCCCCAGCACCTACTGAATTTTTTACTTTACCTTTGGGGACGGTAGATTGATATACGTTGTCACGTGTAAAAAATAAAGCACCGTCTCCTGCCATTGAAACAAGAGCATAACTTGCTCCCATTTCAATGAGTTTTTTGCCATAAGGAATCATTTCCTCAACAGAACTAAAAGTAACGTGAAACATTTCTGCTAACTCATGGTGATTCGGTTTAACCAGTAGAGGATGGAAAGCAAGGGAGTCTAATAAAGTTTGCCCAGTTGTATCCATAACGAATTCAGCACCTAAAGCCTTTATTTTCAGTATAATTTTTTGATAAAAATCATCCGGTAGTGACGCAGGTTGATTTCCTGAAAGAATAACAACATCTTTAGAAGTTAACTGTTCAATTACAGTTAAAAAATCATTTGCTTCGCTATTCGTAATTATAGGACCACTAGCGTTAATCTCTGTTTCTTGATCAGATTTTAGTTTAACGTTAATACGAGTATCACCTTTTATAGAAGTGAAATTTGTATTTATTTCTTCGTCAGATAACCATTCTTGAATAAATTCTCCTGTAAATCCACCTAAAAATCCTAGAGCGGTTGAATCATATCCTAACTGCTTAAGAACTCTAGAAACGTTTATACCTTTTCCGCCAGGTAATTTAAGATCACGTGTCATTCTGTTTAATGAACCTAAATTAAAATCAGAGACTTCGACAATATAATCAATTGAGGGGTTAAGGGTAACCGTATAAATCATATTTTTGCCTCCTTAATAGTTGTTTTGCTAAAGTAGCTTTTATGTGTAGCAGAATCAAGGCCTTGTGTCACAATTACTGCGTCTTCAAGCTCACAAATTTTCACAAAACTAACTTTATTAAATTTTGATTTATCTGCTAAAATAAATGTCTTTGAGCTATGCAAATGAGCTTGTCTTTTTACAGCTGCCTCTTCAACATCAGGTGTAGTATAACCAAATTCAGCATCAATACCGTTAATACCTAAAAAACATTTATTGAATCGATAGTTTTCTAATTGACTTGTGGTAGTTATTCCAATGATTGCTTTTGTTTTTGCTTTAATGTTTCCACCAAGTAAAATTGTTTTTGTTTGTTGATCGGCTAACAAAACTGCGTGCTGAATTCCATTTGTGACAACTTGAATATTTTTATTTTTTAAATACGGAATTAAATAAAGAGTAGTTGTACCAGCATCTAAATAAATCGTATCGTTTTCTTCAATAAGAGACGATGCGAACTTAGCTATTTCTTCTTTCTCTTGAACGTTTATGGATGCTTTTTCAGATATAGATAATTCTTCATCTATTCGATATACTTTCTTAGCTCCTCCATGTATCCGAGTTAACTCACCAGTTTCTTCTAACAAAGCTAAATCTCTACGAATAGTAGACTCTGAGCAATCTAAGTAGTGCATGAGATCTTGAGATTTTACTAGCCCATATTTTTTTAATTGAGCAAGGATATACTCATAACGTTCTTCTGTTAACATGGCAATTCTCCTTTCGAAAAAATAATACCACCAAAAACGTTCAAAAGCAACTAAAAAGTAATCGTTTACAGAGATTGACAAGAATAACTCTTTTGTTATACTTGTTATATAGCAAGCAACTAGGGAAGGGGTTATACTATGTTTATTCATATTAAGCCAGAAAGTGACTCTCCAATCTATATACAATTAATTTATCAAATAAAAAAAGGGATCATAACAAAACAATTAGTGCCAGGAGAGATATTGCCAAGTGTCCGTAGTTTAGCAGGAGATATTGGAGTTAATATGCATACTGTAAACAAAGCGTATAAGCAATTAGAATATGAAGGAATAGTTTTAAATAGAAAAAATGGTTTTGAAGTTAAGAAAATAGAAGATATAAAAATAGAAGAGTCAAAAATAAAAGAGTTACATTCGAAATTAACAGAACTAATGATTGATGCAGCTATATTTCAATTAACAGATCAAAAAGTTAAAGAACTAAAAGAAAGTATTCGGACAGAAATACTAGAAGGGTGAGGATTATGGGCATATTTATTAGTTTTATCATTATTTTATTTTTATTAACAAGCTTGATTATAGGTTTAATGCCTTATACAGGGAGAAAAGGAATAGAATTTGGAGTTAATATTCCTGAAAATGAGGATACCCATTTAAGATTAGCAAAATGGAGAAAACTATATTTTTTAATCAATTTAATCCTTGGGTCACTATTTTCATGGGGAATAGTTTTATTAATGAAAGTAGTTAATTTAACTCAATCTAAAGACTATCTAAGTATCTATATACTAGTCGGGATGATGACGATTATTCTAATTAGTAGTTTAACCTATTTAGCTATTAGAAAAAAAATAATGAAAATGAAAAACAATCTTTTTAAAGAAGATAGAAATAAAAAAGAGAAAGAAATAGTAATAGAGTCAAATTATAGAAATAGTGAAATCGGTGTTCCAAACTTTATACTCTTATTAAGTAATGGGATTATTATTCTAACAACAGCACTAATAACCTTACTGTATTATGATCAGATACCTAGTCGCTTTCCTACCCATTGGGGAATTAATTTTACAGCCGATAGATTCGTAGATAAGTCTTTTTTAACAACTTTCGCAGTAATTGGTATTCAAATCTTATTAGCTTTTATTTTTTATCTATCCAATTATTCGCTTATTCAGGCTAAGCAATTACTGAATCATACTGATCCCTCCCAATCTAGTTTTCAAAATAAAGCCTACCGCCTAGCTTGGTCAAGATTCACTTTAATCGTTTCTATACTGACGCAGCTTTTATTGAGTAGTGTTCAGTTTACGTCTATTATTTTTTTTGACACAAATATAAGCTACTTTATTTACGGAATAATTCTATTTACGTTGATAATTTTGATCTATACAATTAGTCTAACTTTAAAATATGGTCAAAGCGGAAGTCGTTTTAAAAAAAATAAATCAATGAATAAAAGCCAATTTGAAACAGCTTATTATGACGATGATCGTTACTGGAAATTAGGGATAGTTTATTACAATCCAAAAGATCCGTCTATTTGGATTGAAAAAAGATTCGGAATTGGGACGACTACTAATATGGCGAGATGGCAAAGTTGGGTAATTATATTAATTATTACGTTGTTTTGTTTATTACCATTGTTTTTTTTATAATAAAAAAAGCGTAAACAGGGTTATAGTCCTGTTTACGCTTATTTGTGTATATTTATTGTCTCGATTGTAACCGCAGTTGTTGGTAAATCGTTGTCAGTTGTTTCTATAGCTGCAATTTTGTCGACAACATCCATACCGTTAATAACTTGACCGAAAACGGTATAAGATTCATCTAATGAAGGGTATCCACCTTTTTTATATGTTTTTACTATTTCACTTGGAGTAGACCCAGAAACTGAATGAGACATATCTTGTTGATTTTGAACAATAAAAAATTGACTTCCAATTGATATGGGTGCATTTGTCTTAGCCATAGACAATGCCCCTCTAATATGATAAAGATGATCAGAGGCTTCTACCTCAAATGGTTTTTTCCAAATACTTTCTCCACCTAATCCAGTGCCTTCAGGATCGCCTCCTTGTATCATGAAGTCTTCAATAACTCGATGGAAGATAGTATCGTTGTAATAATCATTTTCACTTAAGCCTACAAAATTTTCTACAGCCTTAGGTGCATAATCAGGAAACAGCTTTATTGAAATAGTTCCCATTGAAGTAATCAAATCTGCTCCTATTTCATTTTTTTCTATTTGACTTGATAACTGTGGAAAATAATCAACCTCAATCACTTCGTTTTCTATTTGACCTTCGTTTGTTTGCTTATTCGGAATGAGATAAAAGAAACCGTAAATCATCATTGCGACTGCTAAAAGCAGCAACAAGCCCCCAACTATTAATTTATTAAATTTCACATTGCACATCCTTTAATTTTATCTTTACTAGTATACGATAGATAAGTAAATAATAAAACAGTTAAAATGAAATTAATAGTTTATGTGGAAATAAGTTAAATAGTTTATTAAATGATAAATAACAGCTTGAAAAAGTAACTAAAGGGTAAACAGTTTGAAAAACAAGAAGATAGTTCTTCAAATAAATACTATGCTATAAATAAAAAACAAGATGCTAGCCTTTATATGGTCACATAGTTTAATGTAAAGTAATTGTTTGGACAAACCAAACCTTGCTCCTTAACGGATAGGATATACTAAGATAAATAAGTCGAATGATGAAAAAATCTAAATTTTATACAAAAGTATGAAGGTTCAATACGTGTTCCTTTTTACTATTTAAGAATCATTGAATCTAATTGGGCTTACTTCAGTAGAGGATTCTTATAGGTTTAAATAGACAAGGAGGTAAAAAACACGTACAATAGATAGTGGATTAGAATGGGGTATACTCACAATACTTCATTTTTTAGAGGATACGTGATGAAGAACAAACTTGATTACATCTTGGAACAAATGTAACAACAAGGATTATCGGTACATCTAAAGAGTAACCCAAAAGATAAAATCAAAGAAATCTCTCATAAACTCAAAAAATGAGGAGGAAATTAAAAATGTCAATGTTTTTAGATCAAGTAACAATTAATGTGAAAGCTGGTAATGGCGGTAACGGAATGGTAGCGTTTAGACGCGAAAAATATGTTCCTGATGGCGGCCCTGCGGGTGGAGATGGTGGTCATGGTGGAAGTTTAATTTTTATTGTTGATGAAGGACTACGTACGTTAATGGATTTTCGTTTTAACCGTCATTTTAAAGCTGAAGATGGAGAAAACGGAATGAGTAAAAGTATGCACGGTAGAGGCGCTGGAGACAGTTTAATCAAAGTTCCACCAGGAACAGTTGTCCGCGATGTTGATACAGGTATTGTATTAGGCGATTTAATCCATGAAGGCCAGCAATTAGTAGTTGCCAAAGGTGGTCGTGGTGGTAGAGGAAACAAACGATTTGCTACACCCAGAAATCCAGCGCCTGAAGTTGCGGAAAATGGTGAGCCTGGAGAAGAACGTAATCTGGAACTTGAGTTAAAAGTTCTTGCTGATGTAGGTTTAGTAGGGTTTCCATCAGTTGGGAAATCAACTTTACTCTCTATTGTTTCTGCTGCTCGTCCTAAAATTGGTGCCTATCATTTTACAACATTAGTTCCTAATTTAGGAATGGTTAAAATGGATAATGGAAAAAGTTTTGTTATGGCTGACTTACCAGGACTGATAGAAGGAGCTTCTCAAGGAGTCGGATTGGGGATTCAATTTTTACGTCATATTGAGCGTACTCGAGTTATCTTACATGTTATTGACATGAGTGGTAGCGAAGGTAGAGAACCTTATGATGATTATGTAACCATTAATAATGAATTAGAGAGCTATGACCTAAGACTAATGGAGCGTCCGCAGTTAATTGTAGCAAATAAAATGGATGTACCTGGTGCCCAAGAAAAATTAGAAGAGTTTAAAGAACAATTGAAACTGCTAAAAGAAGATGAATATGAGGATGATATCCCTGTATTTCCTATTTCAGCTATCACACATAAAGGGATTTCAAATTTATTAAATGCGACAGTAGATGTATTAGATGTAACATCAGAATTCTTACTAGAAGTACTAGATCAGGAAGAAGAAACGGTATTGTATAAACATACTCCTGAAGAAAAAGGATATGATATTACGCGAGATTCGGATGCTTCATGGATACTTTCTGGAGATAAGTTAGAAAAACTATTTAAGATGACTAACTTTGAACATGAAGAATCAGTTCGTCGTTTTGCACGTCAATTAAGAGCAATGGGGATTGACGAAGAGCTAAGAGAGCGCGGAGCTGTCGATGGAGATATTGTTCGTATCATGAAATATGAATTTGAATTTGTTGAATAAAGAAAAACTAAAAAAAGTAATCCAATTGAACGTTCAATTGGATTACTTTTTTAGTTGATTTGATTATCGCTAAATGTAGATAAGTTTGTTAAAATAGAATGGAAAGAACATTAAATAATAGTCGTATACTATTAAAAGTTAGGATTGTGTGTGAATGGAAATATTATTCTTAGGAACTGGAGCAGGTGTTCCAGCTAAAAGCCGAAATGTTACTAGTATTGCATTAAAATTATTAGCAGAAAGAAATAGTGTCTGGTTATTTGACTGTGGAGAATCTACACAACAACAGATTTTGCATACGACTTTAAAACCAAGAAAAATTGATAAAATTTTTATTACACATCTTCATGGAGATCATATTTTTGGTTTGCCTGGGCTAATTAGTAGCCGCTCATTTCAAGGAGGAGAAACACCTTTATCCATTTATGGACCGAAAGGCATTAAAAATTTTATTTTAACGAGCTTAAAGGTGTCAGGAACACATTTGAAATTCCAACTAAAATTCATAGAAATCGTTGAAGCTGGTGTGATATTTGAAGATGCTCAATTCAAAGTTAGCTGTTTACCTTTAGAACACGGAATAGAGTCATTTGGCTACCGTATTGAAGAAACAGATCATCAAGGTAGTTTACAAGTTGAGAAACTTAAAAAATTAGGGGTACCATTTGGTCCTTTATATGGTAAGTTGAAAAATGGGGAAATAATTTCTCTAGCAGACGGACGGACTGTTAACGGAAAAGATTATATAGGAGAAACTCAAAAAGGTAGGATTGTTACTATTTTAGGCGATACAAAAAAAACAGAAAATAGCCTGTTGTTAGCAAAAAATGCTGATGTCCTTATTCATGAAAGTACATTTGAAGGTGCAGATCAAAAAATGGCCCGTGATTATAATCACTCTACAAATGTTGATGCTGCTCAAATTGCAAAAAAAGCCAATGTTAAAAAATTATTCTTAACCCATATTAGTGCGAGGTATTTAGGCAAAGAAGTTCTAGAATTAGAAAAAGAAGCTCAGCAACATTTTCAGCAAACGTCAGTTGCAAAAGATTTTCTGGAGTTTACTATACCATTAGATAAATAATTCATTAGAAAAGAGGAGTTAAAATGAATAAAAATTTAAAGCAATTAACGAATAAAGTAGTGTTCATAACTGGTGGCTCTGCTGGACTAGGTGAAGAAGTTGCCTATAAAGTAGCAAGCCAAGGGGCAATTGTTGTTGTAACAGCACGCAGAGAAGAGCTTTTGGAGGAAGTAAGAAAGAAATGCTCATCGTTGTCCAATAAACCAGCATATGCTTACCGTTTAGATATATCTAAACCGGACGAAATAGAAAAAGTAATCAAACAAGTATACGAAGAGGTCGGTGCTATTGATGTTTTAATTAATAATGCTGGATTTGGTCATTTTGAAGAAGCTTTAACATTTGATATGTCAATTGCGGAAAATATGTTTAGAGTTAATGTATTGGGAATGATTTACGTAACGCAACTAGTCGCTATTCAAATGGCTGAAGAAGAGCAAGGACACATTATTAATATAGCTTCACAAGCAGGGAAGATGGCTACTTCTAAATCGAGTATTTATTCTGCTACAAAATTTGCTGTGATTGGTTATTCTAATGCTTTACGTTTAGAATTAAAGCCACTAGGAATAAGAGTAACAACAGTTAATCCTGGTCCAATTGATACAAATTTTTTTGATATTGCTGATAAGAGTGGAAATTATTTGAAAAAAGTTGGGAAAATGGTTTTAAAGACAGAAAATGTTGCTAATCGTATTGTTAACTTGATAGGGACTCAAAAAAGAGAATTGAATTTGCCTTATTCGATGGAACTAGCAAGTAAATTCTATACTCTATTTCCAAAAACAGGGGATTTCTTAGCTTTAAGAATTTTCGACAATAAATAAAGTATATTATTAGGGGCTTCTGTTTTATTATGCTAAAATAATAACAATAAGTATTTGTAGAATTATTAAAAGAAGAGAGGGGTAAACGATGAAAAAACAATGGGCGACTATTCTAGCTATCATTCTAATTTTGCTGATTTCTTTGTTTGCTGTAATGAATGTGGAGGTTGTACCGGTTAACTTCGGGTTCACATTAGTTTCTTGGCCATTAATTATGATTATTTTAGGCTCTCTTTTTATTGGAGCATTGGTTACTGTCTTAATAGCCACTAGTACAGCTTTTAAAACAAAAAAACAAATGAAGCATTATGAAGTAGAAATATCGAATGCAGAAGAAATTAAACAAAAAGAATTAGAACAACAAAAAATGAAATACGAAGAAAAAATTGCACAAAAAAATGAAGAAATAGAAATTAAAATTACTAAGATAAATAGCTTGGAAAAAGAATTAATAGATAGAATGACTCACACCACCTATTCAGATTCTTTTTTAGAAGGAAAATAGATTTTGTATTTCTTGGAATCTTATCGAGTAGAGTTAATTGTTGCTAGTTAAGAAAAATATGTTTTTGAGGCGCCGCGAATGCAGATTCGTGTAGCCTTTTTTTTTGAAAAACTAGAAAGAGATAGTAAGAATTAGATGAGAATAAAGGGATAATAGTATTTAAAAGCAATCTTTCTAGAAAATAAGCATACAAGAACAGAATACGTTAGATTACATACTCACCTAGTTATTGTAACTAGTTTGTCTAGATGTAATATATATGGTAGAATATCTTAATAGAAGTTAAGGGGAATAGGTGGTAAATTGACTGATTTGGAAGAAAAACTCATTGATTGGACTAAAGAGATAACGCAATTTAATTTCCCACGCTGGGAAGAATTGCCAGATTTTGATTTATATATGGATCAGGTGTTAAACCTAATAGATAATTATCTTTATGTTTTCAAACCAGAAAAACAAGATAAAATAATTACGGCATCTATGGTGAATAATTATGTCAAGTTAGATTTAATCCCTGCTCCAATAAAAAAAAGATACAATAAAAAGCATTTAGCTTATTTAATTGCTATATCTGTATTGAAACAAGTTTTAACTATTTCAGAAGTTAAAGAAGGTATTACGTACCAAGCCTCTGTAAGTGGGATTAGAGAAGCATATGACTTATTTTGTACCGAACAAGAAGCGGCTTTAAGTGCTATTGCTTCACATATAGAAATGAATAAGAATCAACCGTTACCTTTAATGCCTAATAATACCGAAATAGAGAATCTAGTTGTGCGTACTTCTTGTATAGCTGTTGCATCAAAAATTACAACTCAAAAAGTTCTTGTCTTTGTTAAAAACAATAAATCTAACACTGAAAAAAATAATATGAAAAATGAATTGTGAGGTAAATGATATGAATAAAGAAAAAGTTGCTTACTTGGTTGACTCAGGTTCCAATGTTCCTGAAGAGTACGTTAAATTAGGAAATATGAATGTTATTCCACTTAAAATTATTTATAAAAATGAAGAATTTATAGACAATGTAAACATCAGTCCTCAAGAAGTTTATGACCGTTTACCTGATGAAATCCCAACGACTTCGCTTCCTAGTGGAGAGGTTATTTCAACTATTTTCAAAAAAATACAAGATGAAGGCTTTGATAAAGTAATATGTGTTACTATTTCTAGCGGATTAAGTGGAACAAATAACATGGTCAGAGTAATTTCAGAAAGTTTTACTGATATGGATATTTTAACAATAGATTCCAAGAATATTGGTGTAGGTAGTGGGCTAATTGCTGTTCAAGCTTTTAAATACGTTGAAGCTGGGTTAAACTGGGAAACCATTAAGACGAAATTAGAAGAGGATGTTTTAAAATCAAAAATTTTTTTCCATGTGCCAACTCTTGAATATTTACAAAAAGGCGGTCGAATTGGTTTGGTAGCATCGATTTTAGGAAATATGCTAAATTTAAAACCAGTTATTACCTGTAATGAAGATGGTGTATATGATACAGTTGCTAAAGTAAGAGGAAATAAAAAAAGTGTTCAAAAAGCTATCGATCTAACAGCTGAATTCGCAGGAAATGCAAAGAAATATAACTTAGCTATTGCGTATGGTGGGAAAACAGCTAAATCTCAAGTAGAAGAGATACGTTCTAGTCTACTGAAAGAATTGCCTTTATTTGATGAGGTTTTCGAAGGAGAAGTTAGTCCGGCCTTAGGGGTTCACACTGGTCCTGGATTAATCGGAATTGGAATCATCGTTACTGAAGAGTAAAATCTAAAAAACGAAAAAACTTTCCTGAAAAAGGAAAGTTTTTTCGTTGTGCATTCATTTTTCAGTGATTTTTGGTATACTATTGAAGTTGGGAGTGAAACGATTTGTCAACGACAAAAGATAAATGGAAAGTTATAAAAACACAATATGATAATGTTAATGAAATAGAAAAAAAAGAACTAGAATCTAAATATACTCCACTTTTTATTTCTCTCTGCTTACAAAGAGGTTTAGATTCTGTAGAAAAGATTCAAAATTTTATAAATCCAAATGATTCTTGGATTCATGATCCCTATCTTTTAAATGATATGGAAAAAGCCGTTACTCGCATTATGGAAGCTATTGAGAAAGGTCAATTAATTACGGTATATGGTGATTATGATGCAGATGGAATTACGAGCACAGCAGTTTTAAAAGAAGCCATTGAGATGATTGGTGGAGAGGTAAATTATTATATTCCGAATCGGTTTACTGATGGTTACGGACCTAATACAGTCGTTTTTGAAAAATTGATATCAGAAGGTACAGAATTAATCTTAACATGTGATAATGGTGTGTCAGGACATGAAGCCATCTCAAAAGCAAATGAGTTAGGTGTTGATGTGGTAGTAACAGATCATCATGAATTACAAAGCACTCTACCTGATGCCTATGCGATAATTCATCCTAAACATCCAAATGCAGATTATCCATTTAAAGACTTAGCTGGAGTAGGTGTAGCTTTTAAATTAGCTACCGCTTTGTTAGGAGAAATACCTTTAGAAATGCTGGATTTAGTAGCAATTGGAACGATAGCTGATTTAGTTAGTCTAACAGGGGAAAATCGAGCGCTAGTTAAACAAGGTTTAGCAATATTAAAGGAATCACAAAGAATAGGGCTAATGGCTCTATTCAAAATTGCTAGTATTAAGCAAAGTGAAGCTGACGAAGAAACAATAGGATTTACTTTGGCGCCACGTCTGAATGCTGTTGGACGCTTGGGAGATGCGGGTCCAGCTGTTGAATTATTGACCACTTTTGATGAGGAAGAGGCGCTTCGTTTATCAGAAATGATAAATAAAAAAAATAGCGAAAGACAATTGATCGTAGCAGAAATAACTGCGGAAGCTTTAGAGATGGTTGAGTATGAAGATCCTGATCAAGGTGTTTATGTGCTGGCAAAAGAAGGTTGGCATGAAGGAGTACTAGGGATTGTAGCGAGTAAAGTAGTATCGAAAACTGGCAAACCAGCTATTATTTTGAACATCGATCAAGAAAAAGGCTATGCAAAAGGTTCTGGTAGGAGCACACCAGTCTATCACTTATACAATGGTCTTCAAGACACGGATCATTTATTAACAAAATTTGGTGGTCACCATATGGCGGCGGGGCTCACTTTACCAATTGATAATATAGCTAGTATAAAAATAGAACTTAACGCTTTTTTACAACAAAAACAAGGAAGCATGCTGTTAGAAGAATCACATGTAGTTGATAAAAAATTACATATAGCAGATGTTGAGTTGTCATCAATTGAAGAGTTTCAAAAATTAGCACCTTTTGGTACAGATAATCCAAAACCTGTTTTTCTTTTTGAAAAAGTTCACGTTCAAGAGATTAAAAGAATCGGTAGTGAAAAAACGCATCTGAAATTGCAATTGATTGAAGAGAACGAAACACTTGATGCTATAGGTTTTCATCTTGGAGCTATGGCTGAGAAAATAGGAGCAAAAGCTGAACTATCGGTTGTAGGAAAACTTAATATTAATGAATGGAATGGTTTACGTAAACCACAACTAATGCTAGATGATATAGTTGTTAAAGGAACTCAACTATTTGATTTAAGAAGCACTAATATTTCATCAACCATATGGCAATTACCAGAGGCTGATTACATCTTTTTTAATGAAAAAAATGTGAGAAAATATCAAGAAGATATTCCCAGAACGGGTTATACTCACTTTATAACTGAATTGAAGGATAGTGAGCACTTTGAAATGAAAACAGATAAACTTGTTTTGGTAGATTGTCCAGATGATTTAGAATTATTAAGTAAACTTTTACAAGGAAGTAAACCAACTAGTATTTATGCGAGTTTCTTTAATCAAGAGAGTGCCTATTTAGATGGCATACCAAGTCGGATACAATTTTCACATGTGTTTAAATACATCGCCTCACATAAAGATATTGATGCTAGACATAAAACTAAACTATTGTCAGGACATTTAAAAATAAAAGAAAATATGCTGATTTTTATAATCAACGTGTTTTTTGAAGCTGGTTTTGTTACAATACAAGATGGTATTATGAATATAGCTTCGAATATTGAAAAAAAAGAATTAACAGATACTAAAGTATATAAAAAACGATTGGGTAAGTTTGCTGCAGAAGAAATACTTATTTACAGTCGTTTTACAGAACTAGAAGAGTGGATTAAACTTCAAATAAAGAAAGAGTCATAATTTTGAAACGGAGGTAAATTTTAATGGATTTAAAAAAATATATAGCAGATGTACCTGATTTTCCAGAAAAAGGAATTATTTTTCGTGACATTTCTCCCTTAATGGCAGATGGTGAAGCTTATCGATACGCTACAAATGAAATTAGTAAATATGCAAAAGATAAAGGTGTAGATATGATCGTAGGACCGGAAGCACGCGGTTTTATTGTTGGTTGTCCAGTAGCTTATGAGTTAGGTATTGGGTTTGCTCCCGCTCGAAAAAAAGGGAAATTGCCGCGTGAAACAGTAGAAGTTAGTTATGGCTTAGAATACGGAAATGACGTCTTACAAATCCATAAAGATGCTATTAAACCAGGTCAAAAGGTGCTAGTTTGTGATGATTTGTTGGCAACAGGAGGCACGATTGCAGCGACTATTAAGTTGATTGAACAATTAGGCGGAGAAGTAGTTGGAACAGCCTTTTTAGTAGAGTTAAGTGAGCTAAAAGGTCGTAATAAAATTGAAGGTTATGATATTCTAGCATTAATGGAATATTAAAGGTACTTGTTATATTATAGTTTCAAGACTTAATAAATTTAACGATTAAAAAAAGCACGTCTTTTATTTATGGTTTCTCCATAAATCTAAAGACGTGCTTTTTTTGAATTACTGTTATAAAAATTAAAAAATATGACTGCGGTATAAACTGACTACTTTACCAAGGATTGTTACTTCATCTAATAGAATATCATTCATAGAATCATTTTCTGGTTGAAGACGATAATAATTGTCCTCACGGTAAAATCTTTTACAAGTTGCTTCATCTTCATTCGTTAGAGCGATAACGATATCTCCGTTGTTTGCGCTAGATTGTTTGCGAACAATTACTTCATCTCCATCAAAAATTCCAGCATTAATCATGCTTTCGCCACGTATTGTCAACATAAATAGAGTATCGCTTTCTTGTCTTAAATTAGGAGGAAGCGGAAAATAATCAGAGGCTTCTTCGACAGCTAAAATAGGTTCACCTGCCGCGACTGTTCCTAACAAAGGTATCTGTTCAAGTTGAATCCCTAATTTTGTTAATCCTTTTGAAGTTAATTCAATCGCTCGTGGTTTGCTAGGGTCTCTTTGTATAAACCCGTTCTTCTCAAGTCGCGACAAATGACCGTGTACAGTTGAAGTAGAAGATAGTGAAACAGCTGTTCCAATTTCACGTACGGTTGGTGGGTAACCTTTTAATTTTACTTGATCATGAATGTATTGCAAGACCTCAATTTGTCTTGATTCTGGTGTTTTACGCATAAATAGATGCACCTCAATTCTTTTATTATTTCTTATAAAGAATAACATAAATTTACCATTGAATCAAACAAATGTTCGCTAGCATTTAAAACGATTTTAATGCATTGGCGAAATATTTTTGGTATAGTATTTAAATAATAAGAATTAAGAGGTGTATAAAATGATATCTAAAGAAAGAATTGCAAGAATCAATGCCTTAGCAAAAAAATCTAAAAATGAGGGTCTAACTATTACTGAACAGGCAGAGCAAAAAAAATTAAGAGAAGCCTATTTAGCTGCTTTTAGAGGAGGTATGCGTAACCACATTGAGGGATTAAAGGTTGTTGATGAAAAAGGAAATGATGTAACACCAGAAAAATTAAAGAAAATCCAAAAAGAAAAAGGTCTTCATGACCGTTAAGATAAAGAGTATAAAAATACTTATTTTACCTATATAGCTTTCAACCGTTGATTTAAAAGCTAAAAAACAGTAAAATAGAGTTAACACAATTGAGAGGATGATTTAATTGTTTGACAACACTGACCAGTTAGCGATTAATACGATAAGAACACTTAGTATGGATGGGGTTCAAAAAGCCAACTCTGGGCACCCTGGATTACCAATGGGAGCAGCTCCAATGGCTTATACACTTTGGACAAAACACTTAAAAGTGAACCCTAAAAATTCGAAATGGGTGGATCGTGATCGTTTCGTCCTTTCTGCTGGACACGGATCAATCATGCTTTATAGCTTATTGCATTTAGCAGGCTATGATGTTTCAATTGAAGATTTGAAAAATTTCCGCCAATGGAATAGTAAAACTCCTGGACATCCAGAAGTGCATTTCACAGACGGTGTAGAAGCTACAACAGGTCCATTAGGCCAAGGAATCGCAAATGCAGTAGGTATGGCAATGGCAGAAGCTCATCTAGCAGCAACATATAACAAAGAAAACATGAATATAGTAAATCACTATACCTATGCTTTATGTGGTGATGGCGATTTAATGGAAGGGGTTTCATCTGAAGCGGCTAGTTTAGCTGGTCATTTAGAACTTGGGAAGCTAATCATGCTCTATGACTCAAACGATATTTCTTTAGACGGACCAACATCAAAAGCATTTACTGAAAACGTTGGACAACGTTTTGAAGCTTATAAATGGCAACATATTTTAGTAAAAGATGGCAATGATATTGAAGAGATTAACGCAGCAATTGAAGCTGCTAAATCTGAAACAACAAAACCAACTATTATCGAAGTGAAGACGGTTATTGGTTTTGGTGCTCCAAATGAGGGGACTCATAAAGTGCACGGTGCTCCGTTGGGTGCTGAAGGCATCCAATCAGCTAAGAAAGCTTATGGTTGGGAAGGTAAAGACTTTTTCGTTCCAAAAGAAGTAAGTCAACGTTTTGAAGAATGTATGGTTGATAAAGGTGCGCATTCAGAAAAAGAATGGCAAGTATTATTTAATGATTACCAGACTGCATATCCAGAATTAGCAGAACAATTTGAACAAGCGATGAACAATGAACTTCCAAAAGAATGGGATAGCCAGTTACCTAGCTTTGCGGAAAGAGATTCTGCTTTAGCTTCACGTGTTACTAGTAGCCAAGTGTTAACAGCTATTTCTAAAACAGTTCCTGCCTTCTGGGGTGGCTCTGCAGATTTATCTTCTTCGAATAACACAATGGTAGCAGGAGAAAAAGATTTTCAACCTGGACAATATGAAGGAAGAAATATTTGGTACGGTGTACGTGAATTTGCTATGACAGCTGCAGCAAACGGTATTGCCTTGCATGGTGGATCTAAAACATACGTAGGAACATTCTTTGTTTTCACAGATTACCTAAGAGCGGCAGTTCGTTTGGCAGCAATTTCTAAACTACCTGTAACGTACGTCTTTACACATGACTCAGTTGCTGTTGGGGAAGACGGACCAACACATGAGCCTGTTGAACATCTTTCTAGCCTACGTAGTATGTCTAACTTAACTGTATTACGTCCTGCTGATGGCAACGAAGTGGTTGCAGCATGGAAAATTGCTATGAATTCAACAGATCATCCAACGATGTTAGTATTGTCACGTCAAAATTTACCAGTGCTGCCTAAAACAAAGGACTTAGCACAAGACTTTGTAATGAAAGGTGCTTATGTTATTTCACCACAGGATGGAGAGACTCCAGAAGGTATTTTAATCGCAACTGGGTCTGAAGTTGCATTAGCAATAGAGGCACAGAAAGCTCTTAAATCAGCAGGGAAAGACGTTTCTGTCGTTTCTATGCCAAGTTTCGATTTATTTGAGAAGCAAGATGCACTATACAAAGAGTCTGTTCTACCTAATGCAGTTCGCAAACGCGTTTCTATTGAGATGGGTTCAAGTTTTGGATGGGAACGTTACGTAGGGTTAGATGGAGCAATGGTTGCAATCGATAAATATGGTGCAAGTGCACCTGGCGATAAAGTAATTAAAGAATACGGATTTACAGTAGAAAACATTGTTGAAAAATACAACAAGTTATAAAAAATAAAATTTAATTTGCGACTATGTAAATTGATTTTTCGTCAATTTACATAGTTTTTTTTTTGAAATCAGTTTGCCTATTTATTTTTGAACAAAACTCTAGTACAATTAGGCAGTGAGAAAGTTTGAAAGGAGTGAATACAAATGAATACAGGTTTAGCAATTGTTTTAATAGTTGTTGCACTAATTGCCGGTTTAGTTGGAGGGTTTTTCATAGCAAAAAAATATATGATGGATTACTTCAAGAACAATCCGCCTATTAATGAAGACACCTTACGTATGTTAATGATGCAAATGGGACAAAAACCATCTGAAAAGAAAATTAGACAAATGATGGCGTCTATGAAAGTTCAATCAGAAAAACAAAACAAGAAAAAATAAGATAATAATTTAACTTATACTTATCTTTCAAATCATGCGAACAGGTTATATCTGTTTGCATTTTTTTGTGTAATTTTAGAAGAAAGAGTTGGTTATCAATACTCAAATGAACATTAATAAAAAATTAAAAGAAAAAAGTAGACATTTTTTGGAAGATTAATTTTTAATGAAGAAGCTCAACTAGGATTCCTAAAATAGAAGAGTTGATACAATAAAATCTTGGGAAGATAAAAAAGGTAGGAAGATAGTAGCCACTGTTATTATTTTTCAATAATTTGAGAAGGAAACTCGATTAATTTATTAGGTTATGATAAAAAAAGGAAATAGAAAAACGTGTTAGGCTATTAGTCTAAAGAGAGTTTATATAAAACGCTGGAAATTCAAAAAAGTAAAACACTATATAATAAAAAACGGCTCTTTTTAAAATAAAAGAGCCGTTTTTATTATTAAGGAGTAATTTTATAAACGTAAGTTGGATCAATCTCATGGTCTAACTGATCAAAAGATTGCTGGATTTCTAATTCAATTTCCTTTAGTCTATCTTTTGTTAGTTTTGTGCTCTTATCAATGTAGATGGGGTCACCAAAGCGCACTGTTACTCTTTTTCTCTTTAAGAGATCTATTAAAGTTAGCGGTCCTTGATAAACAGCTGGTATTATTGGGACACCACTCAGTTTGGCGATAGTTGCTGCTCCTCCTTTTAATTCAGAGGAGTGCCTAGTTCCAGTTGGGAAAATAACTAAATTCAAATTCCCTTCTTTTAAAATTTTCACTGGAATTTTTATAGCGCTAGGTCCTGGATTATTGCGATCAACTGGAAAAGCATTGCAACGTCGAATGACCCAAGCTAAAAGAGGATTTTTAAACAATTCTTTTTTTGCCATGAATGAAAACTCATGTGGTTTTGCAGCCAATGCAAGATAAACGGGATCAATCCAAGTTCGATGGGGAGCTACTAATATAAACGATTCTTCAGTAGGTAATTTCCCTTTATTCTGATAGTGTGCTTTGCCGTTTAAGAGTAGCAATAATAAACCAACAAAGTCTCGTAATGTTCTGAAAAACAATAGACCTCAACCTTTCATAATAAATAAACTAAAGTTACATAATAATGATATAATTATGTATGAGATAATCTGTTTTAGCAAGCTTTTTCAAAAGAAACTAATAATAAGTGATATGAATAAAAATAATTGAGTTAAAGAGACTATAGTTAATTGAACTTCTTTTATTCTAAAATGAAATAGTTTTCTTTTTGTTTGATAATGGCGTACAATGAAGAGATAGAAAAATTCGAGATGAAAACTTTTAAAACGTATGAAAGTAGGGGAACGTTGAATGAAATGGAGTATTCCGGAAAGAATTATCGATCAAGGAAGAAAATATGTTGCTGATAAACGAGTTCTTTCAGTTAATTCAAACTTTGAAACGAAAATATGGAACGCTGAAGTTGTTGGAGACCAAAGATATCGAATTGAATTAGATGGTACAACTAAAGAAGAAGATTTCTGTGAGTGTCTTTATTGGAAAGAACACGGTTATTGTAAACATACAGTTGCTGTAGAATTAGAACTGCGAGATAGAGGGATTAGTCGTATTATGACAAAAGAAAATGCTAAAGAAGTTGCAACGGATTCGCCTAGTCCGGGCCATGAATTGACTGAATCCTTTACGCGTATTTTCTTGAACGAGCATAGAGAATCACTTTCTGTCTCAGGAAAAGAACGAGTGTTAGAACTAGAATACAAGATTGAAATAAAACCCATGAGTACGGCTCTTGTTCGCACAAAAACTGAAGTTTTAGCTCTAAGTATTCGCGTAGGAGTTGAAAAATTATACATTGTAAAAGACTTGCCTGCTTTTTTTGAAAGCTATATGTCACAGAGTGTTTTTGAACTAAAATCAAATCAAACTCTTGATTTTAAACAGGTTCATTTATCTGAAGAGGACCAAGAAATTATGGATTTTCTTCAGAAACAATTCTACTCCAATCAATTAATGGTTGGTAATCAAAAAGAACCTGTTCTTTTAACAAATAACAAAAGATTTTTAATAATAACGCCTATATTAGCTGAAATTACACTGCAAATGCTACAAGATAGTGGCAACCTTCAATTCGTTAATGGGAAAGAGAAATATAAAAAAGTAATATTTATTGAAAATCAAATGCCTATCTCATTCGAATTATTTCAAAAAAATGAATCTATTACATTAGATATTTTGAATTTAATAGATGCCTATTTAGAGGAATACCAATGGTTCATCTCTTCTAATGTTATTTTCCAACCATCTAAAGAACAAATACGTGCTAGCCAACCATTAGGTTACTTTCTTGAACGATATGATGGGAATGATATCGAAATAAACCCTCAAAACATGCCTGATTTTACAGCATATGTTATGCCGTTGCTAACTAAAATAGGAGAAGTAAGTATCGATGAAGAATTGAAAAATTCATTTATTCAAGAACCTTTAAAGACAATAATTTACTTTAAATATGATAAAGACACAGTACATGCGACAGTTGAATTCAATTACAAACAGCTAGTTCTATCGACAAATGTTGAAGAAAATCATTTGCCAGATCCAGGCGTACAAATTATACGCGACAGTCAGCAAGAAATGAATGTATTGAATCGTTTAAAAGAATTTGACTATCACCGTACAACGACGACTTATGCAAAGCGAATGGTAAGAGATGATGATTTTTATACTTTATTTACTAAAGAAATTCCGACGCTAGAATTAGATGCTACTGTTTATGTGGATGATTTGTTAGATAGTATGTTTTTAGATCAAATTGATCCAGAAACAAATATTGATGTTCAAAAAGATGGCTCATTATTAGATATTCGATTTGATATTGGTGGCATTACTCCAGAAGAGATTGACAGTGTATTAAAAAGCTTAAGCGAAAAGAAATCTTTTCATAAACTAGATAATGGGACATTAATTGATTTAGAAACTGAAAAATTCAGACAAATTAGTGATGTTCTTACTGAGTTACGGGTATCGAAAAGTTTTCAAAATGGTAAAATAAGTCTACCTAGTTATCGTGGATTAGAGTTACAAGAAAAATTTGGTTTAGAGGAAAAGAATAAGCAAACATTGTCTAGGAAATTTCAAAACTTAATTGAAGATCTGAATTTTCCAGAACAATTCGAAGCAGATTTGCCAAAAAGTCTTAATGCAGATTTGAGACCTTATCAAGTTGTTGGATTCAAATGGCTGAAGATGTTATCGAAATATGGGTTTGGTGGTATTCTTGCAGATGACATGGGACTTGGAAAGACTATTCAAGTAATCACGTATATTCTATCTGAAATTGAAGAGAAAAAAGAAAATAGTCCCTTTCTAATCGTTGCTCCCGCTTCTTTAATTTACAATTGGAATCACGAGTTAATAAAGTTCGCTCCATCTATTGATAATTTTGTTGTTGCAGGTACAGCTGAGGAAAGAATGGATATTATTCAAACTGTAAAGAGTAATCAAGTTTTGATTACTTCCTATCCAAGTTTTAGACAGGATGCGGATATCTACAAGAAACAAGAATTTAGTTTATTAGTATTAGATGAATCACAAATGGTGAAAAATTATCATACCAAGACAGCCCAAGCACTTAGAGGGTTGAATATAAAAAAACGATTTGCATTAAGTGGAACCCCAATCGAAAATAAAATAGAAGAATTATGGGCTATTTTCCAGTTAATCATGCCCGGGTTTTTCCCAACCATTAAACAATTCAAAACATTACCTTATGAGCAAGTTTCTAAAATGATTCGTCCATTCGTTTTAAGAAGACTTAAAAAAGATGTTTTGAAGGAGTTGCCGGATAAGATTGAAACAAATCTTTATAGTTCAATGACAAAAGAACAAAAAACAGTCTATCTTGCTTACCTACAAAGGATACAAGAGAGTGTACAAAAAATGTCCGGTGATGATTTTAAAAAGAATCGAATTGAGATACTATCAGGATTAACTAGACTGCGTCAAATTTGTTGTGATCCGCGATTATTCCTTGATGATTATGAAGGTGAGTCAGGAAAGCTTGAACAATTAAAAGAATTACTAGAAACAGCAAAAGAAAGCAAAAAACGCGTACTAATTTTTTCTCAGTTTACTTCTATGTTATCAATCATAGAGCGTGAACTGGCTGAGGAAGGGATAGATACTTTTTATCTAAGTGGACAAACGAAACCAAAGGATCGACTGGAAATGGTCAATCGCTTTAATGATGGTGAAAAAGAAATATTCCTTATCTCTCTAAAAGCTGGTGGAACAGGATTAAATCTAACAGGTGCTGATACCGTTATCTTATACGATTTATGGTGGAACCCTGCGGTTGAAGAACAAGCAGCGGGCCGTGCTCATCGATTAGGTCAAAAGAAAGTTGTCGAAGTGTGGCGTTTAATTGCTGAAGGAACAATTGAAGAGAAAATAAATTCAATGCAACAAGAGAAAAAAGCGTTATTTGATCAAGTTATTACTTCAGAAGGAAAAGAGCAACAATCAATAAACCAACTGACAGAAGCAGATATTCGCGAAATTTTAAGTATCGGTAATTAATAAGGTGATTATCCATATTAGTGAAAAAGAAAAATGGTCAACTGCATTGAGAAATACCGGGAATTTAAATAAAGAACAGATAGATTTTGAAATAGAAGTCGTAGTAAATGATTCAGCTATAAAAGGGTATTTAGAACCCGAAGTGACAAAAATAATTGAAACGTATCTGTTTTCTACTATACTATTTGTTGCTTGTGATAACTCTATGAAAAGTCACAATATGAAAAAAAGAACAATTAAATTCAAACATAAGAATTGTTTCTTCTGGTATTTTAGAAATTATCGAACAACAACATGCAGGAGCAGCCTATGTTAAACCATAATAAGAGTAACTATTAATGAATTTCTACTTGATTTATTTCGTAATAAGCCTTATAATAATAAGCGGTGTTGAAACACCAACTAATTTCACACCCCAGCGGATGTAAAGGACGGTGCTTGAGCAATCAAGTCTCCTTACAGTTGAACTTGGGGGAGGAAAAAATAAAACCAATGGAGGAAACAAATCATGGCAGTAATCTCAATGAAACAATTGCTTGAAGCAGGCGTACACTTTGGTCACCAGACACGTCGTTGGAACCCAAAGATGAAACGTTTTATCTTTACAGAAAGAAACGGTATCTACATCATCGACTTACAAAAAACAGTTAAGTTAGCTGATGCTGCATATACGTATATGAAAGAAGTATCTGAAAATGGCGGAATCGCTTTATTTGTAGGTACAAAAAAACAAGCACAAGAAGCAATTAAAGAAGAAGCAATCCGTTCAGGACAATTCTACGTAAATCACCGTTGGTTAGGTGGAACATTAACTAACTGGGATACAATCCAAAAACGTATTAAACGCTTAAAAGAAATTAACAAAATGGAAGCAGACGGAACTTTTGAAGTTCTTCCTAAAAAAGAAGTTGGGATCTTACTAAAACAACGTGATCGTTTAGAAAAATTCTTAGGCGGAATCGAAGATATGCCTAGAATTCCAGACGTTATGTTTGTTGTTGACCCACGCAAAGAACGCATTGCAATTCAAGAAGCTCACAAATTAAACATTCCTATCGTGGCAATGGTTGATACAAACTGTGATCCTGATGAGATTGATGTAATTATCCCATCAAATGATGACGCAATTCGCGCTGTTAAATTGATTACTTCAAAAATGGCTGATGCTATGATCGAAGGAAATCAAGGAGAAGACGAAGTTGTTGAAGAAACTTTTACAGCTGAGGCACCTGTAGCTGCTGAAACTGCATCAATCGAAGAAATTGTTGAAGTAGTTGAAGGTAAAAACGCTGAATAATTAAATGACTAACAGCTGTCTCGAGCAAAGGGAGAAGTGAGAAGCGACTTTAAACGAAGCGGCATCATTTCAACTATAGCTGGGACAGCTATTTTTATAAAGAATTAGAAATTATTAGGAGGAATAGTAAAATGGCACAAGTAACGGCTAAGTTAGTTAAAGAATTACGCGATATGACAGGCGTAGGCATGATGGATTCAAAAAAAGCTTTAGTAGCTGTTGATGGGGATATCGATGCAGCAGTTGACTATTTAAGAGAAACAGGGATGGCAAAAGCAGCTAAAAAAGCTGACCGCATCGCTGCTGAAGGACTAGCAGGAGTATTTGTTAATGGAAACGTAGGTTCAATTACTGAAATCAACTCTGAAACAGATTTTGTTTCAAAAAATGAGCAATTCCAAAAATTAGTTAAAGATGTTACTGAAGCAATTGCTGAAGGAAATCCTGCAACTGTTGAAGAAGCTCAATCATTAAAAGCAGGTAACGGAACAATTGAAACTGAAATTCTTTCAGGAACAACTAAAATTGGTGAAAAAATTGAGTTGCGTCGTTTCTCACGTGTTGAAAAAACTGACGGAGACGTATTTGGTGCTTATACACATATGGGTGGACGTATCGCAGTTTTAGCTGTTTTAGAAGGTTCAAACGACGAAGATTTAGCACGCGATATCGCAATGCATATTGCTGCAATTAATCCTAAATATGTTTCTCGTGATCAAGTTTCTCAAGAAGAAATTGACCATGAAACTAAAGTCTTAACGGAACAAGCTTTAAATGAAGGCAAACCTGCTAATATTGTTGAAAAAATGATTGTTGGACGTTTGAATAAATACTTAGCTGAAATCTGCTTAGTAGACCAACCTTTTGTTAAAGATCCAGATATGACTGTAGGTAAATATGTTGCCTCTAAGGGCGCTACAGTTAAATCATTTGTTCGTTTTGAAGTTGGAGAAGGTATCCAAAAACGCGAAGAAAACTTTGCAGAAGAAGTAATGAATCAAGTAAATAAATAATAAATTAAGGAGGGCACAGTTTAATTGTGCTCTTTTTTTTACATATTTAAGGTATTAAAATGCTTTGAGATTAAAAATAATTCGTTATTTATATAGATTATAAATGAAGTTTTTTATAAAATATGGTAAACTAGACAAAGTGTGTAAGAGTCAATGGAGGGAAAACAATGATTGAACCGAAATACAAACGTATTATTTTAAAAGTAAGTGGAGAAGCATTAGCTGGAGATACAGGATTTGGTATTCAACCGCCAGTTATTAATAATATATGCAAAGAAATAAAAGAAGTGAAAGAACTAGGAATTGAAATAGCCATTGTTGTTGGTGGCGGAAATATTTGGCGCGGACAAGTCGGTTCAGAAATGGGAATGGAAAGAGCCCAAGCTGACTACATGGGAATGTTAGCTACCGTCATGAATGCATTGGCGTTGCAAGATTGTCTAGAAAATGTTGGAGTTCCAACGAGAGTTCAAACCTCAATTGAAATGCGACAAATTGCCGAACCTTACATTCGTCGTAAAGCAGAAAGACACCTAGAAAAAGGCCGCGTAGTTATTTTTGCTGGTGGTACCGGAAATCCTTATTTTTCTACAGATACTACAGCAGCGTTACGTGCAGCTGAAATTGGTGCTGATGTTATATTAATGGCTAAGAACAATGTTGATGGTGTTTATTCAGCAGATCCAAAAATAGATAGTTCAGCTATAAAGTACGAAGAGTTAACTCACTTAGATATTATTAATAAGGGTCTTCAAGTAATGGACACTACTGCAAGTTCGTTAAGTATGGATAACGATATACCGTTAGTTGTTTTTAACCTTAATGAACCTGGAAATATAAAGCGCGTTGTTTTAGGAGAAACTATTGGGACTACTGTCAGGGGGAAAAAATAATGAGTACAGAATTATTAAAAGAAACAAAAGAAAAGATGACTAAAGCGGAGCAAGCTTTCCAAAGAGAGTTAGGGAGTATCCGAGCAGGACGTGCGAATGCAGCTTTGTTAGATCGTGTTCAAATAATTTATTACGGTGCTCCAACACCGTTAAATCAAATTGCACAAATTTCAATACCTGAAGCTCGCGTATTGATGATTACTCCGTTTGATAAAACTGCACTTAAAGATATCGAAAAAGCACTTATGCAGAGTGATATAGGTATCAATCCTAACAATGATGGGAATGTTATTCGTCTAGTTATTCCTCAATTGACAGAAGATAGACGTAAAGAGTTAGCCAAAAAAGTTGGTAAAGAAGCTGAAAATTCAAAAATTACTGTTCGGAATATTAGACGTGAAGCAATTGATGAATTGAAAAAAGCTGAGAAAAATAATGAGTTAACTTCTGACGATGTTCATTCTTATGAAGAAGATATTCAGAAATTAACAGATGGAAGTATAAAAAATATTGACGCCATAGCTTCTGAAAAAGAAAAGGAACTATTAGACGTTTAATTGATAGGATTGAAAATGAAAACACCTCATCGACCTTGTTGTAGGTCTGTGAGGTGTTTTCTACTTTGTTCTTATTTATTAGCTGCTTCAGTTTTATCTTCTTTTAAGAAAAAGCTAGTTACTCTTGCTGCTACGTAAGAGACTAAAAAGCTAACAATCATACGTTTGATTAACTTATTCATCTTAATCATCCTTTCAGTTAGTTATACTCTCTATTTCTACCTTAGAAAAAGTATACCATTATTTTTTATAAACGAATAATGTTACGGTTTTATAAGAATCAAGTAGAAATTGTTTACATATAAATCTAAGGATTCTTTTTTAAAAGAGAATCTCTAGGAATCTCTTAAGATGTTCATTTATTATAGGCATTTATAGAAGATTTTGATACAATGGTATAAGTCAGTGAATGGATTGGAGAAATTCAAATGATAAATTTTTTTAAAAAAAAGAATTATAAAGAAGAAATAAAAGAAGAGTTAAATATATTTGATGAAAAAGAAAAAATTCCTTCTCATATTGCAATCATAATGGACGGGAATGGGCGATGGGCGCAGAGGAGATTTTTGCCTAGAATTGCAGGACACAAAGAAGGCATGAATACCGTAAAAAAAGTAACTAAAAGATCGAGTCAACTAGGTGTTAAAGTTCTGACTTTATATGCTTTTTCTACTGAGAACTGGAAACGTCCTGATCCTGAAGTGACTTTCTTGATGCAATTACCAGTAGATTTCTTTGATACATTTGTACCTGATTTAAAAAAGGAAAACATAAAAGTTCAAGTTATTGGTTTTACAGAAGGATTGCCATCACATACTAGAAAAGCTGTTATGGAAGCTGTTGAAGAGACAAAAAGTAACACAGGTATGATATTAAATTTTGCATTGAATTATGGTAGTCGAAGTGAAATACTTGAGGCTACTAAGAATATAGCGCAATTAGTAAAAGATAATAGTTTAGAAATAGATGAAATAGATGAAACTATTTTTGAATCCCAATTAATGACTGCTTCTTTAGGTGCATATCAAGAGGTTGATTATTTAATTAGAACAAGTGGAGAAGAAAGAATGAGTAATTTTCTTCTTTGGCAGAATGCTTATAGTGAGTTTTATTTCACAAATGAGTTATGGCCAGACTTTAATGAAAAATCACTAGAAAATGCAATTGGTGTTTATCAAAAGAGGCACAGACGTTTCGGTGCATTATAATATTTAGGAGGAAAATTAGTGAAACAAAGAGTCATTACAGCCCTACTTTCTTTAATCGTTTTTGTCCCGATTGTATATGTAGGTTCAGTTGTTTTAACGACTGCTGTAGCTGTTTTAGGTTTAATTGCTCTATTTGAGTTATTTAGAATGAGAGGACAGTCATTATTATCTATAGAAGGATTAATAGCTAGTATAGCTCTATTATTAATAGTGATTCCTTTTGATCAAGAGATAGTTGGAACAGTTTATTCATCAACTATGCTTTTTTATATTTGTAGCTTATTGTTATTAGTATCAACAGTGTTTTCAAAAAACAAATTTAATTTTGACGACGCAGCAATGGCAATATTAGGGTCTATTTACATCGGTTATGGATTTAAATATTTCCTTCTTATTCGTTTTGAAGGTTTAAGACTTCTTTTATTAGCTTTATTTATTGTTTGGGCGACGGATATAGGAGCCTACTTAGTAGGACGTAAATTTGGGAAGAATAAACTTGCACCACATATCAGTCCCAATAAAACGATTGAAGGATCCCTAGGGGGTATTTTTTGTGCATTAGCTGTCTCTACCATTTATTTCTTTATTTATCCATTAGATTTTTCATTTGGTATGACAGTGCTCTTAGCTATCTTAATATCTGTATCTGGCCAATTAGGAGACTTAGTTGAATCAGCTTTAAAACGTCATTATCAAGTTAAAGATTCTGGGAGAATCCTACCGGGTCATGGAGGGATTCTAGATCGTTTTGATAGTATTTTATTTGCAATGCCAGTATTGTACTTACTGACATTAGCCTAATTCATGGAAGGAAGTGAAAAAGTAATTATTGTTTTAAGATAATTGCTCTGCTATCATGAAAAAGATTTGCTTATTAGGCGCAACTGGTTCAGTTGGTACGAGTACGGTCCAAGTTGTGCAATCATACCCGAACTTATTTAAAATAGTTGCCTTTTCTTTTTATGAGAATGAAGTAAGAGGACGAGAATTAATTGAACAACTAAAACCAAAGTTAGTAGCTGTTAAATCTCTGGAAATGGCCCGGAAATTGAAGTTAGATTACCCTGCGATTCAATTTACATACGAAGTAGAAGGGTTATCTGAACTAGTTGTTTTAGAGGAAGTAGATACAGTCATAACTGCACTAATGGGCAGTGTTGGGTTGCGTCCAACACTCGCAGCGATAGATGCAGGGAAAGAAGTGGCGCTTGCCAACAAAGAAACACTGGTTATGGCCGGTGAGTTAGTTATGAGTTTAGCAGAAAGAAAAAATGTGAAAATTTTCCCTTTAGATAGCGAACACTCTGCAATATTTCAGTGTTTACAAGGCGAAAAACTAGAACACGTAAGTCAGCTGTTAATTACAGCATCGGGTGGAAGTTTTAGAGATTATTCAAGATCAGAATTAACTCATGTAAGTGTTTCGGATGCATTAAATCATCCAAATTGGGCAATGGGTAAAAAAATAACGGTTGATTCAGCATCTATGATGAATAAGGGTTTAGAGGTTATAGAAGCTAGGTGGTTATTTAATATGGACTATGATAAAATAAAGATTCTTTTACATCGCGAAAGCATTGTACATTCTTTAGTCCAGTTCATTGATGGAACTATTAAAGCTCAATTAGGTGCTAATGATATGAGAGAACCTATTCAGTATGCATTAGGATTTCCTGAACGTATGGCGATAAAAAATCCTAATTATTTCGATTTAGTCTCTATTGGGAAATTGCATTTTGAAGAAATGAATTTTGAACGTTTTCCGCTGTTACAGTTAGCTTTCGATACTGGAAGAATAGGCGGAACAGCTCCAACTGTTATGAATGCCGCTAATGAAATAGCCGTAAATGCATTTATCAATGGGAAACTATCTTTTTTAGATATTGAAAAACTGGTTTACAAAGCTGTTTACGAAGAAAAAGAAATACAGAAACCAGATCTTTCTATCCTTCTGGAAGTTGATAAGGATACGAGGAAAAAAGTTTTGAGTTGGATTTAAAGGAGAGATAGAATGTTCACTACAATAATTACCTTCATTCTTGTTTTTAGTGTATTAGTTATCTTCCATGAATTTGGACATTACTATTTTGCAAAAAAAGCAGGAATATTAGTTAGAGAATTTGCCATTGGTTTTGGACCAAAAATTTTTTCTTATCGTAAAAATGAAACTACATTTACTATACGTATTTTACCAATTGGTGGTTACGTTAGGATGGCTGGGTATGAGGAAGAAACAGAAATTAAGCCTGGTATGTCAGTAGGCATCTTGTTAGATGAAAAGGATGAAATTACTACTATCAATACGTATAAGAAAAAACAATTACTTGATGTAGTACCAATTCAAGTTAGCGCAATCGATTTAGAAAAAGATTTATATATTGAAGGCTACCTTGCTGGTAGCGATACTCAATTGGTACGATATACGGTAAACCGGGATGCTCTTTTAATCGAAGAAGACGGGACAGAAGTTCAAATTGCCCCACTTGATGTGCAATTCCAGGCAGCTAGCCTGCCGCAAAGAATGATGACTAACTTCGCAGGCCCTATGAATAATATCATTTTAGCCGTTATTACATTCACTATAATGGCCTTTCTACAAGGCGGAGTAGTAAGTGATGAAAACAAATTAGGAGCGGTTGTAGAAGGAAAACCAGCTTATGAAGCGGGTTTGTTACAAGGAGACAAAATTAGTGCAATCGACAATAAAGAAATGACTAGCTGGAAAGAGGTCGTTGAAGTTATCCAAAAAAATCCGAACCAACCATTGAATTTTAAAATCCAATCAAAAGATGGTTCTGAAAAAGAAGTAGAGGTTATTCCTGAAGTTAGTAAAGCAAATGACGGGTCTGAAATTGGTATGATAGGGGTACAAGCACCTGTTGATACTTCTTTTACCGCTAAATTATTATTTGGCTTTACCTATACATGGGCAGTCGTTATTCAAATACTAACGGCACTAGGTTCTATTTTCACAAAAGGATTTTCTATCGATATGTTTGGTGGACCGGTAGCGATATATGCAACGACAGAAGCTGTCGTTAAAACAGGCTTTATCGGTGTATTAAACTGGATGGGTGTGTTAAGTATCAATTTAGGGATTATTAACTTATTGCCCGTTCCAGCTTTAGATGGTGGAAAACTCTTATTAAATGCTGTTGAAGGAATTAGAGGCAAACCCCTAAGTCAAGAAAAAGAAGGAATCATTACTTTAATTGGAGTAGGATTACTGGTTTTATTAATGGTTTTAGTTACATGGAATGATATCCAAACTTATTTTTTGAAGTAATGTTTATTAAAAACATAAGTACTATATTTAACTACTAAAGGAGATAAATAGTCATGAGACAATCGAAATTATTCGTGCCAACCTTACGAGAAACCCCAAATGATGCTGAAGTATTGAGTCATCAATTACTGCTAAGAGCAGGGTATATTAGACAAATATCTAGTGGAGTATACAGTTATCTTCCTTTAGCTAATAAAGTCTTAGAAAAAATAAAAACAATTATTCGTGAAGAGTTCGAAAAAATTGATGCAGTTGAAATGTTGATGCCTTCTCTATTGCCACGTGAGCTTTGGGAAGAATCAGGGCGTTATGAAACATATGGAGAAGATTTAATGAAATTAACGGATCGTCATGGTAGGGATTATTTATTAGGGCCAACACATGAAGAAGCTTTTACTGTTTTAATTAAAGATGAAATCAATTCTTATAAACGCCTTCCTCTATCTTTGTATCAAATTCAAACTAAATATCGCGATGAAAAAAGACCGCGTTCTGGTTTGTTAAGAAGTCGTGAATTTTTAATGAAAGATGCTTATTCATTCCATGATAGCTACGAAAGTTTAGATAAAACCTTTATAGATTTTGAAGAAGCTTATACCAATATTTTTAATCGTTGTGGGTTAGACTTTAGAAATATCATTGGTGATGCGGGAGCAATGGGTGGAAGTGACTCAAAAGAATTTACAGCTATCTCAGATGCAGGTGAAGATATTATTGCTTACTCTGATTCAAGTAATTACTCAGCTAACTTAGAAATGGCAACCAGTTTTTATATGCATAAAAAGACTAGCAAAATTGAGAAAGAACTAGAAAAAATAGCAACACCTAATTGTAAGACCGTTGAAGAAGTTGCGACATTTTTAAGTGTTGATGTAAGTGAAGTTATGAAAAGTTTATTGTTTATAGCAGATGGAGAACCCGTGCTAGCAGTTGTTCGTGGTGACCACGAAGTGAATGATGTAAAACTTAAAAACTTTTTGAATGTTGATTTCTTAGAAATGGCAACAGATGAAGAAGCCATTCAATTCTTAGGAGTAAATTTTGGTTCTGTTGGTCCTGTAAATGTAAAAAAAGACATTCGTGTTTTAGGTGATTTATATGTACAAGACATGGTAAATGCAGTTGCTGGAGCAAATGAAGAGGGTTATCATTTTATGAATGTGAATCCTTTGCGTGATGCTTCTATCGAAACTTTTGTAGATTTACGATTTGTCAAAGAGGGAGAATTATCTCCGGATGGGCAGGGAGTATTAAAGTTTTCAAAAGGAATAGAAATCGGACACATCTTTAAACTAGGGACTCGTTATAGTGAGTCAATGGGAGCAACGGTATTAGATAAAAATGGGCGTTCAATCCCAGTTGTTATGGGTTGTTATGGTATTGGAGTTAGCCGACTACTTTCAGCAATTGCTGAACAAAAAAGTGATGATAAAGGTTTAATTTGGCCTAGACAATTAGCCCCTTATGAACTTCATTTAGTACCAGTCAACATGAAGTCAGATGACCAAGTAACTCTAGCCGAAGAATTATATGGTTCACTGCAAAAAGCTGGATTTTCGGTATTATTAGATGACCGTTCAGAACGAGTTGGAGTGAAGTTTGCTGACTCTGATTTAATAGGATTACCTATCCGTATAACAGTAGGTAAAAAAGCTGCTGAAAACATAGTGGAAATTAAAATCCGTAAAACAGGAGAAACGATTGAAGTCAGAAAAGACGAAATGATTTCAACGATGGAGATATTACTGAATCCTGAAAATAATTAAAGGTCAAAAATACAAAGGGAGCCGATACAAGTACAATTTTTACTTGTCTGTGCTTCCTTTGCTATTTTATTTAGAATAAGTATGAGTAATTGAAAGGAGTCAGTCGTTCGTGAGTTTAAATCCAGAAGAATTATTCCAAAAATTACTAGAGCAAATAGGATTAGAAAACGCAGTAGAATACCAACCTTATTTTGAAAAAGGTGAGGTGAAAAAAGTTATCGTTCATAAATTATCGAAAACATGGCATTTTAATTTGAAATTTGAAGATGTGTTACCTTTTGAAGTTTACCAAGTATTTACTGAAAAGCTTCAATTGACCTTTAGCTCTATTGCGACTGTTAAAATAACGATTGAAGTACTGAATCCTAAAATAACGATAGAAAAACTTGAACAATACTGGTCCATAGCTGTCAAAAGAAGTGGCGTTTCTTCTCCTATATGCAATCGTGCTTTTCAAGAGCAGCTTCCTTTATTAAGTGGCAAGAAGATTCTTTTTTTAGTAGAGAATGAAGTGGTAAAAGGTCATTTAACTAATCAATATCTACCACCTGTTGAAATGGCTTACCAAAGTTTAGGGTTTCCGTCTTTTAAAATAGAACCCATTATCGATGAAGAGAGCTACAATAAAAAAATTACAGAATTTAAAGCAAAAAAAGAAGAAGCAGATGAGTTATTAAGCATTAGAGCAGGTGAAAACTTAAAGAAAGCGGAAGATGAAAAAAAATACAATAAAGAAAAAGGCATTGAGAATAGTGCCAAAGGTCCAATTGTTTTAGGTCGAAAGATTGCGGATAAAGAAGAAATAAAACAAATGGATCAAATCATTGAAGAAGAAAGAAGAGTTACGATCGAAGGGTATGTATTTGATGTGGAAATTCGTGTTCTACGTTCAGAGAGACAACTATTGATTGTTAAGATAACGGATTATACGTCCTCTTTCACTGTTAAAAAGTTCTCCAACACACCTGAAGATGAGGCAGCTTTTGCAGCCATAAAAAAAGGGATGTGGGTAAAAGCACGTGGAAGCGTTCAAGAAGATAATTTTATGCGTGATTTGGTTCTAAATGCGCAAGATATCTCAGAAAGTTTTCATGAAGAACGCAAGGATAACGCTCCAGAAGGCAAAAAGCGTGTAGAAATGCATTTACACAGCAATATGAGTCAAATGGATGCAACAAATAATATAACTGATTTAGTTGCTCAAGCAGCTAAGTGGGGCCACCCAGCTATTGCCATTACAGACCATGCTGGTGCACAATCATTTCCAGATGCCTATCAAGCTGGACAAAAATATGGTGTGAAAATATTGTATGGAATAGAGGCTAATATTGTTGATGATGGTATACCAATCGCTTACCATCCGAGTGATATAGAATTAGCTGAAGCCACCTATGTCGTTTTTGACGTAGAAACTACAGGATTGTCTGCAGTTTACAACAAGATAATAGAGTTGTCGGCTGTTAAAATGTATAAAGGGAATATAATTGAAAAATTTGAATACTTTATTGATCCGGGTCATCCATTGTCACAAACGACAATTAACCTAACAGGTATTACTGATGAAATGGTTAGAGGTTCAAAAACAGAAAAAGAGGTCCTTTCTCTTTTTGAAGAATTTGCAGGCGAACATATTCTTGTTGCTCATAATGCTAGTTTTGATATGGGTTTTTTAAACACGAGCAATGCTAGGCAAGGTCTAGCAGAAAATGTAAATCCAGTCATCGATACGTTAGAGTTGTCCAGATTTCTTCACCCCCAACTAAAAAGTCATCGACTAAATACCTTGGCAAAAAAATATGGTGTAGCTTTAGAACAGCATCATAGAGCTATTTATGATGCTGAATCTACAGGCTACTTATGTTGGCTATTTTTAAAAGAAGCACAAGAAGATCATGAAATCACAAACCACAATCAACTAAATGATCGAATTGGAGAAGGAGATTCTTATAAGCGTGCTCGACCTTTTCATTGTACACTCATTGCTACAACTCAAAAAGGGTTGAAAAATCTTTTTAAATTAGTATCTTTATCAATGACACAGTATTTTTTCAGGACTGCTAGAATTCCTCGATCTGAACTAATTAAACTAAGAGAAGGAATAATCATAGGGTCTGCTTGTAACCAGGGAGAAGTATTTGAAGCAATGATGCAAAAGGGTGTCGAAGAGGCAAAAAATAAGGCTAAATTTTATGATTTCTTAGAAGTTATGCCAAAAGAAGTTTATGCACCTTTACTTGAACAAGAGTTAGTTAATTCTGAACAAGATTTAGAAGAAATCATCCGTAATATGATCCAAATAGGAGAAGAGTTAGATAAGCCTGTCGTTGCAACTGGTAATGTTCACTATTTAAATCCTGAAGATTATATTTATCGTAAAATATTAATTAACTCACAGGGTGGAGCGAATCCTCTAAATAGAAGTGAATTACCAAAAGTTCATTTTAGGACCACAGACGATATGTTAGCTGCTTTTTCATTCCTGGGTAAGGAAACAGCCTATAAAATTGTAGTAGCAAACACTCAAAAGATAGCAGAATCTGTCGATGAAATGACACCTGTAAAAACGGAGTTGTATACACCAAAAATAGAAGGATCAGAAGAAGAGATTCGGAAGTTAAGCTATGATGAAGCACACCGTCTATACGGAAGTCCTCTACCAGAAATAATTGAAAAAAGACTAGAGAAGGAATTGACAAGTATTATCGGAAATGGCTTTTCTGTTATCTATTTAATTTCACAAAAATTAGTTCATAAAAGTATCTCTGAAGGGTACTTAGTTGGTTCACGTGGATCGGTTGGGTCTAGTTTTGTCGCGACAATGACTGGTATCACTGAAGTTAATCCAATGCCACCACATTATCGTTGTCCAAAATGTAAATATTCTAAATTCTTTACAGATGGTTCAGTTGGATCTGGCTATGATTTACCAGAAGAAACTTGTCCAAATTGCCACATTAGGCTGCATAAAGATGGTCATGATATCCCATTTGAAACATTTTTAGGTTTTAATGGAGATAAAGTTCCAGATATTGATTTGAATTTTTCTGGAGACTATCAATCAAAAGCACATGACTATACGAAGGTTCTTTTTGGAGATGAATATGTCTTTCGTGCAGGTACAATTGGCACAGTAGCTGATCGCACAGCATTTGGTTACGTGAAAGCATATGAACGTGATCAAAACTTGAGTTTGCGAGCTGCAGAAATTGATCGTCTAGCCAAAGGTTCAACGGGTGTTAAGCGTACAACAGGACAACATCCAGGAGGAATTATTGTAATCCCAGATTATATGGATGTTTATGATTTCACGCCTATTCAATTTCCAGCTGATGCACAAGATTCTGAATGGAAGACGACTCATTTTGATTTCCATTCTATTCATGACAATGTCTTGAAATTAGATATTCTAGGTCATGATGATCCAACAGTCATTAGGATGCTACAAGACTTGTCAGGAATTGATCCTTTGACGATTCCAACGGATGATCCAGAAGTAATGAAAATTTTTGGCGGAACAGATGTGCTTGGTGTTACATCCGATCAAATTCAATCTAAAACTGGAACACTAGGCATTCCTGAATTTGGAACTCGTTTTGTAAGAGGGATGTTAGAGCAAACGAAACCAACAACTTTTGCAGAATTACTTCAAATTTCTGGGCTTTCTCATGGTACAGATGTATGGTTAGGAAATGCGGAAGAATTGATACGCGAAAATGATATCCCGTTATCTGAAGTTATAGGTTGTCGTGATGATATCATGGTTTATTTAATGCATAATGGGGTTGAGGACGGGCTAGCGTTCAATATTATGGAATCTGTTCGTAAAGGAAAAGGAATCCCCGATGATTGGCAAAAAGAGATGAGAGCTGAAAAGGTTCCAGAATGGTATATTAACTCATGTTTAAAAATTAAGTATATGTTCCCGAAAGCTCATGCTGCTGCTTATGTGTTAATGGCTCTTCGTGTCGCTTATTACAAGGTTCATTTCCCTATTTTGTATTATGCTGCTTATTTCTCTGTACGTGCAACAGACTTCGAGCTAGTTGCAATGTGTCAAGGCAAAGAAAGTATCAAAGTTAAAATGAAAGAAATAACCGATAAAGGGTTAGATGCTTCGACTAAAGAAAAAAATGTACTAACTGTTTTAGAGCTAGCTAATGAAATGGTCGAGCGTGGATTGACTTTTAAAATGATTGATTTAGATAAATCAGATGCAAAAAATTTCGTAATAGAAGGTAATTCTTTAATAGCTCCATTTAGAACGGTTCCTAGTTTAGGTACCAATGTGGCTAACCAAATAGTAGAAGCACGATTAGATAAACCGTTCTTATCTAAGGAAGATCTAAGCAAGCGTGGAAAAGTTTCAAAAACGGTTATTGAATACATGAATGAAAATGGTGTTTTAAAAGGAATGCCAGACGAAAATCAACTATCGCTATTTGATTTATTTTAAATGAAATAGTAAAGAATAGATATTGGGTTATAGATAATACGTGATCCTCCTTAAGTCGAAAATTTAAAATGATGATTAACATTGGTTTTGTTGCTATGCTTAGGGATTTGTGTTATTATTTAACTGTATTTAGATATCTTGGTAGAGAGTGAGCGGCGACGCTCACTCTTTTTCGGCAGTCAGGTATATGTATCTAAAAGGAGGCGGTATAGATGACAAGTGTGGTTGAAACGGTTAATGATATTGTCCAACCCATAGTAAACAGTTTTGAATTTGAACTTGTTGATGTAGAATTTGTTAGAGAAGGTAAAAATTGGTTTTTAAGAATATATATTGATAAGCCAGAAGGTATTACTTTGGAAGATTGTGCTTTTATTAGTGAAAAAGTGAGTGAAACAATGGACGCAATGAATCCTGATCCAATACCGCAAGCTTATTTCTTAGAAGTATCTTCGCCGGGAGCTGAAAGACCATTAAAGAAAGAAGAAGATTATATTCAAGCTGTTGGGGAATATATTCATATTTCGTTGTATGAAGCTCTTGATGGTGAAAAAATTTACGAAGGAACATTAAAGCAAGTTTCAGAAGAAACATTGATTTTATCAGTACGTATTAAAACTCGAGTAAAAGATATCGAGTTTGATCGTAAAAAAATTGCAAAAGCTAGATTAGCAATTAAATTTTAAATTAAATGGTTAGTGGACAGGAGAGAAATTGAAATGAGCAAAGAAATGCTAAATGCCCTTGATACTTTAGAGCAAGAAAAAGGCATTGCAAAAGAAATCGTAATTGATGCTCTGGAAGCTGCTTTAGTTTCTGCATATAAAAAAAATTACGGTCAAGCGCAAAACGTAGAAGTTGAATTTGATATGAAGAAAGGCGACATCCATGTTTACGCTGTAAAAGAAGTTGTTGATGTTGTTTTTGATTCACGTCTTGAGGTAAGTTTACAAGATGCGCTAGATATTAACAGTGCTTATGAATTAGGAGATTCCATTCGTTTTAAAACAACTCCTAAAGACTTTGGTAGAATTGCAGCACAAACTGCTAAACAAGTTATCATGCAACGTGTTCGAGAAGCAGAGCGTAACATTATCTATAACGAATTTATTACTTATGAGAATGATATTATGCAAGGGATTGTTGAACGACAAGATCACCGATATATCTATGTAAATCTTGGTAAAATTGAAGCCGTACTGTCTAAGCAAGAACAAATACCGAATGAAGTTTATAAACCACATGACCGTATAAAAGTTTATGTAACAAAAGTTGAGAACACTTCTAAAGGACCTCAAATTTTTGTTAGTCGTAGTCACCCAGATTTACTGAAACGTTTGTTTGAACAAGAAGTTCCAGAAATTTATGATGGTATTGTAGAAATAAAATCGATTGCACGTGAAGCGGGAGATAGAGCAAAAGTAGCTGTTATGTCGAGAGAAGAAAATATTGATCCAGTTGGTACTTGTGTTGGTCCTAAAGGCCAGCGTGTACAAGCAATTGTTAATGAGTTAAAAGGCGAAAACATGGATATTGTTGAATGGAGTACAGATCCTGCAACATTTATAGCGAATGCATTAAATCCCGCACAAGTTATTAATGTAACATTTAACGAAAGAGAAGGCAGTTGTAGGGTTGTTGTACCTGATTATCAATTATCTCTTGCAATTGGTAAGCGAGGACAAAATGCGCGTTTAGCAGCTAAATTAACTGGTTTTAAAATTGATATTAAATCAGAATCAGATGTACAAAGTTCACTTATTGCTGAAGAAGAAGCTGGTTTAGAACGTACTGAAGAGTTTGTTTCTGCAATTGAAGACACAATCAGTACGGAACAAGAAAGCTCTTTAACAGAAGTAATTGAAACAGTTGAAAATCAACAAGATTTTTCAACTGAAATAGAGCTAAACGATGAAGTAGAAGAAGGCATATTAAATTCAGAAGAAGCCGAAGAAATGATTGAGTTGGCTGAAGATGAAGCTGAACACAAAGAATAACAGAGGTGAAAGATATGCAAAAGCGTAAAATTCCAATGCGTAAATGTATTGCTTCAAATGAAATGAAACCTAAAAAAGATATGATTCGTATAGTGAAAAATAAAGAAGGCGAAATCAGTATTGATCCAAGCGGCAAAATGGCAGGACGTGGTGCTTATGTATCAATTGACCCAAAAATTGTTAAACTTGCCTGGGATAAACGTATTTTAGATCGTACATTTGAAATAGCTTTGACAGATTCTTTTTATCAAGAACTATTAGATTATGTCACACGTCAGAAAGCGCGGATGAGTTTATGAATGAAGATCAAAAAGCTCTTAACCTCTTAGGCATAGCGATGAAAGCTGGTAAATTGGTTACAGGTGAAGATTTAACATTAAAAGAAATTAGAAAAGAGCAAGCAAAAATAGTATTGGTTTCTACTGATGCTAGTGAACAAACTAAGAAAAAAATCTCGGATAAATGTCGTTATTATAATATTCCGATAGTTGTTCATTTTACAAAAGCAGAGTTAAGTCATGCAATCGGAAAAGAACGTACGATATGTACAACTTTAGATAACGGCTTTGGGAAAAAAATCCGCGAATTATTATTAAATTAACGGAGGTTGTTAAAATGGCTAATTTGCGAGTATTTGAATTTGCAAAAAAACATGATCTACCTACTAAGAAAGTAATTGAAAAGGCTAAAGAATTAGGAATTAATTATAGTAGTCATATGTCTTCAATGGAAGATAAACAAGTTGCGATGCTAAATGAAACATTTGCTGCAAACAAGAAAAGGAATTCACCTACAATGACAAAACAAGAAGACACACAAAAAAATACAACACAAAAAGGCGGTAAGGGTATAGTAAATAAACAGAATCAATCCAATAGTAATGCAAAACCAAAAACAGATAATACTAAAAAAGCAACGTCAGCAACAAGTCGTCCAGCAGCAAAACCTGCTGAAAAAAAAGCAGCTCCAGTTGTAAAACGTACGACAAATCCAATGGAACAAAAAACAACTGGGAACAGTAACAAACGTGGCGGTTACCGTGGAGCACAAGGTACTCACGGTGGATTTAACAAACGTAAGAGAAAAGGCAAACGTGGAGAAACTAAACCAGTAGCACCACCAGTTCCGCGTAAATTTAAGGAGTTACCAGATGTTTTAGTCTACACTGACGGAATGACTGTAGCTGAGATTTCAAAGAAAATTTATCGTGAGCCAGCAGAAATTATCAAAAAACTTTTCCTACTTGGTGTTGTAGCAACGTTAAACCAAAGCTTGACTAAAGATGCTATTGAGCTTCTTGCAGCAGAATATGGTGTTGAGACAGAAGAAAAAGTAAAAGTTGACGTCTCAGATTTAGATGTTTATTTTGATACAGAAATTAAAGAAGAGAATTTAGCAACTCGCCCTCCAGTTGTTACTATTATGGGACACGTTGACCATGGTAAAACAACATTGTTAGACTCTTTAAGAAATACTAAAGTTAGTTTAGGTGAAGCAGGCGGAATTACACAACATATCGGTGCATACCAAGTAACGTCTAACGGAAAGACGATTACCTTCTTAGATACACCAGGGCATGCTGCCTTCACTACAATGCGTGCTCGTGGTGCGGACGTTACGGATATTACTATTATTGTTGTCGCTGCTGATGATGGTGTTATGCCACAAACGATTGAGGCTATCAACCATGCAAAAGCTGCTAAAGTTCCGATTATTGTGGCTGTTAACAAAATTGATAAGCCTACAGCTAATCCTGAACGAGTAATGCAAGAATTAACCGAATATGGTTTGATTCCAGAATCATGGGGCGGAGATACAATATTTGTTGAAATTTCGGCTAAATTTGCTAAGAATTTAGATGAACTATTAGAAATGATTTTATTAGTTGCAGAAGTAGAAGATTTAAAAGCAGATCCTAAGAGAGCTGCGTTAGGTTCAGTAATTGAAGCTCGTCTAGATAAGAGTAAAGGTCCTATTGCCACTTTACTTGTCCAAGAAGGAACACTCCGCGTTGGGGACCCAATTGTAGTAGGAAATACTTACGGACGTGTACGAGTAATGGTTAACGAACTTGGTAGACGTGTTAAAACAGCAGGCCCTTCTGCTCCAGTAGAAATCACTGGTTTGAATGCTGCTCCACAAGCTGGCGATCAGTTTGTTGTATTCGAAGATGAAAAATCAGCTCGTGCAGTTGGTGAAACACGTGCTCAAAAAGCGATGGCTAGCCAACGTCTAACAACTAATCGTGTAACATTAGATAATTTATTCTCAAGTCTAGAAGATGGAGAAATAAAAGAAGTAAATGTTATTATTAAAGCAGACGTTCAAGGTTCATCAGAAGCACTAGCATCTAGTCTACAGAAAATTGAAGTTGAGGGTGTTCGTGTTAAAATAATCCACACAGCAGTGGGAGCTATCAATGAAAGTGATGTTACTCTTGCCGCAGCAAGTAACGCCATCATTATTGGCTTTAACGTACGTCCAACTCCACAAGCTAAAGAACAAGCTAGTCAAGAGAAAATTGATATTCGTCTACACCGTATTATTTATAATGCTATTGACGAAATTGAAACAGCAATGAAAGGTATGTTAGATCCAGAATATGAAGAAAAAGTTACAGGACAAGTAGTTGTTCGTGAAACGTTTGCCGTTTCTAAAGTAGGAACAATTGCTGGTGGATTTGTAACAGATGGTCATATTTCTCGTAACAGCAGTATTCGTTTAATCAGAGAAAATATCGTTATTTTTGAAGGCGAATTAGCTAGTTTGAAACGCTTTAAAGACGATGCAAAAGAAGTTAAAAAAGGCTTTGAATGTGGTTTCATGATTAAAGATTTCAATGACTTAAAAGTTGATGATATTGTTGAAGCATATGAAATGGTTGAAGTTAAACGTAAGTAATCTTTTCATTTTTATTATAAGAAAAGATGAAGAAAGCGAGGAAGAATCATGGCGAATTTTAGAACTGGGCGAGTAGCTCAAGAAATTCAAAAAGAGGTCAATGATATTTTAGTAAAACGCGTGAAAGATCCGCGCGTATCAAACGTTACAATTACGGAAGTGAAAGTAACTGGAGATTTACAACAAGCTACGATTTACTATAGTATTTTATCTGAAAAAGAAAAAGATCTTGAAAGAGTTCAACTAGGTTTAGATAAAGCGACTGGATTGATTCGAAGTGAATTAGGGAAGCGATTGACGTTATATAAAACGCCTGAACTAACTTTTTCATTAGATGAATCTGTTTTATATGGTAGCCGAATTGATGAGTTGTTACGTAATTTAAACAAGAGTGAATAATTATAGAAAAAGTTTTTTGACTTGTTTTTCTAATGGTTATTACTAGCGATTTAATATGGGGCTGAGACAACTGTCTCAGACCCATATTATTTTTTTGCATTAGTATAGTGTAAATTCAATTAATAGTATATTTGGAGGTTAGATAAGAATGAGCTTATACTCATATATTGGAACAGAAGTACAAATAGAGAGTCATCCGTTAGACGATACGAATATTGTTGCGTTAATCGCACGAGATACGTTAGATGCAGGTGTGACAGACGAAATGGTAGTGGACTATATACGAGCTCAAACTAATAATGACGCTGTAACTATTGATCAAATTAGGTTTTATGATAAAGAAGCAGAGATCGTTGGAACATTTGAAGTTTTAGAGATAGTTAAATCGGGAGATATATTAAAGCATTTTAGCACTCCTTACGTTTACCAAACAACAGATTTTCCGGTATGGGAGCCTATTGAAAATGATACAGTTGTTCCTGATGGGTTTACTACAAACGATGTAGAAGACTACTACAAAATGATGGATGAAGCTAGAGCTGTAAATGATAGTCAACAAAAAGGATTTTTATCATTCTTAACGTCTTATTTTAAAGATTCAAATAAGATAGAACTTTACAGTTGTTGGGCTGGCGATGAATTAAATAAAGAACAATACCGACGAACAATTAGCTTTGATAGTGCCATGCGAAATAAAGTGTTATTTGAAATGCGTGAAAAGGAATTTATTAGTGTTACTAAATAAAATGGACACAAAAGTATTGATTGTTTTCATTTTTTATTTATTTCATTAAATTTTGATACATTGTTAGAGTTTTAAAAAGAAAGTAGGGATTTATTTTGGATGGTATTCTTCCATTGTGGAAAGAACGTGGTATGACAAGTCACGACTGCGTCTTCAAGCTCAGAAAAATATTAAAAACAAAAAAAATTGGTCATACTGGAACTTTGGATCCTGATGTTGATGGTGTATTGCCTATATGCATCGGGAATGCGACTAAAGTGGTTGAGTATATGATGGAAACAGGAAAAAGTTATATTGGTGAAATCACTTTAGGTTTTTCGACAACTACAGAAGATAAAAGTGGAGAGATTGTTGAACGACGCGCTGTAGAAAAAACACCTTCAATTGAAGAAATTGATCAAGCAATGGCTAAAATGGAAGGTATTATTACTCAAATTCCACCAATGTTTTCTGCTGTAAAAGTTAACGGGAAACGTTTGTATGAATATGCAAGAGCAGGTGAAATCGTAGAAAGACCAAGTAGAAGCGCAAGAATCAAAAAATTTATCCGAACAACAGCTCCAATTTTGAATGAAGAAGAAAAAACAGTATCTTGGAGATTTGAAGTAGATTGTGGGAAAGGTACCTATGTAAGAACGTTATCTGTAGATTTAGGAGAATCATTAGGTTACCCAGCGCATATGTCAGATTTGACCCGTACTTCAAGCGGAACATTTGAATCAAAAGATTGTTTAACTTTATCTCAAGTAACGGATATAATGAACGATGAAACCATTCAAGAACGATTATTTCCGTTAGAATACGGAATAAAAGAGCTTGATTCAGTTGAAATTGATGAAGAACTTTGGAATAAAGTGAAAAATGGGGCTGTACTACCAAGGACTGTTTTTGGCAATCAAGCTACATTCCCATTAGTTGTTATGTACGAAGGTCTAGCTTGGAGCATTTATGGGAAACATCCCGTTAAGCTGGATAGCGTAAAACCAATTAAAGGACTGAGATCATTTCAATAAAGGAGCTTTTTTAGTATGGAAATTATAAAATTACGTCACCCTTATAAGAAAAGTCAAATTCCTTCTGTGAATGTTGTCATGGCTTTAGGTTTTTTTGATGGAGTCCACAGAGGTCATCAAAAAGTTATCAAACAAGCAAAACAATTAGCAGTAGAAAATAACCTTAAATTGTCCGTAATGACGTTTAATCAACATCCTTCTATTGTTTTTAAAAAAATAGCAGTTGAAGATATGTATTATTTATCATCGATAGAAAAAAAAGAAGCAATTATGAAGGACTTAGGTGTTGATATATTATACGAAATAGAGTTTACTTCATCATTCGCATCACTAGACCCTCAATCGTTTGTTAATCATTACATTGTAGACTTAAATGCAAAGATAGTTGTAGCAGGATTTGATTATACTTATGGAAAAAAAGAGATAGCTTCTATGGAACATCTTCCGAAATACGCAAAAAATCGGTTTGATATCGTGGTAATTGAAAAACAAACGATTAATGATGCTAAAATTAGTTCTACACGTATAAGAAAGGCAATCGATAGCGGAAATATAGCGGAAGCTAATCGTTTGTTAGGGTATACTTATGAAACAACAGGCCGGGTTATTCATGGGGACGCACGTGGTAGACTATTAGGTTTTCCAACGGCTAATATTAATGTGACTAAAGATATACGTATCCCAACCGTTGGCGTGTACGTAGTTGAGATTCTTGTCGGGAATGAACGGTATCAAGGAATGGCATCAATCGGACATAACATTACATTTGAGGCGGGTCGTCCTTTAACTGTTGAAGTCTATATATTAAATTTTGATCAGGATATTTACGGGGAAAAAGTAACGGTCTATTGGTTAGAATATTTAAGAAATGAATGGAAATTCGATTCAATCGAAGCCTTAGTTGAACAACTAAAAAAAGATGAAGAAGATACTAAACTATTTTTTAGAACACGAAACAAAAAATAAAAAAAAGATATCCTTTTATAAGGAAGATGAAATAAACCCAACAGTTAGGTTATCTGATCTAACTGTCGGGTTTATTTACTTTAACGTTTAATTATTTAATTTGACTGAATAAAAATTTGTAGCAAGATTTATTTAGTTTAAACTAATATTTTTCATATAAAAAAGACCTTAAGAAAGCTTTAGTAAGTAAATTAAGCCTTAAGGACTAAATTTTAAATAATAAATAATTTTTTGTATAAAAAAAGTAATAATCGTTGACAGGTATGAATATCTTTGGTAAATTAATACTTGTGTTAGCACTCATCTATCTTAAGTGCTAAATAAAGAGGTGATGTTACTATGTTAACGGAAAGACAAATTCTCATATTAAAATCCATCATTTTTCTCTACACAAATTATGGCACTCCGATTGGATCTAAGACATTAATGAATGAAGCAGGATTGAGTTATAGTTCCGCTACCATTCGTAATGAAATGGTTCGTTTAGAGGAGCTAGGGTTTATTGAAAAAACTCATTCTTCTTCAGGAAGAATCCCTTCAATTAAAGGGTATCGTTTTTATGTTGACCATCTTATCCATCCGATGGAAGTTCAGAAAAAGGATTTGATAACGATAAAGAAATCGTTTAGTAACGATTTTCATCAGTTAGATGAAATTGTTATCCAATCTGCTGAAGTTCTTTCGCAATTAACTAGTTATACCGCTATTTCTTTAGGACCGGAGTTGAAAGATAGCCGATTGACTGGCTTTAGATTAGTTCCGTTAACTGAAAATAAAGTAATGGTGATACTAGTGACAGATAAAGGGCATGTTGAAAATCAAATGTTTTCTTTACCGAAAACAATCCAGCCTAAGGACTTAGAAAAAATGGTGAATATTTTTAATGAACGATTAGTGGGTCATACCTTGATCGAAGTATTTAAAAAACTCGAAACAGAAATTCCTGCATTAATTAATAAGTATGCTAAATCAGCAGCAGGTATTTCTTCAGCACTCGACACCTTTATACTACAAACTGGACGTGATCAGATACATGTAGGTGGAAGAATGAATATGCTAGACTATTCTAACGGAATGAATGTTGAGAAATTCAAATTAATTTATTCTTTAATGGAAGATCAACGTGATTTAGCACATTTATTAACTCCTCCTCAAAGTGGGATTGAGGTTAAGATTGGTCAAGAGCTAGACGATGAACGATTCGAGGGATTTAGCCTGATAACTGCAAGCTATAACGTTATAGGTTATGGAACAGGAATGATTGCTTTGTTAGGACCGACTAGCATGCCTTATTCAAAAATGATTAGCTTAGTCGATGTTTTTAGAAATGAGCTTTCAAAAAAAGTAATGGATTACTACCATTCAATGGAAGATTAATCAAAAAGGAGCGATGTAGGATGAATGAAAATCAAGAAGAAACGAATAAAAACACTAGTGAAGATTCTCCTGAAACCGTTGAAGAAATTCAATCTGAAGAGAGTGACATCATTGAAGAAATTGAAGAAATCGATGAATTAGAGAAAATGAAAAATGATTTAGATGAGAAAGAAGATCAGTATCTTCGTTTACAGGCTGAGTTAGCTAATATGCGTAAAAGAAACCAAAAAGAAAAAGAAGATACTGCTAAGTACCGTTCACAATCATTGGCTACGGAATTATTACCAGTGATAGACAATTTAGAACGTGCTTTGGCCATTGAAGTTACAGACGCTCAAGGCGAGAGTTTGAAAAAAGGATTAGAGATGGTGATGGAGTCAGTCAAAGTTGCCTTGAAAAATGAAGGTATTGAAGTTATTGACCCGTTAAATCAACCTTTTGATCCAAATTATCATCAAGCAATTCAAACAGCACCTCTAGAAGAAGGACAAGAAGCCGATACAGTTGTAAATGTATTTCAAAAAGGTTATTCTTTAAAAGATAGAGTTTTAAGACCAGCAATGGTTATTGTTGCTCAATAAAAGCTCAAATGAAGTAAAATAAACTATAATAAAAAGGGGTAATTAAAAATGAGTAAAATAATTGGTATTGACTTAGGTACAACAAATTCAGCAGTAGCTATTTTAGAAGGTGGAGAAGCTAAAATTATAGCAAATCCAGAAGGAAATAGAACTACACCATCCGTAGTTGCATTTAAAAACGGAGAAATGCAAGTAGGAGAAGTTGCTAAACGTCAAGCAGTTACAAACCCACACACAATTGGCTCTATTAAACGCCATATCGGTGAGTCTGGTTACAGTGTTGATGTTGATGGGAAAAAATACACACCTCAAGAGATTTCAGCAACTATTTTACAATATTTAAAAGGATATGCTGAAAGCTATTTAGGAGAAAAAGTGGATAAAGCTGTTATCACAGTTCCTGCTTATTTCAATGACGCACAACGCCAAGCAACTAAAGACGCTGGTAAAATTGCTGGTTTAGAAGTAGAAAGAATCATTAACGAGCCAACTGCTGCAGCACTGGCATACGGTTTAGATAAAACAGATAAAGAAGAAAAAGTTCTTGTATTTGACCTTGGTGGTGGTACATTTGACGTATCTATCCTTGAATTAGGAGACGGAGTATTTGATGTTCTTTCTACAGCAGGAGACAACCATTTAGGTGGAGATGACTTTGATGAAAAAATCATTGCGTATCTTGCAGAAGAGTTCAAAAAAGATAATGGAATTGATTTGTCAAAAGATAAAATGGCCGTTCAACGTTTGAAAGATGCAGCTGAAAAAGCTAAAAAAGATTTATCAGGTGTTACTTCAACACAAATCAGCTTGCCATTCATTACGGCTGGAGAATCAGGTCCTTTACACTTAGAAGTTAACTTAACTCGTGCTAAATTTGATGAATTAACTTATGATTTAGTAGAACGCACAAAAAACCCTGTTCGTCAGGCTTTAAAAGATGCTGGACTGTCTGCTTCTGAAGTAGATGAAATTATCTTGGTTGGTGGCTCTACTCGTATTCCTGCAGTAGTAGAAGCTGTTCGCAAAGAGACAGGCAAAGAACCAAACAAATCAGTTAACCCTGACGAAGTAGTTGCTATGGGAGCTGCTATTCAAGCAGGTGTTCTTACTGGTGATGTTAAAGATATCGTATTATTAGATGTTACACCATTATCATTAGGAATTGAGACAATGGGTGGTGTGTTTACAAAATTAATCGACAGAAACACAACGATTCCAACAACTAAATCACAAGTATTCTCAACAGCAGCAGATAATCAACCTGCAGTTGATGTACATGTTTTACAAGGTGAGCGTCCAATGGCTACAGATAACAAAACTTTAGGACGTTTCCAATTAACTGATATTCCTGCAGCTCCTCGTGGAATTCCACAAATTGAAGTATCATTTGATATTGATAAAAACGGAATCGTTAACGTACGCGCGAAAGATTTGGGAACTCAAAAAGAGCAAACTATTACAATTAAATCATCTTCAGGTCTATCTGATGAAGAAATTGAACGCATGGTTAAAGATGCTGAAGCTAATGCTGAAGCTGATAAAGCACGTAAAGAAGAAGTTGATTTACGTAACGAAGTAGATCAATTATTATTCCAAGTAGAAAAAACGTTAGGTGAATTAGAAGGCAAAGTAGACGAAGCAGAAGTTAAAAAAGCTGAAGGTGTTCGTGATGAATTAAAAGCTGCTGTTGAGTCTAATGATTTAGAAGCAATGAAAACAAAACGTGATGAATTAAATGAAATCGTACAAGCTTTAACGGTTAAACTTTATGAACAGGCTGCTCAAGAGCAAGCAGAAGCTAACCCTGAAGCTGCACAAAGTGGAGATGACGATGTTGTTGATGCTGATTTTGAAGAAGTAGATGACAACAAATAATCAACAAATAGGATGATAAAGTAAAAGCCAAGGCAAAATGCTTTTGGCTTTTTCTTCTAGATATGATATGCTCTTGAAGTTGAGTTTTAGTAATCGTATTCTATGAAGAGTTATCTTTGTGACGATGGAGGGATATTATGGCAAAAAGAGATTATTATGAAATTTTAGGCGTATCAAAAAGTGCTACAGATCCAGAAATTAAAAAAGCGTATCGTAAACTATCAAAACAATTTCATCCAGACATAAATAAGGAAGCAGATGCAGATGCAAAGTTTAAAGAAATCACTGAAGCGTATGAAGTACTAAGTGACGGAAATAAACGAGCTGCATATGACCAATACGGTCATGCCAGTACCGATCCTAATTTTGGTAATGGTGGCGGAGGATTTGGTGGAGGATTTGGCGGCGGCGGTTTCGGCGGCGGAGGATTTGAAGATATCTTTGAATCTTTCTTCGGTGGCGGAGGTCGTACAGCTAATCCTAATGCTCCAAGACAGGGAGAAGATTTGCAATATCGAATGGACTTAGAATTCGAAGAAGCCATCTTCGGTAAAGAAGCAACCATCCAATACAATAGGGAAGCAGAATGTAAAACATGTCATGGAGATGGCGCTAAGCCTGGAACACACCCAGTAACTTGTACTAAGTGTCATGGTGCAGGAACATTAAATGTAGAGCGCAATACACCTCTTGGTCGTGTAATGACTCGTCAGACATGTGATGTTTGTGGAGGAAAGGGTAAAGAAATTAAAGAAAAATGTCCTACTTGTTACGGTTCTGGTCGTTCTAAAGAAAAGCATTCTGTAAAAGTAACCGTTCCAGCAGGTGTTGAGGATGGAAATCAGATGCGACTAAATGGTCAAGGAGAAGCCGGGAAAAATGGTGGACCGTATGGAGATTTATACGTTGTTTTCCGGGTGAAATCTAGCGATTTATTTGATCGTGATGGCTCAGAAATTTACTATGAACTACCAATTAGCTTTATACAAGCCGCCTTAGGTGATGAGATAGAAGTACCTACTGTTCACGGTAAAGTTAAACTAAAAATCCCAGCAGGAACTCAGACAGGTACTAATTTTAGGTTGAAAGCTAAAGGAGCTCCGCGTTTAAGAGGGGCTGGTAACGGCGATCAACACGTTAAAATAAAAATAATTACACCAAAAGATTTATCTTCAGAACAAAAACGAATTTTACGCGATTTTGCAAAAGAAAGTGGCATTGAAGTAACCGAACAAGATGAATCACTTTTTGGGAAAGTAAAAGATGCTTTTAAAAAAGATTGGAAATAAAAACAATGAAAAGAAGTCTAGGTATCTAGGCTTCTTTTTTCGTTGAAAGCAGTTATTCTAAACATTGTAATTAAGGCATTTGACTGTTATAATTTAAAGTGACACTTTTTGGAATAAAACATGGAAGTAGGCATTAATTAAATGAATAAAAAAGAATTAATTGAAAGACAAAAAAATATGCGAAATTTTTCTATAATCGCTCATATTGACCATGGTAAATCTACTTTAGCAGACCGTATTTTACAAATGACGCGCACAGTAGCAGATCGTGATATGCAAGAACAACTTTTAGATTCAATGGATTTAGAGCGTGAAAGAGGAATAACAATTAAATTAAATACTGTAGAGTTAAATTATGCAGCTAAAAATGGTGAAAATTATACTTTTCATTTAATTGATACTCCAGGACACGTCGACTTTACGTATGAAGTTTCAAGGAGTTTAGCCGCTTGTGAGGGAGCTATACTTGTTGTAGATGCTGCACAAGGGATTGAAGCTCAAACGTTAGCTAATGTTTATTTAGCTTTAGATAACGAATTAGAAATCCTTCCGGTTATAAATAAAATTGATTTACCTGCTGCGGATCCTGAAAGAGTCAGACAAGAAGTTGAGGACATCATTGGACTAGATGCAAGTGAGGCTGTATTAGCTAGTGCTAAAATTGGTTTAGGTATCGAAGATATTTTAGAGCAAATTGTTGAGAAAGTTCCAGCTCCTGATGGTGATTTAGATGCCCCATTGAAGGCATTAATTTTTGACTCAGCCTATGATTCCTATCGTGGTGTGGTTTTAAATATACGCGTGATGGATGGTATTATTAAGACAGGCGACACAATGAAATTAATGAATACGAATAAAACATTTGAAGTTGCGGAAGTTGGCGTTTTCTCACCTAAACCAATCAAAAGAGACTTTTTAATGGTTGGTGATGTAGGCTATGTTACAGCTAATATAAAAACTGTCCAAGATGCACGTGTTGGGGATACAATAACATTAGCAAATAATCCAGCGTCAGAAGCATTGCCTGGCTATAGAAAAATGAACCCTATGGTCTATTGTGGTATGTATCCAGTTGATTCATCACGTTTTACTGATTTACGTGAAGCCTTAGAAAAATTAGAGCTGAACGATGCGGCTTTACAATTCGAAGCAGAAACTTCACAAGCATTAGGATTTGGTTTCAGGTGTGGATTTTTAGGACTTCTACACATGGATGTAGTTCAGGAAAGACTTGAAAGAGAGTTCAATTTAGACCTCATTACAACAGCGCCTTCAGTTATCTATCATGTCAATTTAACGAATCAAACCCAATTAGTGGTTTCAAACCCAGCAGACATGCCAGAACCTGGTGTTATTGAGTCTATTGAAGAACCTTACGTAAAAGCGAATATTATGGTGCCAAATGATTATGTAGGAACGGTTATGGAGATAGCACAACACAAACGAGGCAACTTTATTGCGCTAGATTATTTAGATAACAATCGAGTTAATGTTGTTTATGAAATTCCTTTGTCTGAAATCGTGTATGATTTCTTCGATAAACTAAAATCTAGTACTAAAGGCTATGCTTCATTAGACTATGAGATGATAGGTTATAGAGTTAGTCGTTTAGCGAAAATGGATATCCTCTTAAATGGAGAAAATGTAGATGCGTTAAGCTTTATAGTTCATAATGACTTTTCTTATAATCGAGGGAAAGCTATCGTTGAAAAATTAAGAAGTATTATTCCTCGACAACAGTTTGAAATACCAATTCAAGCGGCAATAGGTAGCAAAATACTTTCTCGTTCGACAATTAAAGCATTACGTAAAGATGTAACGGCTAAGTTGTATGGTGGAGATGTAACACGTCGCCAAAAATTACTGAAGAAACAAAAAGCTGGTAAAAAACGAATGAAACAAGTCGGATCTGTTGAAATTCCACAAGAAGCGTTCATGTCCGTTCTTAAGATAGACGACGATAAATAAACCGTCCTATCAAGGTTTAACGTTTAATTAAATACTAGAATAACAACATTTGTCTACCATTTGCCTACCGAAGAAATTTTAACTATTCTAAGATGAAACATGCTTTTTTGTAAAAAACTACTAATAAGATCACAAAATCTTTATTAGTAGTTTTTTCTTTTTGAGCAATAAACATAAAAATATATCTTGTTTACCTATTTAGTTTATTATAATTTTTGATAAATAACGAAAGAGGTATTGCAAATGGATTTTATAATTAGTTTATTATGTGTTATGGGATTTACCCTAATCCACTATTCCTCAAAATATATGCGGTTTGCAGATAAAGCGCCTCGTAGTAAGTTTTTATCTTTTTCTGGCGGTGTTGCGGTTTCTTATGTTTTTGTTGATTTATTACCAAAGTTAAATGACTATCAATTAATTTTATTAGATCGTTTAGAGAACAGTATTTGGAGACATATAGAAAATCATATTTATATTATTGCATTAGTAGGGTTAGTCTTATTCTATACTTTAGAGCGTTTAGCAAAAAGTTCTAAAAATAATTTACAATTAAAAGAAAAAACTAAAGCAGATGCATCTGTTTTTTGGATTCATATGAGCGCGTTTTTTATCTATAATGCAATTATTGGCTACCTTTTAGTTAAAGAACAGTTTGATAATTCCTATGGCATATTTTTTTATTTCATTGCACTGAGTGTTCATTTTATAACAAATGATTGGTCCCTTAGAAGAGACCACATAAAAGTATATGATCAATACGCGAGGTATCTTTTAGCAATAGCACCTATTTTTGGGTGGCTTGTAGGTGTACTAACTGAAGTAAATGAATTCGTATTATCAATACTACAGGCATTTATAATAGGTGGAATTATTTTAAATGCTTTAAAAGAAGAATTACCAGAAGAAAAAGAAAGTAGTTTGACCAGCTTTTTATTGGGCGTAATAGGCTATACATTATTGCTCCTGCTCATTTAAACAGAGAATGGGTTTGCAAAGCGATTGAAAAATACTATTATATTTTGAGGAGGAAGACTATGTCTAGCAATCTAAATGAACAATTAACCCTGATACAACCTTCTTCGATCTTAAAGTTTGATGCAGAAGTTTCACTAATTACTGGAATAACGAAATTAACTTTAGGAGAACCTGATTTTAATACTCCGGAGCACATTAAAATAGCTGGAATGGATGCTATTAAAAATAATCATACACATTATGCACCAACCGCAGGTGAATTACCTTTACGAGAAGCGGCTTCATCTTTTTTAAAAGAAAAGTATGACTTAAGTTACAATCCCAAATCAGAGATTTTAGTTACAGCAGGTGCTACAGAAGCAATTTATACGGCATTATTTGGAATCTTAAATCTAGGCGAAAAAGTTATTATTCCTACACCTATTTTCCCTGGATACATACCTGTTACTATACTTAGCAGATGCACACCTATTTTTATTGATACCTCTAGTAATCATTTTGTTTTATCTCCAGAAATGGTTCAACAAGCTTTGTTGGAGCATGGAGAAAGTGTAAAAGCGGTTGTGTTAAACTATCCTAATAATCCTACAGGCGTTACTTATACAAGGGACGAGGTTATTAATTTAGCTAATGAGTTGAAAAAACATGACCTCATTGTTTTAAGTGATGAAATATATAGTGAGTTAACTTATAGTGGTACACATGTTTCAATCGCTAAATTTATCCCTGATCAAACGTTAGTGATAAATGGTGTTTCAAAATCTCATGCTATGACAGGTTGGAGAATTGGTTTACTTTGTGGACCAGCTAATTTAATTCAAGAAATTAATAAAGTACACCAGTTTTTAATAACTTCTACAGCTACTATGGCACAAAAAGCAGCATTAGTTGCATTTAGAGATGGTAAAGATGATGCGCAGCTTATGAAAGTTGAGTATCTAAAACGACGAGACTATGTTTATGATTGTTTACAAAAACTTGGATTTACTTGTCCTAAACCAAATGGAGCTTTTTATTTATTTGCTAAAATACCTAGTGGTTACATTCAAGATAGCATGGATTTCTGTTTAGATTTAGCAAAAAAAGGTAAAGTAGCTTTCATTCCTGGAGATTCATTTGGTCCAGGTGGTGAAGGGTATGTTCGTATTAGTTATGCTGCTAGCATGGCTACTCTAATAACAGCAATGGAAAAATTAGCAGAATATATGGGGAATAATTAGATAGTTTAAATTGTTTATAAAAAGTATGCTACATTAAAAAAGTTAAAAGAAAATAACTATTGATTAATGTAGAGTGTTTCTGGATAATAGAGAAGGAAGTTTAAGTGTAAGTTGAAAAACGCTTGTTAAGAGCTTCCATTTGAATGGAGGAAAAGTTTTGGATGTACAATTAATGGTGTTCCAATTTTTAGGTGGACTAGGGATTTTCTTATTTGGTATTCAGATTATGGGAGACGGATTGCAAAAGTCTGCAGGTGATAGCTTACGTGAATTACTAAATAGGTTTACTTCTACTCCCCTAAGAGCGGTTTTGACTGGGATATTAGTAACAATTTTAATACAAAGTAGTTCTGGTACGACAGTTTTAACCGTTGGTCTAGTAAGTACTGGTTTTATGACACTTCGTCAAGCAATTGGTGTTATTATGGGGGCCAACATAGGTACAACGATTACTGCATTTATAATTGGGATTAATGTAGGCGAATATGCTTTACCGATTTTAGGAATCGGTGCAATATTGCTCTTTTTCTTTAAAAAACAAGTAATCAATAATGCTGGACAAATTATGTTTGGTTTTGGTGCTTTATTTTATGGTCTAGAATTAATGGGTAGTGGAATGGCACCTTTAGAAGACTTACCAGCATTTACCGATTTAATGGTTAATTTATCTAATCATCCAATTGTAGCAGCTTTTACTGGTACAGGTATGACTCTTATTATGCAAAGTTCTAGCGCTACTGTTGGTATTCTACAAAAGCTTTACATGCAGGGAAGTGTCTCACTAGATGCTGTGTTGCCAATCTTATTTGGAGATAATATAGGAACAACGATTACAGCAATCTTAGCAACTATTGGAGCTAGTACAGCTGCAAAAAGAACAGCAGGTGCACATGTCCTTTTTAATGTTGTAGGAACAATAATATTCTTAATATTCCTTAACCCATTTACAAACCTAGTTGTGTTAATTAGTCAAACACTAGGTTTAAATCCAGCTTTACAGATAGCGTTTGCCCATGGACTGTTTAATATTGGGAACGTGTTAATCCAGTTTTGGTTTATAAACAACATCGCTAATTTAATGGAAAAAATTATTCCTGGGAAAGATTCAATTGTCGTGTACGATACGACAAATCTTGATACGAAAGTTATTCAAATTTCACCTAACTTGGCTTTAAATCAAGCAAAGCTAGAAATTAATCAAATGAGTAAATTTGCAATTGAAGAATTCCAACATTCATTTACCTATTTTCAGAGTCAAAAAGATAGTGATTTTGTTACGGTAGAAAATTTAGAAGAGGCTGTAAATAAAATTGATAGAAGACTGACTGAATACTTAATGGTTGTTTCTGCAGAAAAATTAACAGTCGCAGAATCTAATGAGTTAAGTTCTTTGATTGATATTATGAAATATTTAGAACGTATTGGAGATCATAGTGAGAATATCGCTAAAAATGTCAAAGAAGTTCTAAAAATTGAAAAGAAAAATAAAGCTAGAAACAAAGAAAAAGGCCGTACGAATAGTGATAAACCTTTACTTTATGACGAAGACGTTATTGAAATGTTTGAAATGGTAGAGTCTATCGTTAAAAATGCTGTTCTTGCATATGAAGAAGACGATAGTGATTTAGCTGAAAAAGTTATTAGTCAAGATCCACTAATTAACAAAATGGAAATTAAAATGCGCAAAAAATACATTGAATCAGTAAATAATGGCTCTGAAAGATCTGGTGATGGGATATTGTTTATTGATATCGTTTCAAGTTTAGAAAGAATCGGAGACCACTCCGTTAAAATTGCTAGACATGTAATCCATGCACAATCTTTTCACACTATTTCAGATACATTTGAAAAAACGAAAGAAAAATATTTTTCTTTTGAAAAAGATTAATATCGGTTAATCAGTATTCAACTAATAAGATTGAAGTGAAAAAAACAGCAAGAGCTAAAAACTTTTGCTGTTTTTTTTACTTTTTCCAGTGCTATTATTTCATAAAAAAATCAGTTGGAGTGTTAAGGTGTATTTACGGATAGGAACTATTTGTTGTATACTTGTGATGTAAGAGTACTTATTTTTAGGCAGGTGTTTACTCTAAAATGGATTTCTTATTTGATTCAAATATGACAACAGAAGAAATTGCTCAGAACTTATTAGGTTGTCTTTTAATTAAAGTAACTAAAGAAGGAACTTGTTCGGGATGGATCGTTGAAACTGAGGCATATCTCGGAGAACTAGATGAAGCGGCCCATAGTTATGCTATGAAACGGACACCAAGAATAGAATCAATGTATAAAGAAGCAGGTACAATCTATGTTTATTCCATGCATGCTCATCAATTATTAAATATAGTTGTACAAGAGTCAACTATCCCACATGCTATATTAATTCGTGCAATAGAACCTCATACTGGAATTGAACTGATGACTCAAAGAAGAAAAAAGGAAGGGTTATTATTAACAAATGGTCCAGGAAAATTAACAAAAGCAATGGGAATAGATAAAAAAGATGATGGAACTTTAATTAATAAAGAGTCTTTGTATTTATCTCAAATAGAAAGAAAAAAACCGAAAAAGATTGATAAAACTGCTCGAATTGGTATTCCTAATAAAGGAGTATGGACAGATGCTTTATTGCGGTATACCGTATCTGGAAATCCTTATATTTCTGTTAAAAAAGGGAAACTAGACAATGGCTTTGGGTGGGAATGTGTAAATAATACAATTATGAGAATCGAGGAAACAAAATGACAAAACAAGATATGATTGATTACTTAGATAGTTCTATGAGTGAAGCTAATTTAGAATTTGATTGGTCTATTGAATGGAAAAAAAGATTGAATGTAATTGAAGTAACTTTTACAATCTACGCAGAAACGGAGCCTGAATTAGTTATCCAAGATGTTGAGGGAACAGTAAACACAGAAAATATAATCCAGTTCGAAGACGCCATTTGTTTTTATGATCCAGAAAAATCAAAAATAATTCTAGATGATTATTTAGCGGTTTTCCCTTTTGATTTAAAAAAAGGCATTGAAAAAGGGTATATAGATGCTTTTATAAAGATGTTAAGGATAGTTGTAACAGAAGGCCAATCTGATTTACTTGATTTTGCAACTGACTCCACGATTGAAACATTTGAAATAGAATGGAATCAAGCTAACTTTAATCAGACTATTCAAACGTTTAAAGAAACCAATCGTTATAATATGGAAAAAGTACAATACCCTAAATTTTAAAAATGATAAGCTTAAAAAAGGAGACAATGATTACAATGAATTGGATTGAAGTGAGTGTACAAACCGCGACTGAAGCGGTCGATGCTGTTTCAAATATCTTAGTTGAAGCAGGTTCTGAAGGTGTCTCTATTGAAGATATCCAAGATTTTTTAAACGTCCCTGATGATGGGTTTGGACAAATATGGTCGTTAAATAGAGCTGACTTTTTAGAAGAAGGTGCACTTGTAAAAGCTTATTTTTCAGAGTCATTATTTTCTCCAGAAATTATTTCTACTATTAAAGAACAAATTCTAAATTTGGAATTAGTGGGTCTATCTATAAAACCGAATATTTTTACTATCTCTGAAGTAGCTGAAACTAACTGGGCTACAGCGTGGAAAGAGTACTATCATTCTCTTAAAATAACAAGATTTTTAACAATTGTTCCGAATTGGGAGGACTACCATCCACAACACTCAGATGAGCGAATTATAAGATTAGATCCAGGATTAGCTTTTGGTACGGGCACACACCCTACAACAATTTTATCTTTACAATCATTAGAAAATTATGTAAGAGGAAATGAACTAGTTTTAGATGTTGGGACTGGGTCTGGTGTATTAAGTATCGCAGCAAAAGCTCTGGGAGCTGGAGACGTTTTTGCATACGATTTAGATGACGTAGCTGTTAAATCAGCTTACGATAATATCAAGTTAAATGATTATGCATTGGATGTTAAAGTTGCTGCAAATAACTTATTGCAAGATATTAAAATGAATGCGGATATTGTGGTTGCTAATATTCTTGCTGAAATCATCTCACCTTTAATTCCGCAAGCTTGGTCTGTTTTGAAACCAGGAGGTTTATTTTTAACCTCAGGGATTATAGAAACAAAAAAAGATACGATTCTATTCGAATTGAAAGAACAGAATTTTGAAATTATTCAAATACTACAAATGAAAGATTGGGTTGCTGTTATTGCTAAGAAGCCTGAAGAGGACAATTGAGATGCAACGTTACTTTATTGTTGAGAAACTTAAAGATGATTATCAATCAACTGAAATTATATTGACGGGAGAACAACACCACCATATTGTTCGAGTTATGAGAATGGAGATTGGTGATCAAGTTTACCTAGTTTTTCCTGAACATAAAGCAATAATAGCAAAAATAAAGCATATAGAAAATGAATCTGTTACTTTAGTATGGGTTTCAGATGAAAACAGTCAAAAAGAATTGCCGATACAAGTATCTATTGCGAGCGGTTTGCCAAAAGGAGATAAGCTAGATTACATCATACAAAAAGGAACGGAATTAGGAGCTTCTTTTTTTATTCCTTTTCAAGCAAGTTATTCCATCACTAAATGGGATAAGAAAAAAAGCGAAAAGAAACTAGTTCGGCTAAAAAAGATAGCTCAAGAAGCAGCAGAACAATCACATAGAACAAGGATCCCTGAGGTAATGTCCGTTATTTCATTTAATGAATTGCTTAATTTATCTACCTCTTATGATGCGTGTATAGTAGCGTACGAAGAGAGTGCAAAAGAAGGAGAAAGTTTAAATTTTTCAAAAACACTGAACGAATTGCAACCGAATGATAGGGTATTACTGGTATTTGGACCTGAAGGTGGTTTAAGTCGTGAAGAAATCGAAAGGCTTACTGAATTTGGTATGAAGATTTGCTCATTAGGGCCGAGGATATTGAGAACTGAAACAGCCCCTTTGTATGCATTAGCTGCGATATCTTATCATTTTGAATTAAGTAAGAAATAGTAGGTTTTTTTATTAAGCAACTGAATTTAAAATCAAGAAAGTGTCGTTTTTACGGCACTTTTTAAATTTTTAAATAGAATAGCAAGTAGAAATATCAAAGAGACATAATTTTTGTACTATCATGCTTGTGAAGGCTAGTGAGCTCGTACAAGCATTGAACTAAACAAAATTTAACGGTATAATAACAGGAAGATATTAATACTGTAATACTTTTATAAGTATATTTGTTATTTTTTCAATGAAATTTTCTGTTGAAAGTAATAAGTAGATAGTATTAAAAAACAAATTTGATACTAAAAAGAGGTGACGATATGCCAAAAAATAAAATTTATACATCTCAAGAAGTTATAGCTTTAACTGTTGCTTATATGAATAGTAGTCACGTTGCATTTGTAAAAAAAGCATGTGATTTTGCGACAAAAGCCCATGAAGGCCAGTTAAGAAAATCTGGAGAAGCTTATATTATTCACCCTATTCAAGTTGCAGGCATATTAGCTGAACTTAAGATGGATCCAGTAACTGTTGCAACAGGTTTTTTACATGATGTAGTTGAAGATACGACTATTACATTTGAAGATATTTCTAATGAATTTACACCAGAAGTAGCTATGTTGGTTGACGGAGTAACTAAACTAGGGAAAATTGAGTTTAAATCACATGAAGAACAACAGGCAGAAAACCACCGAAAGATGTTATTAGCAATGGCAAAAGATTTACGTGTTATTATGGTCAAATTAGCTGATAGACTTCATAACTTGCGGACACTAAAGTATCATCGTCCAGATAAACAAAGACGAATTGCTAACGAGACTTTGGAAATTTATGCACCTCTAGCAGACCGATTAGGGATTAACAAAGTGAAATGGGAATTAGAGGATACTTCTTTACGCTATCTAAATCCACAACAATATTACCGGATTGTCCATTTAATGAATTCTAAAAGAGAAGAACGTGAGTCCTATATCTCAAATACAATTCAAATCATTCAAGATTCCGTTGATGAGTTGAGTATTAATGCTGATATTTATGGACGACCAAAACATATCTATTCAATTTATAGCAAAATGAAAGATCAGAAAAAACAATTTAATGAAATTTACGATTTATTAGCGATTCGTGTGATTGTTGATTCGATTAAAGATTGTTACGCTGTTTTGGGCGCTGTTCATACACGTTGGAAACCAATGCCTGGTAGATTTAAAGATTATATAGCAATGCCTAAGTCAAATATGTACCAATCTATTCATACTACTGTTATCGGTCCTAACGGTAGACCAGTAGAAGTTCAAATACGAACGGAAGAAATGCATCAGGTAGCTGAATACGGTGTTGCTGCGCATTGGGCATATAAAGAAGGCATTACTAAAAAAATGGAAAGTACGGATGTAGGAGAAAAAATATCTTGGTTCAGAGACATCCTAGAGCTTCAAAGTGAATCTAATGATGCCAGTGATTTTATGGAAAGTGTTAAAGGGGATATCCTCAAGGACAAAGTTTATGTTTTTACTCCCAAAGGCGATGTAAGTGAATTACCCTCAGGAGCTGGACCGTTAGATTTTGCTTATCATATCCATACTGAGATAGGGAACAAAACTATTGGGGCTAAAGTAAATGGTAAAATAGTTCCTTTAAATTATAAATTGAAAACAGGCGATATTATTGAAATTTTAACTTCACCAAACTCATCTGGTCCAAGCAGAGATTGGATAAGTGTTGTTTCAACGAGTAAAGCAAAAAATAAAATTAAACGTTTCTTTAAGTTACAAGATCGCGAGGAAAACATCATTAAAGGTCGAGAATTGCTTGAAAAACAACTTCAAGAATTACAATTTCTACCTAAAGATTTTTTAACAAAACAAAATATAAAGATACTATCAGATCGTTTTAATTTTACTACAGAAGAAGACTTGTATGCTGCTATAGGCTTCGGTGAAATTACGGCATTATCTGTAGCGAACCGATTGACTGAAAAAGAAAGACGAGCAAGAGAAACTGAAAAGAAAGCTCTAGAAATTGATACGATTGAAGTAAAAACTAAAAAAGAAACAGATAAAATTAAAGTTCGTCATGAAGGCGGAATTGTTATTCAAGGTGTGGATAATTTATTAGTTAGAATTAGTCGTTGTTGTAGTCCTGTCCCTGGCGATCCAATAGTTGGTTATATTACTAAAGGAAGAGGAGTATCCATTCATAGAGCTGATTGTCCTAATGTAAAAGCCGCAAAAGATGCCGAGAATCGTTTAATTGATGTAGAATGGGAAGATACTTCATCTCAAGGTCAAGAATATGATGCAGATCTTCAAATCGAAGGGTATAATCGCTCTGGATTGCTTAATGAGGTCCTGCAAGTTGTTAATGGTATGACACGCAATTTAAATAATGTTAGTGGTAAAGTAGATAATAATAGGATGGCTACTATTACTTTAACTGTAGGAATCCCCAATTTAAATCATTTAGAAAGAATTATAGACAAAATAAAAATGATTCCAGATGTTTATAACGTTCATAGAATATCATCTTAACTAAGGGTGTTTATTAAGATAGAAACGAGGTTTGTTTTGAAAGTTATTATTCAAAGAAGTAAAAAAGCAGAAGTAAAAATTGAAAATGAGATAATTGCTAGTATTGAGTATGGTCTAGTATTATTAGTGGGAATTGAATCAGCTGATACGAAAGAAGACGTTGATTATCTAGTAAGGAAAATAACTGCTTTACGTATATTTTCAGATGAATCAGATAAAATGAATTTATCAGTTGAAGATGTAAAAGGGGATATTTTATCAGTCTCTCAATTTACATTACATGCAGATACAAAAAAAGGAAATCGTCCAAGTTTTATTCAAGCGGCAAAGCCGGAAATAGCTATTCCTTTATACGAATCCTTCAATGAAGGGTTAAGAAGGAATAATATACGCGTTGCAAATGGTGTTTTTGGTGCAGATATGCAAGTATCATTAGTAAATGATGGACCGGTTACAATTATACTAGATAGTAAAAACAAATAAAAATACCTGTATCCATTTTTTTAAAAGAAAATGGATACAGGTATTTTTTATTAAGAAGAAAAATAATTATTTAATGCTTGATAGATACTTTCAACTGCGAATGCTTGATAGGAATCTGTATAAATAGTGGCTTGATCCACTGTATTGTTTAGATAACCCAATTCCAGTAAAACGGATGGTCTAGTGTTTTCGCGTAACACATAATAATCGCCGAAGCGTGTGCCATTATTTGGCAAAGGATTATTTATTTGCAGTTGTTTATTGATTGTTTCAGCTAAATTTTTATCATTTTCATGGTAATAGTAAGTTGTTGTCCCGCTAATTTCATTCGGTATTTCCGTTGAATCATAATGAATACTAATAAAGGCATCAGCAGAAGCTTGATTACTAATGTAAGCACGATCATTTAAACTAACGAAATCATCAGAGTTTCGAGTAAGAATAACATTAACTCCTGCTTGTTTAAGTCTACTAGACAAAGCCATTGCTGTTTTTAAAGTCGCTTGTTTTTCGTTATAACTAGAAGCAGGAGCTCCTGGATCTTCTCCACCATGCCCAGCATCTATTACAATAGTAGCTTCAGAGAGAGATGAGATATTGGCTGAAGGTGCAGCAGTTTGATTTCCTGATAAATCAACTACCCAGTTAGCAACATATCCTGTTTGTCCTTTACTGTTTTTAATTTTATACCATTCTCCTTCAGTACTTATATAAGTAAGATTATCTCCTTTAGAAGCCTTAAAAAGAACGGATTCATTAACGGAAGGACCACTTCGGATATTCGTACCTTCAGATCTTACTGTTAAAATTTCAATAGAAGTATCTTCATTTGTTTTAGGTGAATATACTATTGGAATAATTGATTTTTTCTCTGCAGTTATTTCAATTAAATCAGAACTAACCCAAGCAACTTGTCCATTATATTGTATCTGAGTCCAATTATTTTGTTGAAAAAGGACAGTTAGTTCAGTTCCTTTAGTCGCTTTTCCTAAGATAGTAGCGTCTAAGTTGCCTTCACTTCTAATATTGGCAGATTCTGCTGAAATAGTACCTAGTTTATTAGAAGCAGCACTAAATTCTGTATTTCCAATCAACCAACTAGCAACCCAACCGATTTGATCATTACTTAATCGGATTTTATACCACTCGTTTTCTTCTTTTATAATATTAATTTTTTCACCACCAACAACTTGTGTCATGATGTCATAGGATAAACCAGGACCGGTACGTATGTTTACAACACTTGCATCAACTTTAATAGTGTTCTGGTTAGCAAGGACAAGTGTTGAAAAGGTTGTTATACTAATAAACAAAATAATGGCTAGAAAAACAATTAAATTTCTTGGTTGCTTTAATTTATTAAATTTTTTCATTCAATCCCTCACTACCTTCATATTGCAAATAAGTGCAAACGTTTAATTTGTATTTAACTTGATTATAGCAATTAAACTACCTGTTATGCAATGAAATACTAAATCATTTTGGGAATAAATCATTATTAATCATAAGAATCTAGTTTTACGAACTTGACAAGTACTTTTCTTTCTTGTAATGTAACACTAGAAGAATATAGATACCTGTTGAAAGAAAAAGTAAGCTTTTTAATGCGCAAAAAGAAAGAATCATCTTGGCTGAAAATGGTTCCCGTTATGAGACTGAATGACATTCTGAAGGGTTAATAGTGAAAAGCTATTACGTTACGAGCGTTAATCGTTGAGGAGAGCTTGAGCTCTCAAAAAAAGGTGGTACCACGAGAAAAAATTAAACTCGTCCTTATTCTTTCATAGAATAAGGGCTTTTTTTATTTTTATTTATTTAAACTAAGGAGTGTTCAAACGATGCAAATTCAAAGACCTAAAGGAACGGCTGATCTATTACCAACTAGTTCATTAAAGTGGCAATATATAGAAGAAACAGCAAAAATAATCTTAGGAGATTACCAGTTTAGCGAAATAAGGACTCCTATTTTTGAAAGTTACGATTTATTTTCACGTGGTGTAGGAGAAACAAGTGATATTGTTTCAAAAGAGATGTATGATTTTTATGATAAGGGCAAACGTCATATGTCACTTCGACCAGAAGGAACAGCCCCTGTTGTTCGCGCATTTGTTGAAAATAAATTGTTTGGACCAGAGTTTGCAAAACCTTACAAAGTTTATTATATGGGACCTATGTTCCGTTATGAACGCCCTCAAGGCGGTCGTATGAGACAATTTCATCAATTAGGTGTTGAAGTTTTTGGTAGTATGAATCCAGCAATTGATGTCGAAACAATGGCTTTAGCAATGGATTTATTTAATGAACTAGGGTTGCAACATTTTTCTTTAGTTATTAACTCGCTTGGAGATATAGAAAGTAGAAAAGCATATAGAGAAGCTTTAATTGCTTATCTTGAACCTCATTTTGCTGAACTTAGTGAAGATTCTCAAATCAGACTGTATAAAAATCCTTTACGAGTGTTAGATAGTAAAAATAAAAAAGATCAAGAAATTGTAAAGAATGCTCCATCTATTCTAGACTATTTAAACGAAGAGTCTAAAAATCACTTTAATGCAGTTAAAGAGATGTTGGATGTATTAGATATTCCTTACCAAATTGATAGCAATATGGTAAGAGGGTTAGATTATTACAATCACACTATTTTTGAGATAATGAGTGATGCTCCGGGATTTGGTGCTATTACAACGATTTGTGCGGGTGGCCGTTATGATGGACTTGTAGAAGAAATCGGCGGACCTGCTACTCCTGGATTTGGGTTTGCTTTAGGCTTAGAACGTTTAATCTTAACATTAGAGGCTGAAGAAATTGAGATACCGAATACGCATGAAGTTGATGTTTATGTTGTTGGATTAGGAGAATCAACAAAGATAGAAACGTTAAAATTAGTACAAACTATTCGTCAAGCAGGTTTCTCTGCAGATAGAGACTATTATGACCGAAAAGCAAAAGCGCAATTTAAAACTGCTTCTAAGTTGAATGCTAAAGTAGTTTTAACTATTGGAGAAGAAGAATTAACTAATGGCGAAGTTAATTTTAAAGTGATGAAAAATAATACTGAATCAAGTGTTAAGTTAAAGGAAATTTATAAAGATTTCGAAAAAGTGTTCAATTTGAATACAACTGACATGACTGCATTTAATGATTTCTTTAAAAAAGAAAATAAATAATACTAGGAGTTGAATAAAATGGCAGAGCGCACAGAATATTGTGGAAGAATTTCGAAAGACCTATTGGGCCATACAGTAACTCTTAAAGGTTGGGTTCAAAAAAGACGAGATTTAGGGGATTTAATATTTATTGATTTACGAGATCGTGAAGGAATTATCCAAGTTGTTTTTAATCCTATTTTTTCTAAAGAAGCATTGGCAATTGCCGAGAATGTCCGAAATGAGTACGTACTAGAAATAAAAGGAAAAGTAGTAGCACGTAATGAAAATGTTATCAATAGAAACATACCTACCGGAGAATTAGAAGTCGAAGTTGAAGAAATAAAGGTTTTAAATGAGTCTAAAACAACGCCTTTTTATATTGAAGATGGCGTAGCTGTTTCAGATGATAAAAGATTAGAATACCGGTATTTAGACTTACGCCGTCCAGAGATGACTAAGAATTTTATGTTAAGACATAAAATGACAAAGTCAGTTCGTAATTATTTGGATAATAATGAATTTATTGATATAGAAACCCCTTATTTAACGAAATCAACACCTGAAGGTGCTCGTGATTATTTAGTTCCTTCTCGTGTTCACCCTGGTCATTTTTATGCCTTACCACAATCTCCACAATTATTTAAACAGTTATTAATGGGTGCTGGATTTGATCGTTATTATCAAATTGTCCGTTGTTTCAGAGACGAGGATTTACGTGGTGATCGTCAACCAGAATTTACTCAAATTGATATAGAAACTAGTTTTTTGAAAGCAGAAGATATTCAAAAGTTTACTGAAGAAATGTTAGTCAAAGTTATGAAAGATACAAAAAATATCGAAATACCTAGACCTTTCCCACAAATGGCTTACGCTGAGGCAATCAATCGTTTTGGTAGTGATAAGCCAGATATCCGTTTTGGTTTAGAACTTGTCCAAATTAGTGATTTAGTTCAAGATTCTGAGTTTAAAGTATTTAGTGGAGCTGTATCTAATGGTGGAGAAGTTAAAGCAATAAATATTAAAGGATCAGCCGATAAATTTTCTAGGAAAGATATTGATGCTTTAGGAGAATTTGTCTCTATTTATGGAGCTAAAGGTTTAGCTTGGTTAAAAGTAGAAAAAGATGAATTAAAAGGACCTATTGCTAAGTTCTTTAAAGATAACTCTCAAGATTTAATCAATCGTTTAGAAGCAGAACCTGGAGATTTGTTAGTGTTCGTTGCGGATAAAAAGTCGGTAGTAGCCGATTCGCTAGGTGCGTTACGGTCTAAATTAGCAAAAGAATTAGATTTGATTGATAAGTCCGTATTTGAATTTCTTTGGATTGTTGATTGGCCGCTACTTGAATATGATGAAGAAGCTAAACGATACAGTGCTGCTCATCATCCTTTCACAATGCCAAGAGAAGAAGATATTGATTTATTAGAAACTTCACCAGAAAAAGTTCAAGCTCAGGCTTATGATATTGTTCTAAATGGCTATGAGTTAGGTGGTGGTTCATTGAGAATTCATTCTCGTGAAGTACAAGAGAAGATGTTTTCTGCTTTAGGTTTTACAAAAGAAGAAGCACATGCTCAATTCGGTTTCTTGTTGGAAGCATTAGAATACGGATTTCCACCTCATGGAGGAATAGCATTGGGATTAGATCGTTTTGCGATGTTATTAGCAGGTGAAGAAAATATTCGCGAAGTTATCGCATTCCCTAAAAATGGTAGAGCTGTTGATCCATTGACAAAAGCTCCAAGTTTGGTAAGTAATGCGCAATTAACCGATTTATCTATCAAAACAATTAAAATAGAAGAGTAAAAGTCTAACGCAAAATTAGTTTATTAATAAGCATTAAGAAGCTTTATAAGGAAGTTCTTAATGCTTTTTTTTATCAAAAAGATTCTTGAAGAAGTTATAATTTAAAGGAGGAAAAATAATGACAACGAAAAGGTGGACAGCTATTTCTATAGCAATAGGACTTTTTATACTTTCTTTTATTATTAGTGATTTAACTTTAAAAGTTAATCCTACTGGGAAATCAGATAGTACACTAATGGAAACAGCGAATACATTGTTGGGACAACAAGAATTGGGTGAAACTATTGTATCTAAAGGAAGTCAAAGTGAACGTATAGTACTAATAAATGTCGATGGCGCAATTTTAGCAAACCAATCTTCTAGTTTATTAGATACAACTGGTTACAATCATACATTTTTTATGGAACAGTTAGAAGCAATAAAAAATGACGATTCTGTTAAAGGGATATTGTTATCGATAAACTCTCCTGGAGGAGGTACATATGAAAGTGCACAAATAAAAGATAAAATAGATGAGCTACAAAAAACTACTGAAATTCCATTATACGTTTCTATGGGGAATGTTGCAGCTAGTGGGGGCTACTACATCGCAGCATCTGCAGATAAAATTTTTGCTTCTAATGAAACGTTAACAGGTTCTATTGGTGTAATCATGAGTAATTTAAACTTAAGTGAACTATATAAAAAAATAGGTATTGAAGATACAACTATAAAAAGCGGACAGTACAAAGATATAGGCTCTACAAGTAAAAAAATGACAAAAGAAGACCAGCTTATTTTACAAAATTTAGTTGATGACTCGTATAATCGTTTTGTTACTGTTGTAGCAGAAGGTAGAAATAAGGATATTAAAGAAGTTAAAGAGTTAGCTGATGGAAGGATTTATGACGGAGCTCAAGCGAAAAAAGTCGGATTGGTTGATCAAATAGGTTACCAAGAAGAGGCATTAGAAGCATTAAAAAAAGACAATCAAATTGAAGATGCAGAAGTTTTTCAGTATTCAACTGGATCATTGACCTTTAAGTCTTTTATAAATTCAAAAGTAAGTCAGTTTAAATCTCAAAAAAACACATCAGAAAAAGTAATAATAGAAGTAGCAAAAGAACTTAGCGATGCTAAATCTCCAAGAATGATGTACTTATATGGAGGTGAATAGAATGGATAAACTCTCTAAAGCAACTGGAAAAAGTATAACAAAAGAATTGGATTTAGGTGAATTAAAACAATTTTTGGTGAAGGAAGAAGAAGATATTAGACAAAAAAAACGGTTAACTCAATTTAATAAAGAAAATGAAAAAGAAGCTGAAAAACTAGATAATGAAGAAGATAAAAAAGCAAAAGTAGAAAAGTCAATGAAAATTCGTACTCCTGAAGAATTAAGAAAGGAACGGAGATTGTATTGGCAAGAACAACAAAAGAAGCAACAATTAGAAAAAACGCCGTTTAATTTTTATCCTGCTTATTTTTACGGAGGTTTCTGGTTTAGATTATTTGCGTATCTCATTGATCTATTAGTTATTGGAAGCCTGAATCGGTTGATTATCTATTCTTATTTCACGCTAACTAATACAGAAACTAGCACAGAATTCTTTTCTTTATTTTCGATTAGCCAGTTAATTGTATTTTTATTGTATTTTATTCTAATGACAAAACTAACTAATGGACAAACAATAGGGAAAATGATTTTTGGACTTAGAGTTGTTTGTTTTAAAGAAGAAAAATTAAGCTGGGTAACCGTTATAGTAAGGGAAGGTTTTGGAAGGTTTATTTTAAAAACAATAAATATTTTATATCTATCTATTATTTTTACAAAAAGAAATCAGCACATCATTGATTTGCTTACTGATACTTCAGTTATTTCAGAAAAAACAGTTCATGCAATTGAGTGGTATAAATCTGAACATTCTATGAGTTTATATTAAACAATCTTTTTTTAAATTTGTTCTTTTGAGTAAACTGTCTTACAATGTAAAGGAGTTTAAAGAGAAGATAGGAGATTAGATATTATGGTATTGTTAGGATCGCATGTGTCGATGAGCGGGAAAAAAATGTTGCTTGGTTCGGCAGAAGATGCAGCGAGTTATAATTCAAGTACTTTTATGATATATACTGGAGCACCACAAAATACAAGAAGAAAAGCGATAGAGGACATGAACATTGAAGCCGGAACAGCCTTTATGAAAGAGCACGGTTTATCCGATATAGTTGTTCATGCTCCTTATATTATTAATTTAGGCAATACTTTAAAACCTGAAAATTTTTCTTTTGGTATTGAGTTTCTTAAAGCAGAAATAATACGAGCCGAAGCACTAGGTGCAAGGCAGATAACAATGCATCCGGGAGCTCATGTTGGTGAAGGGGCCTCAGCAGCGATTAAACAAATTATTAAAGGATTAAACGAAGTACTACACAAAGATCAACTAGCACAAATTGCATTAGAAACAATGGCAGGAAAAGGAACAGAAGTAGGTCGTACGTTTGAGGAGTTAGCTGAGATTATTTCCGGAGTAACAATGAATGACAAATTGTCAGTGACAATGGATACTTGTCACATCAATGATGCAGGATACAACGTAAAAAACGATTTTGATGGTGTCTTGCAAGAGTTTGATGAAATTATTGGATTAGAAAGATTAAAAGTCATTCATGTCAATGACTCTAAAAATCCTCAAGGTAGCCATAAAGATCGGCATGCTAATATTGGTTTTGGAACAATTGGATTTGATGCATTAAATGCAGTAGTACATCACCCGAAACTACAATCATTGCCAAAAATTTTAGAAACTCCCTTTGTTGGAGAGGATAAAAAGAATAAACTGGCTCCTTATGGTCATGAAATTAAGATGTTAAAATCTCAAACGTTTAATCCTAATTTGTTAGAGGATATACTAAATCAAAAAGAATGTTAATAAAATAACTAAGATAAAATGAATTTGATCCAAAAATATTAAATTTCTAATTTTTTTGGTTCTTTTCATTTTTTTAGTAGTTAATTTGTGGCATAATTGATTTGAAGGAAAAACAATGAGGTTTAGTAAAATGATAAGAAATATAAAATTTTCCTACTAAAGTCTCATTTATTTTTTTACTTTTTCAAGTATGATTAAGAGGAGTTAAAATTAACATAGGATATAAACTAATCTATTTAAGAAAGAGGGAGTTTAAAAATGAAAAAAGGAATGAAAATAGCTATTGGTGTTGTAATAGCGCTGTTACTATTAGTGGTACCTTTTATTAGTTCATATAATGGGTTGATACAAGAAGAAAGCAATGTTGATGTTGCATGGTCTCAAGTTGAGTCACAATTGCAAAGAAGGAATGATCTGATTCCAAATCTAGTTAATTCAGTTAAAGGAGCAATGGAACAAGAGAAAGCTGTGTTTGGAGATATTGCTGATGCACGAGCAAAATTAAGTGGAGCTGGTTCTGTTGAGGAAAAAATTGATGCGAACAACGAAATTTCTTCAGCTTTATCACGTTTATTAGTTGTCGTTGAGAATTATCCTGACTTAAAATCGAATCAAAATGTTACTGCTTTAATGGATGAATTGGCTGGAACAGAAAATCGAGTAGCTGTCGAAAGACAACGCTACAATGAGTCCGTTCAAGGCTATAATAATAAAGTTAAACGTTTCCCAGGTTCTATAATAGCTAGTATTACTGGTTTTGAAGAGAAGCCTTACTTTAAAGCTGTAGAGGGTGCTGAAACTGCTCCAGAAGTAAATTTTGAGTAGGTTAAAATATTTCATTAAGTCAAATTGTTTATTTAAAGGAGGAAAATATGTGAAAACAGACAAGAGAAGTAAGAAAATAATTTACTTTCTAGTCGCATTCAGTTTAACTTTTCTTTACTTTAATCCATTAAAAACAGTAGCGGTTTCTAATTTACCAGAACCCACTAAAAATTTTTATGTTTCTGATGAAGCTAACATGTTGTCACCAGACACTGAGAAATTTATAATTGATGTAAATAAGCATTATGAAGAAACTGAAGAAAAACCACAACTTGTCGTAGCAACGATTGATACTCTTGATGGCGATACTATAGAAGATTATAGTGAGAAGCTATTCCAAAAATGGGGTATTGGTGGTAGTGAACTGGACAATGGAGTTTTGATTTTGATGAGTAAGCAAGAACGTGAAATTCGGTTCGAGGTGGGTTATGGATTAGAAGGAGCGTTAACGGATAGTGGTACTGGAGCTATCTTAGACCGGAACATAGATGATTTAAAAAACAATAATTTCGATAAGGCTTTAAAAAATATTTTTACAGAAACTTCGGTTAAGGTAAATAAAGAATATAATTTTGATAATGATGTCATATTTTCAGGTTATAATGTAGACGAAACAGCCTATGAAGATGAAAGTGACGGTGGTATATCTACTGTCTTTATTATTTTAATTATTTTTTTCCTTGTAAGTAGTTTCTTTTCGGGCGGCAGTGGTGGCGGTCGAGGTGGACGTCGTTCAAACATACTGCCATTCCTAATTGGTATGTCTGCTGGTGGACGTGGCGGACGTGGCGGCGGATTTGGTGGTGGCGGATTCGGCGGTGGCGGTGGATTTGGCGGCGGCGGAAGCTCTGGCGGCGGCGGTTCTAGTCGTGGATTCTAGTAAGAAAACCCAAAAAAAGAGAGATAATAAAAAAATTATCTCTCTTTTTTTTCGATTTATATTTTTTTTCGTTAATTAGAATGTTCTCTTTTTTGAATCTAATTGTAGTGTATTAACAATAATAGCTGCAGTTTCTTCAATTGATTTAGTTGCTACATTTATAACTAAACAATTTAATTCATCATATAACTTTTTAGCAAAAGCTAGTTCTTCATCAATACGATCAATTTTTGAATAGCCTGTTTCTGGATTTAATCCATAAGCAATCATTCGCTCACGTCGGATAGAATTTAGTACACGTCGGTCATTTGTTAAGCCAACTATTTTTTTGGGGTTCACTTTCCAAAGAGTATCTGGAATATGAGCCTCAGGTACTAAAGGTAGATTTGCAACTTTGTAGTTTTGATTAGCTAAGAACATACTCAATGGTGTTTTAGAAGTGCGAGATATTCCCAATAATACGATATCAGCTTCTAGAAAACCTTTCGGATCTCGTCCATCATCATATTTCACTGCAAATTCGATTGCACTTATGCGGTCAAAGTAATTATCATTTAATTGATGCAATATCCCTGGTTCTTCTAAAGGTTTAGTATTTGTACGTTGCTCGATTTCTTTAACAACAGGATTTAATACATCAAAACAGAATAAATCATTATTTTGACAATAATCAACAATTAAACTAGATAATGTTGGTGAAATTAAAGTGTGAATAACTAATGCATTATCTTTTTTAGCTTTTTCTAGAATCGAATAAAGAGTGTCCTCTCCTCTTATGAAAGGGTAAGCAGACACATTAGCATCTACTCCAGGGAATTGCGACATTGCTGCTTGCCCTAATGTGTTAGCTGTTCCGCCAACAGAATCTGAAATAATATAAAGGTTAATTTTTTTTTGCTTTTCCAATACGTTATCCCTCATTTCTTATAGAAACTCTCAATAAAATACAATTTAAGTAGTTAGTAACGATTATAACTGATTTGAGTAAATAAAAGAAGTAAGTTACAAACAAACAATAAAAACAGGCTGTTTGCCTAATAGAATAGAAATGAGTTATACTGATTTGTAGTTACGATCCAAGGGAGATGTTTAGAAAATGACAGCAGTTGAAAAAGCCATTAAAATTTTAAAAAAAAATGGTTATAAGTACACGGATAAACGCGAACAAATGTTATCCATTTTCGTCAATGAAGATCGCTACTTGCCAGCTAAAGAAGTGCATTTGATGCTAAAAAAAAATTATCCAACTATCAGCTACGATACTATCTATCGTAATTTATATACTTTTGTTGACTTAGGTGTATTAGAAGAAACAGAATTAAATGGAGAAAAAATGTTTCGTTTTGGATGCATGCACCAAGGACATCATCATCATTTTATCTGCACGAATTGCGGAATGACTAAAAATATTGAAATGTGTCCAATGAATTTTTTTGAAGAACAGCTTATTGGATGTGAAATTGAGTCACATCGTTTTGAAATATTCGGTAAATGCAAAGAATGTTCCGCTAAAAATAATCTTTAAATAAATTTTAATAAAAATAGTGTCTAAATAAAGCGTTTTAAAGATGTTTTTTCATTTTTTTAAAGAAAAATCAAATACTTTGTTGACGTAAAAAAATACATTCGATATAATAAGGAAGGACGGTTCTTAGTTTGTACGATAATAATGGTGTACAAACAAATGACGGTTACTTTTAAAAGCACGGAGGGAGGGAATTTACTATGTCAAAAACAGTTATTAAGAAAAATGAATCTCTTGATGATGCTCTTCGTCGCTTCAAACGCTCCGTTTCCAAAACTGGTACTTTGCAAGAAGCCCGTAAACGCGAATTCTACGAAAAACCAAGTGTGAAACGTAAGAAGAAATCTGAGGCGGCTAGAAAACGTAAGTTCTAATCAGATAACGCATAGGAATTGAGGGTGAGAAAGTCTTGTCACTTCTAACAACCATAAACGATGATATCAAAACTGCTATGAAAGCTAAAGATAAAAACACTTTAGCTGTTTTACGCATGCTAAAAGCAGCGTTTCAAAACGAAAAAATTAAGACAGGTAATGAATTAAGTGAGGATGAAGAATTAACACTTCTTTCTCGCGAAATGAAACAAAGACGTGAATCTCTAGTTGAGTTTGAAAAAGCTAATAGAGAAGATTTGGTTGAGCAAACAAATAATGCAATCAAACTCGTTGGAAAATATTTGCCTCAACAACTTTCTGAAGAAGAATTGCAAGTGATTATATCAAAAGCTATTTCTGAAGTAAATGCTACGTCAATGAAAGATTTTGGTAAAGTTATGGGTGTTATTATGCCGATAACAAAAGGCAAAGCTGATGGAAATACAATTAATCGCCTAGTTAAAGAGCAATTGAACTAAATACTAGTAAAAAAGTAAAAGATTATTCTTTTGCTTTTTTATTTTACATATAAATTAATATCTTACTTGTGGTAAAATGATAATGTATTTACTAATTTTATTAAAGATTAAACTAGTATCAAAAGGGGTGTTGACTATTTGTCTAATAAATCAGAGGAAACTTATAACTTTGAATTAAATGAAACAGAAGATTTACATGCTTTGTTTGGAGTTCAGGATAAAAATTTAAAGTTAATTGAAGATACGATGGATGTAACAATAAGTAGTCGAGGAAATAAAATAGAGGTTTTTAGTAAAGAGTCTCTAGGTCATACGGTTGAAAACATAGTAGCAAAATTACAAGAGTTAATAAATAAAGGCATTTCTATTAGCGACCCTGATATTATAACGGCTACTAAGATGGCGAAAGATGGTACCTTAGATTATTTTTTAAGTATGTATGATAAAGAAATCGGTAAAAATTTTGAAGGAAGTCCCATACGTGCAAAAAATTTCGGGCAACGCAACTATGTTAAATCAATTACAGAACATGCAGTTACTTTTGGTATTGGCCCTGCTGGGACAGGTAAAACTTATTTAGCTGTTGTTATGGCTATTAATGCTTTGAAGAACGGGGAAGTAAAAAAAATTATTTTAACTCGACCGGCTGTAGAAGCGGGAGAACATTTAGGGTTTTTACCAGGAGATTTAAAAGAAAAAGTAGATCCTTACTTAAGACCTATTTATGATGCTCTATATAATCTTTTTGGCTTAGAGCATACAAATCGTTTGATGGAACGTGGAGTAATTGAGATTGCACCTCTTGCTTATATGCGTGGGCGTACATTAGAAGATGCTTTCGTAATTTTAGATGAAGCTCAAAATACGACTGTTTCACAAATGAAGATGTTTCTAACGCGTCTGGGATTTGGATCACAAATGGTAATAAATGGAGACATTACTCAAATTGATCTTCCTAGAGGAACGACTAGCGGTTTAATTCATGCTGAAAAAATTTTGTTTCAAGTTAAGAATATACATTTTGTTTATTTTGATTCTAAAGATGTTGTAAGGCACCCAGTTGTTGCGAGTATTATAGAAGCATATGATGAAAAAAAGAAACTTGATTAATCATTAAGGTATGATTGGTTTCAGTTAGGATGTGAATAAATGCGAGAACGTTTGATAGCTATGCAAAATAAAATGGGAAAGATGTATGTCCCTGTCGTGTTATTCCTTTTTTCTACTGTTCTTTTTTTAATTATGTTCAGTAGTGTAGAACCAAAAGTATTAGATATCAAACTTTACCAAGTTGCAGATGAAACGATTCGTGCACAGTCCACTGTTGAAAACACTGAGAAAACGATTGAGAATCGACAAATAGCAGCTGATAATGTTGCTCCAGTTTATTCTTATAATGCTGACCTGAATAGTATCCAAACTGAAAAAATACATGTTTTGTTTGCGACAATTAGAGAAACAAATAAGTTAGCTGAAGAACAATACCAAAAAAAAGTAAAAGAGGAAAAAGATAAGGCTGAATCTAATAAAAAAACAGATAGCGAAACACCTGCTGTTAATACAAAAAGACTAACACCGAATGAAAAGATGACTATTTTTAACGCTAGTTTAATAAATAACGATGAAGAAACAAGAGAATTTATTTCTTCATTGCCAGAGTGGTCAATATTAGAACTACTCGGAGCAACTGAAGGAATAGTCAACCAGATTGAAAAAGCAACAACCCAAACTCTTTCGGAGGTCATGTCAACATCTATCAGAGTTGATGAGTTACCAAGAAAAAAACTAGAAGCAACTGATAGTCTTGATTATTGGGCATTTACAGCTGACCAGCAAAGGATAGCAAGTTTAATCTTGGACAATTCACTAGTAGAGAATAATGTGTACAATAAACAAGAAACAGAAGAACAGCGTGAGAGTGCAAGGAATTCTGTTCAACCAGCCTTAATTTTGCAAGGTCAAGTGATTGTGCAAGAGGGTCATGTTATTGATAATAATGTTATGAAACAAATTGAATTGCTCGGTCTATTAGATAATAAATCCTCTTATCATCTGTATTACAGTTTATTTCTAATTTTGCTAGCACAATCAATTGTTTTACTTTATTTTGGGGAAAATAAAAAAAAATCTGTATTACAAAAAGGTCAAGAATTAACTTTGTATGCCTTAGTTACAATTAGTGCATTATTAATTTTGAAATCGTTGTCGCTAATACAACAATCTGGTTTATCGAATATCAGCTTATTGTTTCCAGCTGCATTAGCGCCAATCTTATTAACTACCTTTACAACTAAGCGGTATGGAATAATTTCAAATTGTTTTTTAGTCGCCTTTTCATTGTTTTTATTTAGAGGGAACTCAGGGGCTAGCAGTACAATTATTTTAACGTTATTTTATTTATTTAGTGGTATGATAGGGACGATGATAACCAAAAGAAGAATTTTTGATCAGTTTTTTAATACACTTATATGGATATCATTAGTTAATTTATTGTTTATCAGCTCTTTTATTTTCTATTTAAATTTACCATATTTCTCTAAGGACTCTTTATTCATTATCTTATTTTCTTTAGGTAGTGGCTTACTTTCTTATTTTTTAGCTGTTTTATTAGCACCGTACATTGAACTTATTTTTACGGAGAATGCTATTTTGACCTTAATGAAGCTAGAGAACCCTGCTAATCCTTTGCTAAAAGAACTTGTTACTAAAACTCCGGGGACATACCATCATAGTTTAATGGTCGCCAATCTTAGTGCTAATGCCGTAGGAGCGATTGGTGGAGATTCGTTATTTGCGAGAGTTGCTAGTTATTACCATGATGTTGGTAAACTTAGGCATTCTCTTTTCTTCGTAGAAAATTTATCTTCAGGTATGGAAAATCCTCATAATTTGTTAACGCCGTTTGAAAGTAGAGATATCATTTTTGGACATGTTAGTGAAGGTGTAAAGATGTTACAAGAAGCTAGAATGCCACAATCAATTATAGATATCTGTGCCCAACATCATGGAACGACATTAATGAAATTCTTTTATGTAAAAGCTAAGGAATTAGATGAAACGGTTCAAGAATCTGAGTTTAGGTATCCTGGTCCTAAACCACAAACAAAAGAAGCGGCCGTGATAAATATAGCTGACAGTGCAGAAGCGGCAGTAAGATCAATGCCAAATCCTACTAAAGAAACAATAGAAAAATTTGTTCATCAGCTGATTAACAATAGAATGACTGATGGACAGTTTGATGAATGTACAATATCAATCAAGGAACTAAAACTAGTAGAGAAATCAATTTCAGAAGGACTAATAGGCACATTTCATTCGAGAATTGAATACCCTAGTTTGAAATAAAAAGATATCCCGAAAAATAACGAGTGAGTTTTAATGCATTTAGGAGGATAAGTACCATGGAAATCGATTTATTCGATGAAACAAATAAAATTACTAAAGAACAAAAAGGAATGGTTGAATCAATCTTAGAATTTTCTGGGAATTACATCCATTTAGAAAAAGAGACTGAAATGTCTATATTATTTGTAGACAATGAAAAAATACAAGAGATTAATCGAGAATTTCGTTTTAAAGATCAACCAACAGATGTTATTAGTTTCGCTCTTGAAGATGAGGTTGAAAATGATTTTGTATTAGATATAGCGAGTTTTGAAGGAATAGTAGCTAGAAATATTGGTGATATTGTTATTTCTGTTGATAAAGCAATTGAGCAGGCTAACGAGTATGGACATTCACTCGATCGTGAGCTTGGTTTTCTTGCTCTTCATGGATTTTTACATTTAAATGGATATGATCATATGGAGCTAAACGATGAAAAAGAAATGTTTGGCTTGCAGAAAGAGATACTGGACGCCTATGGCCTGGAAAGATAATAAAGAGGTGTGTAAAAACTCAAGGTTTATCGATTCGTTTAAATATGCGTTCAAAGGAATTCAAACAGTATTTCAAGAAGAGCGGAATATGCGTACTCATCTTATTTTAGGGATTGCTGTATTGCTAATTTCATCTGTTTTAGATTTAACACAAAATGAATGGCTATGGATAATATTAAGTGTTTTTTTAGTTTTAGTCATGGAAATACTAAATACGATTGTTGAAAATGTCGTAGATTTAATAACAAATAACCAATACCATCCCTTAGCCAAAAAAGCTAAAGATATGGCAGCGGCAGCAGTTCTAACGACTGCATTTTTTTCGATTATTACAGCATCTATTATTATCTTACCTAATATTTTAGAACGATTCATTTGAAAAGGAGAATTAAATTATGGAAAACAATGAAAAGATAACACTACAGTTAGTAAAAGAAGCTACAGAAATGTTAAATAATGCCTATGTTCCTTATTCAAAATTTCCAGTAGGAGCATCGCTTGTAACAGATGATGGGACCATCTATAGTGGGTGTAATATTGAAAATGCTTCTTATGGACTAAGCAACTGTGCTGAACGTACAGCTATTTTTAAAGCCGTTTCTGAAGGAAAAAAATCATTCAAAAAACTGGTTGTTACAGGGAAAACAGCTGGTCCGATATCTCCTTGTGGCGCATGTAGACAAGTTATGGTAGAATTTTGTGAACCGGATATGCCGGTATTACTAACAAACATAAATGGAGATAAATATGAAACTACGGTAAAAGAACTTTTACCTGGAGCGTTTCAATCGGAGGATATGGTTTAATGGAGAATAATAGAGAACACACATCAGGATTTGTTTCGATTGTAGGACGTCCAAATGTAGGTAAATCAACTTTGCTTAACAGAGTGGTTGGTCAAAAAATTGCTATCATGAGCGATAAAGCTCAAACAACAAGAAATAAAATTCAAGGTATTTATACAACAGACGATTCACAAATTGTTTTCATTGATACTCCTGGAATTCATAAACCTAAACATCGTTTAGGAGATTTCATGGTAGAATCTGCTTTAAGTAGTTTAAGAGGAGTAGATGTAATTCTTTTTATGGTAAGTGCAGTAGAAAAACGTGGTCCTGGAGATAATTTTATTATTGATAAATTAAAAGAAAGCAATACTCCTGTATTTTTATTGATAAATAAGATTGATGAAATACATCCTGATAAGTTGCTTGAAATTATTGATGATTATCGAACTCAAATGGAGTTTGAACAAATTATTCCAATATCAGCTACCGAAGGGAATAACGTGGAAACATTACTTTCTGAAATTCTTAAGTATTTGCCTGAAGGACCTCAATTTTATCCTGAAGACCAAGTTACAGATCACCCTGAGTACTTCATTGTTTCTGAGTTAATACGCGAAAAAGTATTGCAATTAACACGTGAAGAGGTTCCTCATTCTGTTGCAGTAGTGGTTGAAAGCATGCAAAGAAATGAACTTGGCAAAGTCCAAGTACATGCAGCAATTATTGTTGAACGTTCGAGTCAAAAAGGGATTATTATCGGAAAAGGCGGTAAGATGCTAAAAGATGTTGGGATTCGTGCTCGTCGTGATATCGAGGTCCTATTAGGAGATAAAATTTATTTAGATCTTTGGGTAAAGGTTCAAAAAGATTGGCGTGACCGTCAAACGAATTTACAAGATTTTGGTTACCGCAAAGAAGACTACTAACCTTATTTTTATTCGTATTAAGTAAAATCTCACTTATTTTAGTGAGATTTTCTTTTCTACTTAGATTATGGGGTCTAAAGTTGATCAGGAAGGAGATAGTAGCTTGTCTGAATTACAAGAAACAGAAGGTATTGTTATCTCAGTTCGTAATTATCGAGAAAGCGATAAGCTTGTTAAGATTTTCACATCACGTCTCGGAAAAAGAATGTTTTTCATTAAAGGTTCTAGAAAATCAAACAGTAATTTAAAAGCTGCTATACTCCCTTTTACGATGGCAACTTATATTACAGATATTAAAGATACTGGCCTTGGTTTTATTAGAGATGCTAAGGACTTGGCTCACCTTAATCAATTGCACACAGATATTTTTTTGAATGCATATGCAACTTATATACTTAGCCTAACTGATATTGCTATAGAAGACGGTGTGCCAGATCCAACCTTATTTTATAAGGTGAAACAATTACTATTAGAAATAGATAGCGGCACAGATCCTGAAATACTAGTGAATATCTTTGAAGTGCAAGTTTTACCTTATTTTGGAGTTGCTCCTGAGTGGAGAGGCTGTCGTGAGTGCGGAAAAACAACAGGCTTGTTTGATTATTCTGGGAGTTATGGAGGTTTACTTTGCCAAGCGCATTGGAGCTTGGATAAGCATCGTTATCATGCTAGTCAACGTGCGATTTACTTCTTGCGTTTATTCTCAATTGTTTCAATGGATCATTTAGGGACAATAAAAGTAAAAGACGAAACGAAAAAAGAAATTAGAGTTGTTCTAGATATGATTTATGATGAATCTGTAGGTATAAAACTTAAGAGTAAACGATTTATTGATCAAATGTACCAATGGGGAGATTTATTGATAGATAGAAAACCAGAATAGACTAATTCACTTCATTAATTTTTTTAAAGAAAAGATTGACAAATGTTTCTCTAGAAGGATATGATGGTATTAATAAAATAAACAGCGTAGAAAGAAAGAAGTAGATTTTTAATCATCTTGTTTAGCGATTCTGGGATAGTGGAAGCCAGGACTAGTGAGAAATCGAAAGGCATTCTTGAGCTGTCTAATAAAGATGCTAGTATTTATTACTGGAATTAGGGTGGAACCGCGATGATAAGTCGTCCCTATGTTGATGTTTGTCAACATAGGGACGACTTTTTTTATTTTATATTAAACTATTTGAAGGAGTGTTTTTAATGAAAAAAGAATCGTTAACATTTCAAGAAATCATTTTAACTTTACAAAATTATTGGTCAGATAAAGGTTGTTTACTAATGCAGTCTTACGACACAGAAAAAGGTGCGGGAACGATGAGTCCTTACACATTTCTAAGAGCAATTGGTCCTGAACCATGGAACGCTGCTTATGTTGAACCTTCAAGACGTCCAGGAGATGGACGTTATGGCGAGAATCCAAATCGCTTATTTCAACATCATCAATTCCAAGTAGTTATGAAGCCTTCTCCTGAAAATATTCAAGAACTTTATTTGGATAGTTTGGTTTTATTAGGTATTGATCCTTTAAAACATGATATCCGATTTGTAGAAGACAACTGGGAAAACCCTTCAATGGGTTGTGCTGGTTTAGGTTGGGAAGTATGGCTTGATGGAATGGAAATTACTCAGTTTACTTATTTCCAACAAGTTGGTGGTTTAGAATGTTACCCAGTTACTAGTGAAATAACCTATGGACTAGAACGTTTAGCTTCTTATATTCAAGAAGTAGACAGCGTTTATGATATTCAATGGACTAAAGGAGTAAAGTATGGCGAGATCTTTATTCAACCTGAATATGAACATTCAAAGTATGCGTTTGAATACAGTAACCAAGATTTGTTGCTACAATTATTTGATGATTATGAAAAAGAAGCTACTGTTCAAATTGAAGCAGGCTTAGTTCATCCGGCATATGATTATGTTTTGAAATGTAGTCACACATTTAACTTATTAGATGCACGTGGAGCGGTCTCTGTTACAGAGCGTGCGGGCTATTTAGCACGAATTCGTAAGATGGCAAGAGCAATTGCTCAAGCCTTTGTTACTGAACGAGAAAAATTAGGTTATCCATTGTTAAAAGTGAAAACCAATTCTATTGAGGAGGTAAATTAATATGACTAAAAATTTATTGCTAGAAATTGGCTTAGAAGAAATACCGGCACATATTGTATCACCAAGTAGCCAACAATTAGTTCAAAGAATGAAACAATTTTTAGATGAAAATAGACTGAGTTACGGTGAGGTTTTGCCTTTTTCAACACCCAGAAGACTAGCTGTTATTGTTAAAGAATTGTCTGATAAACAAGCGAATATAGAAGAATCAGCTAAAGGTCCTGCAAAAAAAATTGCGTTAGATGCCCAAGGAAACTGGAGCAAAGCAGCAATGGGATTTGTTCGTGGTCAAAATTTAAGTACGGAGGACATTTATTTTAAAGAAATTAATGGCGTTGAGTATGTTCATGTCGATAAATTTATTGAAGGTCAAGCAGCTAAATCTATTTTAACGGGCTTAGATAAGGTAATTACATCAATGTCCTTTCCTGTAAGCATGAAGTGGGCTGACTACCACTTTAATTACATCCGTCCGATCCACTGGATTACAGCGATGTTAGATGATGAAGTTATTCCATTCTCATTACTGGACATTCATACTTCCAACACTAGTAGAGGTCACCGTTTCCTTGGTGAAAACGTAACATTCGCTACTGCCTTAGACTATGAAAAAGAGTTAGAAAAAGAGTTTGTCATTGCTGATAGCACTAGACGCCAAAGGATGATTGTATCTCAAATTGATACCATTGCAAAAGAGCGTGATTGGTCTGTTTCTGTTGTTCCCGACTTATTAGAAGAAATAACTAATTTAGTCGAATATCCAACCGCTTTTTATGGGGAATACAATCCATCTTACTTGGAAATACCAGAAGAAATCTTAATTACTTCTATGAGAGATCACCAAAGATATGTAGATGTTGCTGACCATGCAGGTAATTTATTGCCTTATTTTATTTCTGTTCGAAATGGAAATGCTGAATACATTGATAATGTAGTTAAAGGGAATGAAAAAGTTTTAACGGCTCGCTTAGAGGATGGATTATTTTTCTATGAGGATGATAAAAAATTAACAATAGAGGAATGTGTAAATCAATTAAAAAACGTAACTTTTCATGAGAAAATCGGTACGGTTTATGAAAAAATGCAACGCGTTCGCTCTTTTGCATCCGTTATCGGCACAACAGTCGGTCTGACAAAAGACCAATTAGCTACCCTTGATCGTGCAGCAGAAATATATAAATTTGATTTAGTCACGAACGTCGTTGGAGAGTTTCCAGAACTTCAAGGAATTATGGGAGAAAAATATGCCTTATTACAGGGCGAGAGCCAAGGGGTTGCGACAGCAATACGGGAGCATTACTTACCTATCTCAAGTGATGGAGAATTACCTGGAAGTTCCATTGGTGCTGTTTTAGCTTTAGCTGATAAATTAGAAAGTATTATGTCCTTCTTTGCCATTGGAAAAATACCAACAGGATCTAATGATCCATTTGCACTAAGACGTCAAGCATATGGAATAGTTCGTATTGTTGAAAATAAAAAATGGTTTTTCCCAATGAATACACTGAGGAAAGATATTTTAGATAAACTATCAACTAATTCAAAATTAGTGATTCCGGATTATGAAAATACAAGCTTAGAGTTAGTTGATTTTATAAAAGCTCGCTTGCAACAATTTATGCGTAAAGAAGAGTTGCGTTATGATATTATTGAAGCATCTTTAAATTCAGACCAAGAAAATGTGATGGATATTTTAGAAGCAAGTCATTCTTTAGAAAAGCACCTGAAAGATGAGTCTTTTAAAGCTACTATAGAATCATTAACACGTGTTTTGAACTTATCAAGAAAAAATAAAGGATCTATTGATTTGTTAAATTATAAGATTGATTCTTCTTTATTTGAAACAGACTCTGAAATTAATTTGGCTACTCAAATTGAGAAAACGAAAAGTGTGTTTTATAAATTAAAAACAGAAGATAAATTTGAGCGATTAGAAAGCTTGCAGCCTTATATAGATGCTTTCTTTGATGAAAACATGGTTATGGCTGATAATGAAAAAGTTCGAAATAATCGTTTGGCTTTGTTAGGGGAAATGGCTATATTTACTCTTTCCTTTGCAAGTATCGATAAATTAGTTGTTAAATAGAAAAATCGAACAAAAATTAAATTTTTGTCCCACTAAAGATATACTTTCTTTAGCGGGATTTTTTTTAATCAACTTTTATTATTTTGATAGGAGGAAGAAATATGCTGAAGAGAAAATCTATTTATGAAGATGTCGAAAAGCACGATTACTTTCGAGTGTTAGTAGATCATATTTGGCCAAGGGGTGTTTCTAAAGAAGAGGCTTAACTTGATGAATGGAAGATAACGCGCTCTTATGAAAAATTAAGCAGTGTAAAATGAAAAGAGAGTCGTTTTACCTTTCATTTACGCTGTTTGTTACTTATAATAGATAAAGGAATGAATAAAGGAGGATTTCATGTTAAAACAATTTTTTGATTATTACCGCCCTTATAAAAGATTATTCTATCTTGATTTTAGTTGTGCTATTTTAGCTGCAACGTTGGAGTTGGCTTTTCCGGTAGTTGTGAATCGTGTAATAAATGAATTACTCCCTACAGGAGATTGGGCGTTGATTGTAACAGTCTCGCTTTTGCTGTTATTTCTATACATGGTAAATACAGTTCTCCAATACATTGTCGTCTATTTTGGTCATACATTAGGAGTAAATATTGAAACGGATATGCGTCGAGAACTTTACACGCACCTTCAAAAACAACCTTTTAGCTACTATGATAATAAAAAGACTGGGAAACTAATGACACGATTGACAACCGATTTATTTGAAATATCAGAGGTTGCACATCATGGACCAGAAGATATTTTTATTACTTTAATAACCTTAATCGGGGCTTTTGGTATTATGTTAACCATTCATGTTAAGTTAGCTTTGGCTACAGTTGTTATGATTCCATTTATTATGATTGCGTTAATCATTTTTAATAAGAAGATGACAGCTGTTAATATAGAAATTTTCCAAAACTTAGGACGATTTAATGCAGGGATTGAAGCTTCTGTCAGCGGTATTCGCGAAGTTCAAGCTTTTGCGAATGAAACATACGAAGCTGGACGTTTTGAAGTGCTAAATCAAACGTATAGGAAATCAAAAATTTTGTTCTATAAAATGATGGGTATTAGTTCTTCGTATAATTACTTTCTCATTCGTTTAATTAATTTATTTGCTTTATTTTTCGGAGCTTTTTATACAATTAGAGGAGAAATCAATTATGGGGACTTTGTTTCATTTATATTGTTAGCAAATATTTTTGTTCGTCCAATTGAAAAAGTGAATACAATGATAGAAAGTTACCCTAAAGGGATTGCGGGATTTAAACGTTTCCGAGAAGAGTTAGGGAAAAAACCGATGATACAAGATAAAGAGGATGCTAGAGTTCTGCCGCTAGTAAAAGGAAATATCGAGTATAAAAATGTTTCATTTTGGTATGACTCATCAAATAAAGTCTTAGATCATATTAATTTATCAGTTACTGCAGGAGAAACGATAGCATTTGTAGGACCTAGTGGAGCAGGTAAGACGACTATTTGCAATTTATTGCCTCGTTTCTATGAAATTAATGCAGGAGATATTTTGATTGACGGAATAAATATTCAAGATGTGACGATGGAATCATTGAGAAAACAAATAGGCATTGTACAACAAGATGTATTCTTATTCCCGGGAAGTCTTCGTGAAAATATCCTATATGGCAAGTTGGATGCGAGTGAAGATGAAGTGAATGAAGCAGTTCGTTTAGCACATTTGGAACAAGTTGTTTTAGAAATGCCTGAAGGATTAGATACAATTATAGGAGAACGTGGTGTTAAGTTATCTGGAGGACAAAAGCAGCGTGTATCTATTGCTCGAATGTTTTTAAAAAATCCAGCCATACTAATATTAGATGAAGCAACATCTGCCTTGGATACTGAAACAGAACAAGCAATCCAAGATTCACTAAATTCTTTGTCTGTTGGAAGAACGACTTTGGTTATAGCTCATCGATTAGCGACGATTAAGCATGCTACAAGGATTATTGTTGTGAATGAAACAGGAATAGCTGAAGAGGGGAGCCATCAAGAACTGATGGCTTTAAACGGATCCTACCGTAGACTTTATGAAGCACAATTTTTAGCTTAACTGGGTATAACATAAAGCACAAAAAAATCGAGCCAAGTGAAGTTAGTAGAAACTTATTTAACCCGTTCATTTAATTACTTATTTAAGAAGCAATAACTTGATAATAGCGTTGTTGCTTCTTAAATTGAAAGGAATGAGAATATGGAGCCTATTACAAGAAGAAATAAAATCGTAGCTGCTTTAAAAAAAAACAAAACACCCGTAAGTGCTTCTGTGCTAGCAAAAAAATTACACGTTAGCCGTCAAATTATCGTTGGCGATATTGCTTTAATTAGAGCTACAGGAATTGATATTACAGCAACACCAAAAGGATATATTCTAACGGTTGAAGAAAGTATAGATGAACGGTATATAAAGAAAATTGCCTGTGCACATAAAGCCGAAGAAACAAAAAAAGAATTATACGCAATAGTGGATAATGGTGGGGAGTTATTAGATGTTATTGTTGAACACCCTATTTATGGTGAATTAAAAGGACAGTTGAATATTAGCTCACGATATGATGCCGATCTTTTCCTTGAAAAAATTAGTAAATCACAAGCCTATTTGTTATCTGCTCTTACACAAGGGATACACCTTCATACAATTGCTTGTAAAGATGAGAGTGTTTTTGAGCGAATTTCTGAACAGTTATCGGCTGAAAGGTTGTTATATCAAGCTTAAATTGGTGTCTGTCAAGCGAAAGTTAAATTGGTGTCTTGACATCTAGTTCAATTCCGATATAATATAGTTGTACAGGTGTCTTGACACCTAAAAATTATACAGAGTTGGAGATGTTCAAATGCAAACAAAAAGTGTCCATAGATTAACCATTTCTGCCTTACTTATAGCAATCGGTATTATGATTCCCATTGTTTCCCCTGTTAAAATTATATTAGAACCTGCTTCTTTCACTTTAGGAAGTCATGTAGCAATATTTATCGCTCTATTTATTTCGCCTGCTATAGCAGTTTTCGTTGCGCTTGGTACGGCTATTGGTTTTATGATTAGTGGATTTCCTTTAGTTGTTGCTTTAAGAGCTTTGACTCACGTGATATTCGCGATAGTGGGAGCATTTTGGGTACAAAAACACCCTAATATGCTTGAAAACCCATTAAAAACTCAACTATTCTCTTTTTTTATCGGCGTGGTTCATGCATTAGCAGAAGTAGCCGTTGTTTCATTTTTCTACTTTGGCGGGAATGTAACAGATACATACTACAATCAAGGATTTATACAATCTGTTTTCTTTATGGTAGGTATTGGTACAATCGTGCATAGCATGGTTGATTTTGGGATTGCTTCTCTGATATGGAAATCTTTAAGTACAAGAAAAAGTTTTATTTCGTCTATTATGAAAGTTAAAAATTAAAGCGAGTCGATAAGTTGTTTACACGTGTTTTTTATGATATAATAAATATTGAATATTTCTGTCTACTGACAATGGATAAACCGAGTCGCACTGATGTATTCAGTGCGACTCTTAATGACTTGTCTAGGTAAGCAGAAAGTACGCTTTATCTGACTGAAGAGGTGAGTGGTTTGGCAACAAGGATTCCTGAAGAAACCGTCAATAAAATCAGAAAAGAAACCAATATTACTGATATTGTCAGTCAATACGTACAACTTAAAAAAAAAGGTAAAAATTTTTTTGGTTTTTGTCCATTTCATGATGAACGAACGCCATCATTTTCTGTAACAGAAGAAAAGCAAATTTTTCATTGCTTTAGTTGCGGGCGAGGTGGAAATGTTTTTTCTTTTTTAATGGAGGTAGATGGCTTAACTTTTCCTGAAGCTGTACTAAAAACAGCTGAACTAAGTCAAATTGAGATTGATGAATCATTAGTTATCGGGGGACAATCAGACTCTCGAAATAAAGACACGAAAAAAGACTTTCTTCTTAAAATTCATGAAGAAAGTCTTGAATTATTCCATCATATCCTATTGCAAACCACTGCGGGCGAGGAAGCTTTAGCTTATTTGTTAGGACGGGGATTAACTCAAGAAACAATCGAAACTTTTGGTATTGGTTTTGCTCCACATGAGCGAACTTTGTTGCAACAATATTTAGTGGGTAAAAAATATCCAGAAGAATTGCTCAAAGAATCAGGCTTATTTATTGAAAAAGAGAATGGAGATATAATTGATCGGTTTTTTAATCGGATAATGTTTCCAATACGCAATCAACAAGGGAAAGTCGTCGGTTTTTCCGGTAGGCTGTTTGAAAAATCAGATTTCGAAACAGGACCTAAATACTTAAACAGTCCCGAAACGTATCTTTTTAACAAACGAAACGTATTATTTAATTTTGATAAAGCTCGACCTGCTATTAGAAGAGAAAAAGAGGTTGTTTTATTTGAAGGTTTTATGGATGTTATTGCTTCTTGGCAAGTAGGAATCCAAAATGGTGTAGCGTCGATGGGAACCAGTCTGACGAATGAACAAATTCTTATGCTTGGAAGAATAACGGATGAAGTTTTAGTTGCTTATGATGGGGATGAAGCGGGTGTTGAAGCTGCAAAAAGGGCAGCTGATTTACTAAGTGAACAATCAGATTTCGATTTGGCTATTTTATCTTTTCCAGAAGGAATGGATCCTGATGACTTTATCAAAGAAAAAGGCGCTACAGCTTTTAAAGAACTTATTTCTCATGGGAGAGATACACTATTCAGCTTTAAGATGAAATATTATCGACGCAATATTAACTTAAAAAATGAAAGTGAGCGGCTTGGATATATAGAGAAGCTGTTGACTGAGATGCTGACAATTACTTCTGCGGTTGAGAGAGAAATGTATATGAAGCAGCTAGCAGCTGAATTTGATATCTCAATAGATTCTTTGAATGAGCAATTTCAAACAAAGTTCTATGAGCAGCAAAAAAAACGCTCTTCTAAAGAACCTAAAAAGATTATTCCTAGTCCTGATATTCGTTCAACAGTTTTTCCTCAAGTACATCACCAGAGAGAAAAATTAAATTCAATCGAAAGAGCGGAACAATTGTTGCTCAATCGATTGTTTCATTTCGAAGAAGTTAGGATCCAAATTAGAAATCTATCAGAAGATTTCCATTTCGTTCATGATGACTACCAAATGTTGTATTTGTATTTTGAAAATTTTCAAGAGCATGCGCAACAAGCATCATCCGATACTTCTACAGAGGCGTTTATTGATTTTGTGAAAGAGCCTAGTTTAAAAAACAAAATCGTAGAAATCGAGTTTCAATCTCTAGGTGTTGAGATCAGTTCGCAAGAGATAAAAGACTATATTGATGTGATATCAAGAAAATCATTGTTGGAAACACAGCTAAAAGAAACAAAAAACGCAATGACTGAGGCTGCTAAAAAAGGCGATCAAGCTCAATTAAGAATATTGATGATTGAGATTGTCAATCTGTCCCGCTTATTAAAAAATGGATAGTATAAAGAATAAAAGTGAGACTGAAAAAGGGGAGGCATTTTTTTATGGCTGAAGAAAAAAAAGTACCAACATTATCTTATAAAGATGCAGTAAAGGCATTTATTAAAGAGTTTAAACCTAGTGGAACGGTTCATTATGATGAGCTAACAAATACATTAGCGACTCCTTACACGCTAGATGCGGATAAAATGGATGCACTTATTCAACAAATTGAAGACAGTGGAATTGGTGTTGTTGGAGATGACGGCGGTCCGACAGTTCGTCAAATGTTAGCTAAAGAGCGTAAAGAAGAAGCTGAGAAACCAGAAGATTTAACTGCTCCTCCTGGGGTTAAAATTAATGATCCCGTCCGCATGTATTTGAAAGAAATAGGGCGAGTGAATCTATTAACAGCTGCTGAAGAAGTTATGCTAGCTAAAAAAATTGAAATAGGCGATCAAGAAGCTAAACAACGTCTAGCAGAAGCTAACTTAAGGTTAGTTGTTAGTATTGCTAAACGTTACGTAGGTCGTGGCATGCAGTTCTTAGACCTGATTCAAGAAGGAAATATGGGTTTAATGAAAGCTGTAGAAAAATTTGATTATACAAAAGGATTCAAATTCTCGACGTATGCTACTTGGTGGATTCGTCAAGCTATAACACGAGCTATCGCTGACCAAGCTCGGACAATTCGTATTCCAGTGCATATGGTTGAAACTATTAATAAATTGATTCGTATTCAACGTCAATTATTACAAGACCTAGGTAGAGAACCTACACCTGAGGAAATCGGTGCCGAAATGGATCTTCCTACAGAAAAAGTACGTGAAATCTTAAAAATTGCTCAAGAACCTGTATCGTTAGAAACTCCAATTGGAGAAGAAGATGATTCACATTTAGGAGATTTTATTGAGGATCATGACGCTACAAGTCCGGCAGAGAATGCAGCTTATGAGTTATTAAAAGAACAACTTGAAGATGTATTAGATACTTTAACAGACCGAGAAGAAAATGTATTGCGTTTGCGTTTTGGTCTTGATGATGGTCGTACTAGAACTCTGGAAGAGGTTGGCAAAGTATTCGGTGTAACTCGCGAACGTATTCGTCAAATTGAAGCTAAAGCTTTACGTAAATTGCGTCATCCAAGTCGTTCAAAACAGTTGAAAGATTTCTTAGAATAAAATTTATAGCTAAACAGCCAAGTTTATGGATATTCCATTTGCTTGGTTTTTTGTTTTACAATAGTAAAGCGCGGTTTCAAAAAAACTGTTATAATAAAAAAGTAGGATAGTTTGAGAGGATGAGATATATGTTATCGTTTGAAGAAAAGAAAGCTCTATTTGTGGAGTATAAAGAATTAACACCCGTTCCTGTTTCGATGAATAGGATCAATTATCATTTTGAAAGTAGTGCAGTTGATAAAACGGTTATTGTCCGTTTTCTCCATCAAAATGGAAATGCACTTATTTATGCAGGATATTTACCTAAAGAAGAAACTAAAAATGGGTATATTTCAGTTCTAGATGCTAATGAAAATGAAATTAAACGTCTGCTTGATAAAGCAATAGATTTTTTGAAAAAGACCACTGATGGTTACGAAGAAGGCTATTCTGAATTGTGGTTTGATCATAATGGAGATGTTTTACGTTTAGTATATGATAATCCAATGTGGTCAGTTAATTTACCAGACGGGAAAATGGAAGCTATCTTTAAAACAAAAGAAGCTGCAGAGGGCTATTTACTAGATGAAGCTTTCTTTAAAAATTAATTTTATAATGAAAGAAGTGACAAGAAGTTAATGAAGCTAAAACAATTATCGTTACGCTTAGAAAGGGCAGCTAGTTATGTGCCAGAAGGATCTAGGTTAGCAGATATCGGATCAGATCATGCTTATCTACCTTGTGTTCTTGCGGCGGAGGGCAAGATTGAATTTGCGGTCGCTGGCGAAATTATTGAAGGACCTTTTAAAATTGCTGAAAATCAAATTAAACGATTAAATTTGCAAAATGAGGTACACGTTCGATTAGGAGATGGATTAGAAGTTATCAATCCGGACTTAGATAATATTTCAGCAATTTCAATTTGTGGTATGGGTGGAGTCTTAATTGCAACAATTTTAGATGAAGGCTATCAAATGGGAAAATTAACCGGGAAAGAAAGACTTATTTTACAACCAAATAAAGATGAAATAGAATTAAGAACGTGGTTAATTGAACACGGCTATCAAGTAATAGCGGAAGAACTAGTTGAAGAAAACACTAAAATATATGAAATCATGATTGCCGAAAAGTCTAATGAAGAGTGCATTTCTTTTTCAGAGAAAGATCTTTCTTTTGGTTTTTATTTAAGAAAAGAATTAGCACCATTATTTATTAAAAAGTGGACAGGTGAATTAGCAAAAAATAAAATAATACTCGCAGACTTACCTAAATCTTCTACAGATCAGTCCGATAAAATACAAGAATTTAAAATTAAAATTGCTGCTATTGAGGAGTTGTTGAAATGAAAGACATCAAAGGGTACGATTTAATTCGAAAATTTGAAGAATTTGCACCAACATACTTAGCTGAAGAAGGCGATCCTGTTGGTTTAGCTATTGGGACTCTGAATAAACCAATAAAAAAAGTACTTGTAACATTAGATGTTCGTCCAGAAGTTGTCAAAGAAGCCATTTTAGAAAAAGTAGATTTAATTATTGCTCATCATCCACCAATTTTTCGTCCCACTAGAAATCTTGTAACGGACGATCCGCAAATCAATATGTATGCTGATTTATTAAAAAATGACATCGCTGTTTATGCAGCTCATACGAACCTTGATGTGGCCACTAATGGTATGAATGCTTGGTTAGCGAAAGCAATTAACCTTAAAGATACGGAAATCATGACCGTGACAAAAAAAGAAAAGTATAAAAAGTTAGTTGTCTTTGTCCCAATTTCGCATAAAGACAGTATGATTGAGTCATTAACTCAAGCAGGCGCAGGAGAAATTGGACCTAACTATAAAGATTGCACATATACCGTTGAAGGAACTGGAAGTTTTACGCCAGTTAATCAAGCCAATCCTCATATTGGGAAACTGAATAAAATAGAAGAAGTTAAAGAAGCTCGCATTGAAGTGCTATTTCCTGAAAAATTAACATCGGAAATTGAGAAAGCTTTATTTACCGCTCACCCATATGAAGAACCAGTTTATGACGTTTATACAATAGATAATTACGTAGATGTCTACGGACTAGGACGTGTTGGTAATTTAGAAAAAGCAATTTCAATTGAAGATTTTGCAGAAAAAATAAAACATACTTTTGGTGTTTCTGGCTTACGTTATATTGCAAAAGATCCTTCTCAAATGATTCAACGCATTGCTATTTGTGGAGGAGATGCTGGGAAGTTTTATCCAGATGCTATTAATAAAGGTGCGCAAGTGTACATTACTGGAGATGTTTATTACCATGCAGGACATGATATGCTTGCATCAGGGTTAAGCGTTATCGATCCTGGACACCATATCGAAAGTATTTGTAAAGATGAACTGGTCAAATTATTTACTGGTTGGAGTAAAGAAATGAACTGGAATCTAGACATTATTCCATCTAAATTAAACACCGATCCCTATCGTTTTATTTAACCATTTAAAAAAAATTAAAACTAACTGATAAAAAGGAGTTTTTTTATGTATACAAATTTAGTTCCTCGTTTTGTTCGTTATATCCAAACTGAAACTCGTTCTGATGAAACAAGTACAACTGTTCCATCAACACTTTCACAAGTGTCTTTTGCTAAAACTTTGATGACTGAATTAGCTGAAATTGGGTTAAGTGATGTTTCTTACAACGAAAAAAATGGATATGTGACAGCTACATTGCCATCTAATATGGATAAAGAAGTTCCAACAATTGGTTTTATTGCTCATATGGATACAGCTGATTTTAATGCTGAGAATGTTAACCCACAATTCCATGAAAACTATGATGGAGAGACCATTATTTTAGATGAAGCAAAAAATATCGTTTTATCTCCACAAGATTTCCCTAATTTAAAAAATTATATTGGCAAAACGTTGATTACTACTGACGGTTCTACTTTGTTAGGAGCTGACGATAAAGCCGGTATTGCTGAAATTATGACTGCAATGGAAATTTTAGCAGCTGATCCAACGATTAAACATGGTACAGTACGCGTTGCTTTTGGTCCGGATGAAGAAATCGGAATTGGAGCTAATTTATTTGATGTTGAAGAGTTTAATGCTGATTTTGCTTACACAATGGATGGTGGTCCTGTAGGCGAATTAGAATACGAAAGCTTTAATGCAGCTTCAGCAATTGTAAATATCCAAGGAGTAAACGTTCACCCAGGAACGGCGAAAGATACAATGATTAATGCCTTGAAAATAGCGTTTGCTTTTGATGCAGCACTACCTCAAGATGAAGTTCCTGAAAAAACAAGTGGTAGAGAGGGTTTTTATCATTTAGTGGGTATGAGTGGAGAAGTAGAAGAGGCTCGAATGGACTACATCATTCGTGACCATGATCGTGCTAAATTTGAAGAACGAAAAGCATTTGTACAACAAATTGCGAAAAATTTAAACAACCAGCTCGGAGCAGAACGGATTACAGTTGATTTAAAAGATTCGTACTATAATATGGGTGAAATCATCGAAAAAGATATGACTGTTATTGAACTAGCTGAGCAAGCGATGAAAAATCTAGACATCAACCCAATCATTGAACCGATTAGAGGCGGAACGGACGGATCTAAAATTTCATTTATGGGATTACCTACACCAAACATATTCGCAGGTGGAGAGAATTTCCACGGCCGTTATGAATTTGTTGCAGTAGAAAGTATGCAGAGAGCTACAGATGTCATTGTTGAAATTATTTCTTTAAATGGAAGAAAAGCTAAGTAATGTTTCTTTATTTATTAGGTTACGCATTTGCTACAAACGGATATTTATTTATTTTAATGGGCATTGATAAAAAGAAAGCTCAACAACATAAATGGCGCATTCCTGATAAAAGACTGCTACTTCTAGGCATGGTAGGCGGAGGCCTTGGAGGTCTAATTGGAATGTATGTGTTTAGACATAAAACGAGAGAAGTTAAATTCAAATTAGTTTATTCTTTAGGAACAGCCTTAATGGCTAGTGTTTTTCTTTATTTTTTATATCTTAATTGATTTATCCTTTTTTATTCAATCATAAGCACTTCAAAAATTAGATTTAAAAACCTAACTTTTGAAGTGTTTTTGTTATACTTAGTTATAAAATACGTGATAATGACTTTTTTTAGAAATAGATTCATTAAAGGATTTTCTGAAGAACACAAATAAATTTAGATGAGGTGAACGCACTATGGGTTTACAGTTTATTTTAGGCCGAGCTAACCGTGACAAAAGAGGATTTATGCTAGATGAAATAGCTGGAATATTAGCCACAAACAAAGAAGCAAAAGTATTTTATTTAGTTCCAGATCATATTAAATTTGAAGCTGAAATGACTGTCCTTGAAAAAATTGGAGAACTTCCTCCATTTAATAAGAATAAGATGATGGGTATGATGAATCTTCAAGTTTTTAGTTTTAATCGCTTAGCTTGGTATTGGCTTCAAGATACCGATACTTTTATTAAACCTCAATTAACATCATCGGGATTATCGATGCTTGTCCGTAAGTTACTGATGGATTATGAAGAACAATTAGTTATTTATCGTGGAGAAGTAAGAAAATCAGGTTTCGTTCAGCAATTAACAGAATTATTCTTAGAGTTAAGGACAGGCCGAATTACTCAAGATGACTTAGTTGTGTTGGTTAATCATTTAGGATCAAGTCCACAAGAAGTTGATTTTCAATTAAAACTAAAGGATATTTCTTTGTTGTATCAAGCTTTTGATGCTGCTTTAACTGGAAAATATATTGAAACAGAGGATATTTTGACAGCTTTTATCAAAAAACTACAAGAAATAGATCTTTCAGACACCACTATTTATATTGAAAGCTACTTTCGATTTACTGCTCAAGAGCAAGCGTTAATTCAAGCTTTGCTGCACTCAGCTAAAAAAGTCACCATTTCTTTGACACTAGATAAAGGATACCCTAACGCTAAACCAGAAATGCATGAATTATTTCAAGCAGCCGGAGAAACGTATTATAAATTATATCAATTAGCTCGTTCTGAAAATATTCCTATTGCTCCTGATCGTATCATTAAACAAGTTAATGCTACTTATTGTGAAGAATTAAATCAGTTAGAAAATTTTTGGGTGGAATCGAATAAATTAAGCCCTGTTGATTTTAGTCTTAAAAAACAACAAATTCCAATGGATGATTGTATTGAAATTTGGGCAGCGGAAGACAAACAAGCAGAAGTAGCCCACGTGGCGAAAGAAATTCGAAAAATGATTAAAAGTGAGCGATATCGATACAAAGATATTTTAATTTTGACTCGAAATATCAATGATTATTTAACTATTTTAGAACCAGTTTTTTCAGAAAATGGAATTGAGACGTTTATCGATAGCGCTGACTTAATGAACCAACACCCGTTGGTTGAATTTATTGACGCCTTATTAACAATCAAGTGGAAAAATTGGCGTTATCCTGATGTTATGCGCTTATTGCGGACAGAATTATTTGTTCCGCAACTTTCAGAAGATTTACCAGTTGATAGAAAGTCACGAATTCAGGCGATTCAAAGTCAAGTGAATGAATTTCGGAATAAAATTGATGTTACTGAAAATGTTGTTTTGGCATATGGCTATGAAGGATTCCAATGGACGATGAAAGATCCTTGGCACTATACTAAATTTTATTATGAGGATACTGATTTTCAATCTGATTCAGATCAATTAATTGAAAAAATAGCTAATCAAGTTAGATTTTTATTAAAAGATAACTTATTGCTTTTCTTTACTCAATTGGAAAAAGCTAAAACAGGAGCAGATGCTGCGAAAATAATGTACCTCTTTTTAGAAAAAATGGGTGTAGATAAGCAATTAACTTTTTGGAGAGATCAAGCCATTGAAAAAAATGATCTAGAGACGGCTAAAAAACATGAACAGATTTGGTCGGTTCTTTTGCAACTATTAGATGAGTACGTAGAAGTTTTAGGAGAACAAGATTTTGAAATGGAGAGTTTTCAAGCTATCTTAGCTGCTGGTTTTGAAAATGCTTCGTATAGTATTGTGCCTCCTAATATCGACCAGGTCATTTTTTCTGGCCTTGAAGGAACTCGTATTGGAACAGCAAAAGCAACATTTTTACTAGGTATGACAGATGTTCATTTACCTGCTAAAAGTGAAAATAAAAGTATGTTAACAAATGAAGATCGTTCTTTTTTTGCAGCATTTTTAGATTCCGGAAAATATTTAAAGCCTTCAACAGAAGTATTAATGGCATCTGAACCCTTTATTGCCTATAATGCCTTTTTAGATTCCTCAGAAAAGCTTATTTTTTCCTACCCGCTGAGTACGGATTCTAAAGAAGCTTCAAAATTATCTCCTTATGTGGATCGAATAGCCAAAGAATTTTCTCTTCCTATTCAATTCAAAGGAGCAGAAATTAGTTCACTAGAACACCCTACTCAAAGAGAAACATTAAGCTTTGTTGGAACGAAAAAAAGCACCATGAGTCAACTATTATTGATTCTTCGTAAGGAACAAGACCAAAAAGGACAGTTATCTCCTTTTTGGACAGGCATTTACCATTACTTTAAACGAGATAAATATTTAGCACCTGTTTTTCACCATTTGTTAACAAGCTTAGTGAAAAAAAATATTCCCCATCCACTAAAAAGTGAAATTGCTACAGATTTATACGGAAAAGATTTGTACTTATCCGTTTCTCGTTTAGAAACCTTTTATGCGGATCCGTTTAATCATTTCTTACAATATGGACTTAGGTTAAAAGAGCGAGACAGATTCGGTTTGTCACCTGCTGGAACTGGAGAATTTTTTCACGATGCTTTAGACCAGCTCTTTAAATCTTTATTAACCAGAGATTTAACTTTAGCTAATTTGGATTCTCAAACAGTTGAACTCATTACAGATGAAGTTCTAGCAGTTTTATTTAAGAAACCCAAATTCTCTATTTTATCCGCTTCTAACCGTATGAAATTTATCCGCAGTCAATTAAGCCAAACCATTAAAAGAATGGTGTGGGCACTGGGCAATCAGAGTAGGAGAACAAATATGAAGACCGTTCAAACAGAAGTGCTGTTTGGTCAGTTAGTAAATCAAAAGGGCATTGAAGGTCTATCCTTTCCTTTGAAAAATGGTGGCAACTTATTTATAAGAGGTAAAATTGACCGGGTTGATTCGTTAAAAGTAGATAATCAACACTATCTTAGTGTGGTTGATTACAAATCAAGTGCACATAAATTTAATTATTTTGAAGCTTATTATGGCTTAGCTATGCAAATGATTACGTATCTAGACACGGCTTTATTAAACGCTATTGAATTAATTGGAAATCCAGCGAAACCAGCAGGAGCCTTTTACGTTCATGTAAAAAATCCGTTTATAAAGAATACACAGGTAAGAAATGAAGAAGAACGGGCACTAGAATTTTTAAAAGAATTCAAACTAGATGGGTTACTTTTGGAAGATGAAGAACTGTTACTGGCATTAGATCATACGATTGAACCAACAACAACTTCAATGGTGTATCCATTTAAGCAACTAAAAAACGAATCATTAAAGTCAAGTAAATTTGTAACACTAGAAGAAATGGCTGCATTAAGAATGCACAATCAAAAATTAATCTTAGATGCTGGAAATGCGATTACAGAAGGGGTTACAACTCTTTATCCTTTCTATGAAAAAAGACAACACATCTCTACTGTTAGCGGTGAATTTAAAGCCGTTTCTCAATTTGACTACATGTTACCTGAAAATAACTACCGAAGAGAAGAAAAATTGACACGAGAAGATATCCTTAAACTAATTTTAGAAGAAAAGGAGGGAAATGAATGAGTCAATTGCCGATTAAACCTTTGAACAGCCGATTTACAGATGGCCAATGGCAATCTATTTATGAGTCAGGGCACAATATTTTGGTCTCTGCTTCAGCTGGATCTGGTAAAACAACGGTTTTGGTCCAACGAGTTATTGAAAAAATAAAAGCTGGTGTCAATGTTGACGAATTATTGATTGTTACCTATACAGAAGCTGCAGCTAAAGAAATGAAAGAACGAATAAAAAAAGCAATTCAACAAGCGGTTACTAGCGAAGGAAATACAGAACAAAAGCAACACTTAGTCAGACAAATGAGTCTCTTATCGCAAGCATCTATTAGTACCTTACATGCTTTTTGTTTACAAGTTATCCGCCGTTATTATTATTTAATTGACCTAGATCCCGTTTTTAGATTATTGACAGATGAAACAGAAATCATCCTTTTAAAAGAAGCTGTTTGGGAAGAGGTTAGGGAAATTCTTTACGGTGATGAAACAAGTTCATTTATTGACTTGGCACGTGCGTATTCTAACGACCGTAGCGATGAAGGAATGACAGATCTTATTTTTTCACTCTATGAGTTTTCTAGAGCCAACCCTGATCCAGAGTATTGGTTAGCAAATTTATCCGATCTGTATAATACAAATATTAATTCTTTTTCACAAGGAACGTTATATCAAAAATTAATAAAGCCACAACTTTCTGATAGTTTAATTGGATTAGTTGAACTAGATTTAGCAGCGGCTAAAATTGGAGAAGGTGCTGAGGAGTTAGAAAAGCAAGTTGGAATTGTTGCTCTTGAAGCCAACCATTATAAAGAAGTCCTTACTCTTATTCAAAATGACTTGTACCAAGAAGCCTATCAAGTAGTGCAATCCTTTGAGTTCATTCGATGGAAAGCCGTAAAGAAATCAGCTGATGATAGCTTAAAAGAAGTGGGCATTGAGATGAAGGCGTTGCGAGACCAAGCAAAGAAAAGTTATGTGGAAATGAAAGAAGAATACTTTAATACACCTTTAGAAGAACAGATGGCTATTCTATCAAAAGCTGTGCCACTAGTTCGAGAAATGGCTCGAGTAACGATTATTTTTACTCAAGCCTATCGTGAAAGAAAAAATGAACGGAATTTATTAGATTTCAATGATTTAGAACATCTTACTTTGCAAATTTTAGCTAAAAATGAAGAACAAAAGTGGACACCTACAGAAGCTTCTACTCATTATAGAGAGAAGTTCAAAGAAGTAATGATTGATGAATACCAAGATATTAATAAATTACAAGAAAGTATTATGCATTGGTTAACTCAAGATCATACTAGAGAAGGCAATTTATTTATGGTAGGGGATGTAAAACAATCCATTTATTCTTTTAGATTGGCAGATCCTGGTTTGTTTTTAGAAAAATATGAAGAATATGGTGGAAATAATGGTGGAGAACGGATTATTTTAGCTGAAAACTTTCGTTCACGTGGTGAAATTTTACAATTCACAAATTTAATTTTTGAGCAATTAATGGATAAAAGCGTTGGACAAATGAATTATGATGAACCTGCTAAATTAATTCAAGGATTTAATGGGTTCCCTGAAACAAATCAACACGCCACGGAGATCCTTATTTATGAAAAAGGAAAAGAATTACTATCTGGCACAGATGATGAGTCAGAACGAGAGTCGCTAGATTTCGATATGCAAATAGAAGATAAGACTCAGGGCGAATTGTTGATGGTTGGACAAAAAATTCAACAACTGGTTCAAGAAAAATTCCCAATTTATGATAAAAAATTAAAAAGCAATCGTCCTATTCGGTATCAAGATATCGTCTTATTAACACCCACCAAAAAGAATAATTTAGTTTTACTTGAATTGTTTAACCGTTTGTCGATTCCCTTACAAGTAAACGATACCCAAAATTATTTTCAAACAACAGAAATTACTATTATGGTGTCTTTGTTAAAAATAATTGATAATCCTTATCAAGATATTCCTTTAGCTGCCGTCTTACGTTCTCCAATTGTTGGGTTAAATGAGAATGAATTGGCTTCTATTCGGATTAGTAAAAAAACAGGAGACTACTATGAGGCACTCAAGCAATTCTATACGTCTTATCCAGGTGAAGATAAAGCTAGTGCATTTACAACACAGTTATTTTCTAAAATTGATTTGTTCTTAACACGTTTAAGCAACTGGCGAGAGGAAGCGAGAAGAAACCATTTGGTCGAATTGATCTGGTCTATCTATAAGGATACTCAATTCCTTGATTATGTAGGTGGTATGAGTTCCGGACGTCAACGCAAGGCAAATCTTCATGCACTGTACGAAAGGGCAGCAAGCTATGAAAAAACAAGTTTTAAAGGACTTTTTCAATTTGTCCGTTTTATTGAAAAAATGCAAGAAAAAGACAAAGATTTAGCAGAACCGAAAGCGATTGCTGCAGATGAAGATGCCGTACGTGTGATGACCATACATGCAAGTAAGGGATTAGAATTCCCAGTTGTTTTTGTTTTAGATTTGACTAAACAATTTAATTTACAAGATATTAAAAAAAGCTATTTATTTAATGAAGATTATGGTGTTGGAACAGAATACAAAGATCAAGAAAGTCGCATTCGTTACCCATCTTTACCAAATACAGCATTGAAAGTTGAACGGAAATCAAAGTTGTTGTCAGAAGAAATGCGGAAATTATATGTAGCCTTAACACGTGCGGAGGAGAAACTTTTTTTAATCGGTTCTTACAAAGACGAAGAATCTGCTTATAAAGAGTGGGGAATAATAGCAAATCACGAAGCGACTGTTTTACCTAATGCCGATCGTCTGAATGCAACTAGTTTAATGAAATGGATTGGACTTTCACTGATGAGGCATTCAGATGGAGCAAATGATTTTATTTCCATAACATCTCATAACGGATACATTAAAAATCATCCGGCTAAATTTTCTATCCATTTTTATAACGAAAGTATGATTCAAGAACAATTGATTCAAGAAAATAACGATACAGATGAAAACTGGATTGAAAAACTAGACGAGTCTGTCTCTAAAAATGACCTAGTTATTGAAGAACAACTGCTATTAGATGAAGCGCTGGCTTTAATGGATTACTCTTACCGCTACGAAAAATCAACTCACACCACGAGTTACCAATCTGTTTCAGAAATTAAACGGTTATTCGAAGAACCAGAAGATGAGTTGATGGTAAAAATAGATGTCAATCAACCACGAAATCAAAATCGTTATGTTGAAGATAAATTGAGGCGTCCAAGATTTATGGCTGAAATGACCGCCCCTACAAGTGCAGAAATCGGAACAGCGACCCATTTAGTGATGCAATCTATTAATCTTTTTTCACCTGTTACGCTTGTTTCTGTTATAGAATTAATAACCGATTTAGTCAACCGTGGGATGTTACAAGCAGAAGTAGCTGAAAAAATCGAAGCAGATAAAGTTGTCGGTTTTTTTGAAAATACATTAGGCCAATTGTTATTATCCCACCCTCAACACGTTAAAAGAGAAGCTCCTTTTTCATTATTAATAAAAGCTGACAGAATATTTACAGATTTAGATCCCACTGCTGAAGATAACGTCTTAATTCACGGAATCATAGACGGATATCTAGAGTATGAAGATGAGGTTATTTTATTTGATTATAAGACAGACCAAGTAGATCGATATGGATTTGCAACTGGTGAGAAAATGTTGGAAAAATATAGAGGTCAAATGAATTTATATAAAAAAGCTCTAGAAATCACTTTGAATAAGCCTGTTACAAAAGTATATTTATGTTTATTAGCAAACAATAAATTGGTTTTAGTAACAGAATAAAAAATAATGGAAAGCCTGTTTATTTCGTATGTTCTTAATAGATATGAATTAAACAGGCTTTTTTATAACAAAAAGAAGGTCCCTTTCTTTGTCTTTTTTGATAAGACGAGAAAGGGGCCTTTAAGTTAATCGAAGAGATTTACTATTTCAAGTTGTACTCGACACCAGGAGTGTAACTATTATTCGCATCCCATAATAGGAACTCATCTACACCAGCTTCATGCAATGCACGTACTTGATCAGAAACTTCAGGTGCACCATAATTTAGGTAGTTACCAGTACCAAGATAAGATGCTGTAAAGTCTTGTAACCAAGGTCTTGACTTAGGAGGTGTTTTTAAAGAGCCTAATAATTCATTTTCAACTTTCATGTACTCTTGTACCAATTTATAGGGCTCTAAATCTGGTTTTGCAATTCCAAAGTATGAACCCCAGTGACTAGGGTAGATCATAGAAGAAATGACATCAACATTTTCAGAAATTTTACTGAAGTTTTGTCCAATTCCTGGAGCTTCAGGAACAGTAGCAGCATAACCAAAAATATCTACAGAAACTTCCACGCCATATGGACGTAATTCTTCACGAGCATATTCAACAAAATCTGTTACAGCAGAAACGCGCTGTTGCACTTCATCCAATTCGCTGTCTTTATAATCGCCACGAGTGTACGTTAAGCTATCGCTTTGAGTTTCAAATCCTTCTGGAAAGCGAACATAGTCAAACTGAACTTCTTTAAAGCCCATCTTAGCAGCTTGTTTAGCTACTTCAATATTGTAATCCCATACTTCTTTAGAGAACGGATTTACGAAAGCATCGCCGTTGCTATTTTTCCAAACACTTCCATCAGCTCGTTTGAACGACAATTCAGGTTTTGCCTCTGCAAGTACGGTATCTTTGAAAACGACTACACGCGCAATGGGGTAAATTTGATTTTTCTCTAAGTTTTTCATCATTGATTCTGGATCAGCGATATAGTTTTTAGTGCTTTTTTTGATAATCTCATTTTCAGATTTAACATCTGTAGTAAGGTGACCAACATCATCTTTTACATCAATAACCATCGCATTTAAACCACTTGAAGTAACAAACTCAGATAATTCCGCCATCCTTTTTGGTGCACCAGCAGAATAGGCGGTTAGATAAACGCCTTTAACTCCATTTTCAGGATAAGCAATTTCAATTCCACTATCATAAGCAAATTGTGAGGGGAACTGTTTTGGAACACTTAAAAGAGGGTGCTCATTAATATCGATAGCTACATTCTTAGCAGATTCTTCTGCATTGGTTGTTAAGGGAAAAGATGTAAGGAGTAAAACACCTAATAATAGGCTACTTGTTATTTTTTTATAGTGTATCATTCAGCAGATTCCTCTCTTTCGGGTGATGCAATAAGTGATGGATCAATTAATGTGTATCCTTTTTCTTTCAAACCTTCTGCAATATCTATAATAGCATCGTTTGTCCAAGGACGGTCATGCATTAATAAGTTCGCTCCGTCATTTAAATATTCCGTGTTCAGCATGATATCCGTTAAGGCTTTGGGAGTTTGGTAATCAGCCTCCCAATCGTATCCATAAGTCCAATTCATAAACACCATATCTTCTTGTTTAATGATTTCAGCAGAGGTATCGGTATTCACACCAAATGGAGCTCTAAAGAAACGAGGTTTTACTCCTATTGTTTCATAAACTAATTCATTCGTTCTGATGATTTCTTTGCGTTGTTCTTCTGGACTAATTTCACTTAAATTGGCATGGGTTTGAGAATGGTTTCCAATTTCAAAACCCATATCGTATAGTTGTTTCAGGGTTTCTTTTCCTTCATCTGATTCAATATACATACCGTTAATGAAAAAAACAGCGGGTGCATCAATAGATTTTAGTTTTTTTGCAATCTCAATTGCGTGCTGATCAGGAGCGTCATCGATCGTCAATAAAGCAACTTTTTTATTATCGTCTTTGTTTAACGGCTCAATTGTAAAAATAGCTGGATTAACCTGGTATGTATAGTCTACCGGTTGAGTTTCTTTGCCTTTATACGTTTCTTCAGAAGAATCATTCTCAGTTGAAGAGCTCATTTCATTCGAATTGCTTTCACTAGATTGCGTAAGAGAAGAGGAAGCTGAGTTTGTCTGAGAAGTAGCTGAATCGTTTGTCTGGCAGGCACTTAGAAGTAAGGCACTGATTATAGTTACCCCACAAATCGATAATGCTTGTTTCATTTTTTTATCACTCCTATTATTATTCTTTTGATTCTGATAATGATTTTAATGTCTTTTCTGCCTCGTTACGTTGGTTATTCAAGAGTTCAAACTGTTCATTTAATTTCTTTAATTGTTCTTTATTTGACGTGTCTGACTCATTAATAGCAATGATTCCATCTGTTAGTGTTTCATAAGTAGCTTCCTCAGTTCCGAGAGACTGAAAATATTTTTCTTCTTGTGCTAAATTTTTGCTATATTCTTTCGTGTAATTGGCAAGAGAAGTGCTTAATTCTTTCATTGCATTCGTTAAAGAATCTATTTCATCTTTAGGTAGCTTATCTCCATCATTTTCGGTTAAGCTCTTTTGGGTCGTTTTTAATTCATCTATTGACTCTTCAATAGTCTTCATTGAACTTTTACGTTCGTCTATATTTTTGAATACAGCAGAATCCTTATTCGCAAATGGTTTTACTTTTTTCTCTTCTGATAATGCCGATTCAAAGGTTTCCTGTAACCCTTTTTCTTTTTTTGTCACAGTATTTAATTCAGATACAATCTTTTGTTCAACTGGTTCAATAGTTTCAATGCTTTTTATAGCTTCTGAAATCCCATCATTGGTACAACCAGATAAAAAGAATGCTGCAGTCATAACATAAGCTGCTGTAGTACGCTTTTTCATTAGACAATCTCCTTTTTTTTCAAATATAAAACAATAGAGGACGTCAATCTTTAGAAGATAGAGTTCTATTAACGATTACCTAAAGTAGTATAACAAAAGTTAAGTTTTTTCCCAAATGATAACTGAGTTATATTTATTTTTATAAATATAGAAAAAAAGACAAAAAAAATAATCCTCATCCAGATAATGGAGGGGATTTAAAAAAAGGAAGACCGTAACTCTTATGGACGAATTACTAAGTCTACCTATGCGATAGAGTACAAACTTTTTTTTGCATCTTCTTTTCTAGTAAATACACAGAAATCTTTTTGATTGTAGCCGATTTCTAAATCATGGTGATAAGAAACAGAGTTGGGCTGGATAATGATGTAACGCATCTTCACACGATTCTCACTATCTTCTAGGTCTAGTGCCAATTGATAATCATCATTTTTAAACAATAATCCTTTAATCAACCAAACTTTTTCTATAGTTGGTTTTTCCATTAGTTCATTCATCTCCTTTCTTTATCCATCAGTAAGTATACACCCTTTTTATTATAAATGCCAATGAATCCTACTTAAAACAGATAAAAACAAGAAAAAACTATCCCTTATGAGTCTTATCATGTAAAATGAAATGAAAGTTCATATTCATATATTTTGATAAAGTGAGGTTTACGAATGTTTTTATATTATATTTTTGCTCTTTTAATTATAGGAATTGATCAGTACACGAAGTATGTAACGGTCGCAAATATAAAATTATATGAAGTGGTAGAAGTTTTCCCCAATATTTTATCGTGGATGTATCTTAGAAATACAGGTGCTGCATGGAGTATTTTAGAAGGTCAAATGTGGTTTTTCTATATCGTTACAGTTATTGTGGTTGTCGTGGTTGTTTATTATCTACAAAAATACGGCCACCAAAGTAAGTTGTTGTCTTTGTCTTTATCTTTTATCTTAGCAGGTTCCATTGGAAATGTTATTGACCGTGTAAGATTTGGGTATGTTGTGGATATGATACGACTAGAATTTATTGATTTTCCAATATTTAATGTTGCTGATATAGCTTTATCTGTTGGAGTGGCGTTAATGATTTTATATGTATTTTTAGATGAACAAGAAAAAAAAAGAGGGCTAAACTAATAGTTTACAATTAAAAAGGAGTTTTTACATGTCTCAAACTTATCAATTTAAAATAGAAAACGAGAATGGTCGATTGGATAAAGTGGTTGTTGAACTACTTCCAGCATTTACTCGTTCTCATGTTCAACAATGGATCAAAGATGGCGATGTTACAGTTAATAGTACTGTTGCGAAATCTAATTATAAAGTACAACCAGGTGATATTATTGATGTTACGGAACCAGAATTAATTCCGCTTAATGTTGTAGCCGAAAATATTCCTATTGAGATTGTTTTTGAAGATGAAGATATGTTGGTTATTAACAAACCACAAGGCATGGTCGTTCATCCTTCGGCAGGCCATCAAACGGGTACACTAGTTAATGCCTTAATGTACCATGTTAAAGATTTATCAGGAATAAACGGAACAATACGTCCTGGTATTGTTCACCGTATAGATAAAGATACAAGCGGTTTGTTGATGGTAGCTAAAAATGATTTAGCACATGAAAATTTAGCAGCTCAACTAAAAGACCACTCGTCCTTGAGAGAATACCGTGCACTCGTTCATGGCGTGATTCCTCATGACAAAGGGACAATCGATGCACCAGTAGGTCGTTCTAAAAATGATCGAAAAAAACAAGATATTATTGATGATGGACGTTCAGCTATTACTCATTTCCAAGTACTTGAACGATTTAAAGATTTTACATTAGTTTCTCTCAAGTTAGAAACAGGTAGAACGCATCAAATCAGAGTACACATGAAATACATTGGTTATCCCTTAGCAGGAGATCCAATATATGGACCAAGAAAAACCCTTTCAGGTAAAGGACAATACCTTCATGCGCGTGTTTTAGGTTTTAATCATCCTAAAACAAATGAGTTTCTAACTTTCGAGGCTCCACTTCCTAAATTATTTGAAGATACTCTTAATGAATTAAGAGAAACGCGTTGACTTTTTACAACTGACAAGGTAAAGTCTTGAATAGAAGTAAATGAAAGAAATCCTTTAATTCCGGTCCTGTGAGACTAAGAAGGAGCATACACGTTTGATTAAACAGTGAAGCTATATTAAGCTGTTTTCTCTGGATGCCCTCTTACTAAATAGGTGAGAGGGCATTTTTATAGTCTATTTCGTGCGGAAAAGTAAGACATTACATGATTCTTAAAGGAGACTAATAATGACGTTTAAATCAGAAGTAGAAGTTGTTGACGGTGCTGCGATGAAGCGAGCATTAACACGTATAACATATGAAATTATTGAACAAAACAAAGGATTAGAAGATTTGGTTCTTGTAGGTATAAAGACTAGAGGGATTTATCTTGCGCAACGAATTGCGACTCGAATGAAAGAACTAGAAAATGTATCTGTTCCGGTAGGAGAATTAGATATTTCACTATATCGTGACGATGTTCATACAAGTGATAATCGTGACCCAGAAATAAAAGGCTCTAGTATTCCTGTTGCCATTGAAGGGAAACAAGTCATTTTAATCGATGACGTACTGTTTACCGGGCGGACTATTCGTGCAGCTTTAGATGCCTTAATGGATATTGGAAGACCGATAAAAATATCACTAGCTGTTTTAGTCGATAGAGGCCACCGTGAATTACCCATTCGTGCAGATTTCGTTGGTAAAAATATTCCAACATCATTAGAAGAACAAATAAAAGTTGCTGTTCAAGAAATTGACGGAGAAGATCATGTATTGATTCAAAAATTAACGAACTAAATGTGAAACTTTAATTGGGTCCAGAGAGACACAAAAGGTCACTATCTTATTTTGCTACTGCTCATTTTATGATGCATAAAAGTAAACGGATAGAACCCAACAGTCTCTTTTGACTATTGGGTTCTTTGTTTTTTTAAAATAGAATGGGGGAAATTAAATTGGGAGGAACACTAAATAGAAATCAGTTAAATCATTTTGTTTCAGTTGAAGCATTAACAAATGAAGAGGTCCTTAGTTTAATACAACGATCTGAAGAACTAAAAAACGGCGCAACCCCTATACGTCTACATCACGAAGATAAATATGCCGTTAATTTATTTTTTGAAAATAGCACAAGAACACATAAGAGCTTTGAGATGGCAGAAACAAAGTTAGGTATGAAAGTTATTGATTTTGAGCCATCACTCAGTAGTCTTTCTAAAGGAGAAAGTCTTTACGATACAGTTTTAACTTTATCCGCTATCGGACTTGATGTGGCTGTGATTCGTCATAGTTCCCAAGATTTTTATCAAGAACTTATCGATAGTCCGTCGATAACGTGCTCAATTATTAACGGAGGAGATGGTGCAGGCCAACACCCCAGTCAATGTTTGTTGGATTTAATGACAATTTATGAAGAGTTTGGTTATTTTGAAGATTTAAAAATAGCCATCGTCGGAGATCTGACGCATTCACGTGTAGCACGCTCTAATATGCAAATGTTGAAGCGTCTAGGTGCTACAATCTTTTTCTCAGGACCACTTGAATGGTATGATGACTCATTTAATCAATATGGACAATACGTTCCTTTAGATGACCTTATTGATAAAGTGGACGTGGTGATGCTATTAAGAGTACAGCACGAAAGACATGAGACCTATGGCAATTTCTCGAAAACAGCCTATTTAAATAGGTATGGATTGAATGAAGAAAGAGAACGAAAGATGTTGGATCATGCAATTATTATGCACCCAGCTCCTGTAAATCGTGGTGTTGAGCTACAAGGTTCCCTTGTAGAGTGCGCTCGGTCAAGAATAGTTACACAAATGACCAATGGTGTGTATACGAGAATGGCAATTTTAGAAGCAGTATTAGAAAAATAAAAGTGAAGTGAGTGTGAGATAGTTATGACAATAGGAATAAAAAATGCTGTTATGTTAGATCAAAAGGGACAACTCGTTCCAACAGAAATAATGATTGATAAAGGGATTATCCAGTCCATTAGATGTGGGGAAACGTTAGTTCTAGATGGAAATCAGGGTACAAACGAATGGATTGATGCGAAAGGGGCTTTAGTAACACCGGGATTAATTGATGTTCATGTCCACTTAAGAGAGCCTGGATTTTCTGATAAAGAAACAATCAAGTCAGGAACCATGGCAGCAGCAAGAGGTGGATTCACAACAATATGCGCGATGCCTAATGTAAATCCAGTACCCGATACCGTTGAAAAAATGATAGCTATTCAAGAAAAAATAAAAAAAGATGCTGTTATCAAGGTCTTGCAATATGCACCGATAACTAAGGGTCTAAAAAGTGATTATCTTACCGATCAACAAGCTTTGTTAGATGCGGGAGCATTTGCTTTCACAAATGATGGGGTAGGTGTTCAAACGGCAGGAACGATGTATAAAGCTATGGTAGAATCTAAAAAGAACGGCACAACTATTGTAGCTCATACAGAAGATGATTCACTTTTGTTTAGTGGTGTGATGCATGAAGGAACTCGCAACAAGCAATTGGGCCTTCCTGGAATACTAAGTATCACAGAAGCCAGTCAAATTGCTAGAGATGTACTCATTAGTGAAGCGACTGGTGCTCACTACCACGTATGTCATGTCTCAACAAAAGAAAGCGTTCGAGTTATTAGAGATGCTAAGCGCGCGGGAATAAATGTAACTGCTGAAGTTACGCCACATCACTTATTGTTATCAGAAGAAGATATACCTGCCGATTCGAGTATTTACAAAATGAATCCACCGTTAAGAGGAAAAAAAGATCAAGAAGCTCTGATTTTAGGTTTGTTAGATGGTACAATTGATATGATAGCAACTGATCATGCGCCGCATACAAAGGCAGAGAAAAGTAATGGAATGGTAGGTTCGCCATTTGGTATTACAGGAAGTGAAACAGCTTTTTCTTTACTTTATACGTACTTAGTAGAGCCTGGCATAGTAACATTAGCTCAATTAATTAGCTGGTTAACAGTTAAACCGGCATCGGTTTTCAGATTGAATACGGGTATACTTGAAGAAGGCTATCCAGCAGATATTGCCTTATTTGATCTAAAGACAGAAAAAGAAATTCTTGAAAAAGAATTTTTATCAAAAGCTACGAATACGCCATTTATTGGATGGACAGTAAAAGGAACAACAGTATTGACCATCGTTGATGGAAAAGTGGTTTATAAAAGGGAGAGTTAAGTATGGATCGGATACTGCTACTAGAAGATGGTTCCGTTTTTAAAGGGAAAGGATTTGGTTCTTTAATTGATACTATTGGAGAAGTGGTCTTTACAACAGGGATGACCGGATACCAAGAAATCATTACCGACCAATCTTATAATGGACAAATGATTGTTTTTAATTACCCTTCAATTGGAAATACGGGAATTAATCGGGATGATTATGAGTCAATTGAGCCAACCTGTAAAGCTGTTATCGTTAAAGAATTTGCACGAGTGCCTTCTAATTGGCATAGTCAGATGAACTTAGATGAGTTTTTAAAAAATAAAAAAATTCCAGGAATCGCTGGAGTTGATACTCGAAAACTAATGCATCTTCTTCAAGAAAAAGGTGTTATGCGTGGAACGATTGTTGATGCTCAAGATGATTTTGCTCATGCATTTGATCAGTTAAAGGCAACGGTTTTGCCTATTCAACAAGTAGCTCAAGTATCTACTTCAAGACCATATGTAAGTCCAGGGAATGGGCGAAATATTATTGTGATAGATTTTGGTTTAAAACATAGTCTGTTAAAAGAGCTAAATAAAAGAAACTGTCAAGTAACGGTTTTACCTTTTGATACAACCGCCGAATCTATTTTTAACTTAGAGCCAGATGGAATCTTATTAACAAATGGCCCTGGCAATCCCAATGATTTACCAGCAGTTCTAAAAATGATTCAAACGATTCAAAGTAAAATCCCTTTATTTGGAACCGGGCTAGGCTACCAGCTCATGGCATTAGCCAATGGGTGTAGCGTTGTAAAAATGAAAGTTGGACATAGGGGTTTAAATCATCCAGTTAAAGAACTCGCTTCTGGAGATTTTTATTTAACTACACAAAATCACGGATTTCTAGTTGAGCATGATTCTATTGATCAGAACAATTTAGCGGTGACTCATGTTGAATTAAACGATGGATCTGTGGAGGGGATAAAGCATCGCCAGTTTCCTTCATTCAGTGTTCAGTTTAACCCAGATGCTGCACCAGGACCTCATGATGCAAGGCATCTATTTGATCAATTTATGGATGTAGTTGATCATTGGAAGGAGGATGAAAGGATATGACAAAGCGGACAGATTTAACTAAAATAGTGGTGATTGGTTCCGGTCCGATAGTTATTGGTCAATCTGCAGAATTTGATTACGCTGGTACTCAAGCTTGTCTATCTCTTAAGGAAGAGGGGTATGAGGTTATCCTAATTAATTCTAATCCATCTTCCATTATGACAGATAAAGGAATTGCTAATCGGGTTTATATTGAGCCATTAACTGTAGAATTCATTTCAAAAATTCTAAGAAAAGAACGACCGGATGCACTTATCCCAACTTTAGGAGGAAGAACATCTATAAACGCGACGATGGAATTAGTTGATTCAGGACTGCTAGAAGAATTAGGAATTGAATTGCTAGGAACAGAACTACAATCCATTAAAACAACCGAGTATCCAGATTTATTCAAACTGTTTTTAGAAGAACTAAATGAACCAACGTTAGAAAGTAGTGTTGTTCACACTATAGAAGAGGCTCTCGCTTTTTCTGAGAATGTTGCTTTTCCTTTATTAGTCAGACCAATGAGCCATAAAATTGGATCGGTCAAATTAAGTTGCAACAATCTAGAAGAACTAACTTCAGCTGTTAGCAAGAGTTTGGTTCGTTCGCCCTTAAATAAATGTTTAGTTGAAAGGCATGTTTTAGGCTATAAAGAAGTTGAGTATGAAGTGATTCGTGACAACAAAGATCAAGCTATGGTTAGTTGCCACCTAGAGCATTTTGACCCTGTTGGAATACATTCAGGAGACTCGATTGTATTTTCCCCATGTCAAACACTAACAGACAAGCAACATCAAGTACTTCGTGATGCTTGCTTAACGATTATTCGTGCTTTAAAAGTCGAAGGAAGTTGTACTATTCGAATGGCTCTAGATCCTATGTCTTCAGATTATTTTATACTAGGAGTCAACCTATGTGTAAGCCGTTCGACTGCTCTAGCTAGTAAAGCAACGGGCTACCCTATTGCAGGAACCGCGGCTAAACTAGCAGTAGGATTAACCCTCGATAAAATAAAAAAACAAGGAAGCGATAACTTCATAACAGAATTCGAACCCGCTATGGACTACATTGCAACAAAAATTCCGCGCTGGCCATTTGATAAGTTTGAAAAAGGAGTCAGAGAATTAGGTTTGCAGATGAAATCTACTGGAGAAACAATGGCATTTGGACGGACGGTAGAAGAATCCTTACTCAAAGCTGTTCGTTCTTTAGAAATAGGGATAACTCATGTTTTTCTTGAAGAAACAGCTTTTGCGACAGACGAAGAAGTCTTCCAAAAAATTCTTCATGCTCAAGATAATCGTTTGTTTTATTTAGCAGAAGTAATTCGCAGAGGTTATCCTATTGAAAAAATTGCCAAAGATACAAATATTGACTTGTTTTTTTTAGATAAATTAGCTCATATTGTTGAAATCGAAAAAGAGTTAAGAAATCATTTCTTTGATAAGGATAAACTAGTATACGCTAAATCTTTTGGATTTTCAGATGAATTTATCTCCTTGCTATGGGAAACTACTACGGAAAAAGTTGTAGCTTTTCGCTATGATAATGGAATTGTTCCTGTTTATAAACAACTAGGAACCTACTCACTGGCAGGAAAGGACAAGTCACCTGGTTTTTATAGTACTTACGAGGAAGAAAATGAAAGTATTCCAACAAACTCTAAAAAATCGGTTGTCGTTTTAGGGTCTGGACCAACTCGTATCGGACAAGGAATAGAGTTTGATCATGCAATCTTCCATTCCGTTAAAGCTATTCAAAAAGCTGGTTATAAAGCCATTGTTGTAAACAATAATCCTGAAACAGTTTCAACGGACTTTTTAATTTCAGATAAGTTGTATTTTGAACCATTGACCTTAGAAGATGTTATGCATATTATTCGTTTAGAAGACCCTATTGGAGTGATGATACAGTTTGGTGGTCAATCTGCTTCTAAGTTAGCAGAAGCGTTACATGACTTGTCAATTCCGATTTTAGGAACAGCTATTTCTGACATTGTTCAAAGTGAAAGCCCAACCTCTTTTGAAGAAGCCTTGGCGGATTCAGGAATTCCCAAATCAAATAGTGCTATAGTATCAAATAAAAAAGATGCTCTTTCAAGTGCAAAAAATATAGGTTATCCAGTATTAATAAGACCTGTTTCAAAATTTAATGAAAAAAAGCTTGAAATTATTGAAAGTCAATTTGATTTAGAAAACTATATGAATCATTCACAAAACCTTTCGCCTTATTCAGCATTGTTGATTACTCAATATATGAATGGTATCGAAGTTGAGGTCGATGCTATAAGCGATGGAGAAGATATTTTAATTCCTGGTATTGTTGAATACATCGAACGATCAGGAATTCACTCAGGTGATTCGATGGCTGTTTACCCACCGCAATCATTAAATTTAGAAATAAAAGAAAAAATTATTCAATACACTATGCAATTAGCAAAACACTTAAATTGTATTGGGCTAATGAACAGTCAGTTTGTTGTGTTTGAAGACCAAGTTTACATTAATAAAGTTCATTTTCATGCTAGTCGAACGGCTCCTTTTTTAAGCAAAGTAACCAATGTACCTATCGTTGAGTTAGCGACCAATGTTATTTTAGGACAATCGTTAAAAAGCCAAGGGTACAAAGATGGCTTAGTTACAGAATCAACCTATGTTCACGTTAAAGCTCCCGTATTTTCTTTTGCTCAACTACAAAAAGTGGATGCTGTTTTAGGCCCAGTGATGAAATCAACAGGAGAAGTGATGGGAAGTGACCGTACACTTGAAAAAGCACTCTATAAAGCTTTCGAAGCAAGTTCGCTGCATATGGCTGACTTTGGAACTGTTTTGCTGACATTAACAGATAAAGATAAAGAAGAGTCTTATTCAATAGCTCAGCGGTTTCATAGTATTGGTTATCAGATTATCGCTACAACTGGTACAGAAAAGTTCTTGAAAAGTAAACACATCCCTGTTCAATCGATAGCGAAATTAGATGAAACAAGAGATGAAAATATTTTAGATGTTATCGCAAGAGGTAAGGTTCAGTTGGTTATTAATACGATTGGTCGTACAAAAAAAGATGTAAAAGATGGAGAACTCATTCGTAAAAGTACTATTGAACATGGAATTCCGTTATTAACTTCATTAGATACAGCCAGAGCTATTTTAAGAGTTTTAGAAGCTAGAACGTTTATGACTCAATCATTATAGACTTTGTTGCAAAAATTTTACTTTACCTATTTTTTAATATAATCTAAAAAAGATTTATTAGGAGGAACAGGAATGAATCAATTAGGTGTTACTTTACCCGGTCTTAATCTTAAAAACCCAATAATGCCAGCTAGTGGTACATTTGGATTCGGAGAACTTTATATGGATAATTTTGATTATAATTTATTAGGCGCTATTATAATCAAATCAACAACGAGTCAAGCACGTACTGGAAACCCAGAACCTTGTTACCACCATTTAGATACGGGTGTATTGAATGCGGTTGGATTAAAAAATCCAGGTGTAGACGTTATTGTGAATGAAAAATTACCTGCATTAAAAAATTTTGACACACCAATTATCGCTAGCGTAGCCGGTTCAACAACTGAAGAATTTGTTGAAGTAACAAAAAAATTATGTCAGTCACCGTATATAAGTGCACTTGAATTAAATGTTTCATGCCCAAATGTTGAGGAAGGTGGATTAACATTTGGCTCTAGTCCAGAAGCTGTTCGCTTAATGACTGAGGCAGTCAAAAAAGTGGCTACTGTACCCGTTTACGTAAAGTTGACTCCAAACGTAACAGATATTGTTGCTATCGCTCAGGCAGCCGAAAAGGGAGGTGCAGATGGCATCAGTATGATTAACACTCTTTTAAGTATGGCGATTGATTTAGAAACAAGAAAACCTTACCTTTCAAACAAAACTGGGGGATTATCTGGAAAAGCCCTGAAACCGTTAGCGATAAGAATGATTTATCAGGTTTCTAGAGCAGTTTCCATTCCAATTATTGGAATGGGTGGCGTCACTACTGCTGATGATGTTCTTGAGATGATTATGGCTGGGGCAAGTGCCGTTGCTATTGGAACAGCTCAGTACAAGAATCCGCTAGCGTGCAAAGAGATTATTGAAGCACTTCCAATTCGAATGAAAGAACTTGGGATAAAGAGTATCGAAGAGTTAATAAAAGAAGTAGAAAAGGAGAGGCAGAATGAAAAATAAACCAATTATTGCACTAGATTTTTCTACAAGCTCGGAGATAAAAAGTTTTTTACATGAATTTAAAGAAGAGTCATTATTTGTGAAAGTTGGAATGGAACTCTATTACCAAAATGGTCCCGAGATTGTAAACTATATAAAAAGTCTTGGTCATAATGTTTTTTTAGATTTAAAATTACATGATATCCCGAATACAGTAAAACGTTCTATGCAAGGATTAGCGGCATTAGACATTGATATGATAAATGTACATGCTGCAGGTGGTAAAGAAATGATGGAAGCAGCAATGGAGGGGATTTTTGCTGGGACTCCAGCTGGAAGAGAGCGTCCAAAATTGATAGCTGTTACACAATTAACTTCTACCACGCAAGAAGCGATGCGCTCAGAACAGCTAATTGAAGTTCCTTTATTAGAAAGTGTCATTCACTACGCACAACTAACCAAAAATTCGGGCTTAGATGGTGTCGTGTGCTCAGCATTGGAAGCTCGTTTAATAAAAGAACAGACATCTAATGATTTTTTATGTGTTACACCTGGAATAAGATTGAAAACAGATAAGCAAGGAGATCAAAAAAGAATTGCGACCCCAAATTTCGCTAGAGAAAATGGTGCGAGTTATATCGTTGTAGGACGTCCAATCACAATGGCAAAGGATCCTTTAACGGCTTATCATTCAATCAAAAACCAATGGAACGGAGTAGAAAACTAAATGACTACAAAAAAAATGATTGCAAAACACTTATTAGATATCGAGGCAGTTAGTCTAAGTCCAAATCATCCATTTACTTGGGCTAGTGGAATGAAAAGTCCTATTTATTGTGATAATCGTATCACAATGAGCTACCCAGTTATCCGGAAAGAAATTGCTCAAAATATGGCTGAGTTAATAAAAACAACTTATCCTGATGTAGATGTTATTGCGGGGACAGCTACCGCGGGCATACCACATGCAGCGTGGGTTGCAGATATTTTAGGTTTACCTATGATTTATATTAGAGGCAAAGCTAAAGATCATGGTAAAGGCAATCAAATTGAAGGCAGATTGTTAGTGGGTCAAAAAGTAGTCGTTATAGAGGATTTAATTTCGACGGGTGGAAGTGTTCTAGAAGCAACTCATGCACTCAAAGAAAATGGAGGCGTCGTGTTAGGGGTCGCTGCTATTTTCACATACGAATTACCAAAAGGAATGGATAATTTTAAAAATCAAGGAATCATTTTAAAAACGTTAACAAATTATACATCATTGATTGAAGTAGCACTAGATGCGGGAGCAATTACCAAGGAAGATATGATTCTTTTAAAAAAATGGAAACAAGATCCTATCCATTGGAATGATTAAAACCTGAAAAAATACACACTATAGCTTATAAATAAAAGCTATAGTGTGTATTTTTTTCATTGTTAATTTAAAAATCACGAAGATAGAGTGGCAAAAAAAACGTTATTTTTGTCCTTTTAACTGGTTAACTAGTTCTCTATCAGGAGTTACAAAAACAGTTTGTTGTCCTTCATAGATAACGAATCCTGGTTTTGCACCATTTGGTTTTTTTATTTTTTTGACTTCTACAACATCAACTGGAACAGAAGCCGATAACTGTGATTTAGAAAAATAAGCAGCAATGTTAGCAGCTTCGCTAATAGTTTGTTCAGAAGGGTTATTATTTTGAATGATAACATGAGAACCCGGAATATTTTTAGCATGTAGCCAAATATCAGACTTTCTAGCTGTTTTCATCGTCAACAAGTCATTTTGCAAGTTATTTTTACCTACTAAAATAATGTCTCCATCACTTGAAACATACTTATCAGGACTACTCGCCTTAAGTTTTTTTTGTTTTTTCTGATTTTTTTTGTATTTTTTTCTTAAATAACCTTGTTGAACTAATTCTTCTTTTATTTCAGCAATATCTCTAGGTGTTGCAAGCTCTAACTGAGTAGAGACAGAATCTAAATAATTAATTTCCTCTTTGGTTATCTGAATTTGTTCCGTAACAAAAATAATGGCATTCTTTAATTTTTGATACTTCGAGAAAAATTTTTGCGCATTTTGAGAGGGTGTACTTCTAGGATTTAAATTAATTTTTAAAGGTTGATCATCGTCATAAAAATTCGGTAAAGTAGCTTCCTTTTGACCTTTGTGTAGTTCATGAAGATAAGCAGTGAGGATTTCTCCTCGTAAACGATAATCATCAGCTTGTTCAGTTTCTTGCATTGTTTTCTCAAGTTTTTTCATTTTTTTAATGTTGCGTTGTAGTTCTACCTGGACAATATGGATTAAGTCAGAAGCTTGTTGTTGAACTCGATCTTTCTCAGCTTTAACTTGATAATATTGATCTAAAAGAATACTTAAAGTAGCATAACTTTCAGATTCTCCATTTAAACTAAGATAGGGAATCGGTGTGAAAAATATTTTTTTATTAAGAGTAGTCAAAGTAGGTTTAAGATTTTTTGAATCTATACTTTCGACAAAAGATTCCATTACTCTTTTTATTTTTTCTAATTGCCCTTCGCTACGATAGGCTATTTCTTTGGCTGTTTCAGAACCAATGCCTTGGTATTTTTTTTGAATAAGTTGTTGTAAAGATACTTCTTCTTTTTCTTCATAAAGTTCTTGCATTGCTTTTATATTTCCAGTTTCAAAAGGATTTATTTTTTCCTGATAAGGCGGATTAACATATGTTGATCCAGGCATGATAGTGCGGAAAGTATTTTGACTTACTGGAACGTGCTTAATTGTATCAATAATTCGTTTTGTGTCTTGTTCAACTAAAAAGAGGTTACTGTGCCTACCCATTAGCTCAACAATCAACATAACGTTTTGAATATCTCCTAATTCATCACGACTCTTGAATGTAAAATGAATTATTCTGTCATTTCCTATTTGTTGAATATCTTCTAATACTGCTCCTTCTAGGTGTTTACGCATAACCATACAAAAATTAGGTGGCGAACTAGGATTCTCATAAGGGATGTCTGTTAGTTGGATTCTAGCATAACTAGGATGTGCAGATAATAATAATCTGTGATTCTTTCCGTTGGCCCGCATGACAAGAACAATTTCATTTTTATAAGGTTGTTGCACTTTTGATACACGGCCATTTTTAAGACCTACTTTTAATTCATCAACCATTGCATGAGTGAAGACTCCATCAAATGACATATTTTTATCCTTCTTTCTATAACTTAAGCGAAAAGAGCTTAGTCTATTTTCACTACTATCATTCTTATCTTATCAAAATACTAAACAATCAATTGCATGTTTTTCACAGCTTTCATTGTAACATTTTTCGTACAAAAGATAAATTAGTTGAAAAAACCTGTATAAAAAAGGTATTATTTACTTAACTTGTTTTTATAAATTTAAGATAATGTAGGTGAAATTAATGGATTGGTATTATGAAGGAGATCGAAAACCAGAGAACTGGAGAAATATTTGTGAAGCTTTTAAAAAAGCAGAAGATGAAAGTTTACAATCTCCCATTCAATTATGTGATCAAAACGCTAAAAAAAGTGATTTTCATAATCTATTCAGTACAAGGTATCATTTAACTCAATTTGAGACGTCATTTTTTAATCACACTGTTCATTTGACACCGCTAGCTAGTGAAGAACTAAATGTGCTTTTTTTTAATCATAAAAGATATATCTTAGATGACATTCATTTTCATTTACCTAGTGAACATCAAATAAACCAAAAATCATTCCCACTAGAAATGCATTTAGTACACAGGTCTAAAGATAACGAACTTTTAGTACTGGGTATTACGGTTATACCTAATAAAGAACCCGCTAATTTAGAGAAATCTCGGATTGATAGCCTAGCTCTAGATCCAAGAATTTCAGGTAGAGGTCTGCTAGTTCCCGTTGATGTTGCAAAGTTATTACCCATTAGGAAACAGTTTTTCCATTATACAGGGTCTTTAACAACACCTCCAACGATAGGTCCTGTAGATTGGATAGTTTTTAAAAATCAAACTTACATGCGTAAAGGATTATTACAAGCATTTAAAGAAAATATCGGGAAAACAAATCGACCTATTCAACCATTGGGAGATAGAATTGTTTATTTATCAGATTAGTTTCTAACTGTATTCCATAATTTTTGCTTGACTCTTATGAGAACAACCAGTAGACTAATTGAAATAGCTTAAAAAACCAACATAAAGGAGTGTCTGTTATGATTAAATTCGTTGATGCAAGTAGTACATTAAATAGCCGTTGGCAAAATCAAGATAGACAGGTTGATTTATGAAATGATTTCATAGATACAACCTTCAGGAAGTATTCTGAATGAGTATCTATGTTGGTTTATTTAAGCAATCGGGAAATAACTCCACATAGAGTAGACTTTTATTTATTCTGTGTGGAGTTGTTGTGTCTAAACAGCTACCACAAGTACTTTTTGTGGTAGCTGTTTATTTTTTTAGGATTTTTTAATCGGTAAAAAGATAGCAAAAATAAGTCTAATAGTTAAAAAAACTGGAGGCAAGAAATTCATGAAAAAAATGATGGGCTTTATTGGTTTATTAAGTATCGTATTAACATTCGCTTTTTTTAAAGAAAAAGGTGACTCAATGGAGAATAAAATTGAAGGTTTGCCAGTTGTAGGAATCTTGCAACTGACAAGTCATCCAGCATTGGATATTATTTACGAAGGTATTGTTGACGCGTTAAACGAAGAAGGCTTTGTAGATGGCGAAACAATTGAAATAGATTTTCAAAATGCACAAGGAGACCAAAGTAATTTGAATTCAATGAGTACGCGTTTTGTAAATAAGAATGCATCTTTAATGATTGGTATTGCAACACCTTCTGCTCAAGCATTAGCGAATAGTTCAAAAGAAATCCCTATTATTCTCGGTGCAGTAACGGATCCAAAGGGTGCTGGATTGGTGAAAAACAATGAAAAACCAGGTGGGAATATAACCGGAGTAAGTGATTTAACGCCTATAAAAGAACAATTCAACTTAATAAAGCAAATTCTTCCAAACGCAAAAAATATTGGGATTCTCTATTCATCAAGTGAAGATAATTCTATTGTTCAAGCTAAACAAGCAATAGAGATAGCTGAATCAATGGGGTACGAAACGACTGTTTCGACTGTTTCTTCCACTAATGATGTTTCTCAAGTAAGTTCTTCATTAGTTAATCAAGTAGATGCTGTTTGGGTTCCTACTGATAATACTATTGCTAGCGCTATGAGTACTCTAGTAGCTGCGGCAGATGAAAATAATATCCCTGTATTTCCAGCAGTTGATACGATGGTCGAAGAAGGTGGTTTAGCTACGGTTGGGTTAAACCAATATGAGCTCGGTATACTAACAGGTAAAATGGCTGCAACCGTACTCAAGGGCGAAAATAAACCTCAAACGATGCCAATACAATATTTACAAAAAGGCGAGATTATTATCAATCTTGAAAAAGCAACAGAATTGGGAATTGCTATCCCTGAAAATATATTAGAGAAAATAAAAAATCAATAAATTATAGAAGGCAGGAAGAAAAATGAATTTAATTACAACAGCTACTGCACAAGGATTAATGTGGGGAATAATGGCACTAGGAATATTTATAACTTATCGAATCTTAGATTTACCAGATATGACCGCCGAAGGCTCATTTCCTTTAGGGGCAGCCGTATGTGCGCGCTTAATAATAAATGGTGTTCATCCATTATTAGCTACCGGTTTTGCGTTTATTATAGGAGCATTAGCTGGATCAATTACTGGATTTTTAATTACTAAGGCTAAAATACCTGGTTTACTTGCTGGGATTTTAACTATGACTGGTTTATACTCGATTAATTTAAGAATTATGAATCGCGCAAATCTAAGTTTGTTAGGAAAAGATAGAATAACAGATTTTTTCAAGAATTTTTCTTTACCAAATCAATTTGATACGATTTTTATGGGTCTCATATTCGTTTTTCTTATCATTTTATTTCTTTTTCTCTTTTTCCAAACAGAATTTGGTCAAGCTATTATCGCTACTGGAGATAATGAAAAAATGGCACGCTCACTTGGAATATCTACCGATCACACTAAAATAGTAGGATTAATGCTTTCAAACGGTATTGTAGCAAGTGCTGGTGCTTTAATTGCCCAAGACAATGGATACGCTGATATAAGTATGGGAATTGGAACAATTGTTATTGGTTTAGCTTCAGTTATTATTGGTGAAGTTATCTTCGGAAACTTAACATTTGTTAATCGATTAATCTGTGTTGTTTTAGGGGCAATTATTTATAGATTTATCATTACATTTGTATTGCTTATTGGGCTACAACCTAACGACTTAAAACTAATATCAGCCATAGTCTTAGCGCTATTCTTAGCATTACCTAGCTTGAGACAAAGGTTCAATTTAAATTTCTTTAATAAGAAGGAGGCTTAATCTATGACACCGGATACTATTTTAACTTTAAAAGGTATTTCAAAAACATTTTATCTTGGTACACCAAATCAGAATAATGTTTTAAATAACCTAAACTTAACTGTCAAAAAAGGAGATTTCATTACTATTATTGGTGGCAATGGCTCAGGGAAATCAACGTTGTTAAATAGTATAGCTGGAACATTTTTGATTGATAAAGGTTCAATCAAAATCAAAGAAAAAGAAATGAATAAGTTAAAGGAAGAAAAACGTGCGAGTTTGATAGGAAGAGTCTTCCAGGATCCATTGATGGGCACTGCACCAAGAATGACCGTTAGTGAGAATCTTTCTATTGCTTACCGTCGTGGCCAAAAAAGAACTCTTAAAAAAGGCAGTACTTCTAATGAACGACTTTATTTTAAAACTCTTTTAAAAAAATTAGATTTAGGTTTAGAAAAAAGATTAGATAGCGAGATGGGTTTACTGTCTGGAGGTCAAAGACAAGCAATTGCACTTTTAATGGCAACAATGAATCAACCAGAATTACTTTTATTAGACGAGCACACTGCAGCCTTAGACCCTAAAACGGCAAGTGTCGTGTTAGAACTTACTCGTAAAAGAATCGAAGAAGAAAACTTAACAGCCTTAATGATTACTCATAATATGCAAGATGCTCTTAATTATGGGAATCGATTAATTATGTTAGATAAAGGACAGGTCATTATTGATCTTTCTGGGGAAGATAAACAAGATTTAACAGTAGCGGAAGTACTAGGTTTATTTCAAAAAAGAACAGAAAATCGATTAGTAAGTGACGAAATGTTATTCAATTAAGACTCTCTCTACTTTTTTAAAATCGTCTAATTATTAGAGTTTATGATTAAGGGATAGTTGATTTAAAAGCCTTTACGTGTTATGTTTCATTATGAAACTATATTTGTTTCATAATGAAACATAATAATAAAAAGGAGTTTTTATATGGATACTAGTATATCTGCCTATGAACTTGTCAATCAGCTGAACGAATTTCAAAAACTTTACTCTACAATTGAGAAAAAAGTATTGAAAAAGAATAATCTCAATCAATCATCGTTTACTATTATGAGTCAACTTATTGAAGGGCCTTTAACTTTAAAAGAATTAACAACACTATTCTCTTTAGACAAGTCAACATTGAGTAGACAGATTAATGCACTAGTTCAGAAAGGTTTCGTCATTAAAAAAGAAGGTAAGGATAAACGTATTTTTCTTTTGAGTATTTCTAAAGAAGCCAATCAATTGATTAATGCCGTGAAATTTGAAATCGAATTTTATGTAACAGACTTATTTAAATCTTGGCCAAACGAAGAAAAAAAACTATTATTAGTACTTTTAGGTCGTATAAACCGAAGAATTCGTTTAGAAAATGAATTAAAAATAGATTGATTATTTTAGTAACTTTTTTTATCATACAGATAACATTGTTTTCAATTCTCATGATTAGTTGTTACACTTAGTTAATAATGTATGAATTGGAGTGATTAGTATGAGTTTAATAAACAAAAAGATACTTGCTTTAGTGAGTGACGATTTTGAAGATTTAGAATTATGGTACCCTGTTTATCGCTTACGGGAAGCTGGAGCAACCGTTAATCTAGTTGGAGATGAAAAAAATAAAGAATATATTGGGAAATATGGCGTTCCGGCAGTATCTGATTTTAATTTTTCGGAAATAAAAAAAGAAGAATATGATGGTATCTTAGTTCCCGGTGGATGGTCTCCTGATAAACTAAGACGGTATCCTGAAGTTATTGATTTCATCATATATTTTAATTTAAAAAAGAAACCAATCGGTCAAATTTGCCATGCTGGATGGGTTTTAATCTCTGCTGGTATCTTACAAGGTGTAAATGTTACAAGTACTCCAGGGATCAAAGATGATATGACTAACGCTGGAGCAATTTGGCATGATGTACCGGCTATTACGGATGGGCATATTATATCTAGTCGCAGACCACCTGATTTACCTGAATATATGAAACAGTATATTGCAGCTTTTGAGAATGCCAAAAATTAAGTTAACTAAGGCCGGTTTATCATTTTTTGATTTCCGGCTTTTTATTTTTATAATGCAAAATGATTATACTTAGTACGATCTACAATTTTTTAAACGATAATTTTTTGCTAATGTTATACTCTAGTTTATGATCGTTCTGCCGCAATTTTATGACTAAGAATAGAGATACTCGCGAATAAAATAACGTTAAGTGGGTTCTATAAGAAGGCAATATGTATTCTCTAAAAAGAATTTATAATAAGATTGAGATAAAGCAAGTGAAAGATTTAATCAATTTTATTTATTAGAATTATAGTAGGAAAGAAATTTAATAAATTAAAATTTTATAAAAAATTACACTTATTTTTAATGCTATTCTATTTCTTATACTGTAAACTACTAAGTAATTGACTATAGACTATATTTTAGAAAGAAGGGATACAAATGTATCAAAGAAATAGAAAAGCTTATCGAATATCTATTTTAGGAATTTTATCTGCTATCATTTTAGTTCAAAACTTTGTTCCACTTTTAGGTTACATTCCTATTCCACCACTAAATCCTACAATCATACATATCACTGTTATCGTTGCAGCATTGACATTGGGAACAAAAGACGGGATGGTTATAGGTGGGGTTTGGGGAGTTAGTCGTTTGGTCAAGGCGTTTATAGCACCGACTTCACCGTTGGATTTGTTGTTGTTTACTAATCCTATTATTTCTATTGTACCGCGTATTCTTGTTGGCTTTATTGCTGGTTATGCTTTTCATCTTCTCAAAAAAAAGAATGGAAAAGAGTCAATAGCCATGATTATTTCTTCCGTTTTAGCCTCTTTAACAAATACAATACTGGTTTTATTCTTTATCTATATATTCTATAAAGATGATTACGCAGCGGCTCTAAATATTGACGTTTCTACTTTGGCCAAAGCTTTAGGTGCGATTGTAATGACTAACGGGGTTGCTGAAGCGATTGCTGCTGGTATTATTGCACCAATTGTAGCTAGGCCACTTAAGAAATTTAAATCAAATTAAAAAAATAACACCATTTTCTTTCTCTGTAGAAAGAATTGGTGTTATTTTTTATTTTACGAAAAAAGGTAAAGGATTTATTTCGTAAATTTCAAGTTTAAGTTAGCCACCCTATGCAACTGTTTATTGCCAGATGTTATTAATTAATGAACCAGTTGAATTTGTTGGTGTGGAATTAACTCCCTACGGGCTCTAATGGCTTATTTCCT
>NZ_JBATXB010000110.1:0-2986 GCF_049673005.1 Carnobacterium sp. | reverse complement strand
TCATTTTATCTATAGGCATTTCCTTTTCTTGGAATCAAAGCAAAGCTATTTTTATAAAGTTGGTACGCACTGATTACTAAGAATACGCCTAATCCTACTAGTGTTACCATCTCAAGTGTGGGGAATTTACCATTGAATCCCTCAGAAGCGGTCAAAAAATTATGAATTCCAAAATAAGCCCAGGCAATAGGTAAAGGAAAGATTACATTGCGTATCTTTCGCATAACAAGTAAAACTAAGAAAATGGCTACAATGAGTGTTCCAGATGCTAAGAGTTCAACCTCAATCCCAAAACCATCCCAATTCGCTTTTACAAGTGTCGCAGCTATATTAACAACGGAAGCAATAAACAGCCAGCCTGCGTAAAGTCCAAAAGATACTGGCAATAGAAGATGTTTCCCATCATTAATTTCAACCAATCTGATACAGATTAAGGTTAAAATTACCGAAAATAATAAAATAAAAATTGTTGATAATAGTAGTTGCAGATAAGAAAAAGCAACAATCCAAGCGATATTTAATAGCGATGAAAGAATAAATAATAACGAAATCTTATTTAATGCTGCCTGATAATAGGGATCATCTTTTTTTATAATCATTATAATAATCGAAATCCCTAGCAATATATAGATAACGCTCCATATACTAAATGTAGATGGCGCTGGTGTGATTAACGTCAGATACTTATCAGAAATCTCATTCTGTGACAATCCATTAATAACTCCGAATGCTCCTAGCGCATTAACGACTAGTGTACTCAAAAAAAACAGTCCATTTGTCCAAGCTTTTTGTGTGCTACTCATAAAAATTCCTCCTTCTTCCTATTTTTATTAGAAATTGATTTCTTATTAAAGTATAAAGAATATATATAAAAAGGTCTAATAGAATGGTCCGAGGTCGCTATTATACTCTTTCGATTATTTTGTTTTACATTGTTCCATAAAGAAAACGCTGTTTAGTCTGTTATGTTTTATTAAATGACTATATTTCCACTACCTTTTTGTTGTATAATTCATGTAAATATGTATTTACCATAAGGGGGAATTCTGTCTAATGGACAGTGATAGTAATATAATGACGATTGTAATTTTAGTAGGATTGATTTTGTTTTCAGGATATTTTTCCTCATCGGAAACAGCATTTACATCCGTTAATCGAATCCGGTTGCGAAACAGTGCAAAAAAAGGAGATAAACGTGCAGAAAAAGCATTAAAACTTACAGAAGATTATAATAATGTTTTGTCTACAATATTGGTAGGGAATAACATTGTTAACATTGCTTCTTCAGCCTTAGCGACCACTCTTTTTATTAAGTACTTTCCGCAATACGGTGTAACTATTTCTACAATCGTCATGACCATTCTTGTTTTGATTTTTGGTGAAATTACTCCTAAAGCAATTGCAAAAGATCGACCAGAAATAGTTGCAAAATTTGCTTCTCCGTTTTTAGGTGTTTTAATGAAAATTCTAAAACCAATTAATTGGATTTTCGCAAACCTAAACAATCTAATAGCCAAGTACCTACATACTGAAGAGGTAAGCATTAGTGAGGAAGAATTATTATCAATCATAGATGAAGCAGAAATTGGAGGAGCTCTAGAAGTTGATGAACATCAGCTAATTCGATCAGCTATAAAATTTCATGATTTAGAAGTTGATAGTATCCTTACACCACGTGTCGATGTGGTAGCCGCTGATTTACATGATTCAGATGAAGAAATACAACGAATTTTCGACGAGAATGTTTACTCTCGGATTTTATTATACGATGACTCTGTTGATAATGTTCAAGGCGTTTTACATGAGAGAGATTTCAATTATTATATCCGTAGAAAAGCAAAGGGTGAAGAATCATTATCACTCACTGAAATGATGAAAAATGTGCTTCATATTCCAGCTAAAATGAAATTATCTCGCTTGTTGAAAATCATGCAACAAAGTAAAGTTCATATGGCTGTAGTTGTCGATGAATACGGTGGCACAATAGGAATTGTAACTATGGAAGATGCTTTGGAAGAACTCGTTGGAGAAATATGGGATGAAACGGATTATATCGAAGAAGAAATAACTCTAATAGCTGAAGACAAGTATTTAGTTCGTGGTGAGGCTAGTCTTGAAAAAGTTTTCGATTTATTTCATCTTCAAAATAATGAAGTGTTTTTTTCAAGTACTATTAGTGGATTCATTTCAGAATTATTAGGACATTTTCCTAATGAAGGAGATAAGTTAAATTATAAAAATATCCTTCTCAAGGTTATGAAAGTAAAAAACAATCGAGTATTGGAAGTAATAGTAGAAGAAATATAATAAAAAGAAAGGTTGGAGCGACTTAAGCTCCAACCTTTCTTTTTATTATTCTAACTGTTATTTAAATGCTATACACTAGCAGAGTTAACGATTATAATCAGATATAAAAGGAGGATTTTTATGAAGAAAGACTATTTATTGGGCTATACCCTATTACTTTTTTTATTAGTTGGTTGCACTAGAGCTGTTAGTGAGGATATCTTCATCGAAGGAAACACATTTTATAGTGGTTCTACAATAGAACGCCTTGAAAAAGATGTTAAAGACAATCGACCTTCCAAGCTTGTAGTAGCTAGCGACTCCCATTTCCTCTCTAGTTCTATAGTCAAAGTTGAAGACGAAGATGGGGTAAATGAAATCATTCAAGCTCGCGACTACGAACAATCTGATCATTATAAAGGTTATCCAAAATATGACATCATTGAACGCAAACACTCTCAAGATAAAGTTTATACAGTTCTTTCAGTAAAGCATGGAGATTATTATTATTTAATTTCGCTGAACTTACTAGCAGACGCAAAAGTTAAATTGGAAAGTCAGGACAGTTTGGATGCTGCGGCACTCTATTATCATTCAAAAGTGAAAGCTGATGATCATGCAACTGGAATCTACTTCTTTGAAGTTTTACGAAAAGTAGAAGCTGAAAAGTAGCTTAGTACCTAAAAATTTGAAAGTTAGA
>NZ_JBATXB010000109.1:0-60103 GCF_049673005.1 Carnobacterium sp. | reverse complement strand
TTAATTCATAGTGATGCTTTAACGATGGCTTTTGTAACGTTAGGTATGTTGCAGTTGTTCCATGCGTTTAATGTGAAATCTGTTGATAAGTCACTCTTTACAGTAGGATTCTTTAAAAATAAACTGTTTAATTTATCCATACTAGTTTCTGGTTCATTATTAGCGATTGTTGTTCTAGTCCCTGGATTGAATGATGCGTTTAGGGTTAGTCATTTAGATCCACAACAATGGATGCTAACGGTAGGAGCAGCATTCTCTATTATTCCGATGGTAGAGATTGTGAAATTTGGAATTCGTACGTTTAAAAAAAATAAAAAATAGTATATGTAATTAACTAATAGAAGAAGTCCGATTGGGTTTGTAAAGACTCAATAAGACTTCTTCTATTTTGCTTACAAAAACCAAGCATTTATCTTGTGCTTCTTACTAAAATAAAGTAGAATAAGGAATCACTAAATTTGGATCAGTATCCTCATATTTAGGACGTTCATTCGGTAAAAATGTTCGTCAGGGACCTTTAATCTTATGATATACCAGCTTTTCTAGTCATGGAAAGCAAAACAAAGGGAGGATTATCATGACAAATCTTTATATTTTTATTGCACTACTTTTATTTGTAGCAGTCATTTATAGTTTCTGGCGTCTACAGAAGAAACACGTTAAGTTTTCAACACGCGTTTTTATAGCGTTAGGATCAGGGATTGTTTTTGGAGCAATTTTACAAGTACTTTTCGGGGCGACAGGTGAGGTAACAACTGGAGCCATGGAATGGATAAACATTGTTGGGACAGGCTATGTGCGTTTATTGCAAATGCTAATTATGCCGTTAATCTTTGTCTCAATTGTTGGAGCGTTCACAAAAATAGAAGGTACCAAAGATTTAGGGAAAATAAGTGTAACGGTTTTAACAACGTTATTAGCAACAACAGCTATTGCTGCTTTAGTTGGAATTGGAAGTGTTATGCTTTTCAATCTGGATGGAGCTGAATTTGTTCAAGGAGCTGCTGAAACAACTCAAATAGCAGCACTTGATGAACGGAAAGAAGTCGTTGCTGATTTATCATTACCAGCGCAAATAGTGAATTTTATTCCATCAAATGTCTTTGAAGATTTATCCAATAGTCGCTCAACGAGTACAATTGCTGTTGTTATTTTTTCGGCTTTTGTAGGCGTCGCTTACCTTGGAGTAAGTCGAAAGAGTCCGGAAGAAGCAGCTTTCTTTGAAAAAATAATTAAAAGTTTATATGCAATCGTAATGCGCATTGTTACACTTGTCTTAAGATTAACTCCATACGGAGTCTTTGCTTTAATGACAAAAGCATTAGCAACAAGCGATTTTAATGCTTTAGTCAACTTAGGTAAATTTGTATTAGCTTCTTATACGGCTATCATTACAATGTTCTTAATCCACATGCTTATTCTATTAGGGTATAAAGTTAACCCTCTTCAATATTTGAAAAAGACCTGGACCGTTTTAAGCTTTGCTTTCACATCACGTTCAAGTGCTGGAACACTACCTTTAAATATTGAAACCCAAACTAAGGCATTAGGGGTAGATGAAGCGTCAGCAAACTTTGCAGGTACATTTGGTATATCTATTGGACAAAATGGCTGTGCGGGTGTTTATCCGGCTATGCTAGCAGCAATAGTAGCACCATCAGTAGGGATTGATATTTTTAGTCCAGCCTACATCCTAACCATTGTTGCGGTCGTAACGATTAGTTCATTTGGTGTTGCTGGTGTTGGTGGCGGGGCAACTTTTGCAGCGTTAATCGTCTTAGGATCATTAGATTTACCAGTGGCTATCGTTGGGCTAGTTATCTCTGTTGAACCTGTTATTGATATGGCTCGGACATTATTAAATGTTAACGACAGTATTTTAGCGGGGATTATTTCGTCAAAACGCGTGAAACGCTTTGATGAGTCTGTTTTTAATGATGATGAAGCTATCATCAAATCGGATATTTAATAAAAAAAAACACTTTTCTTTTAAAAAAAGAAAAGTGTTTTTTTTATTCAAATTTTTAATTTTTTAATACCATCTATTTAGTCACATTCCTAGAAAAATGAATTCTAAAAACAGCACAAAAGTAGACTAACGCTTCAACTAAACCAGATGTGAATGAGATTAAGATGGTGTGAGCATATTAGTCATTTTTTTTTAAGAAACCATGTATAGTTAAGAAGAAGATTTTAAGTAGGATAACTAGTGAAAACGTGGAATTAAAAAAATAGGAGGATTTGTATGAAGACAGAATTATTTGCAATTGGAGATGTTCATGGTCAAATTACACTCCTTAAAGAAATGTTGACACACTGGGATGAATCTAAACAACAATTATTATTTATTGGTGATCTTGGTGATAGGGGAGAAAATCCGAAGGCCTGTTTTATTTTAGCCAATGAACTAGTAAAGGAAAAAGAAGCTATTTGGATAAAAGGAAATCATGAAGAGATGCTTTTAAATTTTTTAGAGAATCCAGAAGAAAACTATGACGTGTACAAGATGAATGGTGGAATGAAGACGCTTGAAACCTTCCTTCATAGTGGGTTAGCAGACGAGTATTCTCCAACAGAAATAGCTATGTTAATGACAAGTCATTATCCAACTCTGAAAGAAAGTCTAAAAGAGTTGCCGCTGTATTATGAATGGGGAGATTACGTTTTTGTCCATGCAGGTGTTGATTTGTCAAAAAAAGATTGGAGAAAAACCGCTCCAAAAGACTTTGTCTGGATTCGAGAACCTTTTCATTCTATGAAAAATAATACTGGCAAAAAGATCGTTTTCGGTCATACGATTACTCCATCGTTATATGGTGATAACAAAACGTCTAATTTATGGTTAAAAGATAATAAAATTGGGATTGATGGAGGGGCTGTTTACGGGGGTTCGCTACTTGGTGTCGTTTTTAGTAAAACGAAGATGCTTCAGCACTACAAACTTATAAATAATGGATACGTATGGAATGGTAAGAGTTAAAATAAAATAAGTGCTAGGAGAATGAAGATGATAAAATTTAAAGATGTATCTAAAGAATATGTACCAGGAAATCCTGTTGTCTCTAACTTAAATTTAGAAATTAAAGATGGTGAGTTCTTTGTATTAATCGGTCCTAGTGGATGCGGAAAAACAACGATGTTGAAAATGATTAATCGATTGATTTCGCTAAGTTCTGGATTTATCTATGTCCGTGATAAGCCTATAAGTGAGTACAATATTCAAGAATTACGCTGGAATATGGGATATGTACTACAGCAGATTGCCTTATTTCCGAATATGACGGTTGAAGAAAACATTACTACTGTACCAGAAATGAAAAAATGGTCAAAAACTGAAATGCACGATCGTGTGACAGAGTTGCTTGAAAGTGTAGGACTAGAAGCAAAAACGTACCGTAATCGAAAAACATCGGAGCTATCGGGAGGAGAACAACAACGGATAGGTGTTTTAAGAGCACTTGCTGCTGATCCTGATATCATTTTGATGGATGAACCGTTTAGTGCATTAGACCCAGTTAGTCGCCATAATCTACAAGAAGATGTAGCAGAAATGCATAAGAAATGGAAAAAAACGATTGTTTTCGTAACGCATGACATGCAAGAAGCAATTTCTCTAGGCAGTCGTATTGCTTTGATGGAAAAAGGGGAAATTGTTCAAATAGGAACGCCAGAGGAAATTGTTAGTCACCCTAAGAATGATTTTGTTAGAAATTTCTTGAAGTCAGGAAATATTGAAACAGCTGAGGTTCAAGTTATTCAAGATATGCTGAATGATGGATTTGTGTTGCCAACAAAATCTGAGGAGCTAATGGAAGTTGTTTTGGGCACAACGCAATCAGTAGATCAACTTATTCTTGCTCTGTCAAAAAACGAAACAGTTTTTATTAAAAATGAACAGAAGATAGTCATAGGGAAAATAACCAATCAACAATTGATGTCTTATCTGGCTGCTACTATTGAAAATAGAGGTGATACCGAATGAATGAATTAATTACTACTTTTCAAAATCGTAAGGAACTACTATGGACAGCTCTAATCGAGCACATTCAACTTTCTTTTATATCGCTATTAATTGCAGTAATGATTGCTATTCCTTTAGCTATATTCTTGACTCATCATAAAAAAATAGCCAGTCCTATTATTCAGATAACGGCAATTTTCCAAACGATTCCTTCGTTGGCTTTACTCGGATTAATGATTCCGTTAGTAGGAATTGGTAAATTACCCGCAGTTATTGCGCTAGTTATCTATGCGTTATTGCCAATACTGAGAAACACGTATACAGGATTGACTGAGATTGATCCTTCACTAGTTGAAGCAGCAGATGCAATGGGCATGGACCGGTTTAGGAAATTAATAAAAGTAGAAATGCCTCTTGCTATGCCAATTATCATGGCAGGAATTAGAAATGCAATGGTATTAATTATTGGGACAGCAACTATTGCCGCCTTAATTGGTGCTGGAGGACTTGGTAGTTTGATCTTATTAGGAATTGATCGAGGCAATAATTATCTAATTTTATTAGGGGCTATCCCGGCAGCCTTACTTGCCGTTGGTTTTGATTTCCTTTTGAGTTATTTTGAAAAAACGTCATTTAGAAAAACGATTATTGTATTAGGAGCCGTAACTGCGATTATGGTGGGGGTTCTAGTTGTTCCGTTATTTACAGGACAAGATAAAGAAATCACAATCGCTGGTAAACTAGGATCAGAGCCAGAAATCATTATGAATATGTATAAAGAACTAATTGAGGACCAAACGGATCTTTCAGTTAATCTAAAACCGAATATGGGGAAAACAACTTTCGTTTTTAATGCTTTAGAATCAGGTGCAATTGATATCTATCCTGAATTCACAGGAACGATATTAGCGACTTTCTTAAATGAAGAAGCAAAATCAACGAGTGAAAAAGAAGTTTATGAACAGGCTCGTGAGGGATTAGCTGAACAGTATGATATGGCTTTACTTGAACCGATGGAGTTTAATAATACCTATACATTAGCGGTAACACCTGAAATAGCTAAAGAATATAATTTAGAAAAAATGTCTGACTTACAAGGTGCTTCAGATAAAGTTAAAGTGGGATTCACACTTGAATTTGCCGATCGTCAAGATGGTTATTTAGGGATTCAGGAACTTTATGGCATTACTTTTGATAACTTAAAGACGATGGAACCCAAGTTACGTTATCAAGCAATTAAAACAGGAGACATTAACCTTTTAGATGCGTATTCAACAGACAGTGAGTTAGAAGAATATGAGTTAGTGGTACTTGAAGACGATAAAGGATTATTCCCACCTTATCAAGGTGCTCCTTTGATGCTAAATAAAACTTTAGAAAAACACCCTGAATTAGAAGAAGTGTTGAATAAATTAAGTGGCAAAGTAACAGATGACGAAATGCGTAAAATGAACTACGAAGTAAATGTAAACAGTAAAGACCCACAAAAAGTAGCACAAGACTTCCTAAAATCAAAAAACCTAATTAAATAAGATGCTGAGCGCTCTGTTTAGTCATGAAAGAAAAATAGGAACGAATAAAGAGGATGCTTTTTATCCTCAAAATTCGTTATCATTTTTCCAAATGACTAGAGCGCAAAGCTCAATTAAATAAGATGCTGAGCGCTCTGTTTAGTTCTGAGAGAAAAATAAAAACGATATAGGGAGTTGGAACGCATCATGTTCCACTCCCTATATTGTTTTAAACCAATAAAAAAGTTATGGTAAATAGACTATCATTAAAGAAACGAGGATCGCAATGAAAATTGGTGTATTATCAGATTTGCACATTGATACAAATAGTAAATATTTACCGGAAAACGAATCCTATGCAAGCTTATTGAGTTATCAAATAAAAAAACAGAAAATAGATTTATTTTTAATTGCTGGAGATATTAGTAGTGATTACCATGAGTCCCAGGCTTTTTTAGATGAATTATCAAAGTTAAGTGGAATTAAACTATTATTTGTTCCAGGAAATCATGATTATTGGTCTAGGATAAATGGTGAAAAAGATACAAAGAAAATATATCGTTTCTTCAAAGAACAACCAGAAAGTATTTTAGAAAAGCCTTATATCATTAATGATGAGTGGGCAGTAGTAGGAAACTCGGGATGGTATGACTATGGATTTGCAGACACAGAACAATACAGCAAGGCTGATTTTCGTAAAATGACACTCCGCGCGGGAACCTGGCAAGATAAGCGATTTTGTGATTGGGGAGAATCTGATGAGTCAGTTACTCAATGGATGTTAAAAAAAATTGAAGAAGATTTAGTGAAAATAGGTGACCGCAAAGTTATTTTGATGACTCATGTTGTAACGCATCCTAAATTTGTTGTTACATTGCCACATAAAATTTACGATTATTTTAATGCCTTTCTAGGAAGCTCTACCTATGAAAGACTCTATGATGATTATCCAAATATTGTTTATAGCATAATGGGGCATGTTCATTTTCGAAAAACATTTTTTGTAGACCAAGTTCAATTTATTTGTGCTTGTTTAGGGGGTAAAAAACATTGGCCAACTAAAAGTGTAAAATCAGAACTACTTAATGCGATGTTTACATTTGAATTACCTGAAAGTGAAGAGGGCTAAAAGCTAAAAAAAGCGACTATTTTTGAATAGGTGCTTTTTTCTTTTTCTAGTTACCAAAAAGAATCAGAACAATTTTGGTTAAAGGTTGAAGATTATGCTAAAATAAGAACGATGAATGGAAATAAGAAAGGAAGAAAAGAATGACAGATACAACAGAAAGTTTAGTGCTAGATTTGTTAAGAAAAGAACTGAAAGCCTATTCGAGTAAACAGCTAGCAACGGTTTTAAATTTATTAGCAGAAGGCAATACAGTGCCTTTTATTGCTCGTTACCGTAAAGAGATGACAGGAACATTAGATGAAGTCCAAATTCGAGAAATCGAAGAACGATACAACTACCTTCAAACGTTGGAGAAGCGTAAAAAAGACGTTATTCGTACAATTGAAGAGCAAGGTAAATTGACACCTGAATTGAAAAAGAGTATCGAATTAGCTGAGAAAATGCAATTAGTGGAAGACTTATACCGTCCTTTCAAACAAAAACGTAGAACGAAAGCAACAATAGCTAAGGAAAGTGGATTGGAGCCGCTAGCAGATTGGCTATTAACTTTTCCTAGTTCAGCTATACATGATGAAGCAACAAAGTATGTAAATGATGAGAAAAAAGTAGAAACAGTTGAGATAGCTTTGGCTGGAGCACATGAAATAATCGCAGAAAGAATGAGCGATGAACCAGTTTACCGGATATGGATAAGAGAATATACGCTTAAAAATGGATTAATAACGACTGGCGTGAAAAAACAAGAGAAAGATGAAAAAGGTGTCTTTGAAATGTACTATGATTACAAAGAACCCATTAACAAATTAGTTTCTCATCGTATATTAGCTATTAATCGTGGAGAAAAAGAAGACATTCTAAAAACGACATTAGTTATAAACGAAGCGGTTATTTTCAACTATTTATTTAAAAAAGTGATAGAAAAAGAAAACTCAACTGCTACCCCGTATATTAAGTCAGCGATTGAGGATAGCTATAAGCGATTTATTGGTCCATCGATTGAACGCGAAATACGTTCAGAACTAACCGAAAAAGCTGATGAACAAGCCATTAATATTTTTGGAGAAAACCTTAGAAATTTACTTTTACAACCGCCTTTAAAAGGAAAAGTAGTCTTAGGACTCGATCCTGCTTATCGTACAGGCTGTAAATTAGCGGTTATTGATCCAACTGGTAAGGTGATGGATATTGATGTTATTTATCCACATAAACCAGCAGGTAACGAAGCTCGTGCTGCTGCAGCAATTAAGTTTAAACAATTAGTTGAAAAGTATGATGTAGAGATGGTTGCCATTGGAAACGGAACGGCAAGTCGAGAATCAGAAACATTTGTGTCTGATAACTTAAAGGAAATTGAACGTCAGGTATTTTACGTGATTGTTAACGAAGCTGGAGCATCAGTATACTCTGCTAGTCCAATTGCTCGTGAAGAATTTCCAGATTTACAAGTTGAACAAAGAAGTGCCGTTAGTATCGCGCGTCGTTTGCAAGATCCACTAGCTGAATTGGTTAAAATAGATCCTAAATCAGTTGGCGTTGGTCAGTACCAGCACGATGTTTCGCAAAAGCATTTAGAAGAACGGTTGGACTTTGTTGTAGAAACAGCTGTTAACCAGGTAGGAGTAAATGTAAATACTGCTAGTGCGCAATTGCTGAAACACGTTGCGGGGTTAAATAAAACAACGGCTAACAATGTGATTGCTTACCGTGAAGAAAACGGACGCTTTGAAAGTCGTGCTCAGTTGAAAAAAGTTCCACGCTTAGGGCCCAAAGCATACGAACAATCTGTTGGCTTTATGCGAATAGTCGATGGGAAAAATGTATTAGATAATACAGGCATTCATCCTGAAACCTATAAACAAGCTAAAGAAATTTTAGAACTAGCAAAAATAGAATTAGAAGATGTAGGCAGTATGAAAGCTAAAAAATCTTTAGAGACACTAGATATGGCTGAGTTGATTCAACTAACAGAGTTGGGTAAGGAAACAGTCAAAGACATGTTAGAAGCTTTGTATACTCCAGGTCGTGACTTACGTGATGAACTGTCAGCTCCATTGTTACGCACAGACGTTTTAAGTATGGAGGACTTACAAGAAGGAATGGAACTAGAAGGAACTGTCCGAAATGTAGTTGATTTTGGCGCGTTTGTGGATATTGGAGTAAAACAAGATGGATTAGTACACATTTCAAAGTTAAGTAAAGGTTTTGTACAGCATCCGACAAACGTAGTAGCTGTTGGAGATGTCGTTACTGTCTGGGTAGAAGAAATTAATGTCAACAAAGGTCGTATTTCTTTAACTATGTTGGCACCTAAAAAGAAAGACTAATAGTAAATAATAAAAGCAAGAAGAGAAGTCAATAAAATGATATCTTTTCTTGTTTTTATTTTTTTTATGGATTAGTCTATACTTTAGTTCATACTATCTAGTAAGGGTGAGGAAATTTTATGAACAGCTATGATTTATTTGAAGAATTAGAATCCAATGCTGATAAAGAGAAAGCTATAAAAATGTCTAAGTATATGAGAAATCAGTTTTCATTTTTAGGAGTGCAGGCTACTACAAGAAAAAAAATAAGCACTGTTTATTTCAAAGAAGCTAAGAAAAAAAAGCTTATTGACTGGCAATTTATTAATGAATGTTGGGATAAACCCTATAGAGAAGCTCAGTATATAGCAACGGATTATTTAAATAAAATGAAAGATTTTCTTGTTTTAGAAGACGTAGCGAGAATTAGGGTATTGATAGAAAATAAATCATGGTGGGATACGGTAGATGGACTTCATAGAGTAATAGGGAGTATCGTTTTCAATTTTCCAGAACTTAATAAAATGATGATCGAATGGAGTCTAGATGAAAGTATCTGGTTAAGAAGAGTAGCTATTAATCATCAGATGTACAGAAAAGATAGGATGAATGTAGAACTTTTAGAAGCAATTATTGTCAATAATTTAGGACAGAATGAATTTTTTATCAATAAGGCCATTGGATGGGTATTAAGAGATTATAGCAAAGTAAATCCAGAATGGGTTGAACAGTTTATTAAAACACATAAAAATAACTTATCGCAACTTAGCATTAGTGAAGGAAGTAAATACATTTAGTTAGTTAAGGAGAAGCCAAGGATAAGAAAAAGAGCGGAGAAAAAGGATTGGAACAAATAGAATTACAAAAATTAGTAGAAGAAATATCAATAGAGTCGTTTGGAAAACCCTTTTTACATGAGGCGACGTTTAATAATCGCTTGCGCACAACTGGTGGAAGGTATCATTTGAAATCACATAATTTAGACTTTAATCTGAAAATTTTAGAAACATTTGGTAAGCTAGAATTTATAAAAGTGATTAAACACGAATTATGCCATTATCATCTGCACCTTGCTAGGAGAGGTTACCAACATAAAGACAGTGATTTTAAACAATTGCTAAAACAAACTGGTGGAACTCGATTTGTGCAGCCTCTTTTAACAGGAGATAAGACAAAAAAAATATGGATTTATCGATGTGAGAAGTGTAAGACAACAATTTATCGACAACGTCGGTTTAATACAAATAGATTTGTTTGTGGAAAATGTAAAGGAAAATTGTTTTTAGAAGATTTTTAAACTAAGTGGGTAATAAAATGGAATAAGAGGTGACTAGATGAATCAAGCGGCTGTTATTCATGAGTTGTTGACTAACGCGTTTCCATTCTATAATAGCAATAAAGAAAAAAAACAAGCTATTGACGAAACAGAAAAACAGTTTCAATTATTAAAAGATTTTGATAAAAAAAGTGATAAAAAGTATAAGGGTTTAAATGGTTCTTTTTTATCTAAATTGAAAACAGATTATACGAGTACGCATCCAGCGTTTGTTGATTGCGAAGGAAACGTTTTCCCTGAATGGAAAGATCAACTAGATCAAGCTATGATTCGGTTAAGAAAACAGACTAAAACAGTATCAGTAACAGATTATGGAGCAATTGGAGATGGAGTAACAGACTGCACAGCAGCTTTTAAAAAGGCTATTTCAACAGGATTCAGATCTGTCATTATCCCTCCAGGAAACTATCGGATAACTGGAATTAAAGTGCCTTCTTATACGGAATTAATTGGAAGTGGAACAGAGCAAACGCAGTTGATTCTTTCTGATTTAGCACCGAAAAGAGCTAGGCTAGTAACAAATTGGCATTATTTAAGAGGAAATAGCCATATTAGAATTGAAGGATTAACGCTAGATTGGAATAATGAGCGTATACCCAAAGGGCAAAGAACAGCATCTGGAGGTACAAGTTCTAGTGGATTAACATTGGCACATGTCCATTTTGCTTTGATTCGAAATGTAACAGTAAAAAATCCAGGACTTCATGGGGTAGACGTGACATCGGCATTTTACAATTATTTAGGAGACGGTAAGCGTTCGCGTTTTGGTAGTCGCTTTGTTTGGGTGGATCAAGTAGAAGCAGTTGGTTTTGGAGATGATGGCATCACAACGCACCATAGTGATGATGTATTGATTTCTAACTGTTTTGTGCATCACCCTAGTGGAAGAGCACATAAAATGGGGTATTCTAATTCGAATGGCATTGAGGTAGATGACGGTTCTCAACATGTGATTTTGGTTAATAACTTAAGTGCCTATTGTTTTGGTGGAATAGAGATTAAAGCACACAAAACGAGTTCGGCTGCTTCAGATACTCAAATAATTGGACATCTATCTTATCATGATAACCGTTCTTATAATTTTAGGCATATCGGGCATCATGCTTTGACTGATGAAGCAAGTCGTTCAGCATTTGGTATTCGGGGGACGTTTCTTGCCTCTTATTTCCCTCAAGATACCACTTTGTATGCGAACTCAAAAAAAAGAGCTCTTGTTATATCTGCTTATCAAAAAGTAGCGATTAACCATTTTTTTGCTCAGGCACAGTCTCAGTTGCCATTTAGCTCCAATAATAAGGCTATTTCTATTCAATACCGAGCAAAAGAAGTTGCCGTGAGAAACATTCAACTTAAAAATTATCCTTCTAATAAAAAAGCAGTCCAAGTGAGTAAAACCACCTCTCATATTCAAGTGAGTTACAAATAAGCCTAGTATAGTCTCAAAAAGATAAGTTGAATTTTTTGAGACTATTTTTCTGTTGCATATTTATCCTCATGGAGGTATAGTGATTAGTGTAAGAAACAGGTTGTTTTTTTACAAATCATTTGAAACGCGGTCGTGGCGGAATGGCAGACGCGCCAGCTTGAGGGGCTGGTCGGGGTATCCCCGGTGGAAGTTCGAGTCTTCTCGGCCGCATAAAAATATAAAGTAGAGCTTGGCTGATAAAATTAGTCGGGTTCTATTTTTTTATTAAATATGTCTAAAATAAAAATGAACTCAGTATAGATAGGAAAGAAATACAAGTTGTTATTGTAATAATGTAAGCGAATACTTAAAATGGAACTATAAGAAAAAAAGGAGCGGTCAAAATTGTATTCAATTCTATTAGTAGATGACGAACAATATATTAGGCAGTCAATTATTGAGTTAGTTCAGTGGGAAAAAAAAGGTTTTTTTATCTTAGGAGAGGCTAGTAATGGGGAAGAAGCCTTAGAAATTATGAGCAAAAATGTACCCGATATCTTAATAACCGACATTCGTATGCCAGTAATGAATGGAATAGAGTTAACTAAAAGAATAAGAGAAAAGCATCCATCGGTCAAGATTGTTTTTTTAAGTGGACATGATGATTTTGATTACGCTGTTAGCGGCATAAAACTAAATATTATTGAGTATTTATTAAAACCAATTTCAATTAAAGATTTGGAAAAAATGCTTGATCAAGTTCGTGAAATATTAATAGAAGAAAAAAGAGAAGCTAATGATTTAAAAAGAATCGAAACAAATTATTTAGAAAACTTCCAAGGGATTAAAATGTCTTTTTTAGTTTCATTAATTACGGATAATTACAAAGAGGTTCCAGAAGAAGAAATTCAAAAATTAGTTGAAACGTATCGACTTAATCTGACGGGTAACCGGAACGTATTATTAAATGTAAATATTGATAAATCAACATTAAATAAAAGTCAATTAGAAAATCATAATCTAGAAATGATGAAATTCTCTTTAGCGAATGTGACACGCAAAATTTCGAGTAAGTATTTAGGTGGAGAGGTCTTTAACTTTACATCGAATATAGTCGTCATGTTATCAGATACGAAAGAAAATATAGACTTGTATAAAGATATTATCGTAAGAGAAATTAGTGAGACTATAAAAAAATTGTTTCATTTCTCAGTAGGAATCGGGGTTAGTGAGGAATACAATTCACTTTCTGATGCGAGGTTATCTTTTCAATCTTCCATCTCAGCTTTAAACTATGGAATGCTTATGAAAAGAAACAAAGAAGTTTATATTTCGGATATTGAAACAAGCGGATTAGAAAAAATGGTCTTTGATGAATCAAATGAAACGAAATTAATTTCGTTAATAAAAATTGCATCAAAAGAAGAGCTACTCGAATTTATTGATGAATTATTTCAGGGGTTGGAGAAAGACAATGAGACTCATCTTCAAATATTTTTAATGGAACTGTACGTTTCTGTTTTGAAAGCGTATAAATCAGTTATTCCGATATACGATACCACTATGCTTCAACGAATCCAGATGATTTCCGATATTCATTATTATCAAGAAATAGAAGAAATTAGAGACTGGTTCAAAGAATTTTGTCTAACCGTTGTAGATAGTATTCATTTACAAAGGAAAAAGAAAACAGATTCATTGGCTAAAAAAAGTTACGATTATTTAGTGAATAATTATAATGATCCAGCTCTTTCGTTAAAATTAGTTAGTAAAAAGATGGCTATTAGTCCAAGTTATTTCAGTTCTCTCTTCAAAAAAGAGAATGGTATTTCCTTTACAAATGCATTAATAAAAATAAGGATGGAAAAGGCTAAAGAGCATTTATTAACAACAGATTGTAAGATAATAGAAGTAGCCTTAGCATCAGGATATACCGATCAACACTATTTTTCCTATTGCTTTAAAAAATACTTTGGAGAATCACCGAATAAAATTCGTGAATCATTCAAGGAGAAAGAGTTACTGGTTTGATTTATTACCAGTGAAGAAGTGATGGGATATGCTTAATTCTTTAAAGCGAATAGGAATTCAATGGAGTAAAAAAATAAAAAGTTTACAAGTTATTCTGGCTCTTTCTCTGAGTGTGTTAACGATTGTCACTATTTTATTGTTTTCAATTTTTTTATCGGTCATATTCAAAGATACATTGGTGAATCACTCTAAAATAACAACTCTTCAAAGTGTTAAACAGTCTAGTATTAGCTTAACCAATGAAATTGAAACTATGAACGGAACTGCATATGGAATCTTAGATGAATTAAAAAGAACTGAACTACAGGTTAATCAGATTTCAGAATTATTGGGAACCAGTTTTCGTTTAAATCGGAACGTGGTTTCCGTAAGTTTATTGGATCAAAAAGGTAAAATAACTCACTATGCACCGTCGCAATACACACCTAAAGAAATGGAAACCGTATTTAATCAAAGATGGTTTCAAAATGAAAGTGAGCGAATAACCGTATCTTCTCCACATGTACAAAATTTATTCGAAAAGAATCATCAATGGGTTTTGTCGATGACTACACCAGTTACGATTCAATCTAAACAGTATACCTTGTTAATTGACTATAATTTTAACTCTTTAGGGAGCTATTTTAATAAAGTTACTATCGGAAAAAGAGGCTATTCTTTTATTTTAGATGACAAAAATGAGTTGATTTATCATCCAAAACAAAGAATCATCCAGACAAATGCTAAGGAGGAGAATCTTACTTTTGTTAAAGATAAAAGTGATGGAGTATATATTACAGAGGATCAAAAAAATACGATAGCCGTAGCAACAATTCCTTCAACAGGTTGGAAAATCATAGGAGTTTCTTATTTAACAGACTCTTTAAATGAAGCTATCGTAGATATTAAAAAAAATACACTATGGATATTTCTAATCGTATTCAGTTTAATTCTAGTAATGAGTATTAGTGTATCTAAATACATTGCGCATCCGATTACTAATATGGTAAAAGTGATGAAGAATGTGAATGAAAATAAATTTGATGTTTATACACATGAAAATAGGTTTACAGAGATTCAGCAATTATCAGGTTCCTATAATCATTTAATTGATCAAGTAAAAGAATTAATGGTTCAAGTAAAAGACGAGCAAGAAGGGTTAAGAAAGAGTGAAATGAATGTTTTACAAGCTCAAATTAATCCTCATTTTTTATACAATACATTAGAATCTATTTTATGGATGTCTGAAAGGGGAAATAATAAAGGAGCTTCTGAGATGGTTGCAGCATTAGGTAAACTGTTGCGTATCTCATTAAATAAAGGCAACCATATGATTCCAATTAGCCAAGAGTTAGCACATGCTCAGAGTTATCTAACCATTCAACAGATTAGATACAAAAATCAATTTCATTATACTATTGAGGCAGATGAATCTATTTTAGTGAATCCGACAATAAAAATAATTATCCAACCATTTTTAGAAAATGCTCTCTATCATGGTATTGAACGGATGATAGATGAAGGGAATATTTCTATAAAAGCAATGGATAAAAAGAATAAAATTTTAATCGAGATAAAAGATGATGGAATTGGGATGAGTTTAGAAGCAATACAAGAGATTGAAAAGGGAATGGATAGTAAAAAGGGTGGAATAGGAATCCGGAATGTACATCAAAGAATCCAAATGTATTTTGGAAAAGAATATGGAGTAGAGATTAAAAGTGAGTTAGATTTAGGTACAACGATTAATATTTGGTTGCCAAAAGCTTAATGAAATAAGGAAGGTTGTTTCTATGGGAAATAAAAAGAAACGAAGAAATCTATTAGTGATTGGATTTTTATTTATAACCCCCTTGCTTTTAGGCTGCGTCAACCAGTCGAAGAGTAAACAGACAATTATGCTAATTCTAGATACTCAAGATTCTTATTACAACCAAATGATTGAAGAAGGTGTGATGGCTGCTATTTCAGATTATAACGATGTTAGTATTTTGAAACGGAGGTTAAAGAATACCAAAGAAAGCTATCAACAAAATGTGTATGTACAAGAAGCTATCGACTTAGGAGTTGATACAATTATTTTTTCTGCTATAAATATAGAAAAAAGTAAGAAAGACTTAGAATTTATTCAAAAAAAAGGGATAAGAGTGATAATGATGGATAGTTTTTTTGAAAATCCTTATAACTTCAACTACATCGGGACGAATAATAAAGAGGCTGGTGAATTAGTTGGCAAAACGTTAGTTGAACTAATTGGAAGTGAGGCTGAAGTTGGAGTTTTAAGCTTTGAAGATGAACCCCTTAGTAGTCAGGAAAAGGAAAAAGAGAAAGCTTTTTATAGGTTTATAGAGGAATTTTCAAGAATAAAGATTATAGAAAAAAAGTTGACGAGGTCTGATAATGAAACGGTGCAGTTATTAACTGAAGAAATGTTAACTAATAATCCTGAAATGGATGGAATAATCGCATTTAATGAATACACAACTATCGGAGCAGGTAGGGCTGTAAAAAATAAAAAAATGCAAAATAAAGTAGCTGTTATTGGATTTGACAGTCAGATAGAGTGCGTAGAATTATTGGAAAACGGAAGTATCCTAGCTCTTATTGTGCAAAACCCTTTTGCGATAGGTTATTTATCTATTCAGTCAGCTCTTAATCCAAGTAATGATGAAAAAATAAACAAACCTATTTTTACTGAAGTAGAGTTGGTAACCCAAAAAACAATGTATCAATCAAAAAAAGAAAGGCTTTTATTTCCTTTCTCTTATCAGGACTAGCAAGAAAAACAAGGATGTATCGAGATATAAAAGTTAGTTCTAATAGATAGAGAAAACTAGAAGCAGTTAATCTGCTCGTTCAAATAAGGTAATACCGTCTCTATCTGTTCTTATTTTTATTTTGGTATGGCTCTCTTTCAATTTTAATTAAAAATAGTATGGAATAAGGACATTAATTTCCTCATATTAGTTGAAAGTGAAATAAGCTAAGTCTTATCGTATAGATTTATTTTATTTCACTTGATGGTTCACTTCTGTTATTATGTTAAAGAAGCACATTATATAGTAAAAGAGGATGAATATGAATTATTTAATAGATATACTTAAAGGAATGGTTATTGGCATTTCAAATATTATACCAGGAGTAAGTGGTGGTACGATGGCTGTTTCACTTGGAATTTACGATCGTATGATTTTTTCGATTAGTCAATTATTCAAGAACTGGAAAGCTAGTTTAAAAACATTATTGCCTATTTTAATTGGTGCTGCATTTGGAGTTGTTGCGTTTACTTATACCATTGAATTTTTATTAAGCAATTACACTCTTCCAACAGCTTTAGCTTTTGTTGGATTGATTCTAGGAGGAGTTCCTGTTTTATGGGTTTCTTTTAAAGCAGGGTTAAAAATGAAGAATGAAAAACTAACAAGCAAGCATCTAATTATTTTCGTTATTATGTTTGTTGTAGTAGCCGTTCTACCAATGTTTCAAGGTTCAGAATCTTCATTTGAAGCTATTGCTGTCACGCCTTTTAGCCTGATGAAATTGTTCTTTATTGGTATTATAGCCTCTGCAACAATGATTGTTCCCGGTATGAGTGGTTCATTAGTCTTAATGATCTTAGGCTATTATTATTCCATCATTAATACAATCACGAGTTTTATTGATGCTTTAAGAGTTGGAGATATGGAAACCTTATTGCCTAATTTTACAGTTTTGTTTACTTTTGGAATAGGTGTATTAATTGGTATATTTTTAATTAGTAAAGTTATTGAGTATTTATTTAAACACTATAGTTCGTTAACTTATAGCGGTATTTTAGGATTAGTATTGGCGTCACCTTTCGCCATTATGTATAATACGAACGCACTAAGTGATTTAAGTACGGCAAAAGGATTGCCATTTGCTTTGATAGGGTTGGTCTTAATGGTTTTATGTTTTATGGGGATTTATCAAATAGGGAAGAAAAAGATTCATTAGACCTTAATCAAAAATAAATAGGTATAAAAAAGTAGAGAAATCTACTTTTTTTTTGTGAAAAGATAACATCGTATCATTTTGAACATGAACAGTATGAAATCACATAGTCCTTTACGATATAAAATGTTAACGTTTACATGTAGCGAAAATATAACTATTTGGAGGTTTTGAAGTTGAGTAAATTTAAAAGATTTTTATTAGGTTCAGCAGCATTATTAACAATGAGCACATTGGTTGCGTGTGGAAATTCAGATTCAGAAGAAGGATCAGATTCGTCAGGATCTGGGGAGAAGATTGGTGTAGCCTTTTATAAATACGATGACACATACATCTCATCTGTACGACAAGCATTAGAGGACGCTTCAAAAGGCGAAAAAGATGTTGAATTATTATTAAATGATTCTAAAGGAGATCAAGCAACACAAAACGATCAAATTGACGTCTTGATTCAAAAAGGCGTTAAAGTTTTATTAGTAAACGTTGTTGATACTGGTGCAGCACAAACAGTTATCGATAAGGCTTCGGCTGCAGATATTCCAGTGATTTTCTTTAACCGTGAGCCAGATGCAGACGTTTTGGCTGGCTACGATAAAGCTAGATTTGTTGGCACAAGACCAGAAGAAGCCGGCGTCATCCAAGGAGAAATGGTTGCTGAATTATGGAAAGCAGATAAAACATTAGATAAAAATGGCGATGGTGTTTTAAGCTATGTCATGTTAATGGGTGATGCAGATAATCCTGAAGCCATTGCTCGTACAAAATTCTCGGTATCAACAATTAAAGATGCGGGTATTGAAGTCAAAGAAATTGGACAACAAGTAGCAAACTGGGATGCGGATAAAGCTAATACAGCTGTTTCAGCTTGGTTATCACGTGAAGGCGACAACATTGAAGTTGTTTTAGCTAATAATGACTCAATGGCATCAGGCGCTATCTCAGCCTTACAATCTGGTGGGTACAATAATGGAGAGGATAAATATATTCCAGTATTTGGAGTAGACGCTACAGATGAAGCGGTCGATTTAATTTCTAAAAATTATATGTCAGGGACCGTTAAACAGGATGCTGTTGGTATGGCAGAAGCAATTTTTGCATTAGGAGTAAACGCTACTCAGGGCAAGGATTATATTGAAGGCACAGATTATGAATATGACGATACAGGAATTTCAATTCGTATCCCATACCAAGCATATTCTGGCAAAGAATAAAAAAAATCTGACTAATGATCTAAAGTAAATGGTTAGAGATAAAATAATAGGAGTTGAAAGGACGAGGTACCATTTCGCTAATCAATTCTTATTATTTTTTTAAAATTAAGAGTTAGATAGAGGCGGTGATTTATTTGGCAACACCTACTTACGTACTAGAAATGAAAAATATTGATAAGTTATTTCCTGGGGTAAAAGCGCTGGATCAAGCACAGTTGAGTCTAAGACCGGGGACCATACACGCTTTAATGGGTGAAAATGGGGCAGGAAAATCAACACTAATGAAATGTCTTTTTGGAATTTACACTGAAGATGCTGGAGATATATTAATTGATGGCGTACCGACAACATTCAAGAACCCTAAAGATGCATTAGAACATGGCGTTTCAATGGTTCATCAAGAATTAAATCAGGTAATGAGAAGAAGCATTATGGAAAACATTTGGTTAGGACGCTTTCCTGTTAAAGGTTTATTGGTTGACGAAAAGCAGATGTATAGTGACACAGAAAAAATATTTAAAGAATTAGACATTGATTTGAACCCTAAAAAAGAAATTGGAACATTATCTGTTTCCCAAAGACAGATGGTAGAAATTGCTAAGGCAGTTAGCTACGGTGCAAAAATTTTAGTATTAGATGAACCAACTTCTTCTCTTTCTGAAAAAGAAGTCAATCATTTGTTTAGAATTATCAATCAATTAAAAGCAGAAGGATGTGCTGTAGTTTATATCTCGCATAAAATGGAAGAAATTCTACGGATATCTGATGAGGTTACCATTATGCGCGATGGACAATGGGTAAGCACAACGCCATCAGCAGAATTAACAATGGGTAAAATTATTAACTTAATGGTTGGCCGAGAATTAAGCGACCGTTTTCCACCCAAGAATAATATCCCGGGAGAAGTTGTATTAGAAGTGAAAAATTTAACAGCAACTTATCAGCCTTCTATACAAGATGTATCTTTTACATTGAGAAAAGGTGAGGTATTAGGGGTAGCTGGTCTTGTTGGATCAAGACGAACAGAGTTGTTGGAAAATATTTTCGGTGTCGCTCACCATGAGTCAGGTGAAATACTACTTAATGGAAAAACAATTCAAAACAATCACTCCAGAGAGGCTATCAATAATGGTTTTGCATTTGTAACAGAGGAACGCAGAGCAACAGGGATATTCGGAGTATTAAGCATCACATTCAACACCGTCATTGCTAACTTAAATCACTATACAAAAAATGGGATAGTTAATGACAAACTAATGGAGAAAGATACAGCTGATGTCATTAAAAGCATGAACGTTAAAACGCCAAGTTCTAAAACACATATCGGAAGTTTATCTGGCGGAAATCAGCAAAAAGTGATTATCGGAAGATGGTTATTGACAGATGCAGATGTTTATTTATTAGACGAACCAACACGAGGCATTGATGTAGGAGCAAAATACGAAATTTATCAATTAATTTTAGAACTGGCAAACAAAGGTAAATCAGTCATTGTTGTTTCTAGTGAAATGGCCGAATTAATTGGAATAAGTGATCGGATGCTTGTTATGTCAAATGGTCGTGTTGCAGGAATTGATGAAACAAAAAATATGACACAAGAAGAGATTTTAAGATTGTCAGCGAAATTTATTTAATAAATTAAGTACTACAAAAGTTTAACTTTTAAGATCTTTTAAGAGAGGTGTAAAAATGGAGAACACGCAAAAGAAAATGTCCCTGAATGATTTTCTTCTAAATTATTCTTTATATATCGTACTAGGCGCTTTAATACTGGTTGTGATTATTATGGAGCCCTCATTTATTTCATTACAAAACATTACAAATATACTTGGACAAGCCTCAACTAGAATTATTATGGCATTAGGTGCTGCCGGGTTAATTATTTTAAAAGGCACAGACTTATCAGCCGGGCGTATTTTAGGGCTTTGTGCAGTTGTCGCCTCTTCCTTAGCACAGAGCACATCCTACGCTTCGAGAATGTATCCTAATTTACCAGCACTTCCATTGATATTGCCTTTATTAGCTGCAATAGCCGTTGGAATGATGTTTGGTGCTATTAACGGTTTCGGTGTAGCTAAACTAAAAGTTCACGCATTTATTATTACTCTTGGAACTCAGTTGATAGCTTATGGTCTATCGTGTATCTATATTGACCGTCCACCTAATGGGGCACAACCCATTGGTTCACTGGATGTACGTTACACAAATTTAGTTCGTAATACAGTAGATATCGGACCGGTTAAATTACCGTATATTATTTTCTATGCAGCGATTATCTCAGTCATTATGTGGTTTGTGTGGAACAAGACAAAATTAGGTAAAAATATGTATGCTATTGGTGGAAATACTGAAGCTGCTGAAGTATCTGGTGTTAATATTGTTAAAAACATCATGATTATCTTTCTTATTTCAGGTGTTTTATATGGGATTGCTGGATTCTTAGAAGCCGCACGTATTGGTTCGACGACAAGTAATACCGGATTGAACTATGATTTAGATGCCATCTCAGCAAGTGTAATTGGTGGGGTTTCATTCTCTGGTGGAGTTGGAACGATTCCGGGTGTCATCATGGGAGCGGTTATTCTACAATTTATCAACTATGGTTTGACATTTGTTGGCGTGAGCCCATACCTTCAATATATCATCAAAGGGCTAATCATCATTTTAGCTGTTTCTATTGATGTTCGTAAGTACATTGTTAAAAAATAAACGCACTAATCCAGATTGGAGAGGCTCATTTTGGAAGATTTAGAAAGTATTGACTTATCTCAAACAGAAGAACAAGCAAATGTAAAAAAAGTATTGGGCAAAGGATCACTTTATGAAAAAATTGATGTCAGTGTTGAATCGATGAATAAATTCATATTCGGCATCGTCATTGTACTAGTTCTTGTTTTAGGAATTGCGTTATTAGGTTAATAAAAAAAGGAGACATTCGCTTATTTGACTGAATTACTAGTCTTTAAAGTGACTGTCTTTTTTACTTATTGATTTACTTAAAGGTGTTGCCAACTAACGTTAGCGAATTGACTGAGTTAATTCACATAGGTTGTTATCTATATATGAAAGCGATATAATGAGAACGGGAAATAAATGATTAAAGAAGCGGAGTGATTCAATGTATCAAGCAGCAGAAGATCGTTACGAAAAAATGATCTATAATCGTGTAGGAAATAGTGGACTAAAATTACCAGCTTTATCGTTAGGTATGTGGCATAATTTTGGTGATGTAGATTTATTCGAAAATAGTCGTAAAATGGTTCACCGTGCTTTTGATTTGGGTATAACTCATTTCGACTTAGCGAATAATTATGGACCACCTGCAGGTAGTGCAGAAGAAAATTTTGGACGCATCTTAAAAAAAGATTTGCTTCCATATCGTGATGAATTAATTATCTCTAGTAAAGCCGGTTATTATATGTGGCCAGGACCTTATGGAGAATTTGGCTCTAAAAAGAATTTGACAGCAAGCATTGATCAAAGTCTAAATCGTATGGGACTAGATTATGTAGATATATTCTATTCTCACCGTCCAGATCCAGATACACCTTTTGAAGAAACAGCACAAGCGTTGGACTTAATGGTTCGTCAAGGGAAAGCTTTGTATATAGGAGTTTCTAATTATTCTGCTGAACAAACAACAGAAATTACAAAGATTTTTAAAGATCTTAAAACACCATTTATTATTCATCAACCATCCTATAGTATGTATAATCGTTGGATAGAAGACGGTTTACAAGATGTTTTAACAAAAAATCAATTAGGTTCTATAGCATTCAGTCCTTTAGCGCAAGGAATGTTAACAGATCGCTATCTTGACGGCATACCAGAAGACTCTAGAGCAGGACGGTCAAGTAGTATTTTCTTAGACGAAAAACAAGTTCATGCAAATATAGACAAGTCTAGAGCACTAAATGAAATTGCAAAACGACGCGGACAAACATTAGCTGAAATGGCAGTATCATGGGTCTTAAGAGATGGTAAAGTTACAAGTGTCTTAATAGGAGCAAGCAAGGTTAGCCAAATTGAAGATAATGTAAAAGCTTTAGAAAATCTTGATTTTACAGCAACTGAATTAGCTGAAATAGAAAAAACATTGCAACGTTAATCAATTAGTTTAGCGCATAAAGATTCACTGGTATTTCTATGCTCGGAGGGAAAGAATAAAATGTTAAACAGCATTCACCATGTAGCTATCATTGCATCGGATTATAAGAAGTCTAAAAATTTCTACACTGAAATATTAGGACTTGAAATTATTCGAGAAAATTATAGGCAAGAAAGAGACTCGTATAAGTTGGATTTAAAGATAGGGGAAAGTGAGATAGAACTATTTTCATTTCCCAATCCACCAAAACGTCCAACAACTCCAGAAGCTCGTGGGTTAAGACACTTATGTTTTTCTGTTGAAGATATCAACGATGTAGTCGATAAGTTAAATAAAAAAGGTATTGAAACGGAAGCTATTCGCGTAGATGAGTTCACGGGAGGATTATATACATTCTTGCAAGATCCAGATGGGCTACCCATTGAATTGTATATGGTTAAAGAGAAAAAATAAAAAGCAAGGAGAGTTCATATGGCCAAAAAAATGCTGCATACTTGTGTAAGGGTAAAAGATTTAGAGAAATCGATGGACTTTTATACAAATGTGCTAGGATTCCATGAAGTAAGAAAATCAGATTATCCAGATTCAAAGTTTACATTAGTTTATCTAGCTATTGAAGAAAGTGGATATGAATTAGAACTAACTTATAATTATGATCAATCCGAACCTTATGACTTAGGGAATGGATATGGACATATTGCTATTGGAGTAGATGATTTAGAGTCAACACATCAAGAATACAAAAACTCTGGTAATGAAGTAACAGAATTGAAAGTCCTGAGCGATGGAGCAGCGAATTACTTCTTTGTAATGGATCCAGATGGATATAAGATTGAAGTTATCCAAAATAAATAAGGTAGTTATCTAAAAAATAAAAAAAACGAGTCAGGAATAAATTTCCCTGACTCGTTTTTTAGTTTTTCTTGACTCCTATTTGTTCCATAAGATGCATTAAGTTTTTACTATGCCATGGGGAAGCAGCATTTTCTTGTGGGATAAGGTAATGTTCTGTGGGTTTAGTAGCAGCTTCATATTCAACAATAAGTTTATTGTCGGCAGCAGGTTCATCGAAATAAAGTTCTTTTATTTCACTTAATGGAATTTGGTTATAAATGCCTTCTTTTAACGTATTATCTTTTTCGTCTAAAGGCATTAAAACTAATTCATGTTCAGAAAAATTAATACAAAAAAACTTTTCTTTATCTTTTTTGAAGATAGAAGCAAGCCAATTTTCTTTAGATGGTATTTTTTCAGCTAAAATAGATTGCCCCTGTTTCGACTCTAAACCGTGTCGTTTTAGAAAGTTTAAAACAGTTTCTTCTTCCATTTTGTGAAGCCTCCTCTAACAATATGACTATAAAGTTTTGACTGAAATAGCTAAATTAAGTATAAGACAAATAATGACTATTTACCATTCTAACGCATGAAATAGTTAGAAAGATAACTAAATCAAAAAAATGTAAGGGCTTAATTTTTTTGTGGCCTTTTGCATTGAAATAGCTTATCCTTAAATAAAAGGAGTGGTTTAAATGTCTATCTTAGCATTTGACATAGGAGGAACATCCATTAAATATGGAATGTGGGAAAACGAAGAGTTAAGTCATAAAGGGAATGTTAAAACACCGTCAACGTGGGAAGAAATGAAACTGACCTTAAGGGAAATTAAAACTGAATTTGAAAAAGAATATACTATTGATGGTGTTGCATTTAGTTCACCTGGAGCAGTTAACCAACAAGAACGTACGATAGATGGAGCAAGTGCGGTGCCTTACATACACCATTTTCCAATTTACGATGAATTAGAAACGGAGTTTAATTGCCCAGTCTCTTTTGAAAATGATGCAAACTGCGCTGCTTTAGCTGAAACCTGGAAAGGTGCTGCAAAAGGCTTAAAAAATATTTTGTTTGTAGTTGTTGGTACAGGAATCGGAGGATCCGTCATTGTAGATGGTGAAATAAAACACGGAAAGCACCTATTTGGTGGCGAATTCGGATTTATGCTAATGACCCAAGATAAGACTTTTAGCGATCTAGGAACAGCTGTTAATATGGCTACACGCTATGCACTAAGAATGAATAAAGAAAAAGGAAGTATTTCAGGACAAGAAGTTTTTGAACTTGCCAAAGCAGGAGATTCGATAGCAAAAGAAGAAGTTTCAACATTTTATACTTATTTAGCCAGAGGGATCTTTAATTTACAGTATAGTTATGATCCTGAATTAATTCTAATCGGTGGTGGTGTGTCTAATAAACCAGATTTAATTGAAAAATTAGAAGAAGAATTTAATAAGATTAGTGAGATTGTAAAAATTGCACCCTTCAAGCCAATAATCAAAACTTGTGAGTTTAAAAATGATGCAAATTTAATTGGAGCCGTCTACAATTATAAGCAAAAACAAATAAACGAATAAAGTAAAGAAGGCGACGATCATGAAACTAGATTATAATGAAACGATTTTTTTTATTGGAGACAGTATCACGGACGTAGATCGAAATCGGGAAGATAAAAAAGATTTAGGAAAGGGGTATCCTTTATTAACGGCAGCTCATTTATTAGAGAGTTATCCTGAGCGACACTTGACGTTTATTAATCGAGGAATAAGTGGTGACAAAGTAGTAGATCTGATTAATCGCTGGAAAGAAGATTGTATCGAAATACAACCAACGGTTATTTCACTACTAATTGGAATAAATGATATCTGGCATAGTATAGACAAAGAAACGTGTACCATTCAAGAAAGTTTAGATACATTCGAGTTTTATTATCGGATATTAGTGCAAACGGCTAAAGAGCATACAAAGGCAAAAATTATATTAATTGAACCTTTTGTACTGAAGGATCCCGATGAACAAAGCCTATGGGAAGCGCAATTAAATCCACGGTTAAAAATTATTCGTAGATTAGCTAAAGAATATAACGCAGACTACTTAGAATTAGCTGATAAATTTAAAGAATACGGGAATAAATGGGGCAATCACTCCATTACGAATGATGGCGTTCACCCTACATTAGCCGGACATAGTCTGATTTCAAAGACTTGGTTAGAAAATCTAGAAATGAATTAAAGAATAAAAATAAAAAAACAGAAAAACCTTGTGTATAGAAAAAGAACATGGTATAGTTAGCTACATGCGATGAGTTGACTCTAACCAGGTGACTTCGGTCATTTCGCTGCGGCGACAAGTGGTTAGAATTTAGACAAGGCACACCGTACTTAGTACAACTGCAAGATGCAGGTGTTTGGACCCCTCTGTTTTGTGGAATTCATGGGACCTATTCATGAAAATGAATATTGTCGGAAAAAAGTACTGACTTTTGTCAGTGCTTTTTTTTTGTCTAAAAAATAAATTAAGTTAAGGGATTTATTCGACAAGAGAGAATGGCGACTTTTTGCATATTGATTACTATTGGCGTATGATGAATTGAGTTGACACTGTAAACAAGTAGATGTTAGAAAGAGGGGAATAACAAATGGATGTAATTGATTTGCATTGTGATGCATTATTAAAATTGCAACAGGCTGGTGGGAAATTAAACTTCAAAGATTCAGATGAGCTAAGTGTTAATTTAAATCGGTTGAAAGAAGGAAAAGTTAAAATCCAAGCCTTTGCTATTTTTATTGAACCTGATATTCTTGTAGAAGAAAAATATGCTTCAGCTTTAGAACAGATAAGGTACTATCAAAAAGAAGTTTTAGAAAAAAATCCTGAAATGAAACAAATAAAGGCATGGAACGATATAAAAAAATTGAAAGAAAATGAAATAGGCTCATTCTTAACCTTAGAAGGAGTAGAAGCCATAGGTAATGATTTGAACAAGTTAGATTATTTACTTGATTTAGGAGTAATGTCTGTAGGGTTAACATGGAATCCAGCTAATTTAGCTGCGGATGGTGTTCAAGAGCCGAGAGGCGGAGGGTTAACCTCTTTTGGATTTGATATAGTTGAAAAGTTAAATGAAAGAAAAGTATTGACTGACGTTTCTCATTTGAGTGTTGCTAGTTTCTGGGATGTAATGAAAGCAGCGAAATACCCTATTGCTTCACACTCCAATGTTTTTAGTTTGTGTGGACATGTAAGAAATTTAGATGATGATCAAATTAAAGCTCTAATTAATCGAGATGCAATGATTCATCTTGTTTTTAATCCACCATTTATTATAAATGAAGAAAATCAGAAGAGTTCTACAATAGACGATTTAGTCAAGCATTTTGAGGCACTTGTAGAGCTAGGAGGCTTAAACCATATTGGTTTTGGATCTGATTTTGATGGAATTAGTACACACGTTAAAGAGTTAAGACATACTGGCGAGATGCAAAATTTAGTGACTCGATTAGAAGGGACATTTTCAAAAGAAGAAGTTGAAGGGTTTGCTTCGAAAAACTTTTTGAAACATTTACCCAAATAATAAACGAAAACTAGGTTATTAAAAAATGAGGGGAGTTGAGAGTTATTTTCTCTTAGTTTATACCCAAGAATGAAAATAATTCAATAGACAATGAAAAAAATAAAAAAAATTATCTTAATTAGTGTGGGATGTCTGTCATTCGCGCTTGGGTTGATAGGGTCATTTTTACCTTTATTGCCAACCACACCTTTCTTGCTATTATCTTTATATTGCTTTACGCAAAGTTCAGAAAAATTTAATCAATGGTTAAAATCAACGAAAATTTATCAAGAATATGTTGGTGAATATTTAAAGTACCGCTCATTTACATTTGAAAAAAAAATAAAGATGTTAATCAGTATCTATATAATGGTTGGGATTTCAATCTATTTTATTCCACTATTGTTAGTAAAAGGAATGCTTATTTTTATGTTAATCTCTCAAACAGTCATTCTTCTGTTTTTTATTAAAACAAGAGAAAAAGAGACTATAGAAAAAAATTATGAAACGAAAATGAATGAGATAAAGTGACTGAAAAAAGCAGATACATAAGTGGTGAAACCACATAAGTATCTGCTTTTAATCGTTTTAAAAAATAGTAAAACCGTAAAAGTATTAACTTTTACGGTAGATAACATTAAAAATTAAGATTACTTTACATTTGTTTAATACCCTATTGGAAGTTTTTCTTGCAACTTTTTTAATTCTAATTTCCGGACATCTCTTGGTAAGAATCGACGAATATCTTCTTCGTTAAATCCGATTTGCAGTCTTTTTTCATCTATTAAAATGGGGCGTCGAATTAAACCAGGATTCTTCAAAATTAAATGAAGTAATTCTCCTAAGGCCATATCTTCTATACTGATATTAAGATTATGAAAAACTTGAGAGCGAAAAGAAATGATTTCTTCTGTTCCACTTTCTGTTAGACTCAATATTCGTTTAAGTTCGTTAATCGTTAACGGTTCCTTAAAGATATTTTTTTCAAGATAATCAATATTGTTTTCTTCTAACCAGGTACGGGCCTTGCGACATGATGCACAGCTCGGGGAAGTGTATAGTGTAATCATTTTTGTCCTCCTTTTAAGTCAAAGCGAAGTTAACTAAGTAAGTGGAGCGGTGAGATAATGAGACGAGTATAATGGTGCTCTTAATATAACTTAAGTATAGAAGTAAAAAAAAGAAAATGCAATAGCAATAAGGTCTTTTTTGAACAAACAATGCACTTAAGTCTGTATTTAAGACAAAAATCACTTTTGGATAAAGCGTCTAAAGAAAGCTAATAAATCACAATCAAATAGTTTTGATTACTAGGTTGTGTAGTTTTCGTTTCTATGATAAAATAAAACAAGATTTATTGACTAAAATGCTATAAAGATGGAGGATAGAGATGAAAAAAGTTCCTGTTTTTTCTAAAAAATATTTAATTACAAATGAAGTGTTAAACGCAGTTACGCATGGTATTGGTGTTGGTTTGAGCATTGCTGGATTAATTGTTTTAATCTTAAAAGGAATGAATTCAGGATCAATGATTGAATTAGTATCTTATATTCTATTTGGATCTTCACTTATCTTGCTCTATCTATGCTCAACTCTTTACCATAGTTTAATTTTTACACCAGCTAGAAAATTATTTAAAATCTTTGATCATAGCAGTATTTATATCTTGATAGCAGGAAGCTATACACCTTTATGTCTAGTTACAATTGGTGGTACAAAAGGCTGGACATTATTTTATGTCGTTTGGGCAATCGCTTTTTTAGGAGTTATTTATAAGAGCCTTTGGATAGAAAAATTTAGAAATGTTTCTACATTTTTATACATTGGTATGGGTTGGTTGTGTTTAGTAGCAATTAAAGAGCTCTATACAGGATTAGGGTTTAATGGATTTGGTTTATTATTAACTGGAGGATTAGCATTTACAATCGGAGCCGCTTTTTATAGTATGCGTTCTGTAAAGTATATGCATGTATTATGGCATCTGTTTGTTATGACTGGAACAGCCTTCATTTATTTTACGATTTTATTTTATGTTTAGGCTTATTTAAACTTATAAAAGCTGTTTCTATTTATTTCATAAGTTTGACGAAATAAATAGAGATTGCTTTTTTGATTTCTTATTTCAAATCATAAAAAATATCTATTCAATAAAGGGTTAAAATGGTCACTTTCTCGCTATTTTGTTAAAATAAACTCATAAGATGAATTAAAAACGATTTTTAATTAACACGAACAAAAGAAAAAGTTTTCTTTATTTATGTATTGACGAAAACATTTCCATAAAGTAGAATAGGCGAAGAAGATAAATTAGATAGGGAGTGGAAAAAATGAAAACGTTTTTTGAAAAAGCACAACAGTTTGGAAAATCTTTTATGTTACCGATTGCAATACTTCCAGCTGCAGGTTTGTTACTAGGAATTGGAGGCGCGTTGTCAAATCCTAATACGATTGTTGCTTATCCGATATTAGACATTAGTTGGTTGCAAGCTATATTTACTATTATGAGTAGCGCAGGTAATATTGTTTTTGCTAACTTACCAGTTATTTTTGCAGTTGGGGTAGCAATAGGATTAGCACGCAATGATAAAGGTACGGCCGCTTTAGCTGCACTAATTGGCTATTTAGTTATGCACTCTACAACAAATGCTATTCTTGGATTAACTGGAAACTTAGTAACCGAAGACTTAGCTTCTGTAGGCCAAGGAGTTACGTTAGGAATTCAAACGCTGGAATCAGGAGTTTTTGGCGGTATATTAGTAGGGGTAATGGCGTCATGGTTGCATAATCGTTTTTATAAAATTGAATTGCCACAATACCTTGGTTTCTTTGGTGGATCTCGTTTTGTTCCAATCATTACATCATTTGGAGCAATTATTTTAGGAAGCATCATGTACTTGGTTTGGCCTCTTTTCCAAAGCGTTATTTTCAGTGTCGGAGATGTCGTTAATGCAACAGGATATATTGGAACATTTTTCTATGGATTTATCTTACGCTTATTAGGACCTTTTGGATTGCATCATATTTTCTATTTGCCTTTCTGGCAAACTGCGTTAGGTGGAACATTAGAAGTTGGAGGAAATTTAGTACAAGGAACACAAAACATTTTCTTTGCGCAACTAGCTGATCCTACAACAGTTCAATTTTTTGAAGGAACATCACGTTTTATGTCTGGTCGTTTTATCACAATGATGTTTGGTTTAGTGGGAGCTGCGCTTGCAATTTATCATACGGCGAAACCTGAAAATAAAAAAGTAGTTGGTGGATTGATGTTATCAGCCGCATTGACTTCTTTCTTAACAGGAATTACTGAACCATTAGAATTTTCATTCTTATTTATTGCTCCTGCACTATATGTAGTTCATGCGTTCTTTGATGGATTAGCATTTATGTTGGCACATATTTTTGAAATCACTATTGGGCAAACGTTCTCAGGTGGATTTATTGATTTCTTACTTTTCGGAGTCTTACAAGGGAATGCGAAAACTCACTGGATTACCGTTGTTTTAATTGGGATTGTCTGGTTCTTCCTATACTACTTCACATTCAAATTCCTTATTTTGAAATTTAACTTTAAAACACCTGGACGCACAGATGAATTAGAAGTAGCAGAAACTAAGGAAAAGCCTGAGGGTAGAGCATTAAACATTATTAATGCATTAGGTGGAGAAGAGAATGTTGTTAACGTTGATAATTGTGCAACACGTTTACGTATAACCGTAAAAGATGGTACTAAAGTAAACCAAGAAGCTTTGAAAGAGACAGGAAGTAAAGGTGTCTTGATTAGAGGAAACGGTGTACAAGTCATTTATGGACCTCAAGTCACCGTAATCAAAAATGAAGTAACTGAAATTTTAGGAGATGAATAAATAATGAATATGTTAGAAATAGTCAAATCAAAATTAATCGTCTCGTGTCAAGCATTAGAAGACGAACCCTTGCATAGTTCTTATATTATGGGACGAATGGCTGTAGCAGTTGAAGAGGGCGGCGCTAGTGGAATTAGAGCTAATTCAAAAGAAGACATCATTGAAATTAAAAAGAATACAAAGCTTCCAGTTGTTGGAATCGTCAAACGTGATTACGAAGATTCAGAAATATATATCACGGCTACTATGAAAGAGATTGATGAGTTAGCTGAATCTAAGTGTGAAATGATCGCGTTAGATGCGACATGTCGCAAACGCCATAATGATGAAAAATTAGCTGATTTTGTTAAAGCAATTCGTTTGAAATATCCAACGATTCTATTGATGGCTGACATTTCAACTATTGAAGAAGCAATTGAAGCAGATAAGTTAGGTTTTGATTGCGTTTCAACAACCTTGATGGGCTATACAAAAGAATCTGAAGGACACAATATTGCGGATGATGACTTTGCTAGACTAAAAGAAATTTTAAAAACAGTTAACATTCCTGTTATTGCTGAAGGACATGTAGATACCCCTGAAAAAGCAAAAAGATGTAAAGATTTAGGTGTGTTTTCAATGGTTGTTGGTAGTGCAATTACAAGACCACAGTTAATTACAAAAACGTTTGTCGATAAAATTAACGAATAATAGTAAAAATAACAGAACCTGGTATGTATAGTGACACCAAAAAGCTGGACTTTTTCAGAGTAGAGAAATCTACTCTGTTTTTTTATTGTTAAGTTAACATTGAAACTCTAATAGTGTAAGTTGAATCAATAAAATAAGGATATGGGTTACAAGTATAACCTTTGGGAATTAAAAAATTAACCTTGAATTTTACGCCTAGTGAATAGAAATTAAGCTGATGAGAAATACTAGTTAGATAAGTATAACTACCAGAAAAAATGAGTTCAAAAAATCTTTCGAATTCATTCTTTTTTGTGTTACTATCTAAGTTGAGATTTATTGATATTGACACTAGAATCTTTACCAATAGAATGATACTATAACGCTTAGATGACTATAAAAAAAGACTCATTTTAAAGTTTAGACTATAGCGCTTAATTTCATTTTATTCTTATAAAAAGAAGATAAAAAATACAGAAGTAACTTGGAGGACAAACTATACTATGAAAATTGTTATTGTTGGTGGAGGAAAAGTTGGCGAATTTCTTTGTGCCGCACTATCTACAGAAGGAAATGACGTTATCCTCATTGAGAAAAACAGTCGGATTTTGGAAAAAATTGTAAATAAAACTGAAATAATAGGAATAGTTGGCAATGGTGCAAACTATGATGCTCAGCTAGAAGCGAATGTACCTGAATGTGATGTATTTATTGCAGTGACAGAAACAGATGAAATTAATATGATTGCTTCTATTATAGCGAAGAAATTAGGAGCTAAAAATACAATTTTAAGAGCTAGGGATAAAGAATATTCTACTCATATTGATTTTCTTCGTGAAAGTTTAGGAATTACAATGCTAATTAATCCTGAATTAGAGGCAGCTAAGCATATGGCTAACCTAATCAAGTTCCCATCAGCGTTAAGTGTTGAATCATTTGTATACGGTCGAGTGAATATGGTAGAACTAGAAATTAAAGAGAAAAGTAAACTGGATAATATCAATTTAGTTCAATTCAAAAATCAACATAAAGATATAATGGTTATGATTGTTCTTAGAGGAGAGCAAGCCTTTATTCCTTTTGGGGAGAGTGTTCTGCAAAAAGGGGACCGTATTTATGTAACTGGTGGACAAAAACAGTTAAATAAATTTTATAAAGCGGCAGGTTCTTATAAAGAAAAAATTAGGTCAGTAATGATAATCGGTGGAGGAAGAATTACCTATTATTTATTAACGCTACTTGCTCCTTTAAAGCTAAACATCAAGGTTATTGAGCATAACGAGAAGAAAGCAACAGAACTAAGCAGCCACTTTCCAGAGGTAGTTGTCATTGATGGTGATGGAACAGATCAAACGCTGTTAGATGAAGAACGGATGGAAACCTATGACGCCGTCATTAGTTTAACTGGAGTAGATGAAGAAAATGTTATCAATTCAATGTATGCTGCTAAAAAAAATATAAAGAAAATAATTACTAAAATTAATCGAATTTCATTAATGAAAATACTTGGTAGTGTTGGGTTGCAATCAGTCATTACACCAAAACGAATTATTGCCAATTCAATTATTCGTTTTGTTCGATCATTAGAAGAATCTGAAGGTTCAGATGTTGAGGCGTTGTATCGTTTAGCGGATGACCAAGTAGAAGTGCTTCAATTTAAAGTAAAAGAAACAAGCAAAATTATAAATATACCTTTAAGTCAGTTGAATACTAAGAATAATCTTTTAATTGCTTATATTATTAGGAAAAAGAAAGTTATTTTCCCTGATGGAAGAGATGTCATTAAGCCAAAAGATTATGTTGTTGTAGTAAGTGCAAATGGTTATTTCAACGATATTGATGATATCAGAAAGCCAAAGAAGGTTAAGAAAAATGAATAAGTCGGTTGTTAAATTTATAATCGGAAGAATTTTGAGAATCGAAGCGCTCCTAATGATAGCTCCTTTGATAGTTAGTTTTATTTATCAAGAGGATAGTTTGTATCAATTCAGTTTTTTGATAGTGATGTTAGCATTAGTCATAATTAGTTATTTATTGTGTAGAGGTGAAGTTGATAAACGACAGATGTATGCAAAAGAAGGATTTGTCATTGTTGCATTGTCATGGATAGTACTCTCATTTTTTGGGTCTTTACCATTTGTAATAAGCGGAGATATCCCTTCATTCGTAGATGCGTTTTTTGAAACGAGTAGTGGATTTACAACGACAGGTTCAAGTATATTAACAGACGTGGAAGCATTAGCTCACTCAATGTTATTTTGGAGAAGCTTTACGCATTTAGTTGGAGGCATGGGTGTACTTGTCTTTGCACTCGCTGTGATGCCACAAACTGGATCAGAGTCTGTTCACATCATGAAGGCAGAAGTCCCAGGTCCAGTATTTGGTAAAGTTGTAGCAAAACTGTCTTCCTCAGCTAGAATATTGTACATGATTTATCTTTCAATGACTGCGATTATGGTTATATTGTTGCTTTTTGGGGGCATGAATTTATTTGACTCTCTTCTTCATGCGTTCGGTACAGCAGGTACAGGAGGTTTTGGAGTACGAAATGGGAGTATCTTAGCCTATGATAGTGCGTATATTGATATTGTTTTGAGTGTAGGTATGATCTTATTTGGAATTAACTTTAACTTGTATTATTTTATATTAATTGGACACGTAAAAGAGGCTTTTAGCAGTGAAGAACTTCGTTGGTATTTTGCAATTATTGGATCAGCAGTTTTATTAATTTGCCTAAATATTTTTACTACCTATGAATCTATTGGAACGATGATAAGAGATGTATTCTTTTCTGTATCTTCAATAATTACAACCACAGGCTTTTCAACTGTGAATTTTGGGGAATGGCCGTTATTTTCACGAGTGATATTGTTGCTACTGATGTTTTTTGGTGGCTGTGCTGGATCAACAGCCGGTGGATTAAAAATATCAAGAGTAGCATTGCTTTTAAAATCAGCGGTTGCTGAATTTAAAAGAATGAGTCACCCAAATCGAATTGTAGTCATAAAACATGAAAAGAAAACAATCGAACGAGATACTATTCGTAGCGTGGTAAACTATTTACTTGTTTATATTGTTATTTTTATAGGTTTAGTGTTAATTATTTCATTAGATTTTAATGATTTTGAATCTGCATTTAGTTCAATTGTTGCAACATTTAATAATATTGGACCTGGTCTAGGCGTCGTTGGTCCAATGGGAGGCTATTCAGGTCTTTCTAATTGGTCTAAAATGTTACTTTCTTTTGTTATGATTGCAGGACGACTAGAGATTTTCCCAATTATCATTCTCTTTTCTAGCAAAACGTGGAGAAGATAAATAGAATTAAATCAAAAAAGCTATAGAAAAAAATCTATAGCTTTTTTGATTTAATTTAGTTCTAAAGCAAGTAATGTTTTTATTCGATTAGCTAAGTACGTTTCATTTTCAAGAAGAGCATAACATAAAATATCTAAAATAAAGTAAATAGGGAGTTGACTATTGATAAAACGCTCGTCTACAATCGTTCTATTATCTGAGGCAAATAAAACATCTGTAGCCATTGTTGTAAGACTAGTATGATTTCTATTCGTAATAGCAAATATAGTTGCTTTTTCTTTTTTTGCGGTTTCACAAGTTTGGACAACAGCATCCGTTTCACCAGAGTTTGAAATAGCTATTAACAGATCACCTTCTTTTAGTAATGTGGCGCTCATAATCATCATATGAGGATCTGTTACAGCATCCACGACAATTCCCATTCTAGCCAGACGGTTGCCAAATTCTAAGGCACTAAGGCCAGAACTTCCTAGTCCACAAACAACTACTTTATGAGCACTTTGAATGGCTTCTATTAATCCAGAAATCTGTAAAGGATTGATTAATTGGGAAGAAGAATAGATTAACTGATTATAATAATCGGTTATTTTTTCTGTTAGCTGAACAGGAGCAGGCGTCAATTGTAATTCTTGTCCAACAAGAGTTTTGAATTCTGAAAAACTCTGATACTTTAATTTATGACAAAAACGGGTAATAGTTGCGTTTGAAGCATCTGTTAGCTTTGCCAATTCTTTAATATTCCATAAATCAACATCTTTTTGGTTCTCTAAAACAAAATTGGCTATAAGCTTATCTTTTTTTGTTAGAAGACTGTAATTTTGCGAAATACGATTTGAAAGATTCAGGTTATTTATCATTTTTAGACCTACCTATACATTCTTTTTCTTTTAGAATACCATTTTACTGTATTTTATACAAAGGAGTTAGGAAGAAATAGTTTTTTAATAATATAATATGAGATGGTGCTATTCGCCGAGCTAAATGGATTAAGAAGTTATTCGTAAGTATTTAAAATGGGAAAGATAATTATTTTCATAAAAAACACTTGTAAAAATAAATACCGTATGATAATGTATTAAATGTAAGCGTAACCAAAAACAGCGTCTTTATGATAAATGAGGTGAGTTAACTAAGTGTCTAACATTACGTAACTTTGTTCTTTAGCTTAATGGTTATCTAGAAAATTAAAAAAGATAAAAAATTAGAAATTAAAAATTATGAAGAGGTGACGAAAATGGGGAAAATATATTCAGCATTATTAGTAGCATATGATGAAAATGGAGAAATTTACGAAAAAGGATTAAGAGAAATAGTAAGGTACAATATCGATCAAAATAAAGTAGACGGTATTTATGTAGGGGGTAGTACTGGAGAAAACTTTATGCTAGATACGTCAGAAAAGAAACGTATTTTTGAAATCGCTTACGAAGAGACGAAAGGAGCAGTTGATTTAATAGCGCAAGTTGGTTCAGTAAATTTAAAAGAAGCTAAAGAATTAGCAAAATTTGTTACTGAGTTAGGATATAAAACCATTTCAGCTGTTACACCTTTTTACTATAAATTTGATTTTGAAGAAATAAAAAACTATTACAATAGTATTTTAGAAAATATTGATACAAAAATGATTCTTTATTCTATTCCAGCTTTAACAGGTGTTTCTATTTCTGAAGATCAGTTTGCTGAATTGTTTGAAAATCCAAAGATTGTTGGAATTAAGTTTACTGCTGGAGATTTTTATTTACTAGAACGTGTTAGAAATCGTTTTCCGGATAAAATTATCTATTCTGGATTTGATGAAATGTTGTTACCAGCTGTTTCTTTAGGTGTAGATGGAGCAATCGGATCAACATTCAATGTTAATGCACGAAAAGCACGAGCAACCTTTGAAGCTGCTGAAAAAGGAGATATGGTTGAAGCAAGAAAACTTCAAAGCGAATCTAATGATTTAATTACAGATTTACTCTCAAATGGTTTATACAATACTATTAAACTATTGTTAACTGAACTAGGCGTAGATGCTCAATATTGCCGCGAACCTATGAAGAAACCAAATCATGAACAAAGAGCAAGAACTAAAGAGATATACAAAAAATATTTTAATCATTAAGGAGCGTTTTTTATGAGAAATCAGTTCTTAGAACAAATAAAAAATGGTGTAATTGTTTCCTGTCAAGCTTTACCAGATGAACCTTTACATAGTTCTTTTATTATGTCTAGGATGGCTAAGGCTGCAAAAGAAGCTGGTGCTGTTGGAATAAGATCAAACTCTATTGTAGATATCCAAGCAATACAAGATACCGTGAGCTTACCAATTATCGGAATAATAAAAAAAGAGTACGATCATTCAGAGGTATTTATCACACCAACGCTGAAAGAGATACGAGCTGTTTGTGCGACGAATGTTGAAGTTGTTGCAATTGATGCAACACTTAGATCTAGACCTGATAATATGGATCTTTCCGATATAATTGAGCAGATAAAAAAAGAATATCCAAATACTTTATTAATGGCAGATACCTCTTGTTTAGAAGATGTAAAAGCAGCGAACGAGAGCGGTTTCGATATTATTGGAACGACTCTATATGGCTATACAGCAGATACAAAAGGCTTTGATATTAGTGACAATGATTTTGATTACCTAAAAAAAGTTTTAGAAATTGCAACACTACCTGTTATAGCTGAAGGGAAAATAAATCTACCAGAAAAAGTCAAACGCGTTTTAGAATTAGGTTGTACTTCAGTTGTAGTGGGTGGAGCTATCACTCGTCCGCAAGAAATTGCAGAACGGTTTGTTCATGCAGCAACATTAGTAAACGGGAATAGATAAATAAGGGAGGAGGTCATCATGCAAAAAAAGAATGAAACTCAATCTAACGAATTGAATACAACGAATTCAACTATTGCAATGGTTACTCAAGATATAAAAGCAAAAAGAAAAAAGAAATTTAGAGGAATTGAAAATCCTTATTCTGGTTATTTATTTGCAGGACCGCAGATTATTCTATTTTTAGTCTTTATCGCCTATCCAGTGTTTGAAGGATTTAGAATGAGTTTATTTGAGTTCAGTTATTCGAGTGAAGTTTTTGTGGGATTAGAAAATTATAGAACACTATTTGCTGATCCTGTCTTTATTAAGTCAATATTTAATACACTAATATTTGTTGCAGCAATTGTGTTTTTTACTATTATGTTTAGTCTCTTCGTTGCTACAGCAGTTTATGATAAAACGTCAAAGTATGTTTCATTTATTAGAGGAAGTTACTATTTACCCGTTATGGTTTCAATGGTCGTAATGAGTATTATTTGGAACTTCTTATTGAATCCAGCTAACGGATTAATCAATTACTTAATGGGGAATGCTGGTTTAGAAAATATTAACTTGTTGGGAAGTACAACTTGGGTAATGCCTGTTATCATCTTTGTGACCTTTGTGGGAAACGTAGGGCAATCAATTATTTTATACGTAGCGTCAATGATTGGAATACCAGAAGATTATTTTGAAGCAGCAGAATTAGATGGGGCAACTCGTTGGCAGCGGATCAGGCACATTTTAATCCCATTAGTAAAACCAACCACCTTATATTTAGTTATTATTAACATCATTGCTGTATTAAAAATATTTGTAGTTATCCAATTGCTAACAGGAGGAGGACCGAATAACGCTTCTGTTACGATGATGTACTATCTTTACCAAAATGCATTTATCTACAACAATACAGGAGTCGCTGCAGCAATAGGTGTCATGATGTTTATGATAGCGCTATTACTTGCTATGCCTCAATTTAAAACATTTGGAAATAAGGATTAAGAAAAGGAGAGGAGCTAATTGAAACTAGTAAAAAGAATCAAAAAAATGGAAAAATTTGATCTTATTTCCAATATTATAGTATTAACTTTTGCGGTAATTAGTTTGCTTCCATTGTATTGGTTAATAACAAATTCATTTAAAACATCTTCAGAAATCTATCAAATGCCACCAAGTATCTTACCAGCTAAATTGTACTGGGGAAACTTTAAAGAGTTATTTGATGGCCAACCAGCATTAAGATGGATGTTTAACAGTTTCTTCGTTTCTTTCACAACAACTGCTCTAAGTGTTATTCTGTCTGCATCTGCAGCATATGCTTTTGCAAAATTACATTTTAAAGGTAAAAAAATATTCTTTATGTTACTAATTGCATCAATCATGATTCCTAAAGAAACATTTATTGTTCCTTTATTTAAAATTATTGTTGCTTTTAATTGGATTGACACTTATCAAGCAATGATTGTTCCCAACTTAGCTACAGGTTTTGGAACATTTATGTTGTATTCATTTTTTAAAGCTATTCCAGATTCACTAAGAGAGTCTGCGAAATTAGATGGTGCAAGTGAATGGATGATTTTTTCAAAATTAATGTTGCCAATAGCCAAACCGGGTATAGGAGCCCTATTCATTTTAAACTTTGTTACAGTATGGAATGATTATCTATGGCAATTATTAATGGCACGTAGCAAAGAAATGAATACGCTAACAACGGGGGTAGCTAGTCTACAACAAGCGATTAATCCTAATATAGGATTAAAAGTCGCAGGGGCTGCTTTAGCTGCTTTGCCAATGATTATAGTGTTCATTTTGTTCCAAAAGTACTTTACAAAAGGAATGACAGCAGGAGCTGTAAAAGAATAAAAAATTGGAGGAATAATAATGAAATTTAATAAAAAATTCTATAGTTTCGCAGCCGCTATTCTTAGTATTGGTCTTTTAGTTAGTGGATGTGGAGAGGATAAAAAAGATGCAGCAACAGGATCGGGATCAACAGATGAAAAAGTTCAATTAGAATTATGGTTAACACCACAATGGAAAGGTGTTCAAGATGCATCAGAAGATGGAGCAGATTACGATAGCTTTTTCAAAAAAGCAGCTGAAGAGTATACAAAAGAAAATCCTAATGTGGAAATTGATGTTCAAGTTATTCCTGGTGAAGAGCGTGCGGATAAGTTAAGTGTTGCAATGCAAACCAAAACATTACCTGATATGTTCTTTGACTCAGCATTTGCTTTAACAGAGTATGCACATGCTGGAATCTTAGCACCAATGGACGATATTATTGATGACGAGTCTAAAAAAGATATTCCAGAAACAATATGGGAAAACGTACAAATTAATGATGAAACTTATTTCTATCCCTTCAGTCATAACCCTGGGACATTAGCTTATAATGCTGAAATGTTTAAAAAAGCAGGATTAGATAAGTACATTTCAGGAGAATACGAAATTGCTACTTGGACACCTGAAGAATATGAAATGATTTTAGAAACATTAAAAGAAAAATTACCAGATATTTCTCCAATGGGATTATTTGCAAAAAATAACCAAGGAGATACTTGGAACTTATCATACTTAACAATGTTCGGAAACAAAATTTATGATAAAGATGGTCAAATTGTTGTCAATGAAAAAAATGGAGTAAAAGCACTTGATTACATTAAGAATTTAAATGATAAAGAGTTAACGACAGCTGGTGCAGAAACATTATCAAGTAATGATGTTAACGCTATGTTCCAAAATCAACAGGTAGCCGTTAGTTTTACAAATAGTGTTTTATTCAATGGGATCTTAAATGATATGGAAAATGGAATTGTTAATAAATTCGACTTACGTTTAGCTAATATCCCTGGGGAAAAGAATCCAACATCATTTACTTACGTTGCTGGTGGAGCAGTCTTTAATACTGGAACAGAAGCAGAAGTTGAAGCATCAAAAGATTTTGTTAAATTTTTCTCAACCGATAAAGAATTGGTAAAGGCTTCAAAAAATAGTTTGCCAGTCAGAGAATCTGTTTCTGAAGAAGCAGTTAGCGAGTTACCATATCTAGAAGCCTATAATAAAAATAGTGAGAATATATTTAATTTCTCAAACAATACTCCTGGCTATGCAGAACTGAGAAATGCCTTCTTCCCAGAGTTACAAGCTGTCTTTACAGATGAAAAAACTCCAAAAGAAGCCTTAGATTCATTTACTGAAAATGGCAATAGAATTATTGATACGAACACAGAAAAATCTGTAATTTTAAAATAAACTGAATATAAGCGTAAATGAGCCTTCTTTATTCTTTATTGGATATAAAGAAGGTTTTTTTACTAAAGGAGAATGGACAAAATGTTGTATTTTAATTTAAAAGAAAAGCGTCATTACGAAAAATTAAATGAAGGCATCACAACCTGTCTAGATTTCATTAAAACGAATCAGTTAACTTTATTAAAAGATGGACAACATAAATTAACAGAAGAGATTTCGTATAACGTCTTAAGTTTTAAAACGTCTTCGGCAGATAAAAGACAATGGGAAGCACATCAGCAGTTTATTGATATTCAAACAATTATCGAAGGTCAAGAAAGAGTAGATTATCAGCACCTAGATAAAATGGAAAAAGGCCAATATAAATTTGACGAAGATTTTTTACCTGTAGAAGGACAACTGAAATTTTCAGTGAATATGGAAAGAAATGACATCCTTATTCTTTATCCAGAAGATGCACACAAAACAGGAATCACTATAAATGAGGAGAAAAAAATTAGAAAAGTTGTGTTTAAAGTTAAAGTAACAGAATAAAATTAAAATAATTAAGGAGTTATGATATGAGTAACTACGTATGCGTTGATATAGGTGGAACAGCATTAAAGTATGGAGTCTATAATGAACTAGGTGAGAATATTGAAGAAGTAAAATCAACACTGGTCAAACAGACAGAGCATGGTTCAGAAATAATGGATGCAGTGATAGCAATTGTGTCAGATGCAATAAAAATATATACTATAGATGGAATTTGTATTTCTAGTGCTGGAGTGATAGATGGCAACTTAGGTAAAGTTATTTATTCTGGTTATACGATACCAAACTATACAGGTACCCAAATTAAGTCTATTTTAGAAGAGAAGTTTGGTATTACTTGTGAAGTAGAAAATGATGTTAATGCTGCCTGTTTAGGAGAATATTGGCTAGGAGCGGGCAGAGATTCTTCTTCTCTCATTTGTTTAACAGTAGGGACCGGAGTTGGTGGGGCCATCATGTTAGACAATAAGCTGATTCATGGTTACTCACATACCGCGGGAGAAATAGGATATATGTCTGTTTTAGGTGAAAACTTTCAAGATTTGGCTTCAACATCAAGCTTAATTAAACGAGTTATAAAAAGAAAGAAGAATAAAAATTCAAAAAAAATAACAGGATATGAAATAGTTGAATTAGCTAAGCAAGGGGATCGTATTTGTATTGAAGAGATTGATGCTATGGTTCATACACTTGCTCTTGGAATAACGAATCTTTTATATTTGTTTAATCCAGAAACGCTTATCCTAGGAGGTGGTATAATGGGTCAAAAAGAGATGCTGAAAGAAAAAATTGATAAGGCAGTATCAGAAGTCATTATAGATCCTATGTTTAATAAAACGACTATTAAATTTGCTGAAAAAGGTAATGATGCTGGATTGTTAGGAGCATTATATAATTTTAAAAATAAAAATAGCTGATTAGTGGTGAAATGAATGGATATATTAGAAGAAATACAAAAACAATTTGTTTATTTTTCTTTAAAAGAAAAAAAGGTTGCGACCTATATATTGAAAAAAGGCAAAGAAATTAAAAATATGAATATAACAGAACTAGCAAAAGTAACAGAAACTTCAACTTCAACAATTACTAGATTTTGTAAAAAAATAAATTGCGAGAATTTCGTTGATATGAAAATAAAGATCAGTTCTATCTATCAAGAAGAAAATAAAAATCATGGATTAAATATATTTGATGATGTTTATTCTTTTTACGATAAAGTAATTAAAAATACGATAAAAAATATGAATAGAGAAAAAATTGAAGAAGTAGTCGCTCTGATTAAAACGGCACACCGTATTTTTATATATGGAGTAGGTAGTTCAGGATTGACTGCAATAGAAATGACCCAACGTCTTTTACGAATGGGTTTAAATGTATCCAGCATAACGGATTCGCATATGATGTTAATCAATAGTTCTGTAGCTACTGAAAAAGATTTAGTTATTGGTATATCAACTTCTGGGAATACTCAAGAAGTAGTAGATGCCTTACGAATGTCTAAGAAAAATCATGGAACGATTGTTTCAATTACTAGTTTATCAAATAGTGCTATTACTAAAACGAGTGATATTAGTCTGTATGTTTACAATAGTTCGTTCGTAGATGATCAACGTTTTGTTAATTCACAGTTTGCAATTATTTATCTAATGGATGTTATTTCTATGATGTTACTAGCAGATCAAACATTAAACTATAAGATGAATAAAACAATCGAGGCAATACTTAAAGATAAAGAAGAATAAACCATAAAAAAAAACAGAGAGTTTTCTCTGTTTTTTTTATATGTCCGATACTTTTTTTATTTGAATGTTAATAACGACGGATATCTTTCCCAACAACAAAAGCTAATGCTAAGATAGCAAGTCCAACTAAAATAAAAATAGAACCAATAATAGGATCACCTGACTTAACAGGTCCAAAATAACCGAAAATAATAAGAATTAGCCCAATACCTAGCATAAGTTTCCCAAAAATATTAAACATAACAGCACCTCCAGTGATAGTTAATCTTAGAATTAGTATAACAAGAAAAAATAAAAGTTAATAATCATAACTAAAAAACAGTGAGATTTTCTTCCATTTAAAATAATATTTTTAATATTTAGAAAGATAATAAGTTTTCTATGTAACTCCATGTTAAACTAAGAATTGAGTTTTAAGCAAAGGAGTGAGAAAATGACACAAAATTTTGGACGATTAGGACTTATACTCGTCACAGTAATATGGGGGTCAGGATATGTTGTTAGTGATATAGCATTAAGTGTTTTAAACCCATATCAGTTGATGGCGGGACGATTTCTCATTGCGTTCATTGCCATATCAATAATCTTTTCAAATAAGATAAAAAATATAACCAAAAAAGCAATGATGAGAGGGAGTCTATTAGGAATTATTTTATACTTGGCTTTTTTATTCCAGACAGTCGGATTAAGTTATACAACACCTTCTAAAAATGCTTTTTTAACAGCAATAAATGTTGTTTTGGTCCCTTTTATTGGATTATTTCTGTTTAAAAATAAAATAAAATTAAAAGCTTATTTTGGGGCGTTCTTATCGATTATAGGAATTGGCTTGCTATCCTTAGATGGGTTTAATGGATTTAATTATGGAGATTTTATGACATTAATAGGAGCCGTATTTTTTTCGTTCCAAATTATTTTAACTAGCCGATTTGTTCGGACAGAAAATATTTTTTCAATAATGATTGTTCAAATGGGAGTTGCAGCATTCTGTGGTTTGTTCGTTACTATTTTTAAAGGCGATTCTTTTCCTGAGTTTACGCTGACGGGTACTTTATCCGTTGTTTACTTAGGTCTCTTTTGCACATTAGTAGGATTTATGCTTCAAACAGCAGCTCAAAGGTTTACTACAGATACTGAGACAGCCATTATTTTATCAATGGAATCGCTTTGGGGAATGTTATTTTCAATTAGTCTATTGAATGAGTTCGTGACCATTCAAATGGGAGTTGGAGCAGCAGTAATTTTAATAGGTGTTTTAATATCGGAGGTTGATTTTAAAAAACTTAAGCTTAAAAATAATAGGCAAAAAAAAGAGTTGAACAATGAAAAAACAGGTAATTAATGATAGAAATGAATAAAAAGAGTACACTAATGAAAAAGGGGCGATTAAATGGATATGAGAGATGTAGGAAAAGCTACGCGTGTACTATCTAGTGTAGTCGGTGTAACGGTCATAGCTTACGGTATTTATTTACTAACAGACAAAGAAAAACCAGAAAACGATGAAAACCCAACGTCGTCTCTTGAACAGTCAATTTATTCATCATCAAAAAGTTCAACCAGTGTGGGAAAAGAATGACAATACGAATTTTACATTGATTTTCATTTAAATAAACTTAGGAGGAGAAAAAAATGACCTCAACAAATAAAATTAAACAGACACCATTAGTTGATTATTACAAAAGAAATAAAATAAAATTAACCGATTTTGGCGGTTGGGCATTACCGATACAGTTTACTGGTATTATTGAAGAACACAAAGCAGTCCGAAATGAAGCAGGTTTATTTGACGTTTCTCACATGGGAGAATTTTTTGTTGAAGGAAATGATGCTGAATCGTATCTTAATTGGCTCTTAACAAATGATGTAACAAAAATGGAGGTGGGCCAATCGCAGTACCACTTTATGTGTTACTCAAATGGTGGAACTGTAGATGATCTCATCATTTCTAAATTAGCGACGACTAATTTCTTAGTCACAGTAAATGCAAGCAACACTGAAAAAGATTTTAATTGGATGAAAGAAAACTTATTCGGTGATGTTATTTTAAAGAATAAATCTGACGCAATAGGTTTGATAGCGCTACAAGGACCATCTGCAGAGAGAATACTACAAAAGTTGACTAAAATAGATTTGAATGACATAAAAGCATTTCATTTTAAGCAAAATATTTCAGTTGGTGAAATTGAAGATATTTTGGTTTCAAGAACCGGTTATACGGGAGAAGATGGTTTTGAGCTTTATGTTGCTGTAGATAAAACAGAAAAACTTTGGGAATCATTGTTGGCAGTTGGAAAAGAAGCGGGACTTAAACCCTGTGGATTAGGTTCCAGAGATACTTTGCGCTTAGAGTCTGCGTTATCATTATACGGTCATGAATTATCATCAGAGATCAGCCCATTACAAGCAAATAGTGGTTTTGCAGTGAAGATGAATAAAAATTGTGACTTTATCGGGAAAAAAGACCTTAAAGAGCAGCTTGAAATAGGGATAAAACAGAAAATAAAAGGATTCGAATTAGTCGGTAAAGGAATCCCACGCTCAGGTTGTAAAGTGTATGATAATCTTGGAAAAGAAATAGGGGTAGTTACTTCAGGTACTAAATCACCAACGTTAAATAAAAGCATTGGACTAGCACTTTTAAATACAGATTATAGTGACCTAAATGGAGAGATCTATATTGAAATTCGCACTAAATTCGTTGAAGCAGTTGTAGTAAAGATACCATTTTATAAAAGAAATAAAAAAACTAAATGAACCGTGGAAGAGGAGCGATTTAAATGAATGAAAAAGATATGGAACGTTATTACACAGAAGAACATGAATGGGTTATGCCGATAGGTGACGATAAAGTTCGTTTAGGAATAACAGAATATGCAGCAAAAGAATTAGGAGATGTTGTTTATGTGGAACTCCCTGAAATAGCAGCTCATGTAAGTGCAGGTGATGAAATAGGCACAATTGAGTCAACGAAATCAGCATCTGTCATATTTTCACCAGTATCTGGAAAAGTAGTTTTAGTTAATGAAGAATTGGAGGATGCTCCTGAATTAGTGAATGAAGGCCCGTTAAATGAAGGATGGATGAGTGAAGTTCTACTCAGTGATTCAAGCGAGTTAGCAGATTTATTGACGCAAGAAGAATATGATAATTTAGTTGAAAAATTAGAAGAAGACGATGAAGAAGCGGAAAACGAGGAGGAATAAAAAATGGGAAATGATTTTAGATACCTTCCAGACACACTTCAAGATCGTGAAGAAATGTTAGCAACTTTAGAAGTTTCTTCAATATCTGATTTATTTACTGATATTCCAGATGCGATACAGTTAAAGAAAAATTTAGAAATCCCAGCTGCTCTGCATGAATCAGCTTTAGATAAGAAAATGCGAGGTATGGCGAGTAAAAATAAAAATAGCAAAGAATTTACTTTGTTCTTAGGAGCTGGGACATATGATCATTATATTCCGAGTACAGTGGATCATGTTATCTCACGATCAGAATTTTATACAGCTTACACACCTTATCAAGCAGAAGCTAGCCAAGGTGAACTACAAGCTATCTTTGAATTTCAAACAATGATTTGTGAACTAACAGGAATGGATGCCGCAAATTCATCTTTATATGATGGATTTACCGCAATTGGTGAAGCAGCTACGTTAGCTGTTCGGAGTACTAAAAGAGATAAAGTCGTTATTTCTAAAGGAGTTCATCCCCAAGGGCGTGAAATTTTAAAAACGGTATCAGCTGGCTTCAACTATAAAATAGAAGAAGCAAAATTAAATGGAGATACGACTGACTTAAATGAATTAACAGAACTTATTACTCAAGAAACCGCTGCTGTAATTATTCAATACCCAAATTTTTTTGGTTCAATAGAAGATTTATCAGAAATAAAAAAAATAGCAGAATCTACTGGAGCTTTATTAATTGTTTCGGCCAATCCTTTAGCTTTAGCTCTACTAGAAGCTCCTGGACAGCTAGGTGCTGATATAGTCGTAGGTGACACCCAACCATTAGGCTTATCGATGTCATTCGGAGGACCACATTGTGGTTATTTTGCAGTTAAGAAAAAACATATTCGTAAATTACCAGGGCGTATCGTCGGACAATCCGTTGATAGAGATGGAAAACGTGGATTTGTTCTCACTTTACAAACACGTGAGCAACACATCAAACGTGAAAAAGCAACTTCTAATATGAGTTCAAATCAAGCGTTGAATGCATTAGCTTCGGCAGTATTTATGTCTGCATTGGGTAAAGAAGGGCTACGCCACATGGCTCAATTAAATATTGAAAAAGCTGATTATATGGCTAGAAAATTAGTAGAGAAAGGTTTTTCTGTCAACAATCAAGCTCCTTTTTTTAATGAGTTTGTCGTTGAGCTTCCTTTTTCAATACCACAGACAAATAAAGTGCTCTTAGAGCAAAAAATAATTGGTGGATACAATTTAGAATTAGAGTATGGATTAAAGAATCATATGTTAATTGCTGTAACAGAGCAACGGACAAAAGAAGAAATAGACGAATTTATTGCTGTGCTGGAAGGAATGATAAAATGATCGATTACAATGAATTAATTTTTGAAATCAGCCGTCCAGGTAGAAAGGCAGCTAGCCTTCCAGAAAGCGATGTAGCTTCTGTTTCTTTATTAAAAAAGTTTCCTGAGCATTTGATACGAAAAATACCTGCCGAGCTTCCTGAAGTTTCTGAACCACAACTAATGCGTCACTACACCGCATTATCGAATAAAAACTTTGGAGTAGATAATGGTTTTTATCCATTAGGCTCATGTACAATGAAATACAATCCTAAAATCAATGAAGATGTAGCACGGTTACCAGGATTTGCTAATATCCACCCTTTTCAACCGGTACAAACAGTTCAAGGTGCACTCGAATTGATGTATGAATTGCAAGAAGACTTAAAGATCATTACAGGAATGGATGCTCTTTCATTGCAACCCGCTGCTGGAGCACAAGGTGAGTGGGCTGGTCTTATGATCATGAAATTATTTCATAAGCAAAATGGAGAAGGTAAAAAACGAACTAAAATTCTTGTACCAGATTCAGCACATGGAACAAATCCATCTAGTGCATTTATTGCTGGTTTTGACGTAGTTGAAATTCCATCGAATGCTTCTGGGACAGTTGATTTAGCTGAATTAAAAAAACAAGTGGGAACAGATGTTGCAGGTTTAATGTTGACGAATCCCAATACACTTGGATTGTTTGAAAAAGATATTGTAGAAATTTCAAAAATTATTCACGGCGTTGGAGGTCTATTATACTATGATGGTGCAAATTTGAATGCTATTTTAGGCAAAACGACACCAGCTGTGATGGGTTTTGATATCGTACATCTTAATCTACACAAAACGTTTAGTACACCTCATGGAGGTGGAGGTCCAGGGTCAGGTCCGGTTGGAGTTAAATCTTTCTTAGCACCTTATTTACCAATTCCACGTATTGAAAAGCAAGAGGATGAGTATGTACTCAATTCAGAATTTCCACTTTCAGTAGGACGAGTTAAAGGATATTTTGGGAATTTTGGTGTCAATGTTAGAGCGTATACTTATATTCGAACAATGGGCCCAATTGGACTAAATCAAGTATCAGAAAGTGCGGTATTGCATGCGAATTATTTGCGTAAATTACTAGCACCATACTATAATGTATCGCATACTCAGTTTTGTAAGCATGAATTTGTTTTATCTGGGTTAAAACAAAAAAAACTGGGTGTACGCACAATGGATATTGCTAAAAGATTACTGGATTTTGGTTATTATGCACCTACTGTTTACTTTCCTCTAATTGTTGAAGAAGCAATGATGATTGAACCAACAGAGACTGAAACAAAAGAGACTCTAGATGCGTTTGCAAAGACGTTAATCGGTATTGCAAAAGAAGTTGAACAGACACCTGCGACTGTTCTAGAAGCGCCTCATACAACACCTGTTAGGCGAATGGATGAAGTTAAGGCCGCTAGGAAATTAGTAGTAAGATACAATAAAAATGATGAAAAATGATAAGAGGATAAATAAGGTATGATGATGGTTTTTTAAAACGGAGGAATAAATATGGGTAGTGAAGAGAATAAAATGATCCTAGTATTAGTTGGAGTTAGTGGCAGTGGGAAAACTACTCTAGCTAATGAATTAGAAGCGATAGGAATTCCGAAATTAGTTACTACAACTACTCGGCCCAAAAGGAATGGAGAAGTAGAAGGAACAGATTATTATTTTAGAGAATTATCTGATATGTCTAATATAGCGTTTATTGAAAACTCTTTATACAATAACCATCTTTACGGACTGACCGTTGATACTGTGGAAGAAGGATTGGATCTCAATGACATAATGAGTGTTGTTTTAGATAAAAATGGTGCAACAGCTTTAAAAGAAGTTTATCCTTTCTACACAAAAATTATCTATCTAGAAACAACAGAGGCAGAAATTCAACAAAGAATGGAAAAAAGAGGCGATTGTTTAGAAGATATACAGCAAAGGTTATTATTTGCTAAACAAACGGATGAATTTGATGCGCCAGTAGAAACAGATTTAATTCTTCCTGCTCAAGAGTTAGGTCAATCAGTCAAAGCTGTTTTAAGATTTATTAAAGAATGGATAAAATAGTTTAAATAGGACTTAATTTATTGTTGTAACAATGAGTTAAAATTATAAACGAATAAACAACAGATGGGACTTATTGTGTTCCATCTTTTTTTGTTTTACCAGGAAATATTTTTTTGGGAATGAAGAACTTTTAATTGCTTTTATTTAAAAAGTAGAGTAAATTTGTTTGTGGATACAAGAAGTCCATAATGGATACGAGATATAGTTAATGCTGAAAAGAAAAGAGGCGAGAGTATGAATTTAACAAGGGGTTTAGAACAGGCAATCTGCATCATTACATTATTAGCAACGCAAGATAAAAATTTTCCAATTACTTCACACATTATTAATCGTAGGCTAAAAGGAGCTTCACCTTCCTATATAAAAAAAATTATGAGGAAATTAGTTGTGAATGGTTTAGTTACTTCTGTTTCTGGGAGTAATGGTGGTTTTTCTTTAGCTAGAAATCCAGAAAATATTCATCTTCTGGAAGTAGTTGAAGCTTTAGAAGGTCCAATTGTCACCTATCCTAATACAGGAATGATTAATCAAGTGTTTTCAGATTTAGGACCAACTGCTAATCATGGCGAAATCGTTTTGACTGAAGTATTTAAACAGGCAGATAATCAGTATAAAGACTATTTAAGAGAGCAAACCGTTGCCCAATTGATTCGCAAATCATTAAAACATCAAGATATCCCTATTTTAAATTGGAATGAAACAAAAATAAATTAGTTTTGAGTTAAAAGAAGTGAGGAAAAGAACAAATGAGAATGGTGAAAAAAGAATGGAAAGAAATATACTCTAATAAAATATTGCTACTTTCTTGTGTAGTTATATTATTTATACCAATACTATATGCAGGATTCTTCTTGAAATCGAACTGGGATCCGTATGGCAATACAGATAAACTGTCAGTTGCCGTTGTAAATGAAGATCAACAAGTTAATTATGAAGGAGAAAAATTAGCTGTTGGAGCTGATTTAGTAGAAAATTTAAAAAATAATAATGCTTTAGATTGGCACTTTATAACCCCAAGAGAGGCAGAAAAAGGATTAGAAAATCGTAAATATTATATGGTAATGACAATACCGAAAGATTTTTCAAAAAATGCTTCTACATTAATGGATCAACACCCTGAAAAAATGAAGTTAACCTATAAAACAAATGGTTCATTAAACTTTATTGGTGAAGTGATTAGCAAATCAGCTGTCAAAGAAGTCAAAATGGAAGTTTCTCAAAATGTTACAAAAGCTTATACAGAAGCTTTATTTGACCAAATAGGTGAAGTAGGTGATGGATTCACTGAAGCTGGAGATGGTTCAGAAAAGTTGAAAGAAGGAACAAAAAAACTAACAGACGGAAATAAAGAGATAACTAAAAATCTAACCAAATTAGCTGATAGTACTCTAACTTTTAACGAAGGTGCAGATGCGTTAACTATTGGTTTGAAGGACTACACAGATGGTGTTGCTCAATTGGATTTAGGTGCAATGAAATTAAATAAAGGTATTGGACAATTAGCCTCAAGCGTAGAACCGTTAAAAAATGGAATGGGTCAATTAAATAATGGCGCTACCGATTTAACAGCGGGACTAACAGCCTATACAGCAGGTGTTAGCCAATTAAATTCAGGAGCAGGACAATTGGTAGCTAACAACTCTATACTTCAGAATGGCGTAGGGAGTTTAAGCAATGGGGTAGATCAAGTTAAAGGTGGCAGTGATCAACTACTAGCTGGCTTAAAACAACTATCTTCTCAATTAGCTACCTCTACACAAGACAAAGAAAAAGCAGAACAATTAAAAGCCCTACAATCTGGCCTTCCCAAATTAAATGAAGGCATCCAAACCTTAAATAGTATGTTAAATGATACAAGTGGTAAAGTTAATACAAGTTTAATTAAGCAAGACTTAACCAAGGTAGGTGAAGACTTAGTAGGCATGGAGCCTAACTTAACTACTGCTAGTGTTAGTCTTTCGACTATTGGAGCAGAAGCAAATAAACTAGCTGAAAAAACAACTAACAATACAGCTAAGACAATTGAAATAATCGAGGAAATAAAAAATTCTGACAATCTTAAAGGAACTCAACAAGCAGAATCATTAACTGCTTTGCAAGTAGAGTTACAAAATCAAGAGAAAGAAAATACAGCTTCAATTGAAACTATTGCTAATCAAACTGGTACAACTGGGGGCGCTGTTCAAGCAATTGCAGAAAAAGCAGTGGATGCAGGAGCTTCAGCAAAAGAGTTGCAAACACAATTAGAAGAATTAGCAGATTTAACGACACAACTAGTGGTGTTAAAAGCTAAAATTGCTGAATTAGCAACAGGCTCAAATCAAGTTTTACCGGGGGCATCTCAAGCGATTACTGAATTACAAAGCGGTCTAACGTCAGTTCAAACAGCTTTGATGCAAACGGGGGAAGGTCAAAATAAAGGCGTTATTCAAGGGATGACTGAGTTAAATCAGGGGCTCATGACGATTCAAAATGGTCTGAAAGGCAATGATGGATTAGTTGCTGGGATAACAATTTATACAAACGGAGTGAAGACATTAAAAAATGGGACTACTCAATTAGAGACTAATTCTGGCGCTTTAAATACTGGAGCAGCTCAATTAAATAATGGTATAAATCAAGTAGTTGAGAAATTACCATTATTAGCAGATGGAGTGAATCAGCTAGATAAAGGGTCTAATCAGTTAGTTAAAGGAACCAGACAATTAACCGACAATTCAGAGAAATTAATAATCGGATCAGAGCAGTTAGCAGATGGAGCTGAGAAAATCACCGATGGTTCTACTCAATTAGCCAATGGATCAGCTATTCTAGGAGAGGGTTTAACTACTTTAAATGATGGAACAACTACATTAGCAACTAGTTTACAAGAAGGTGCGAACAAAGTTAATACAATTGACCCAACAGATGAAACGTTTAGGATGTTTTCGAATCCTACAGAACTAATTCATAAGGAGTTCAGTCATGTTCCCAACTATGGAGCTGCTTTAGCCCCTTATATTATGTCAATGGCTTTGTATATAGGAGCAGTCGTATTCAATGTCATTTATCCGATACGAAAACAAGTTTTAAACGGACAATCCGGTTTTTCTTTTTGGCTAGCAAAACTGTCAGTTGCTCTACCAGTTGCTTCATTAATGGCAATTATTGAAGCCGGAATTTTAATGACGTTAGGATTACAGGTACAATCTGTTGGGAAATTTTTCGTTGTTGCAATGGTAACCGCACTTGCTTTCATGGCGATAGTCACATTTCTAACGGTATCTTTAGATAATGTGGGTCGTTTTATTGCAATGATTCTATTGGTTGTCCAATTAGGTGGTGCAGGTGGAACATTCCCAATGCCATTAACAAATCAATTCTTTATTTCTATTCATCCGTTCTTACCGATGTCTTATTCTATTTACGGATTTAGAGAAGCTATTTCTGGTGGGATAGGTCAAGATCTCTTCAATCAAAGTATGCTTGTTCTAACAAGTCTTTTGATTGTATTTAGTAGTCTATTATTTATCTATCTACACATTGTTCAAAAAAGAAAACAGAATGAACTAGAAAATAATGAGTACGACGAAACTGTAAAAGTCTAAAAATCTAAAAGTATAAGAAAAACGTTTTGAGATAGTTTTATCTCAAAACGTTTTTCTTATTTATTCAAAACCTAAAATGAAAATCCCAACCATAATACCTGCAATAACAATATATTGTCCTTTAGATAATTTTTCTTTTAAGAAAATACGAGAAAGAATAACCGAAACAATACTGTATGAAGAAATTAAAGGAGTAACAATAATGGCATTACCAGCGATAGCATAAACGTAGAAAAATTGACCAACTGTTTCAAAAAGTGCAGCATATCCTTTTGTTCGTTCTTCGAATAAGTTAAACGACTGTTTTTTTACAACAATAAGATAAAAGGCAGCCAAGATAGCACAAATTAGAAAAGTAAGTTCATAGGAAGTATTCGCTTGGTCTTCACTCATAACTTTATTTAAGACAAATGCATCGGAAAATGTTCCAAGTCCGTCAATCAAAGCGTACAAAACAGGTAATATAATAGCGAGTGCTCCTATTTGATATTTACGATCAACTTTTTCTTTGTGCTTTATTCTATCTAAATCAGCAGCTTTTTTTTCAAAGATAGATAATAAAATAATACCAACTGAAATGAGTGCGACAGCAAAGAACTGAATACCAGTCATAACTTGACCTAAGAATATAAATGTTAGTAATGAGGCAATAGCTCCAGATGAATTCATTATAGGAGAGGATATAGAAAGCTCCAAATAACGTAACCCGATGTATCCAATGGTCATTGAAAGAATATACATACTAGAAACAGGCAAATAACGAATGATGTTCATAGGATCATAAACAATACCTGTAAATAAAAGTGTATAAATTGCATGAATTCCCATAACCGAACCGACCATGATCACGATTCTTAAATGACTGTAAGGGTCCTTTGGATTTGTCCCTTTTTTATAAAATAAATCTGCTGCTCCCCAAGAAAGAACGGAGATCATTGTAAAAATAAACCACATAATTTTTTCACCTTTTCATATAAATAGATTTGCGAATAACATATGTAACAAAAAATTAAATATAACCTTAAGCTTGTTTTCGCCTTGTTCATAATAGCATAGAAAGTATACCAAATAATAGAAATAAAAATAAAAAAATGAAAATAAAGGATGATAGTTCTAAAGTAAAAATAAAATAGAATACGAATGACCACACTTAAATGCTTTTATTTGCTAGTAAATGAAAGGAGGATTATACTTAAATCAACTAATAGGATAAGTAAAAGGAGGGGTTTATAATGAGTTATATGACAGAGTCCGATGTGATACACTTATTGAATGAATCAAAAAAAGAAATGGATAGATTAACAGCTAAGCGAACAATGGATCTAAGCAATTCAATTAGTTATATTGAAAATGAGCTTGAGATACAACAAGTAAAAGGAAAAATTACGGCTTACGAATATGTTTTAAACGCAGATGAGTAAAAAAAAAGGAAAGCAAGGGGTCAGTGCCACCTTGCTTTCCTTTTTTTATTGATTTTGTTAGTTGATATCACCAAATTGTAATTAGTTGTTTCCTTTTTTCTTTCTGCGTATTACCCAGATTAGAGTAAGTAGGAGCGCTAGGAAAATAAAGAAATAAGCTAATTTTGAATAAATGGACATATAATAAACGATTAATTCCCAATTAGAGCCAAGAATAGCACCCAGATAGATTAAAACAGTGTTCCATATTAATGATCCAAAAGTAGTGAATAAAAGGAAAGTACTTATCCTCATTTTTGACATTCCGGCTGGTATTGAAATTAAACTTCTAATTAATGGAATAAAGCGACAAAAAAATACTGTCGTAACACCATGTTTAATAAACCACTGATTCGCTTTGTGCAAATCGTTTTTTGATAAACGTAAGATGTGACCCCATCGATCAATAATTTTCTCTAAACGATAAACATCCAAAAAAGATCCCAAGCTGTATAAGATTAACGCTCCAATGACAGATCCGATTGTTGAGACGATAATCATACCAGTAATTGTCAAACTAGTTGTAGTAGTCATAAATCCACCAAAAGTTAAAATAACTTCTGAAGGGATTGGCGGGAAAATATTTTCAATCATAATTAAAAATGCGACACCTATATAACCAAATTGTTCCATTATTTGCTGAATCCAACTGCTCATTTTTTTGTTAACTCCCCGTGATTAATTTTGTAAATAGTCTATTTTAAGGATAGATAGAGTTTAATATTTTTGAAGCTGTCTCTAAATTCATGTGGGTACTTTTCTTTAACTCAGTTGCAACTAGTTCAATATCGCTTCCAGATGCTCCAGCGCTGATAGCTAAAGATTTAGCATGTAAGCCCATATGTCCTTTTTGAATACCTTCTGTTACCAATGCTCTCAAAGCAGCAAAGTTCTGAGCTAAACCCACGGAAACGATAACAGATTCTAATTCTTTGGCGTTTTTTACAGATAACAAACGCTGACTAAATTGAGCAGTAGGATGAATACCAATCGAACCACCAACGTACCCAACAGGTAGTGGCAACGTTAAAGAACCTTTTAAATCACCATTTTCGGCTTTTACCCAATGAGATAAAGAACGATACTGACCAGATTTAGCCGCATAAGCATGAGCACCAGCTTCAATAGCACGCCAGTCATTACCTGTGGCTAAAACAACGGCATCTACTCCATTCATAATGCCTTTATTGTGAGTTGTTGCGCGATAAGGATCTACATAAGCAAACTGAGAGGCTTCTATTATCAAATCTCTGACTTCCTCACCCTTATAACTTCCACGATCTAACAAGTCAACTGGAATTTGACAAGTAGCAGTCGCTAGACACTCAGTTGCATAATTAGATAAAATACTCATCAAAGCTGTACCTTTAGTGAGTGTTTCTAGATAGAAAGATACAGCTTCCATCATCGTATTGACGATATTAGCTCCCATAGCTTCTAATACATGAACATGAATATGAACGACTAAAAAATGTGGTGAGTGGTCTGTCTCTAAGATAGAACGAAATTCTAATTCGTCAGCTCCACCACCTCTTTTGACAATTGAAGGATGGGCATCATTTGCTTTTTTTAAAATGGCGTCTTTGTGTAAGTTTAATTCTCTTAGAGCAAAAGATACATCTGGAACATTCTTTAAAGCTACTTGTCCAATCATTTTTCGCTGAGTTAAGTGAGTTTTAAAACCATTTGCCTTAGCTATTAATTTAGCAGCAGAGCTAGCTGCAGCTATTACTGAAGGTTCCTCAGTGACCATTGGAACAATGTAGTTTTTATCGTCTACTAAGAAATTTAAAGCTACCCCTAGAGGAAGGGCGTATTGTGTTAGCTGGTTCTCAATCATATGATCAGCTAACTGATCGTTTAATTGCGGGTTTTTAGAAAGAAATAAAAGGTCTTCTTTAGAGATTACTCCAGCATCGTGTAAAGCCTTCGTTCTTTCAGCTTTTGATTTTTTATAAAATTCTGAAAAATAAGAGTGCATCATTCCATAACCTCTTTCAAAAATATGTTTATGCATAAGTTTAGCACAGATTGCATTCCTACTCTAGATAAAGGCAAGCATCTTAACAGAAACGTTAAGTATTATTCTAAACCTTCTCTCAAATAAAAACCCTTTAAAGTAAAAAAAAAAGAAAAGGGGTATCAGCCGTAATAAGCGTCCTTAACTGAAAATGAATGATAGATTGGTTTAAGAGTTTGACTTATTAAATATGGTACAATTAGTAGGGATTTACTTTATAATAAAACAACTCAAGTTTGAGATAACCGATTATTTAGGGGGCATTTTAATGGAAGAGAAAAGTTGCCATAGCTGTAAAAATCATTCGTACCATAATTGTATTTCAATTGTACCTATTTTTAATCATCTCGAAAAAGACCAAATGAATGAGATAACTAAAACAATCCAATCTATTAGCTATAAAAAAGGCGAGCATCTTTATAATGCAGGAGATCAGTCAGATTCTTTATATATTATAAATGAAGGAAAAATTCGTGTATACAGATTATCTGATAATGGAAAAGAACAGGTAGTCAGATTTTTATTACCCGGAGACTTTACTGGAGAATTAGCCTTGTTTAATGAAACGACCTATGATGCCTTTGCTGAAGCAATGGCAGATACGAAAGTTTGTATGATTAAACGGGATGATTTTCAAAATTTATTAATGAGTTATCCAACAATATCGCTGAAAGTCTTAACGGAGTTTTCAAAACGTTTATCTCAATCAGAAAAGCAAACAACTCGTTTTGCAACTGAAAAAGTTGAAACAAGAATAGCTTTATTCTTGTTAGATTCTATTGAAGAAGAACAAGCGACGATGGAGTTTACTCTTCCAATGAGTAAAAAAGATTTAGCATCTTATTTAGGAACAACACCTGAAACAATCAGTCGGAAATTTAAAGAACTAGAAGAGAAAGGCTTAATTATTCAGAAAGAAAATAAAAAGATAAAAATCGTTGATTTGAATAAGTTAGGTTTGATTTAATTAAAAATTAGCGCAGCAAAAAATAGTTTCCGGTATTTTAAAATGATGAATTAAAAGGCTATTGACGATGGACTTAGAACACTCAACTAAATCAATAAGATGGTATTTGTAAGTATTAATTTTGTCAAAGAAAAGGGACCTTTATTATACCGAGAAAATACTCTTATCCTTCTTTAAATGGAAAAGTCAAAATAGAGAACTAGAAAAATTATCCCAAGTATTCTATTTGAAGAATAAATGTACTTTATGTATGGACCTGGACTTTATAATGAATCACATTTAAGATATTATAATGAATCACATTTAAGATTACTTGACCATCTATTGAACGTATACTATACTATTTTGAAGCGTAAAAATTATAAACCTAAACTTCGCCACCGGGTGAAGCTTATAAGGTATTCTGTAGCATTCCGTTAGGTCTTAGGAGGAATGTTATCAGAATACCTTTTTGTTTTGAAAGGAGAAGAAAATGAAACACTCAGTCCTTCAAAAATTCATTAAGTATACCAGTGTAAATATTTTAGGTATGATTGGACTTTCGCTTTATATCTTGGCGGATACCTATTTTGTGTCTAAAGCTCTAGGCTCAACAGGAATAGCCTCATTGAATCTTTCCATTTCTATTTATAGTATCATTCATGGTTTGGGTCTAATGATAGGGATTGGAGGAGCGACTAAATTTATTATTTTAAAAACGCAAAAGAATGAAAAAGCTAATCATGTATTTTCTACTTCATTAAAAGTAGGGCTTATGGTTGCGGTAGTATTAATCTTGACCGGTATTTTCGCCTCAGAGCAATTAGCCATAAGTCTAGGAGCAGATAGCTTAACTCTACCATTAACACAAACTTATCTGACGACAATTTTAGTTTTTGCACCATTTTTCATAGTAAACAATATTTTATTAGCCTTTGTACGAAATGACAATAATCCTAATTTATCAATGATTGCCATGCTAGTTGGAAGCTTTTCGAATATCGTTTTAGATTATATTTTTATATTTATATTTAACATGGGAATATTTGGTGCTGCTTTTGCAACTGGCCTTGCTCCTATTATAAGTATAGGAGTTTTGATTGTTCATTTTGTATATAAAAATAACACGTTTAAGTTAATTAGAAATAAATTGGAATTGAGTCTAATTTATGATATTTTTAGTTTAGGGCTATCTTCATTCATTATTGAAGTTTCCTCAGCTGTTGCTTTGATTACTTTTAACATCGTTATTTTACGAATGGAAGGAAATGAGGGAGTAGCAGCCTATGCAATTGTAGCTAATTTAGCTTTAGTAGCTAATGCAATTTTTACTGGTCTAGCTCACGGTGCTCAACCGCTAATAAGCAACTATTTTGGTCTAAAAGAATTGGATAAGCTAAAAAAAACGCGTACTTATGCTTTGATTACATCTGTTTTAATCGCATCAGTTATCTATGCAGTTACGCTAGTATTTTCTGAAAGTATGATACAAGTTTTTAATAGTGAAAATAATAGTCATGTTGCGCAACTGGCAGATACAGGATTAAAATTTTATTTTCTTGGTTTCTTCTTTGCGGGGATAAATATTGTAGTGACCATGGTTTTAAGTGCTACAGAAAACATTAGAGAAGCACTGTCAATCTCACTATCACGGGGTTTGATCTTTATTATTCCTATCGTGCTACTAACAAGTTATTATTGGGATATGGTAGGTGTATGGCTTGCATTTGTTATAACAGAATTGATTGTAACAGCAATAATTATTTATTTAGAACGTTTAAAAAAAACGTCAATCATTAAACAAAAGAACTAGACTATCAAAGGGGACTTAAATGTAATAGCACTTATCTAGTAAATCTAATATTTTTTGCAACAAAAATAGTCCAGTACCGTCTGTATAAACAGTATTTACAGGACGAGAAAAGCAGATACAATT
>NZ_JBATXB010000108.1:0-4849 GCF_049673005.1 Carnobacterium sp. | reverse complement strand
TTAATCAAAAATGATCCGTCTTTCATTTGTGCAAACAGTTCTTTATTAAATAAATGGAAGTTGTCATCGGTTGCCGGCATATGAATAGAAATCAAGTCAACTTCTCTTACCAATTCTTCAAGTGTGTCCGTATATCTCATTGTTTTACGTGCTTCATCATTAGGATACAAGTCAAAACCTAAAATTTCAGCGCCAAAACCAGCAAATAATTCGCCTGTTATGCGGCCAATACGGCCTGTTCCAACAATTCCGATTTTCATTGAGCGTACTTCTCTACTAAGAATCGATTTAGTCCAGCTGAAGTCATGTTTTTCAACATTTCTTCTAATTAAATCCATGTGGCGAATCATGCTCAATGAGGCTGTTACAGCGAATTCAGCAATGGCATTGGGTGAATAAGCCGGTACGTTTGTGATCATTAATCCATTTTCTTTAGCCAGTTTTAAATCGAACATATCGTAACCAGCTGAACGTGTAGCCAATTGTTTGATACCCATTTCTGCTAATGCTGGATAGATTTTCTCGTCTAGTTTACCAGTCTGTTGGATCAATACTCCATCTTTACCTGTTACTTTATCAAGAGTATCCATTGTTAAGATTTCAGTAACCGTCTCAACGTTCACACCTGTTTTTTTGCTCCATACCAATGCTGCATCTCTTTCGTCTTCGCGTGTTCCAAACATAATTAAGTTCATTTAAAATTCCTCCATCATGGTTTATTTATTTTTTCAACTAAATTTCTTTTATCAAATCATTTTTATTTACCGGTAAAGAATTTGAAGATGTCTTTGTCGTATACTTTTAAAACTTTACACAAAACAAAATCTACAAGGAAAGCACTGGCGAAAGGAACAACGAAAAATGTTAACGCTGCTACTCCAAGATTAGTTGCCGCACTGCCTTCCATAAATTTAATCGCATTGATTGGTCCTACTAAACCAGAGAAACCAAAACCTGCTGAAAAAGGTGTACCTTGAATATTGAATATTGCGGCAAATACTGCACTAATTGTAGCACTAATGGCAAGTGGCAGTACAATAATAGGGTGCTTGATCAAGTTTGGCATCATCATTTTCATTGCGCCTAAACCAACAGATGATGTTACACCAATACTGTTTACTTTCATTGAACCAACAACTAAAGACGCTGCGGCTGCACAAATACCAATATTGGCTGCACCTGAAGCAAGTCCTGACAAACCAATAGCTGTAGCAATAGCAACAGTTGAGATCGGTGAAATAATAATGATTGAAAATGAAACAGCGATTAAAATACTCATTAAAATAGGTTGCAATTCAGTAAAGCTATTGATTAATGTTCCAATAGATGACGTGATTAGTTTTACATATGGAAGAGTAAATGAACCAACTGCACCAGCTCCAGCTCCAGCAAATATCGGCAGCAATAAAATTGTCATTGAACCTAATTTGTTGCCAATCGCCATAACTAAAATAACAGCTAAAGAAGCAGTTAACATCGTGTTGATTAAGTCACCGATACCGACAAGCATAAAGGCACCTTCTGTAATAACATATGCGCCTGATCCAACTAGAGATGCAGCACCAACAATAATGGTTTGCATTGGGTTCAATTTAAATTGCATAGCAATCAAAACACCAACGATAATCGGAACAGAGTACTGGAAACCTTGTACAACGTGTAATAAAGATAAGAAGATATCCATTTTTGTTCCTAAATACTTAAACAATTCTCCTAGAATAGCATTTGGAATTAATCCAACAACAATACCTGTAGCTGTTCCGGCTAACACACGGTTTAAAAATACTTTCCCTGATAATTTCGTTTCGTTTTCTGACATCTAAATTCCTCCTAGAGTATGGTCTTATTTTTATTCATTTTAATTAAGCTTAATGTTTGTGCATGTTTTCTCAAAATAAATTTCATGATCCATTTTTTAATGTTATTTTTCAATCTCCTTTTCAAATTAAATCAAACACTTGTTACTTTATTAAAACTAGGTATAAGTGCAATTCATTGTGTATCTATTCACTAGTGCTTCTTTAGTATCTAACAATTTATATTTGATGTCAACACGTTTTTGTCGTTATTTTCACAAAATAAACAAGTAAGCGTTTCACATCATTTGTATCCGTTATCATCCTATGATAACGCTGTTTATTCATTAGAATAATATGAGAAAATAAAAAAGTTTTAACAATTAAAAAAATTATTAAAACTTTTTCAGATTTATTAATTTACAAAAATTAATCTTAAACGTTATCGCCTATTTGCTTAATTTTTTTATTCTCTTCTACAATTAACTTTTTGATGTAAATCACGATTGTTTTAACAATCGCAAATCCAGGAACCCCGAATATGATTCCTACAATGCCTGCCATTTTACCCGCAACCAATAAGACAACAATTATCGTCAAAGGATGAATATCTAAACTCTTGCCTACGAACTTAGGAGTCAAGAAATTGGCATCGATTTGTTGAATGACTACAATTAATAAAGCAACAAGTAACGCTTTTCCTGGTGAAATAGTTAGACCGATTATAAAGGCAGGAGCTGCACCAATGAATGGTCCAATGTAAGGAATCATGTTGGTCGCTACATTAATAATCGCTAGCAAAAGACTGTACGGCAGTCCAATAAACAATATACCAATGTAAACAAGTATCCCAACAACAATACTTGCTAATCCTTTTCCACTAATATAACCAGAAACAACCGCGTTCATTTGGCCAAGCAATTCTATTGCATGATCTTTGTATTTAGCTGGGAAAAAGCTAGCTACTGCAGGTTTAAATTTGTGCCCATCATGAAAGAGGTAAAATAAAATAATCGCAACAGTAATTAAAACGACCGCTAAGCCAGTTAGTGTTGAAACAATTGAACTAATACTCGTGGTAATATAAGACAAGATTGTATTGGAAATTGTATCTAGCGAAAGATTTAAACGCATCAATACTTCTTCATAATCAATTTTTTCTAAACCTGGAACTCGTTTAAGATCATCAGCTTGTATCTCAATATTCGCGATAATAGTCGGAATGTTCACGATTAATTCCGTCAACTGTCCCATTAAAACCGGAGCAATTTGGACGATAAATGTGATGGTTCCTCCAATTGCTAGAAGCATTACGATGACTATACCGTACGTTCTTTTGACCTTTATCCGCTCTAATAGCTTGATAAAAGGATTTAATAAATAAAACAAAAATCCAGCAATTAAAACAGGTATAAATAAAGTTGAAAACAACGTGAAGACTGGTTGGAAAACAAAACTAATTTTGGTCGATATGTATATAGTTAGCACAGCCGCTAATGACCATAATGTCCAAAACAGTAACTTTGAACTTTTAAATAAATTCATCTGACTTCTCCTTTTTACTATGCGTTTTTTCTGAAAAATAACTACCTTAACAGATACACTCAAAGGTCACTTTACAGTAGAAAGATACAAACTACAACTGATTTTTATAGAAATCATTCACCTAATCTAGATTAAACAAAATTTACTAAACCGAGCTTAAATAAAACAATTACTAGAAGATTTCTATGTGATTTAAATCTCTAAACAATCCGTAGAAGAAACTTGTGTTTTCCTACTCCATTTAACATTACTTTTTTTAGGCTACTTTAATATCTATCGCTTATCCTTTTATTTAAAATACCCTTGTTCTTCGAATAATATCAGCAACTCACTTGGGTGTTCCACGATGGCATCTGGTTGAACTCTACTTGTATTCGGTTTAGTTTGTCGTACATTTAACCAAATAACCGTCCATCCTGCATTTTTTCCACCAATAACATCATTTTGGAACGAATCTCCGATGTAAATTGGTTTATCTTTTTTTACCGTTAAAGACGTTTCAACTAACTCAAAGACCGCTTTATTCGGTTTCATCTTGCCTAGTTCACCAGAAATAAATACTTGGTCCTGTTTAATCCATTGAGCCAATCCAAGTTGATCAATTTTCTTTTGTTGGTGAGTGGCTGCTCCATTAGTCAAAAGAGCTAATTGGTGATTGTTTTGAGATAATTTATTTAAAAGTTCTCTCATCTCCGGATATAAGTTTAATTTCTTTTGCTCATGTTCATAAGCCTTTTGAAAGTCTACTGCTTTTTTGCGACTAATCGGCCTATTTGTTTGTTCGCAAGCATATTGAATTCTCATCACTTGCATATCTACTTTTGGCAGCTCGCCAGTTTCACTTTTTTCGAATAAGGCATCGCTTTTTTCTCTGTTCAGCTGATAGAGACGTTTTATCTCAGCCTCTGTAACTTCACAGATAACTTGGTAAAAAGCCTTTTTAAAAGGAATGAATTGATCATACAGTGTATCGTCTACATCAAAGATGATGGTGGCCATTTATATTTTCACAATCCTTTACTTTTTTTACATTAAAATAACCTTACCACAAAATGGGGCAAGGTATCTCTTATCCAGTAATGTTTCTAATTAGTCTAATGCTAAAGCTACCGCTAGCACATTTATTTCTGTAAAGTGTTTAATTTTTTTATGCGGTCGAATCAACGTTCTTCACATCCTGAGAATAGTCGTCTATTCTCCTCGCTACTGCTCCGAGTCGAGCACATATGAGCTGCAATACGGCTAATGGAGAATAGAGTTGGACGAGTTAAAGTCGAACTGGTCGCAACTGGTCTATAATCGTTACATTAAGTTAATTACAAAAAACTTTCGCTAACTATGTTGGTTCCCACGCTGTTATTCTGCAATTACTTTAAAATTGTGATCAACTTCCGCTTTAATTAAAGGGTTTTTCATCAGATAATCCGCAATCAACTCGCTCATATCAATTTGAACTTCTCGAATAATCTTGTCAGGTGTGTACATCTTGTAGTTGCCGCCACCAACCG
>NZ_JBATXB010000107.1:0-16793 GCF_049673005.1 Carnobacterium sp. | reverse complement strand
AATTATGGGGAGAAAAAAATAGTTTATCAAAGGGTGTTCAAGGATATGATTATATTCAAGCAGAATCAGCCTCCGATTATGTAATGAATTTACAAACATTAGCCAATAATAAGTTTGACACTGTTGTAGCAATGGGCTTTAAATTAGCCGATGCTGTTACAGAAGTAGCGCCTCAATACCCTGAAACTAATTTTGCGATCATTGACGTAGCTATTCCAAAAATGGATAATGTTGCCTCGTTAGTTTTTAAAGATAATGAGTCTGCATTTTTAGCAGGTGTTGCAGCAGCAGAAACGACTTTGTCTAATAAAGTAGGATTTATTGGTGGACAAGAATCAGATACCATTGATAAATTTGAAGCAGGTTTTGTTCAAGGAGTTAAAATAGTCAAACCTGATGCAGAAGTTAGAGTTGAGTATGTAGGATCATTTGCTGATTCTGCAAAAGGAAAAGCCATTGCAGCTGCTATGTACGCTAGTGGAACTGATGTCATCTTTCAAGCAGCAGGTGATTCAGGTAATGGTGTATTTTCTGAAGCAAAAGACTTAATGAATGTAAATGCTGATGTAAAAAAATGGGTTATTGGTGCAGATCGCGACCAGACTGAAGAAGGAAAGTATAATACAGGAAACGTTACTCTTACATCAACATTAAAACGTACTGGGAGTGCGATTCAAGATATTGCAGATAAAGCTTCAAATGGAGAGTTCCCTGGTGGGAAAGTATTGAATTACGGGTTATCTCAAGATGGTGTAGGTTTATCAGATGGTCAACTTTCAAGTGAAACAATATCCAAAGTTGAAGGATTTAAGAAACAGATTATTGAAGGTAAAATTGAACTAGCTGAAAAACCAGAAAAATAAACAAGTAATAAAAAAAGAGTTTTTAACTAATGACAGAGATTAGTTAGAAACTTCTTTTTTTATTACAGTTGTTTATTATATTACTTCTTTTTTTTTACATTTGGTCAGGAGATTTTACTCCTAATAGTCTTAAATCTTCTTTTAAGATAGTCGCAACAGAGTGAACTAAAGCCAAGCGTGCAGGTTTTTCTGCATCATCTGTCAATACTTTACTATTTGCATAGTATCTATTAAAAGCCTGAGCTAATTGCAAAGAATGTTTAGCTATAACAGAAGGCTCACGTTTTTCATAAGATCTTTGAACAATTGTTGGATATTCTTGCAGTAATTTTACAATTTCCCAACTATAAGCGTCGTTTAAAGCATAAACATCATTGCTATTAAAATTTGGATTTCCAGCTTTACGTAAGATGCTCATCGCACGTGCTCTTGTATATTGAACATAAGGACCCGTTTCGCCTTCAAAACGTACAACTTCTTCTAATACGAAATCAAAATTGTTTAAGCGGTCATTTTTTAAGTCATGGAAAATAACAGCTCCAATTCCAACTTGCTTAGCGACTTCTTCTTTATTTGGTAGATCAGGGTTCTTTTCTGAAATTTGTTTATTAGCTAAATCTATTGCTTCATTTAAAACTTCTTCTAGTAATACAATCTTACCTTGTCGTGTAGATAATTTTTTTCCACCTTGGGTAATTAAACCAAATGCAATATGTTGCATATCATCCGACCAGCTTAGACCTAATTCTTTTAAGACAGCATTTAATTGTTTAAAGTGATTACTTTGTTCATTTCCAACAACGTATAAACTTTGTGCAAAGTCATAGTTACGTTTACGATAAAAGGCAGCTGCTAAGTCGCGAGTGATATAAAGAGTAGCACCATCAGATTTTTTAATTAAAGCAGGGTTTAAGTTGTATTTATCTAAATCAACAATGCTAGCTTTTTGGTTGATTTTTAATAAGTTTTTGTTTTCAAGCATTTCTACAACTTCATCCATTTTATCATTATAAAAAGCTTCTCCACTAACGGCGTCAAATTGAATATCTAACATATCATAAATATGATTAAATTCTTTTAAAGATTCTTCACGGAACCATTCCCAAAGAGAAACAGCTTCTTTGTTCCCATCTTCTAATTTTTTGAACCATACACGAGCTTCTTCGTTTAGTTCTGGTTGTTCTTCAGCTACGGCATGGAATTTAACATAAAGTCTTAGTAGTTCAGCAATAGGTTCAGCGTCAATAGCATCAGCATTGCCCCACATTTTATAGGCAACAATTAGTTTTCCGAATTGTGTACCCCAGTCTCCAAGATGGTTAATTTTAATGGGTTGATACCCAACTTTTTTATAAATATTAGCTAATGCATTTCCAATAACTGTTGAACGTAGATGTCCCATTGAAATAGGTTTTGCGATATTTGGTGAAGACATATCGATTGGAACATTGCGGTTTTCGCCAATAGTTAAATCTCCAAAATGTTCGCCTTGTTTTAAGATATCTGCTAATACAGCAGAACTAACTGTCTTTTTATCTAAGAAAAAGTTTAAATAAGGTCCAACAACTTCTGTCTTTTCAATAATAGGTGAAGAAATGCTCCCACCTAAATCAGCAGCAATTTGCTGAGGAGCTTTTTTAAAGGCTTTTGCTAACATAAATGTAGGGAAAGCTACATCGCCATGTTCAGCTGTTTTTGGTTTTTCAAGTAAGTTAAAAATCTTATCAATCGTTAAAGTTTCACCAATCTGCTCATGCAAAGCTTTAGCAACAAGTAATTTATAATTCATTTTTTTTCCTCCTAATATTTCTATAATTTTATCTATTATTTTAAACTTCAGAATACAAAAAAAGCCCTAATTTGATTTACGTATAAAATCAAAAAAGAGACGAGGTTGAGCCCGCGGTACCACTCTTGTTGTTTTGTCTAAGGGACAAAACCACTTGTTTTTAGATAACGGCAAACAAAACCGAATAATTCTACTAGTTTCAAATTATTTTCTCGAAAGTGCGGTTCCTGATTTTTATCGTTATTGGCTTACACCATCCCAATTCGCTTTAAACAACTTAAATCAGTACTCTCTTTGTCAATGAATCGTTATTTAATTCTGATTAGTTAAGTATAACAAAGTATGCAAATAAATTCCATTAATTTTAAAAAAGAATTTTTATTCATTAATTTAATAGATAATCCAATAAATCTAAGCGCATTCATTCTTTTTTTGGTATAATGTCATTAAATCGTTTAATTATGAGGAGGTCTTGCAGTATGAAAAAATCTAATAGACAATTAGCTATAAAACAAATCATTAATAATTATGATGTAGGCACACAAGAGGAGTTATTACACTACCTAAAAGAAGAGGGTGTGGAAGCAACTCAAGCAACGATCTCACGTGATATTAAAGAAATGCATTTAGTTAAGACAACGACTTCAAGCGGTAATGTAAAGTACGCTCTTTTTCAGAATAATAAAATGTCAACAGAAGAAAAATTACAATCAACGTTAGGCGAAGTAACTATAAAACTAACTCGTGTTCAATTTTTAACAATTTTAATGACTATTCCAGGAAATGCTCATGTTATAGGAGCTTTAATGGATGCAATTGATTTTCCAGAAAAGGTAGGAACGATTGCCGGAAACGACACCTGTATCATTATTTCTAAGAATGAAGAGGATGCAATTAAAATGTATGATTATTTATATAAATGGATAAATGATTAAAATGGAGGTTTACTATGATAACATCGTCTGAATTTAATTTGTTAGAACTACAAAATGGATCCGATATCAGAGGTATTGCTATTGCGACAAAAAATAATGAGCTAAGTTTAACGGACGATCGGATTGAAAAAATTAGTTATGGTTTATTAGTTTGGCTAAAAGAAATGAAAAAATTTGATTACCAAAAAAACACTACAAGAGTCGCAATAGGCTACGATAGTCGACTTTCTGCGGACAGAATTCAAAATATTATAATAAGCACGTTAACTCATTTAGGAGTTGAAGTTATTAATGTTGGCTTAGCTACAACACCTGCAATGTTTATGTCTACACAATACAAAGAGTTTAATTGTGATGCAGCCATTATGATTACGGCAAGTCATTTACCTTTTGAGTATAATGGTTTAAAATTCTTTACAAAAGAGGGCGGAGCAGAAAGTAAAGATATTGAATTTATTCTGGAAAATGCAGATGTGAAAAAGATAACTTGTTCTAAGGTCAAGGGAGAAGTTAAAAAAGCTAATTTATTAAAAATATATGCAGCCGATTTAATAGATAAAATCAAAAAAGGGATTAACAATGATGAAAACTTTGATAAACCTTTAATTGGTAGACATATTATTGTAGATGCAGGCAACGGAGCAGGAGGTTTTTTTGCAACTGAGGTCTTAAAAAAGTTAGGTGCGGATATTTCAGGTAGTCAGTTTTTGGATCCAGACGGGACATTTCCAAATCATATTCCAAATCCAGATAACAAAGTAGCTATGACTAGTCTTCAAAAGGCTGTTTTAACGCATCAGGCTGACTTAGGAATTATTTTCGATACCGATGTAGATAGATCAGCTTTAGTTGACAATGAGGGTGTTACATTAAATAGGAATAATTTAATTGCTGTCATATCGGCGATAGTTATTGATGAGAATCCTGGGACTACGATTGTTACAAATTCTGCTACGTCTGAACATTTAAGAACTTTTATAGAGGAATTAGGAGGCTATCAAAACCGATACTTAACCGGATACAGAAATGTAATTAACCAAGCAATAAAGCTAAATACAGAAGGTATTCAAACTTCCTTAGCCATAGAAACTAGTGGGCACGCTGCACTTAAGGAAAACTATTTCTTAGATGATGGTGCTTATTTAGTAGCTAAAATATTAATTGCTGATGCGCGTTTACGCAAAGAAAATAAAAAACTTGGTAGTTTAATTGAAACACTTAAACAGCCAATAGAAACAGACGAAGTCCGTTTTCGTATTCTAAAAGAACCTATTCAAGAAAATGGATTGGATACAATGGATAAGCTCAGGCTGTTTGTTAAAGAAGTCCCCGGTCTAACAATCGAACATAATAACTTAGAGGGTGTAAGAGTAAATACAAGTGAGGACTATGGTTCTGGATGGTTCTTATTTAGAATGAGTTTACATGAACCACTGTTAGTCTTGACATTTGAAAGTGATGAGGCAGGAAAAATTAAAAAACTTCGTCAAGATTTAAAAGAGTTTTTTTACGCACAGGAATGTTTAGATTCATCTGACTTGTAATTTTATTCTAAATTTGTTTATGATAAGCAAATAAACTAAATTAAGGGAGTTGTTCATAAATGAGTCATGCACTAAATGATAGCTATGAACTTTATAATGGAGTGGAAATTCCTAAGCTAGGATTAGGCGTATTTTTGATGAAAGATGAACATGAATTGATTGAAGCGGTAAAATCTGCAGTTGAATTTGGGTATCGTCACTTTGATACAGCTAAAATATATGGAAATGAGACATACGTTGCGAGAGGCTTAAAAGAATCCGGCATACCACGTGAAGAGATTTTTTTAACCTCAAAGGTCTGGAATTACGACCAAGGATACGAAGAAACAAAGAAGGCTTTCCAAGAATCTTTAGATAAATTAGAAACGGATTATTTAGATTTATATTTGATTCATTGGCCAGCAGAAAAATTTGTGGATACGTGGAGAGCAATGGTTGAACTTTATGAATCTGGCAAGGTTAGGTCAATCGGTGTTTCAAACTTTCAAATTCATCACTTAGAAAAGTTAAAGAATGAAGGATTATTACAACCGATGATTAATCAAATAGAAACACATCCAGAATTTCCACAAAATGAACTGCATGAGTACATGAAAAGAAATGGAATTATCCACGAATCTTGGGGTCCGTTGGGTCAAGGGAAATCTGATTTATTAGATAGTTCTACTCTAGCTAAAATAGGACAAAAGTACTTTAAAACACCAGCACAAGTAGTTTTACGTTGGCACTTGGAACGAGATGAAGTTATCATCCCTAAATCAGTTCATAGAAATCGTATTAAAGAAAATAGTGAATTATTTGATTTTAAATTGACGCAAGAAGATATGCATGAAATTGCATTACTAAATACAGAAACTCGTTATGGTGGCAATCCAGACGATCAAGAACGTCTTAAAGAAACGTCAATTAAACCATCAAAATAAAAAAAGGTTTGAAATCAATGTCTTGTAAATTGATTTCAAGCCTTTTTTAGTTTTAATTAGTTCTATTCAGCCTCCTTTAAAAATAGCTGAAAGAAACAGAACTTAATTATTATTAGGACACCAGTGCCATTTGAAACCATCTTTATTTAATAATTGCTCACTCTCTATGGGCCCCATAGATCCGCTAGCATAGTTAGGAAAGTCTATTTTTTCACTATCCCAATGTTTACGAATGATATCTACGAATTTCCAAGAAGTCGCAACTTCATCCCAGTGAGTAAAATTTGTAGAATCTCCATTTAAGCAATCAAGAATTAATTTTTCATATGCTTCGGGACTATTTGCTGTGGTCTCTGCAGAATGTTTATGTTCTAATTTTAATGTTTCAGTTTCTAATCCAAGCCCAATTTTTTTAGTATTCAACTCTAGAGAAAATCCTTCAGTAGGTTGAATATAAATGGTAAGGATATTAGCAGGTAGAGGCTCTTCATTATTATCAAATAAATTTAATGGAACATTTTTAAATTCAATATCAATTTGGGTTCCTTTTTCTGCTAAACGTTTACCGGTACGGAAGTAAAAGGGAACGCCAGCCCATCTAAAATTATCAATTAAAATTTTTCCTGAAACGAAAGTTTCTGTTTGAGATTCTGGTGCAACATTTAATTCTTCACGATAACCGTTTAAATCTTTACTTATTTCATCCTTGCTAGGACCGTACTGGCCCCTAACCATGTAATTTGAAACTTCATTTGGTTCAAATAGTCGAACAGCTTTTAGGGCTTTAATTTTTTCTGTTCGTATTTCTTTATCTTCTAGACGGGTAGGGGGTTCCATAGCTAGTAAAGATATGATTTGTAAAATATGGTTTTGTAGCATATCTCTCAAGGCGCCACTTGTATCGTAGTATCCACCACGTTCCTCTACGCCAATAGATTCGCTTAGTGTAATCTGAATATTATCGATGTATCGGCTGTTCCACATTGATTCAATCATGTAATTACCAAATCGTACAGCAGAAATATTTTGGACCATTTCTTTTCCTAAATAGTGATCGATACGGTATATTTGATCTTCTTCAAAAGAAGCTCTGATTTGATCATTTAATTCTAAAGCACTTTCAAAATCTTGGCCGAAAGGTTTTTCTATAATCAATCGATTAAATCCAGTGGGAGTTATTAAATTCCTATCTTTTAAATTTTGTGAGATGATACCAAAAAAATTAGGAGACATTGCTAAGTAAAATAAGCGGTTTCCATCTAACTGATAGTTCTCATCTAATTTTTCTGATAATGTTTTTAAAGTGTTGTAGTGTTGTATATCTGTTACATTGTGTGACTGATAATAAAAGTGACTTGCAAATTTTATCGCATGTTCTTTAGACTCACTTATATCTTGAATCGACTCTATAACGACATCACGGTAAAAATCGTCTGTCCATTCTCTACGAGCTGTACCGATAACTGCGAATTTTTCTTTAAGATATCCTTTTTTATATAATCTGTAAAGAGAAGGATACAATTTTCTCTTTGCTAAATCTCCTGTTCCACCAAATATGGTGAATAAAGCTTTCTGTTCTATACTCATCTGCCGTAACCACTCCTTCAATCGATATAACACTACTAGTAAATGTTTCCCTTAAAAGGGTTATCCAATTTATTATACAAGTATATGATATAGGAATCAATTTTTCTAGTTTATTTATTATCTTACTAATGGAATAGGAAATTAGCTTTCCATTTATAATGAGCGGATAAATTATGAATCAGATTGAGACGGTCAATAACAGGAGCTCTAATAAAATGAACAATTCCTTAACGTAGCAAGTAAAATTATGTTATAATGTAACAGATGCAAAAGAGTATCGATAGAAAAGAGGCGTACGAATAGATGGAACATACATTTGAAAGATTTAATATTCAACCATTCTTAATAGAAGCAATTAACGAGATAGGTTTTACACAACCTACAGAAGTACAAGAAAAGCTAATTCCGGCAATTAAAAAAGGAAAAAGCGTTATTGGACAATCACAAACTGGTTCAGGTAAAACACATACATTTTTGTTGCCCTTAATTGATGGCATTGATCCTTCTAAAAAAGAAGTTCAAGTTGTTATTACTACACCTAGTAGAGAACTAGCTGAACAAATATCTAAAGCTGCTTTACAATTAGTAGAAAATGCTCCAGAAAAAATTAATATCCAAACATATGTTGGTGGTACAGATAAAAAACGTCAAATAGCTAAATTGGCAGGTACACAACCTCATATCGTTATAGGAACACCAGGTAGAATTTTAGACTTGATGACTGAGAATGCTTTATTAATTTATACTGCACCAGTACTAGTAATAGATGAAGCTGATATGACTTTAGATATGGGGTTTTTAGAAGATATTGACAAAATTGCTAGCAAATTACCAGCAGAATTACAAATGCTAATTTTTTCAGCGACAATTCCAAATAAATTGAAGCCTTTCTTGAAAAAATATATGGATAATCCTTTATACGAGCAAATCCAACCAAAAGATATTATTTCTAAAAATATTGAAAATTGGCTTATTTCTACAAAGGGTCGTGAAAGAATAGATGTTATCTACGAATTGTTAACAATAGGACAACCCTATTTAGTAATGATTTTTGCCAATACAAAGTTAAAAGTAGATGAAATAGCTGAGGGACTAAAATCAAGAGGAATAAAAGTAGCTAAAATACATGGAGATATTCCACCACGCGAAAGAAAACGAGTAATGAAACAAGTTCAAAACCTAGAGTATCAATTTGTTGTCGCAACTGATTTAGCGGCTCGAGGTATTGATATTGAAGGTGTTTCTCACGTGATCAATGCTGAAATTCCTCGTGATTTAGATTTCTTCGTTCATAGAGTTGGAAGAACGGGACGCAAAGATTTAAAAGGAACAGCAATCACTTTGTACTCACCTAGTGAAGAAAACTTAGTCATTGACATCGAAAAAATGGGAATTACTTTTGAACCTAAAGCTATTAAACATGGAGAAATCGTTGATACTTTTGATCGCAAGCGTCGTGCTCAACGTGAAAAGAAAAAAACAGAATCTCTTGATGGTGAAACTAGAGGAATGTTGAAAAAAGCTAAAAAGAATGTAAAACCAGGATATAAGAAAAAAATGGGTCGTGTTATTAAAGCCAGCAATGTGAAAAAACGTCGTACAGAGCGTCGTACTCAAGCAAATGCTATAAAAAAAGCGAATAAAGCAAGTAATAAAAGCAAATAAATAAAAAACAATAGGACAAAAAACATACCGTTTTTTGTCCTATTGTTTTTTATTTTTTAATGATTTGTTCTTTTGGTATTTTTTTTATAGATAAGTAATAAAAATACGTTGTTATAACTAATGATGCTTCTAGTTGTAAATAAGGAGTTAATTGAAAACTATTCAATAGAGCAAAGAAAACAGTAGGTAAAGTCGATGCAAATAAAACAATTTTCCAATTATCAGAAAAACGTAATGAACGGCGACTAAAAGTAGCGACTAGGTTAGCAAAAACAGTGTAAAGTAAATTGTAGATAACAACTATTAAAAAGCTAACTAACCAAATCAAAACAAATGAGAAAATATAAATTAAACGATTAACACGTTCCATTCCTAAAACGATATCCTTAAAAAACGTATCGGTAAGACCATTCATTCTAGAATAAGGAATATTACCTGGATATCCTGGAGCGCTAAGGTAGAAACCATCCTTAAGTAAAGCTAATCCGATTGTCGTACCAATTGTATTTTTTTTAACATCTTCAGGTGTTTGTTCTCCAGTAGGATCAAAAGTAAAAATGATAGAATCTGTCTGATAGATAAAACTTTCAGTTTTTTCTTCAGTTTTTAATTTATCTTGCTCTATTTTAAAAGACGGTAATTGCTCAGCTATTTTCTGTCCATCTCTTTTAAAATCATCTATTAATTTATTTCCTTGAATCCAAGTAGGTATAGCTGTTATAAAAGAAAGAATAAATAAATAAACTATTATTTTTTTCTTACTTAAGCTACGTGCAGAGCTTAACTTTTCTGGATTAAGAAAAGAGGCTTTCATTAGGTTAAAAATTTGAATATCAATCACTCCTATTAGTTTGATGAAAAGACTTCTTTATTATTGTAAACTTTTATAATAGAAAACTCAACGCCTGAAGAGTAGATATACTATTCAAAAATAACTTTTTGTATTAAATGTAAGCAAAGACTTTGAGTTTTATTATGAAAGGTGTTACATTTAATTAGTACTATATAAAAAAATAATATAAATATGTGGAGGAATTTAATTATGGCTTATGAATTACCAGAACTACCTTATGCTTATGATGCCCTAGTACCAACTATTGATGAAGAGACGATGCACTTGCATCACGACAAACATCACAATGCTTATGTTACAAATTTAAATAAAGCAATAGAGAAATACCCTGAATTAGCAGATAAAACAATTGAAGAATTAATTTCTAATTTAGATGCAGTACCTGAAGATATTCGTACAGCAGTTCGCAACAATGGTGGTGGACACGTTAACCATACTTTCTTTTGGACTATTCTTACTCCCAATGGTAGCAATGAGCCAACTGGTGAATTAAAAGACGCAATCGAGTCAACTTTCGGTAGCTTAGATAAATTTAAAGAAGAATTTGCAGCTTCAGGAGCTGGACGTTTTGGCTCTGGTTGGGCATGGTTAGTTTTAGACGGAGACAAATTAACTATTACTTCAACGCCTAACCAAGATTCGCCATTGTCAGAAGGAAAAACTCCAATTTTGGGATTAGACGTTTGGGAACATGCCTACTACCTAAATTATAAAAATGTACGTCCAGATTATATTAAAGCATTTTGGAATGTAGTTAACTGGGATGAAGCAGCTAAAAATTATAAAAAAGCAAAATAAATAATAGAAAAAACCAGAGAGAATTTTCTCTCTGGTTTTTTTATTTGATATTGATTCCTAAAGCACTAGCGATAACTAATGCTTGTATGGCATTTAGGGTAATGCCTTTAATCAAATCTATAGAGACATTTATTTTTTCAAAAGTGGAGGAGCTTAAATCTAATAAATTTAAATTAGATTGCATTAAGTTCATTCCATTTAGATCACATCGAATAAAGTAGAGATTCTTCCATTTAAGTCCAAAAAAGTCGCTTTCAATCAATGAAGTATCTTCAAAACTAACTTGCTTTAAATGACTATAACTAAAAGAGCAATAATTGGCAAAGCAAGCTGAAAATAAGGCATCTATCACAGAAGATTCAGCAAAATTTGTACCAAAGAGCTTTGTATTAGAAAAATGAGCACGATGAATAATGGATTCAATCATCTCCGTATTACTAATGTCGCAATTGTCAAATACCACGTCAATTAACTCTGCCTGGTGAAACACACAGTTTTTAAAAACAACATTTACAAAAGAAACATTTTTAAAGCATACTTTTTCAAAAGAAACATCAGTTAAAGTGCAATCTTTAAACGTTACGCCAGTATAATAACTTTCATCCTCCAATTTTTGAAAGTCAGAGGGTATAAGCTGCGAAGATAGTTTGGGTGATTTTATTGATATTTTATTATTCATCATACTCTCCTCTATATATGTTGTTAGATACAACTTTACTTTGTAGTAGATGTGTAATTAGCAAAACACCTATTACAATCATTGATAAAATAACGCCCTCTTTTAACCAAGGGGTCTTGTAACTCAAAGTAATATTGTGAGTCCCGGGTTTTGTTGGTATAACCAACAAACTGTTTAAAGCTTTTTTTGTTTCGACAGGTACTCCATTAATCTTAGCAGACCAACCTTTGCTGTAAGGGATAGAAGTAAAAATAAGTTGCTCGTCAGGCTGAATAGTTATTTTCCCTTGAATTAATGTATTGTTTTGGTTTTCAATTATTAAATCATTCTGCTGCAATTTTTTTACATTTGAAGAAAAGATAGTTTTGTCTAATCGATATAAATTGAAATAATTTAATGTAAGGCTATTTTGTTTTAATGCAACTTTAAATGTAATCGTATCACCTTTGTTTAAATGAGCTAAGTTTAAAACTAGGACATCACGATAGGTAGGGTATTGAGTAAATGGGATGCCGTTTAAATAAAAGGTTACATCTTCTTCTTTGATATCCGGATCTAATGTTAAATAATATGAATCGTTTGATTCCGGTTTAAATTGGAATGTAATGGATGCGTCGTCATTAATGATTTGCTTTGCATAAGATTTACTTTGAAAAGATTCTGTCACAGAAACGTTTTGATAAACCGTTGTATCAAATTCAGTGGGAACAAAAAGACTGTTATCATTGGTTGATCCAGCTAAAGATAGCAATATGCTTTCTTGGTATTGAAGAGGCTGATTATGAACGGATTTAACATTCAATATATCCTCATTACTTCCGAAAATGATTGGTAGAACATAGGGGTTCTCGTAAATAACTGTCTTATTCGATTCATGGAATGGCAGATAGGCTCGCAAATCTGGTTTGGTTTGATTTAAAGAAAGCTGGAAAGCTGGATTAAATAATTTTTTTGACGGTTGTTTTTTTAAATCTACTTTATCTATTGAAGGGAGTTTTGTTGTAAAATCAGTTTCCTTTTTTAAGCTTCGATAGAGTTCGTTTTGTTCGCTGATATAGTATTTGATTCCTAAGATGGAATCAGTTAGCAAAGTTCCGTTTGAATAAGATACAAATCCATCTCCAACGGGCAATCCAAGGTGACCAAAAAATTTAGGTATGTCTTTTTCAAAAGTAGAACTAAAATGAGATACACTTGAATAATTAGCTTGTAAACTATCATTTTTAGATCTAGAAAAAGTTTTTTCAATTCTATAGAACCCAGGATCTTCATTTTTTATAGTTGCAATATCTGAATTTAGTAAATATTGATAGGTAGAAAAAGAATCCTGTTTAACGTAACTTAATCGCGACAAATCAATTTGGGCATTTGTGCCCATTTCTATAATCGTTACAAGAAAGAATAGAAATGGAAGCCATTTATATTTTTGTGGTTTAATGATTAGCATGAAGATAATCATTAAGCTAAGAACAATAGTTAGAATAATCTGACTTGGCTCGATAAAATCATATTCTTTTTGATAAACGTTGATTCCTATTATTGCAACCAGAATGACACTGAAAAAAGTCTCAATAGGTCTTATTCCATCCTTTTTCATGAAACTTCTGAATCCATTTAAAATCATAAAAAAACAAACAACAAATGAAAATCTGTAAGGGTACCAAATAGGGTATTGCAAAGCATGCCATACTATATTAAAGGCTTTTAAGTTCATCGAAATAACAAAGAAGACGATTAAAATTAATCCAACTATACGCTCTCGTATAGGAAATGAATGATTAAAAAAGTAAAAAACAAAGGATATTAAGGCTAAACTACCAATAAAGATATTAGGGTATCCTGAAGGCATTTGATCGAAATTAAATGCTCCAATCATAAGTTTCGATAACATTTCATGAAATGGGAAAGCTAGTTCCCAATCAAATACTAGTTTAGTGTAGCTAGCTTTGCTCTCTAATAGAGAAAAAAAAGTAGGTAACAATAAAAAGGCGCTTAGCCCTGCTCCAAGTATAGAATGCCAAACGAACAATAAAATAGATGCAAAGTTAGCTTTAAGTTTTTCTTTAAAGGATAGATTAGGCGAATAAGTCATACCAACTAACCGGAATAAAAAATAAGCAATTAAAAAAAGACAAATCATATACGCAATATAATAATTTGAGAATAAAGCTAATGTTAAAAAGAGAGAGTAGGTTAAGCCTTTTCTTTCAAATAAAAGCTTTTCAAGTCCTAGAGCAATTAATGGTAAAAAAATCAAACCGTCTAGCCACATAATATTTAATTGATTTACAATTGTATAACCCATCAAGGCATAACTAACAGAAAAGGCAGCTAAAATAAAACCATCTCCATTAAAGGCTTTTTTTAATAGCCACCCAAAACTTAAGCCAGTTAAACTAATCTTTAAAATAGTTAAGCAAGTGATGGCTAAAGAAATTTGATTTTGCGGAAAAATTAAGAAAATAAGATTAAAGGGGCTGGTTAAATAATAAGCCCAAAGCCCTATCATATCTCCACCAATTGCTTTTGAAAATGAATAAAAAAGACTACTTGGATCTTCATAAAAAGTTTGTCTATAATATGAAAAGAAGTCGACATACTGTTGACCTAAATCTACAGTCATAAGAGAACTGTTCCCAAAAGGATAAACGCCTTGTACAATATAAATCCCAGATAGAATTAAGCATGGGATAAAAAAAGCTAATAAAAGAGGCCACTGATTTTTAACAAAGGATTTAACAGAATGGTGCATCATTATCACTCCAATAGAATAAGACGTTAAACTATACATAGTTATCTAATATATAGAATAGCATAAATTACTAAGGAATAATTAAAATTTTAGTCATTCAATGGTTAATGGTGCTCCAATTTGTTACAATAGAAAAAGTTAAGTTGAATAGGAAGGTGTTATATTGAAATCGAATAAAAAGAAAAGCAATAAAAAGAAATCACATATTCCTTTTCGTTTAAATTTATTATTTTTTACTGTGTTCTTGCTGTTTTCAGCTCTTATATTACGTTTAGGGTATTTACAAATAGTGCAAGGTGAAGAATTTGAAACACAAGTACAACGCACAGAAACTACATTAGCGACAGGAACTGTTCCTCGTGGAGAAATTTATGATAGTCAATACCGTAAGCTAGTAGGAAATAATCCTTTACAAGCTATCACTTATACAAGAGGTAAGGGAGTTTCAGCAAAAGATATGGCAACGTTAGCTTTAGAACTAGCGCAATATATAGATATGCCACATACGACAGAGCTAGAAACTAAAGGTAAATTTGATTTATCTAAAAGAGATCTTCAAGATTATTGGATTGCATTAAATGAAGATAAATTAAACAAACGTTTATCAGATAAAGAGTTAGCTTTGGACGGAACAAAATTATACCAAAAGCAAATTGATTATGTAAAAGATGAAGAGCTTCAACTTTCTACGCAAGAACTAAAAGCTGCTGCTATTTTTAAACGAATGAATGGCGCATATGCACTCTCTACTATAAACATAAAAAGTGAGAATGTAACGGATGAAGAAGTGGCTAAAGTAAGTGAAAATCTTTTGAGTTTGCCAGGTATAGATACTGGAACAGATTGGGTTAGAACTTACCCACAAGGAGAAACATTGGAAAGTATTTTAGGTAATGTTACAACTGAGTCTAAAGGTTTGCCAGAAAACAAAGTTGCTACCTATCTTGCGAAAGGCTATGCTAGAAACGATCGCGTAGGAAATAGCAATCTAGAATTAGAATACGAGCAAGTACTTAGTGGATCGAAATCAAAATCTGCTACAGAAACAAACCAAAATGGAGATATTGTCAACTCTGTAGAGAGTTACGTTGGAAAAAAAGGAGATAACCTTGTTCTAACAATAGACATGAACTTCCAAAAAATTGTTGAAGAGATTGCCTATAAATCGCTTGCACAAAATCAACAAGGACTGAACGATAGAATATATGTTATTGCCTCTGACCCTAATACAGGTGAAATTAAGGCTATGACAGGTCAAAAAATAAATCCGAAAACAGGGGAAATTGAAGATGATGCACTAGGTGCTATTAATACAGCATATGTAATGGGTTCAACGGTTAAGCCTGCAACAGTACTAGCTGGTTATATGGACGGAGTGATTTCTTTAAATGATAATACTATGGTTGATGAGCCGTTAAAATTCTCAGGTAGTAATCCAATTAGTTCAGTATTTAACCGTAGTGGAAGTATCGCATTAAATGATATTACCGCATTGGAACGTTCATCAAACGTTTACATGTCTAAGCTAGCGATGCGTATGGGTGGGCAATATTCATACACTTCAGGAGGCAACTTGAAAATTGATGGGGAAGAAGTTATCAATAAATTAAGAGGGTATTACGGCCAATTTGGATTAGGGTTAAAGACAGGAATTGACTTGCCCGGTGAAGGCAAAGGTTATGTGGGTCAAGATGTTGCTGCTGTACAACCACTATTCTTTTCATTTGGCCAATACGATACGTATACTCCTATTCAGATGATTCAATATGTCTCTACTTTAGCAAACGGCGGAAAACGTATCGCACCAAGAATTGTCGATGAAATTCGTGGAACCGACGAAGAAGGAAACATAGGAGCGTTGGAAACTCAATTAGAATCTAACATATTAAACACTGTAAACGTTGGAGAAACTGAATTTGAGCGTGTGCAACAAGGAATGTACCAAGTTGTGAACGGGTCTAATGGTTCAGCCAGAGGAGCATTTGTTGGAGCAGAGTATAAAGCTGCTGGTAAAACTGGTACAGCAGAGGCTCCTTATGACGGTCCGATTCTAAGCGCTAGAGGAACAAAAGTGGAGAATCGAACTTTTATAGGATATGCACCTTATGATAATCCTGAAATTGCGGTTACAGTTATTGTACCTTATTTGCCTCTACCAAATAGTAGTAGAGAAAATACGGTTGTCGCGCGTCAAGTTTTAGATGCTTATTTTCGAGTAGGAGACTATAAAAATTTAGACGCAGAGACCCAAAAAAATCAAACAGAAGAATAAAAAAACGAGGCTGGGACAAAAGTCCCAGTAAGTAAGAAAAAAAAGAAATCTTTACTTCCACTTTTTATGTGGATAAGATTTCTTTTTTTATAGTTTTTTTTGTAGCAAATTAATGGTTTAAAATAAACAAAAA
>NZ_JBATXB010000106.1:0-10721 GCF_049673005.1 Carnobacterium sp. | reverse complement strand
AAGCCATGATCCGATGAATCCTACGATAATATTACCAATAATTCCTCCTGGAACATCTTTACCTAAAATCATTCCTGCTACGGCTCCTAAAACACCGCCTACGATTAGTGACCAAATAAAACCCATTATGTTTTCCTCCTTTTTAAATAAATAATATAAGTATTACTATTCTTAGTATAGACACATCTCGTTCACAATTCAAACGATACGCATTGGGAGATAAAAAAAATGATATTATGCAAAAAAAATTCTTTAAAATAACATAAAAAACGATAGAGAGTTTTACTCACTATCGTTATATATTTCAGTATATAAAATGTGTTTAAATACATTTAGTTCTTAGAAAGTATTGAACTCGTCCATAAAATAACTTCATTTAGCCTTAAAGATTGTTGAACATCAATGATTCGTTGATTTGAGCTCCCTCTGAACTGAAGAGTTAAGTCACGTTTACTTATCTCAAAACGACCATCAATGAGTACATCGATATAAGACAGCAATTCAAGTTTGTCTTCTGATTCAATCATTAATTCTTCCCAAGTATACCCAGTCCAAGCCCAAATATCTTTAGATTCACCAAATTCTTCTTTAATTCTTTTTGATAAAGAATTGACAACAGCTGTATTTAGAAAAGGTTCTCCGCCAAGAAGCGTCAAGCCCTGTACATAGGTTTGTTTTAAGTCTTCTATAATTGTATTTTCTAAATCTTTCGTGTACCTATGACCATAATCGAAATTTTGAGCGATTTTATTGTAGCATCCTTTACACGCAAATAAACAACCACTTACATATAAACTACAACGAACACCTTCTCCGTCAACAAAATTAAAGGGTTTATAGTCTGCAATTTTCATCTTACTAAAGTCTTTAGACAACCATTCTTGTGGCTTTGGATTTCTCATTATTTATTCCTCCAAATTGATTAGGTTATTGGTCTATATGTTTCACACGAGAAGTAATTTCTTTGTGTCGACCTTTAACCATTGGTCTAGCTTGCGGATTCCCTAGATAGCCACAAGTACGTTTCACAACATCACAAGTTTTAGGGTCACAATTGCCGCATTCCGGACACTTAAATCCTCTCTCTGTGGGATCAAAATCACCAGTAAATCCACATTGATAGCAATGATCAATCGGTGTATTTGTTCCGAGATACCCGATTCGATCATAGGCAAAATCCCATACAGCTTCTAAAGCTTTAGGATTCTGACGCATATTTGGATACTCACAGTAGTGAATAAAACCTCCACTAGTATATTTTGGGTAATCCTTTTCAAAATCAAGTTTCTCGAACGGAGTTGGTTTTTTTCGAACATCATAATGAAAACTATTTGTATAATACTCTTTTTCAGTAATATCAGGAATAATACCAAATTTATCCGTATCTAGACGACAAAAACGGTCGGTTAAACTTTCACTGGGAGTAGAGTATACACTAAAATGATAACCATATATATTTCCCCACAAATCAGCATGTTCTTTTAGCTGTTTTAAGATGGCTAATGTAAAGTTTTTTGCTAAAGGGTTATTCTCCCAATCTGCTCCATAAAAAACAGTAGCGACTTCATAAAGACCGAGATAACCAAGTGAAATAGTCGCACGTTTATTTTTAAAAGCCTCATTTACAGAATCATTTTTATCTAGTCGCTTACCAAAGGCACCATATTGATAAAGAATTGGAGCGCTACTAGGAAGAGCCTCTTTTGTTCTATTGATTCTATAAACGAGAGCATCCTTACAGATAGACAATCTTTCTTCCAAAATAGTCCAAAATTTATCCATATCATTATTAGATTCTAGTGCAATACGTGGTAAATTTAATGTTACAACACCCAAGTTCATTCGACCAGAGTTTACTTCTTGACCTTTTTCGTCTTTCCATCCTTGTAAAAAAGAACGACATCCCATAGGTGCTTTGAAGCTTCCTGTTAATTCTTTTAATTTATCGTACATTAAGACGTCAGGGTACATTCTTTGTGTTGCGCAAGCAATAGCAAGCTTTTTTATATCATAATTAGGATCAGTTTCATCAACGTTAATGCCTCTTTTTAATGTAAAGACTAATTTTGGAAAAATAGCTGTTCTTTTTTCTTTGCCTAGTCCTTTTATTCGAACAGACAGAATAGCTTGTTGAATTTCTTTAGCGTACCAGTCTGTTCCCAAGCCAAATCCTAAAGTAGTAAATGGAGTTTGTCCCTGAGAAGAGAAAAGGGTATTAATTTCATATTCTAAACTTTGCATAGCATCATAAATATCTTTTTTAGTTGCTTGAAGAGCGAACTGCTCTCTTTTTTCTGAGTCATCTATCCATTTAACTGCTTCGGCTAAATGTTTTTTAAAATTAAGTTTTGCATAAGGAGCAAGAACTTCATCAATGCGATCCGCACTACAACCACCGTATTGGCTAGAAGCAACGTTAGCGATGATTTGAGCCATTTGAGCCGCAGCCGTTTGAATAGATTTCGGACTTTCTACTTCGGCATTTCCAATTTTAAAGCCTTCAGATAGCATATGTTTAAAATCAATTAAACAACAATTAGTCATAGGAGAGTAGGGATGATAATCTAAATCATGGTAATGAATGTCTCCTTTTTGATGGGCATTGCGGACATGTTCAGGTAAAAGTTTTAAGCCAATGGACTTTCCAACAACACCAGCAGTTAAGTCACGTTGCGTATTAAAAATTTCACTATCTTTATTGGCATTCTCATTAACAAGGGAAGGATCTTTTTTTAGTAATGTATGAATAGCATGATTAATATCCGTCTCATTTTTACGAATAATTGATTTTTGGACTTGAAAATCAGTATAAACATCAGCTAATGATAATGCTTTTTTTTCCATTAATACATTTAAAACAGTTTCTCTTATTGTAGAAACTTTTAATTTTTTATTATCACCAGCAATAAGATTATTTTTAATTTGTCTAACTATATCAGGTAAATTATTATTAATTATATTTTTAGATTGAATAGGTAATTTTTCATTAGCATTAAAAATAGAAAGATAAATTTTTTCTTCTTCGAATACCGTTTCTCGTCCATCGCGCTTGATGACATGAATAGTATAAACATCATTTTTGTTAGAGTAATCACAATCTTTTGCATTATTCTTTATCATATTTATTTCCCTCCTGATTAGATATCTTTTTTTTTACTAAAATAAAGATACCATATGTAGGTTCAATTTTAATGTGCATACTACATATTGTAGCATCATTCGATAATTTAAGATAGAATAAAAGTTGATAAATGTATAGAAAAAATAAAAACCATTACTAACCGTTATAATTAAACGGATAATAATAGTCTTTGCTCTTTTTTTATTTAAGATTGATCACTAGTTAATTCAAGCAATTTATTTTTTAGAGAATCTTCCATAACAGACAATTCAATTTCAGCTTCTTTTCTTTTTAGACGACCGGTTTTCTGAATTTGTAATGTTTCTTGTAAAGTTTCTACTAAATCATTTTGGGTCTGTTGTAACGTCTCAATGTCGATAATACCACGTTCGTTTTCTTTTGCCGTTTCTATTGTAGAAATTTTTAGCATTTCTGAATTTTTCTTTAATAAATCGTTTGTCGTCTCTGAGACTTGTCTTTGAGCAGTAACAGCGTCTTTTTGGCGTAACAAAGTCAAGGCTATAGCAATTTGATTTTTCCAAAGAGGAATAGCTGTATTAATAGAAGATTGAATTTTTTCTGCTAGAGCTTGATTCGTATTTTGAATCAAACGAATTTGAGGAGCCTGTTGAATGGTCATTTGACGTGCTAACTTTAAATCATATGTTCTTTTTTCTAAGCGATCTAAGAATTGATTTAAATCATTAACAATTTGTACATCCATTTGGTTTGAACTACTTTCTGCCGTTTTAATAGCTTCAGGAATAAACGAATTGGATAATTCATCTATTTTGATTTCTCCAGCTGCAATATAAATATTTAAGGCATCAAAATAATCTTTATTTTTTTGGTAAAGTTGTTCTAACATGATATTGTCATTGATTAAACCGTTTTTTTCTTTATCTAATTTCACACTGATTTTATCAATTTGAGCACCAATTTTTTGATATTTTGCGGTCATCTCATAGATAGATTTTCTAACACGTCCAAATATTTTTTTGAAAACATTGTTATCTTCAGCTCTTAAATCTTCTGGATTTGCTTCGTTTAAACGGAACATTAAATCATTCAAAGAATCTCCAATTTCACCAGTATCTTGATTCTGAACTTGGTTTAACATGGCATGAGAAAACTCACCTAACTTTTGTTGAGCAGCAGCTCCATAACTCATAACGGATTGTATGTTGGTAACATCTATTTGTTCAGAAAGATCTCTTGCTTGTTTCTGTCGTTCCTCAGGTAAACGATCTATCAAGCGATCAACTTTTTGAGTTTCTTTCATCTCTTTTTCAGTAGAATCTTTTACATCAGTTTTGTATAAATTAGCATCGTCAAAAGGATTTGATAATAATTCTTCTAATTCAGAATTAACCTTTTTTAAAGAGTTATTATTAGTTGAACTGTAATCTGTCATTTTTGTATCTCCTCATTTCATTTTAAAGTTCTTGATTTTCAATTTTTTCAATATCTGTATAATCACGCTCTATAGCTTTTTTTGCAAGTTCTACTTCAATACTCATATCATCAAAGTCTTCTGATTTAAAAGCAACGTAATCAACTGCAATTAGATGACACATTTCATCAATAGTTGCTGCACTTTCATTAAGAACATCATACGTAGCTTTGTTTTTCACTTCATGTTGATCTATTTCAATATATTTATTTGTTAAATCTACTAAAGATGACAAATGAACGTAAAGAAATTTATTTACTTCATTTAAGCGACGTGGATTTTCTGTAATCTCCTTAAATAGTGCTTTTGCTAAGTGAACTGTATTGTTTCTTTTTTCGATAGCAGATAATTTTGAGAGAGAATGCATATTTTTTTCTAAAGTTAAAATTTGTGTTTTTGCGATAAACATTGTTTCTCTAAAAAAACTGATTTCTTCTTTATTTAATCCATTAGCTTTATAAAAAGATTCTTTTTCATTAGAAACTTTTTTTAGTTTAGAACGAGATTTGATAGAGGCGTTATCATTTTGCATATAAAAAAGAATACTGCCAAGTGCAATACTTATAATTAAGGATGACCATAAACCAAAATTAAAAATAAAGGCTAAGAGTAGAAAAATCAAAATTGTTGAGACGCTAGTAAACGTATACCGTAATACGCTTATAATATTTTTGGAAAAATCATTCATTTTGAATCACTCCATATTTTTATTTAATTACTTTTTTCTTTATTGTATATCCTTATTTTATCATAGAACTATATAAAAGGCCCATCAGACTTAAGGTTGATTTCTTATTGAAAATGTAAGATAAGTAAAATAATTATTCGTTTACCAAAAAAATAATGTTATAATTTCAGGATTGATAAAGTGAATTTAGAACTGTATGATAAGAAAGAAGATATCCATAACAACCAGGGGGAGACCTAATGGAATACAAGGAAGAGACAATTAAAAGTAACTGCATTTATAAAGGTAATATTACAGAATATTGGGTAGATGATGTTCTTTTACCTAATGGAAAAAAATCAAAAAGAGAATTAGTTAAACATGCGGGGGCTGTAGCCATTATGCCTTTTACAGATGATGGGAAAATGATTTTTGTTAAACAATTTCGAAAAGCGATTGAAAAATCAATATTTGAAATACCCGCTGGAATGATTGATAAAACAGATGGAACTCCCATAGAAACAGGGAGAAGAGAGTTAGAAGAAGAAACAGGATTTCAAGCTAGGATTTTTGAACTTGAAACAGCTTTTTATACTTCTCCAGGTTTTTCAAACGAGTTCTTGTATATTTATCGAGCTGAAGAGTTAATAAAAATAGAAAATCCTTTACCCAAAGATGAAGATGAATTTCTTGAGATTGTTGTGTTATCTTATGATGAAGCTTGGGAATACTATAATGAAAACTTAATAGTCGATGCTAAAACAGTATTTGCTCTTTTTTATTGGAAAATGAAAATTGAGTTGGAACAAAAGAATAAATGAGGTGTAAAGGAAAGAATGGATCAAAAGACTAGAGCAGAATTGCGAAAAATAAATGAACAAGAGAAAATTGAAAGAAAAAAAAGAACCAAAGAGCGAGATAAGGTTGAAAAAAACTATCAAAAACAGTTAGTAAAAGAAGGCTTATCTCAAAAAAGTAGGAAAACAGAAAATGATAAATATCGAAGCATTGATAAGCTTTTAACAAAAGCTATTGTTGTTGTATCAATACTTCTTGTAATTGTTTTAATAATAGTTTTTTTAATCTAATTTTAAAGGAGAAATAAAAAATGAAATTTGGAATTATTGGCGCTATGGAAGAAGAAATAATTTTATTGAAATCAAAAATGGTTAATCCAGAAGAATGGCGCCAAGCAAATGCTTTATTTATTTTAGGTAAAATAGAAGAGCATGAGGTAGTTTTGGTACAGTCAGGTATTGGTAAAGTAAATGCAGCTATTGCGGCAACGTTACTACTTTCTCAATATGGAGTCGATTATTTGATTAATACCGGCTCTGCTGGTGGGATTGGGAAAGGTCTGGTAGTAGGAGATATTGTCGTATCAAGTCAGGTAGCTTATCATGATGTAGATGCAACTGTTTTTGGTTATGAAATTGGTCAGGTACCTCAAATGCCTGCTCTCTATACAGCAGACAAAAAACTGATCGAGAATACGATAGCAGCAGCTAAAAATGTTGGCTTGCATCCAGTTAAAGGGCTAATTGTTACAAGTGATTCTTTTATTGCTGGAGAAGCTCAATTGAAGAAAATCAAAAACTCTTTTCCTGATGCTTTAGCAGCTGAAATGGAAGGAGCAGCGATTGCACAAGTTTGCTATCAATTTGGCAAACCTTTTGTCATTTTAAGAGCTATGTCGGACGTTGCGAACGAAGAGGCTGGAGTTAGTTTTGATGAATTTATCGTTGAAGCGGGGAAAAAATCTGCTAATATGGTTATAGAGTTATTAAAAATTACTCTATAAGACAAAATTTTTAGATATATAGTTGATAAGTGAGGAAATAATTATGGATATTTTAGAAACTGAGCGACTACTTTTAGTTCCATATACAATAGATTATATTGAGGCAACGCTATTAGGGAATGAAAAATTAAGTCATATATCGGGTTACGAAGTAAGTGCAGAATGGCCAGGTATAGAATTTTCTTTTTATTTACCATTTGCATTAGAAGAGTTAAAAAAAAGACCAGAAATGGAAAAATGGACTAGGTTAATTATTTTAAAAAAAGAAAATAAAATTATTGGTGAAATAAGTATACAGGGAAATTCTAATGAAAAATGGATTCCAGAATTAGGTTATGGCGTAGTTGATTCTTACTCAAATCAAGGATTTATAACAGAAGCTGTAGAAGCATTTTTAAATTGGTTGATAAAAATGGAAAATATAGATTTAATTAAGGCTAAAACTTTTTTAAGAAATAAAAAATCACAACATATTTTAAGGAAAAATGGATTTATTAAGACTGGAGAAGGTTTGATTGGTAGGGATGAGGCAATTGTAAAGTTTGAATGGAAAAATAGTGAATGATAGATCAAGTTAATTAAAGATACAGCCAAAAAAGATTGATTTGGCTGTATCTTTAAACATATACATTCATGAAAATAATTTTTTGAAAAAAGATTTTTTTTCACGAACTTTGTTATTTGGCGGATTATCTGTTTTGGGATATTTTTCTGCAACATCGATATTTTCTATATTAGTTGCCTCTGGAGCAACATAAACTAATCCAATATTGCTTTTTTCAGCAAACTCATCTGTTACAATTCTAAATGTACAGTTCATTTGATTGCTTAATTTGATATAAGGATCTAAATCTTTTATATCGATAGAACCGTTAAATAGTAGCATGTTATTTGGGTGTTGAGTTACTTCTTTTTTTAGTGCATCCAAATAATCTTCTGTTATTAATTGTTCGATGGTCATTGATAGATAAATACGTTCTCTTAAACTACCCAGATATTTTTTTCTTTCTTCTGGTTTAGTCTGATTAGCTCCATATATACCTTTGTTTAGGTAGTTCTGCATATTGTCTGAACCCATAAAAATTCCTCCTTTAACTGTTTTATTTGTTAGAATTCTAATCTTATTATAACATATCTTAGTATAAATATTTTTAGATAAGCAGGTATAGATAGTAATTTTACTATATTAACATTAATTGGAAAGGAAAGATGAAATGGAAGAATTAGGGAATTTCACGCAAGAAGACTTTAATATTTTTACTATAGAGGGACTGGAACAAAGAATGGTTGGAATAAGAAACAAAATCCAGCCAAAGTTTAAAATAATTGGAAATAATCTATCTAAAGATTTAAGTTTATTGATAGATGATAACCCCTTACCTGTACATATTGCTCAGCATCTTAGACGAACAAAAAATCCTCCTCAAGATACATGGTGTGCAATAGGGGGAGATAAAAGAGGATACAAAAAATATCCTCATTTTCAGTTAGGACTCTATCAATCGCATGTTTTTATTTGGCTAGCTTTTATAGATAATCCACAGTTTGAGAAAGAAATAGCACAAAATTTTATTGATAATTATGTAGCTATTCAAAACTTACCATCGGATTATGTCATTTCTTTTGATCATACTAAGGAAGGTGTAGTACCTATTAATAAAAGTGACTTGAGTAATGGGCTTAAACGTTGGAGGGATATTAAAAAAGTTGAATTTTTAGTTGGCAGGCAGCTAAGCGCGACTAGCCCTTTAGTAAAAGATCCTCAAGCATTTTATAATTATATACTTGAAACGTATCGTTTATTAGTTCCCCTATATAAGCAAGCTCTACAATCATATCCAATTTAAAAGAACAAAAAAACGTTTAATCCAAAAAAAGGATACAACGTTTTTTATTTTTTGTTAATGCACCTAGCCATGTAATCATACAACACTAATGCATCATCATCATTTGATAGGTAAAGAATAATAATTGATCGGTTACGAGTTAGTTTGATAGATGTCCCAGAAACTTCGAGTACCGTTTGATTGTACACAATGTACGCTCCTTTAAATAAGTTTATTCATATAAGTGAAAGTATAAAATAATTATATTCATACTATTTATAATCTAAAAAGTTTATCATGAAAAAGGCTAGAAGTAAAATTAAAAAGCTTAGAAATGATAAACTGGAAACAGTCTTTTTTTAAGTCGAACATTTTACTGTCAAATAAAGCCTATAGTAGATTAGATAGGCTATCTGATTGTTTATAGACTTGGAACAATTTATTTAATAACCAGATATCTTCATTAGCAAGTCTGAACAATTCTTTGAAAACGTGCTCGATTGCATTTGAATCATTTATTTCTTTAATAGCAATTAAAAGCTCATTCTGATAACTATCTAAGGAGCCTACGACTAAGAGATATTCATCAATGAAGTTAGAAAAATTATCTTTTCCATATAGTAAATCTTTTTTTAGAAAATGAGAATTTTTAAATCCAGACTCTATTGCCTCACCAATTGTTATATTGGTCATTTCGGCCAAACGATTCATTTCATTCCCGAAATCGTCACTTACTTCAATCAACACATTTATCACCTCAAGTTCAAATTCTTTATATTATAATTATAAAGCATCTATTATTAATAGGATATGAAGTGTTGATATAATAGTAGAATAATAATAAGTTTATGTCTGAATTGTGAAATAGAAGTATACGAAGTAATAAGCATAATTGATAGTTAAGATTAATGAATAATGTAGGTTGATAAAAAGGAATTAGTCGAATAAAAAACCCTACAACCTGAAATTTCAGGTTGTAGGGGATAGTAAAGCTTTTTATTACAATCGAATTAACGGTTGTAGAACTCAACGATGAATGCTTCGTCGATTTCAGCATATAATTCTTCACGTAATGGTAAACGGTTCAATGAACCTTCTAATTTTTCTCCATCGAAACTAATAAATTCTGGGCGACCAAATAATGATTCAACAGCAGAAGTGATGATTTCCATAGTTTTTGATTTCTCGCGAACAGAAATTACTTGTCCAACTGAAACACTGTATGATGGGATGTCAACACGTTTACCATCAACAAGGATGTGACCGTGGTTAACTAATTGACGAGCTTGACGACGAGTAGTCGCGAAACCTAAGCGGTAAACAACATTATCCAAACGTTGCTCTAATAAAATCATGAAGTTGTCTCCGACTTTACCTTCTTTAATTTTACCAGCTTTAACAAATAAGTTTTTAAATTGACGCTCATTCATACCGTACATATTACGTAATTTTTGTTTTTCTTGTAGTTGTAAACCGTACTCAGTTAATTTTTTACGGCTATTTGGACCATGAGGACCTGGAGCGTAAGGACGGCGTTCAATTTCTTTACCTGTTCCTGAAAGTGAAATACCTAAACGACGTGAAATTTTCCAACTTGGACCTGTATAACGTGACATAATAAAATTCCTCCAATAATGTTTTTTTGGAGTAAAATAATAAGTTGATAGCTCAATATCTCGTGCAGTTTATTTTTCATTCTTCGCCTTTGCAGCCGCAGGTTACACAAATGAACCAATCTTGGCAATAAACTGTTGACGAAAATACCACTTTCACGCTGCATTATTTTACACAATTTCAATTATACATTGTGCTTACAGAAAGAGCAAGATTTCTTTTCTAATAAATTAATGGCT
>NZ_JBATXB010000105.1:0-4861 GCF_049673005.1 Carnobacterium sp. | reverse complement strand
AAAAAACAACTTTATCGTTTTTTTTATTTGATCTTCATTTTTCTCTCTACATATCTAATCATACGATTATTTGATTGTTCTATTACAATCTGCTTATACTCTGTAATCGTTGCATTCACAAGGGCACCAACTGTTAACATCGCGCCCAATATATTTAGCCACAGCATGAATGCAATAAAAGCCCCAATTGAACCGTAACTTATTGTCCCTACAGCAAAGTAGGAAACATAGACAGTGAATGCTTGAGTAATCAAAATCCAACCGATTGTTGAGAAAATGGCTCCTGGTAAGACCATTTTTAAGTTTAATTTTGCGTTCGGTACAAAATAATACAATAACGAGAAAGAAAAAAACAAGGTAAACATGGTTACGGGCCAACGCAAACTAAGAAATGTATCGATTAAATCTAGTGGCAAGTTCAATAAGGGTGTAAGCCTTTCTAATATCACTTGTCCAAAGCCAAAGACTGTTACCAATACAATTAAGCCGGTTATTAAAACAATTGTGAAAGCCAACGACGCTAAACGAACTAACACAATGTTTTTTCGAGGATCTACCCCGTAAGCTTTATTCATACTCATTTGCATCGCATTCATCCCTCGACTCGAAGACCACAACGTTCCAATGGCAGCAATGGATAAAACACCACTACTTCCAGACGTAAAAATCTTATCCATAATCGGTTTTAGATTTTCTACTAAATAAGCAGGTACTGCTTTATCTAAATACGGATAGACCGCTTCAGGGGACAAGTCTAATAATGGCAATAAATTTCCTATAACAATTAATAGAGGAAATAAGGACAATAAAAAATAATACGCAATAACAGCTCCTGAGTTTGTTACTTCAGCTTCTTTGTATTTCTTACGAAATATCCTGATGAAATCTTTAATCATTTTCTTCTTATCAATCAGTTGAGCCATTTCCAAACCCCTTTTTAAATACTATTTCTCATTATACTAATATTTTCATAAAAAAACTAGTAAAGGTCATGACGAACGTATACTCATTCGTTGAAAAACTCCCTCTGTCAAAAAAATAGAACGAGCCAGACAGGATAAAAACAATCCAATCTGACTCGTTCTTTCATTATTTTTAAACTACCCTTGATTCCTACATCTTCTATTTCTGTTGTGTTAAAATTCGTGGTCCTTCTTTTGTAATAGCCAGTGTGTGTTCAAATTGGCAGCTTAGTCCGCCATCTTTTGTGCGAGCGGTCCAACCGTTCCCATCCATTTTTGATTTCCACGTTCCAGTGTTGACCATTGGCTCAATAGTAATAACCATTCCTTCTTTTAGACGCAATCCTTTACCAGCTTCCCCATAATGAGGGACTGCTGGTGCTTCATGCATTGTTGGTCCAATACCGTGTCCAATAAATTCACGAACGACAGATAAACCCTCACCTTCTACATACGTTTGGATAGCGTGTCCGATATCGCCAATCCGGTTACCCACTTGTGCTTGTTCGATTCCTTTGTATAAAGCGGTTTTTGTTACGTCCATTAAATGATCAATTTCTGGAGTAGATTCACCCACAACATAGCTCCAACAGGAATCAGACATGGCCCCTTTTAAATTAACAACGGTATCTACTTTTATCAAGTCGTTGTCTTTTAACGGTTTATCTGTTGGAAAACCATGGCAGATTTCGTCGTTTACACTGACGCAAGTCGCGTATTCGTATCCTTCAAAACCAATTTGCTCAGGAATGCCACCCGCAGCTTCAATATGATCATGAAAAAATGTGTTGATTTCTGTTCCCGTAATACCTGGTTTAATAAAGTCACGTAGTTTTTCGTGGATACTAGCTAATAGCGCGCCTGATTCTGCCATTGCCTCTATTTCGCGTGCTGATTTTAATGTGATCAATTCATATTCCTCTTTTCTTTTCGTTTTGCCCTTTAAGCCAATTCTATTATATGCTTAAAACAGTAAAAAGTGAACCATTCTTCTTTTTTTATTCCTAAATTGTGTTAAGTAAGGATGCCGCTATTTTTTAACTTTAATTCCCATTGCGAAAAGGAGGATTCGTTTGGTATACTTTATAGAGAATAAGGAGTTTTTCAAAAAAGGATGTGACTCAATAATGGCTACTGCGATGATTGTATATGCAAGTTTAACTGGTAATACGGAAGAATGTACGGATATAATTGAGAAAGCTTTTGAAGAGTTAGGCGTTGATGTTGAAGTCGTTGACTGCATGCAGGCGGATCCAGAAGATTTTTTAGATGTCGATATTTGTTTGGTTGGAACCTATACGTATGGCAACGATGCTAATTTACCAGATGAAATCGTGGATTTCTATGAAGAACTTTCTGAAATCGACTTAACAGGTAAACTATTCGGAACCTATGGATCTGGAGATACATTTTACGAAAAATTTTGTCAATCTGTTGATGATTTTACGGAACAATTCAAAGCCGTTGGAGCAATCGAAGGTGCCGAAAGTGTTAAAGTAGATTTAGATCCTAATGAAGAAGACGTTGCTAAATTAAAGCTTTTCGCTAAGACATTGGTAGAAAAACAAGCTTCAACATAAAAAATAAGAACCAAAATCCCTTTTTGTGGGTTTCGGTTCTTATTTTTTTACTTACTTGCTTCCTTGATGGTTCTTGTCAAATTATCGTTCAACAGCGTTTCGTCGAGCTTAATTAAATCTTGTGCTAAGAGTGCAGCTGTACCATAAACAGTAATCCAGATTTTTTCAAACAGTTTTCTTTGTTCTGCTTTACTTAAACCTTTCGTTTTTTCTTCTTGTTCAAAAGCATCTAGCATGGCTTCATATGGCAAGTTTTGCATGCGCTCTGGACCTAAGTGATCTTCTAAAAATAATGCTCGGAAAAAGATGGGTTCATCTTTTGCAAAATGAATAAAGTTAAGGCACGTGTTTAAGATAGGGTCTTCTGAATGAGTTTGTTTAAAAATCGTCTCAGTCAGGTACTCTTGTATCTTTATATACAGCTCATTCTTTAAATCGTCCATATTTTTAAATTCTAAATAAATGGGCTGTGTTGAACAATTCATTGTCTTCGCGATATTTCTGGCTGTAAACCCTTCAAAACCTTCTGTTTTTACGACATCATATGCTGTATCCAGGATATGGGATTTTAAAATCGTTTTCTTTCTGGCCATTTTGGCTCACCTCTTTATATTCTTTTTATTATCGTTAGCCCTAGTTCCATTAGCATTTGCTTATAGTTGAAGTATGCCCATTTAAGCCTATCTTAAATAAAATAGGAATGTTACTTCGATTAGTGAGTGAGCTAGAAGCTACTCGCTTCTATTGTATCTAACGATTGTCTGTCTTCTCGTCCAATTACCCTCTTGCCTATTTAAACTCGTGTTTCTGCATAAATACAATATTGTTTTTTAGACTGGACAGCTTCCCCTCTGTTCAACCTTAACCTATTTTATCACTAATGTGATAAAAAAAAAAGTATTTTACTTCATCTGTTATATAGCGTGCGTTCTTACAGTTATTTGATTCTCACCAGTTTAACCGAGTTCTTAATTTATGAATAATTTGTACATCCCACTATTTAATGAGATAATAGGGTATTGTGTCAGTTTTTTCCCAACATGATGATCACACACAGGAGGTTAGGAACATGTTAAAAGAACAATTAAGAACTGTTGGATTTGTTAATAGCCACAAAAGTGGTGAAAAGCGTATTGCTTTACTACCAAAAGATATCGCGCCATTGCAACACCGCGAATGCTTATTCTTCGAGGAAAATTATGGAAGCGATTTAAATATATCTGATGTTGAGTACGCTGCTTTAGGTTGTCAAATTGTTACGAGAGAAATGGCTTTAGAACAAGATATCATTTGTGATCCAAAAATTGGAGATGCCGCTTTTTTAAAAGACTTACAGCCAGGACAAACTATCTTCGGGTGGGTTCACGCAGTTCAGAGTAAGGAAGTAACGGATATTTTAGTAGCAAATAACGTTACGGCTTACGCTTGGGAAGATATGTATGAAGACAACCGTCATTCGTATTGGCGCAGCAATGAACTCGCTGGTGAGGCAGCTATTATGCATGCTTACCAATTAAATGGTGTTATGCCTTATGATACTAAAGTCGCTCTTATCGGGCGCGGCAATACAGCTCGTGGGGCTTTACGGATTTTGACAGGTTTAGGCGCAGACGTAAAAATGTACAACCGTCATCAAGAAAAGTTGTTTAGAAAAGAAATGTCTGAATTTGACGTCATCGTCAACGCTATTTTATGGGATACGACTCGCGAAGACCATTTAGTTTACCGTGCGGATTTAATAAATCTAAAGCCTGGTACGATGATTATTGATGTTAGTTGCGACGAAAATGGTGCTATCGAATCAACGATCCCTACCTCACTAACCGAACCCATTTATGAGATAAATGGTGTAGTCCATTATGCCGTCGATCACACACCTACTATTTTTTATCGTTCTTCTTCTAGTGCCATTTCAAAAGAAACAGCTAAATACATTGACGATTTGGTTGAAAACCGTTTTAATGACATTTTAGACAACGCTCTTATCATCAAAAATGGAACCATTATTGATGAACGCATTAACATTTTTCAAGAAAGACCTCTTGCTAATGAAAAAAAAATAAAAAATGAAAATTCTGATGCTTTTGATCCGTTTATGGGCCTTGACCCTAAAAAATCCTAAAGTGTTCGATGGTTCATTTACACTTTTTTCTTCTTTATGAAATCAAGAAATTGTTTCAAAACAAGTCTTATGCTATGATTATTAAGTTAACTAACTTACACACTTATAGGAGGAATAATTTATATGGTATTAACTAATTTTGATGAATTATTAAATAAATACGCTGAGGCAATTGTTAAAACAGGAATCAACGTACA
>NZ_JBATXB010000104.1:0-5750 GCF_049673005.1 Carnobacterium sp. | reverse complement strand
ACCACACATTAGCGTAACTTGTTATATTTGTTTCTTTTTATATTGCTTGGTACAATTGAAGCAATGGGATGCATTCCCAAAACATCTTTTTAAATCTTACCGCATCTAGCTAAATAATTCAAGCTTAATTTGAATTATTTTTATTAAATGTGACCTATTCCTCATTTAATATGCATGATTTCTTGTGAAATGTATTCTTTTTTTTTTTATAATTAAAATGTAAGCACTTTCTCACCGTTTTTCATTTCCTTATTCTATTTTATCTGTGTTTTACTATCAAAATTATTAGTAAAAGGAGGTCAGTCTTATAAAGAAAGAATTACTGCTAAAATTATATACTTACTATAGAGGAGGAGAATATTTTGGAAAATAATAAACAAATCAAAAAGAAATTTTCAATGCCATCATCATTTACTGTTTTATTTCTTATTATTGTCTTTATTGCTATTTTAACTTGGATTATCCCTGCTGGGGCATACGATATGGATGATGCTGGCAGTATTTTATCTGGAACGTATCATACGGTAGAATCCCAACCACAGGGAATTTGGGATGTTTTCATCTCTCCTATAAAAGGAATGCTGGGTACAGATACAACACCCGGCGCTATCGAAATTTCTTTATTTATTTTAGTACTTGGAGGCTTTTTGGGAGTTGTTACGAAAACAGGGGCTCTGGACGCTGGAATTGCCTCTATTGTTAAAAATTATAAAGGAAAAGAAAAAAAATTAATCCCTATTTTAATGTTGCTTTTTGCTATAGGAGGTTCTACTTACGGAATGGCTGAAGAAACTATGGCATTTTATCCTTTAATTATTCCGGTTATGATCGGAGTTGGCTTCGATACCGTCGTTGCCGTTGCAATTGTTTTAGTTGGTTCACAAATCGGTGTTCTTGCTTCTACAGTGAATCCGTTCGCTACTGGTGTTGCCTCTCAAGCTCTCTCAATAAGTCCTGGTGAGGGCATTATCTGGAGATTAATCTTCTTCGTCGTCATGTATGCTGTTTCAACATTTTACGTTTATCGTTATGCTATGTCGGTTGAAAAAGATCCTAAATCCTCTTTAGTTGCTGATCAAAGAGAACAGAATATGGCATACTTTAAAATACCCGATGATCAAGCAGAAATGGATAAACGCCAGCGAAACGTCATGATTTTATTTGCCCTTTCATTTATTATTATGGTCGTTTCATTAGTTCCATGGACTGCACTAAGTGAAAATTGGACTTTCTTTGAGAGCCTCAACTCTTTCTTACTCGGTATACCATTTATTGGTACTCTACTTGGTCAAAGAATGATTCCTTTAGGCGATTGGTATTTCCAAGAAATCACGATGCTCTTCTTTTTAATGGCTGTTGTTATTGGATTATTTTATAGAATGCCTGAAGGTGATATTGTTGATTCCTTCATGGATGGAGCGAGAGATCTTCTAAGTGTAGCACTTGTGGTAGCTATTGCTCGTGGAATACAAGTGGTTATGAATGACGGTTTAATTACTGCTACAATTTTAAGTTGGGGAGAAAAAGGACTTAGCGGTTTATCCCCAGTTATATTTACAATTTTAACTTATGTTTTTTATATTCCTATGTCTTTCCTAATTCCATCCACTTCCGGACTAGCTGCTGCTACAATGGGTATTATGGGACCTTTAGGGACTTTTTCAGACGTACCTCAACATTTAGTCATCACAGCTTACCAAGCCGCCAGTGGGTTCGTCAACTTGATTACACCTACTTCAGGAGTTGTTATGGGTGCTTTAGCTATTGCTAGAATTGACGTTACAGTTTGGTGGAAATTCATGTTTAAACTAATGGCTATAATCTTTGTTCTTTCTTGTGTTATTCTAGGTGTAGCAGCTGCAATTGGTTAAAAAACCTAACCATTTCATCTATTTGTAACAATAAAAAAACCAAAGGAGTATTCTATGAAAACATTTATTCAAGAACAACATAAATTAGACTGTATCGAAACAATTAAAACATTAATTTCTTATCCATCTTATTTAAGAGAAGATAGTCAAGAGTCAACCCCATTTGGTGACGATATCCAAGATGTTTTAGAAGAAACACTCAATATTTGTAAAAATTTAGACATGAAAACCTATTTAGACCCCGAGGGATATTATGGATATGCAGACTATGGTGAAGGACAAGAATCCTTAGCTATCCTGTGTCACTTAGACGTTGTACCTCCAGGGAATTTGGACTTGTGGGAAAGCAATCCTTTTGAAGCTGTTGAAAAGAACGAAGCAATCTATGGTAGAGGGTCTCAAGACGATAAAGGGCCTGCAATGGCAGCTCTTTATGCTTTTAAAGCAGTCATTGACTCGGGTGTACAATTAAAAAAACGTGTTCGTTTTATTTTTGGTACTGATGAAGAGACATTATGGAGATGCTTAGATCGATACAATGAACTAGAAGAACCTTCATCGATGGGTTTTGCACCTGATGCTGAATTTCCTTTAACTTATTCTGAGAAAGGGTTATTACAAGTTAAACTTCATGGGCCTGGAGATTCACAATTAACTATGAACTGTGGCAAATCTTTAAACATCGTTCCTGATGAAGCCAGCTATAAAGGTTATTTAATTGATAAATTAGAAAATGAATTAAAGTCTCTAGAATATGATTATCAATTATCAAATCAACAGATCACAGTTAAAGGTAAAGCTGTTCACTCTAAAGATGCTCCTGACGGGATAAATGCTATCACACGTCTAGTAACAGCTCTTTCTCCTCATACTGAAAACAAAACTATTGCATTTATTGCCGATAAATTAAAAGACGATCCTACTGGCCAATCTATTTTTGGTAAAATAGAGGATGACATTTCTGGCCCGCTTACTGTTAATCTAGCTACTTTAAATATTAATAACAACGAGTCAACTATCGGATTAGATTTAAGAATTCCAGTAACGAGTAACAAGGAAGCTCTCGTTAAACAGTTAACAAAAAGTTTAGCAGAGTACCAGCTTGATTACGAAGAATATGATTATCTTGCTTCGCTTTACGTTCCAAAAGATAGTTTACTAGTAACAACATTATTAGACGTCTACCGTGAAAAAACTGGTGATAAAAGTGAGCCTTTAACTTCTGGGGGGGCAACATTTGCTAGAACAATGAAAAATTGTGTAGCTTTTGGGGCTGTATTTCCAGATTCTGAAGTTACTTTTCATATGCCTAATGAAAAAATGACCTTGCGTGATATCTATAGCTCAATGGAGATATACGCAGAAGCAATCTATCGCTTAGCATGTAACTAATAAAAAATAAAAAAGACGTAGTGTGGTGAACTAACGTCTTTTTTTCATTCTATTATAGAGAATAAGTGTCTTTTAAATCTTTGATTAACAATATGAATATAATTTAATTAAGAATAAAAAAAACGAATTATTTCGGTGTCAGACACAGCGAAATAATTCGTTAGTAGATAGATAATAAAATTATCTGTTTATGTACGTTTCTGCTTAATAAAGCAACTGGGCTAGCTGGATTCGAACCAACGCATAAGGGAGTCAAAGTCCCTTGCCTTACCGCTTGGCTATAGCCCAATAATGGTGGAGGGGGGCAGATTCGAACTGCCGAACCCGAAGGAGCGGATTTACAGTCCGCCGCGTTTAGCCACTTCGCTACCCCTCCAAAAAATCTATCTTTATTTATAAAGAAATTGATGCCGGCTAAAGGAATTGAACCCTCGACCCTCTGATTACGATTCAGATGCTCTACCAACTGAGCTAAGCCGGCACATCATTAACTGTAATCTCTTTATAAATATGACCCGTACGGGATTCGAACCCGTGATACCGCCGTGAAAGGGCGGTGTCTTAACCACTTGACCAACGGGCCTGAACGTCTTTAATCTTTAAGCACAAGATTTATTATATAAAGAATTTTTGTAAATGTAAAGAAGAAAAGTTAAATTTCATGAACAATTTAATCCTATTTTCATTTTAAGTCAATAAAGTCTACTATAAGCTTAGTTTAAATCCAAAAGATAGCATAAAAAAAATGAATAAGGACTATTCTGTTATAAAAATCAGATATTTCCTTATTCATTATTTTTTAAGATAGACCTTTGAAACAAACAAAAATACTTTACTAGGCTTGAATACTAGCATAGATATCAGGTTTTCTTTCGAATAATGTTTTTGCATAAGGACACAATGGTATAATTTTTTTATTTTCTAATTGCATTTCTTCCACTACACGATTAACTAACTCTTCGGCTATACCTTGTCCTCTTAAAGAAGGATCAACAAACGTATGATCTAGAATAACTTTATCATTTCCTGAAGGAACATAAGTTACTTCAGCAATTAATTTTCCTTGTTCATCATTTTTATAAAATCGGTTATCACTTTTTTCAAAATCCATTTCTGCACATCCTTTTATCTTAATAACAACAGTTTAGTACCTACAGTTTAAAAAATCAAGAAATAGCAAAACTAACTTTCCCAAATTGCTTTCCTTTTTCTAAATAGTTAAAAGCTTTTTCAAAATTTTCTATTCTGAACACTTCATCAACTACTGGTTTTATTTTGTATTTTTCTATAAAATTAAGCATCTCTTGATATTCTTCTGTGCTGCCCATCGTCGTTCCTTTTAGCGTATATTGTCCGTAAAAAAATTCTCTCAAATTAAATTCAACTTTATCACCTGTCGACGAACCAATTAAAACCATTGTCCCGCCTTTACGTAGTTGCCTTAGTGACTGATGAAAAGTAGCCGCTCCAACGGTTTCAATAATCGTATCCATTTTTTTTCCATCTAAAAGTTCATTCCAATTTCCCTCACTCTTAATACCTTTATTTGCTCCTAATTTTTCCGCTAGCTCTAATTTTTTAGTTGAGCGAGATGTTACATAAACAGTCGCTCCAATAGCTTTAGCAAACTGTAATAAATAAGTAGCCACTCCTCCCCCAATTCCGGGAATTAAAATAGTATCTTCCTTACTCAAGTTTCCTTTTGTAAACAATGCACGATATGCCGTTAATGCAGATAAAGATAAAACACTAGCTTCCTCCATAGATAAATACTCTGGTTTCATTGCTATATTTTCTATTGGAAGTATAATTTCCTCAGCGAACGTACCTGAAACAGGATTGCCTAATATCTTTAAATTTTCTGGTGCTGCATCAGAATTCTTTCTCCAATTAAGTCCTGGATTAATAATTACTTTGTCTCCAACTTTGAAACTTTGACTAATTGAACCTATTTCAATTATTTCTCCAACACCATCAGATCCGATAATTAAAGGCTTTGCATCGTGTTGAGCGATAGTAAATAAATCCCGATGGTTTAATCCAGCAAAATAAAGTTTTACGCGAACTTCTTCTTTTTTTAATATCTGGGTCTTTACTTCTTCGTAGTATAATCCAGCCATACCTTTTTCATATTTGTGCACCAATGCTTTCAACTTATCACTCCTATTTATAGTATTATAGTAAGTATACCGATTACTAGGATAAGATACAAAAAAAGAAGGTTAAGAAACTAAATACAGTTTCTCAACCTTCTTATATTTAAGCCACTTGCCGGATTCGAACCGGCGACCTCTTCCTTACCATGGAAGCGCTCTACCGCCTGAGCTAAAGCGGCAATAATGATAAATAAACAAAAAAAATACTCCGCAAGCAGGATTCGAACCTGCGACATCATGATTAACAGTCATGCGCTCTACCAGCTGAGCTATTGCGGAATAATAAAGATGCGCGGCAGCGTCCTACTCTCACAAAGGGAAACCCTTCACT
>NZ_JBATXB010000103.1:0-15229 GCF_049673005.1 Carnobacterium sp. | reverse complement strand
TGTACTATGGTGTTTTACTACCTCAGTTTATAGGTTCGTGTTAAAATGAAGGTGAGAAAAATAATGATTCAGTCTAAGTAACCACATACAAATCGTTCTAAAGTCCTATGACAAAATTCATTTAGTAAAGCATAATAGAACTATAAACAAGAACAACTTATAACCGGTCGGATGCCAATTGAATAATGAATAGATAGATGGAATATTCCAAGGAGGGATAGTATCATGAAAGAAAGAGAAAGAATTTTAGAATTAGTAAAACAAGATATCATTTCAACAGAAGAGGCCCTTATTTTACTAGAAAATAGTGCTAAAAAAGATGGCAAAGAAGCTGTTAAAAGAGACGAAACAGCAGCTCAGGATCAGTCTTTTGTTCAGGAACCTATTGAGTCTCCAGAGTTAGAAGAGATAAATGAGAATGAAACGGATCAAGAAGAATACGATGAATATAAGAAAGAACAAAAGAAAGACAAAGAACAACTAGAAGCTATACTAGAACAACTCTCTAATGAAGCTTCAAATTATTCTGTTCAACTAGATGAAAAAAATGTTGAAATTTCAGAAGTCACTGGTCAACTAAATAGAGCAAATGAAAAACTACATGTATTAGAAACGTTAGAAGACTTAGATGAATTGGATAGTGAAAAAGAACCAGAATTGAAAAAGTTGACTTACGCAATAGAAGAATACGAAGCTCAATTAACTGATCTTGAAGAAGATAAAACGAAATTAATGGAAAAATTACGTATAGTTAAACAGAAACAATGGGGATCTCAAAAAAAACAATTAATCGAAAAATTTGAAATTCCAGAAGATTGGAAAGATGTTGCTAATGAGACAATTAATCAAGTTGGTGGAAAAATGACAGAAGCAGGAAATCAATTTGGTAAATTAATGAAGAATACTTTTTCTTCAGTGATGGAAAACATGGATTGGAAAGATGTGAATGTTCGCGTTCCTGGATTAGCATCTACAAAATTTACTCATGAATTCAATTACCCTGATTCGAAAGCATCTATTATTGATGTAAAAGTTGCTAACGGGGACGTTGTTTTCAAAACTTGGAAGGGCGAAGATATTAAAGTTGAAACGGATAATAAAATATATGGAAAACTTGATTCAGATACACCTTTACAAGCATTTGAAAAACGCAGTACAATTGATGTAACAGAAGAAAGACTGGTATTTCATATTCCAAACAAACGGATTCGTTGTGATGTGACATTTTACTTGCCTGAAAGAGTATACGATCACACAGCCATCAAGTTATTAAATGGAAGTGTAAGAATAGAAGATTTCGAAGCTAAAGATATCTATGTTAAATGTACGAATGGCGATATGACTTTCGAAAAAGTTAAAGCAACAATGATTGAAACTGAAGGTGTAAATGGAAAAGTTTCTATTTTAGATAGCACAACTAGAGATTTAATTGTTAATAGCATCAATGGTGGAATTGTAACACAGGGCGATTTTAACGGAGCTGATTTATCAACCGTTAACGGTACGGTTAAAGTTACAATCATAGGTGAAGAGCTGCAACGTTTAGAAGCTTCGTCTGTAAATGGCGCAGTCAAAGTATCTGTACCCAAAGAGTTAACTATAGAAGGAAGCGCAAAGAGTAATTTAGGAACAATTCAAAATCGAATGGGCAACATAGAAATAATTAAAGAAAAGAAAGACCGTACGAATCAATTACTTGAATTTAGAAGACAAAGTGAAGGCAATCCTGTTATACTGACAGTTAGTACTACTACAGGGAATATTTTCTTGAAAGACAACGAAACAAAATAAACTAGAATGGTAGTTGTTGATAGACAAATTCAATCTACTATTTTGAAGGAGTGGATAAGAAGATGAAAAAATTAACAAAATCAAATGATGATAAAGTTATTAGTGGTGTCTTAGGTGGGATTGCAGAATATTTCGGTTTTGATGCGAGTTTCTTGCGTATTTTATACGCCATTGCTATCGTTTTTGGATTAGGTTCACCAATTGTTTTATACGTTATTCTGGCGTTGGTTATACCAAGTGCGCCAGGTCAAGGTAAAAAAGATTGGTACAGTTCATTTACTAATACGAAAAACGAAAGCAGACCTCGTAAAGAAGCGGAAAAAATTTATGAAGAGAAGAAAGGAACCAACGATGATTGGAGTGATTTTTAGTGAAATATTGGCAGATTATTGTCATTAATGCACTGATTTTCATAGCGTTGTCAGGTTTCTTACAAAATTCCTTTTATGTAGCGAATGTTTGGATTGCATTAGCAGCAAGCTTTGTTTTATCGCTATTAAATATAGCCGTTAAACCAATTTTGCTTCTCTTATCTTTGCCGATAACAATTCTTACATTAGGACTGTTTAGTATTATTATTAATGCTAGTATGCTAAGTTTAACTTCTTTAATTGTGGGCTCAGGGTTTCAATTTAGAACATTTGGAACGGCTGTCTTAGTTGCGATTATTCTGTCCATTGTAAATACGTTTATCAGTAGCAGAGTAATTGTAAAAAGATGGTAAGTTAAACCAATTTAAACAGTATGTACTAGACAAATGAGTCTATACATACTGTTTTTTTTATCAAAAAGCTAAATATAAAATATATACCAATCATTTACTGTAGAATTTACATGGAAAAAACGTGATTCCCTTTATTAGCCTAGTTTAAAATGGTAAAATAGAAAGCGTAAGCAACTTTTTTTAAGAATCGATTTATTATAAACGGTAGCAACCAAGTAAATGGAGCTCAAAGGAGAATTAAGTATGACTAATAGTGTAACTGTAAAAGAACTAGTGGACTCTCTTAAGTTAGTTGTACATAACGGAGAGGAATTTTTAAACAGAACGATTCAAACTAGTGACCTCTCAAGACCTGGGTTAGAATTAACGGGTTATTTCAACTACTATCCACAAGAGCGACTACAATTGTTTGGGAAAACTGAGATTTCATTTTCAGAACGGATGTCTAGTGATGAACGCCTGATGGTTTTTCGCAAGATGTGTCAACCGGATACTCCAGCGTTTTTGGTTTCTCGAGATATGGAGTTACCTAAAGAATTAATCCAGGCAACAATAGAAAAAGACATTCCATTGTTGTCGTCATCGTATGCGACAACACGTCTTGCTAGTAATGTTACGAACTTTTTAGAAGAAAGATTAGCTACAAGGGAGTCCGTTCATGGTGTCTTAATTGATATTTATGGAATGGGTGTCATGATTACTGGTGATAGTGGTGTTGGTAAAAGCGAGACAGCGCTAGAATTAATTCAAAGAGGACACCGTTTAGTAGCAGATGATCGAGTTGAACTTCATGTTGTTGGAGAAAATCGTTTAATTGGTGAACCACCTGAAATTTTGCGTAATTTAATCGAAATTCGTGGAGTAGGTATTATTGACGTTGTTAATTTATTTGGTGTAGGGGCTATTCGATTAAGTAAAGTGGTTAATCTAATTGTTAACTTAGAATTATGGGATAAAAACACTAAATTTGATCGTTTAGGATCGGCTGATGGAAAACGAAGAATTTCTAATATCGACGTTCCTTTAGTTTCTATCCCCGTTAAAACTGGTCGGAATTTAGCCGTTATTATTGAATCAGCTGCAATGAATTTCCGTGCTAAACAAATGGGATATAATGCAACAGAAACCTTTGAAAGAAATCTTGAAAAATTAATTAAAAGCAATTCGAATGAGGATTAAAAAGGAGATTAAAAGATGAACTTTGTATTCAATGCAATCAATCCGGTTGCATTTTCACTAGGACCTATAGAAGTTCATTGGTATGGTGTTATTATCGCATCGGCTATTTTTGTAGCGCTATTCTTGAGTATGCGTGAAGGAAATAAACGCGGAATCGAAGAAGACCATATAGTGAACATGATTTTGTGGGCTTTACCGATAGCATTCATTGGAGCTCGATTGTACTATGTGGTTTTTGAATTAGATTATTACTTGCAAAATCCAGGCGAAATAATAGCCATCTGGAATGGTGGAATTGCTATATATGGTGGGCTGATTGCTGGAGGTTTAACGGTCTATTGGTATACGAAAAAACATGGCATACCGATTTGGTTGATGTTAGATGTACTTGCTCCAAATGTTTTATTGGCACAAGCTATAGGGCGATGGGGAAATTTTATCAATCAAGAAGCACACGGTGGAGAAGTAACAAGAAGTTTTTTAGAAAATCTCTATTTACCTGATTTTATTATCAATCAAATGTCTATTAAAGGCATCTATTACCATCCGACATTCCTATATGAATCACTTTGGAGTTTAGCTGGTTTTATATTGATACTATTAATAAGAAACCGTAAATCTCTATTACGACGTGGCGAAGTAGCCTTGACCTATGTTTTGTGGTATTCATTGGGACGTTTCTTCATTGAAGGACTTAGAACAGATAGTTTGTGGTTAGGAGATTGGATTCGTGTATCTCAAGCGTTATCCGTTATTTTATTTTTAGGAGCATTGATTATCTGGATAATGAGAAGAAGAGATTATCCGCCGATTCCTTATTACTTAGACGGATTAACGGCAGAGGAAGAAAAAACAATCACTAAAATTAGTTAAATGATTAGACGCAACTACCTATCTTTTAGCTGGATAATAAGAAAAAGATAATGAAATTAGAACAAGGAGTGACTCATTAATATGTCAAACAAAATCGCCGTACTAGGTGCTGGTTCATGGGGAACAGCTTTATCAATGGTTCTAGAAGAAAACGGACACGAAGTTCGTTTATGGAGTCACAATCAAGAACAAGTTGATGAAATCAATCAGTTCCATACAAATAAACATTACTTGCCTGAAGTTAAGCTTTCAAAAAAAATAAGTGCTTCTGCTAATTTGACAGAGGTTCTAGAGTCAGTTGATGCTGTTCTATTTGTTATTCCAACAAAAGCTATTCGAGAAGTTGCTCAAAAGGTAGAAGTAAGCTTGAATAAACCAGCAGTCATCATTCATGCAAGCAAAGGGTTAGAGCAAGAAACACATAAACGCATATCGATTATTTTAGAAGAAGAAATTTCTATGGATAAACGTAAAGCAGTCGTTGCTTTATCTGGTCCTAGTCATGCAGAAGAGGTAGCAGTTAAAGACTTGACAACGATAACTGCTGCGTCTCCGGATTTAGATTCAGCTACTTTTGTTCAGCAGTTATTCATGAATGATTATTTTAGAGTTTATACAAATAAAGATATCATTGGTGTTGAGCTAGGTGCAGCACTGAAAAATATTATAGCGCTTGGCGCTGGTGCTCTCAATGGTTTAGGTTATGGTGATAATGCTAAAGCCGCTTTAATGACTAGAGGGTTGGCTGAAATCAGTCGTTTAGGTGTAGCTTTTGGAGCAGATCCATTAACATTTATTGGTTTGAGTGGCGTTGGAGATTTAATTGTAACTTGTACGAGTGTGTATTCTCGAAACTGGCAAGCGGGTAACTTTTTAGGAAAAGGAATGACAGTAACAGAGACCTTAGCACATATGGAAATGGTTGCTGAAGGAATTACAACAACTAAAGCAGTTTATGAACTAGCAAAAGAAAAAAATATAGACATGCCAATTACTGCAGCAATTTATGATGTATTGTATAATAGAGCTAATGTTAAAGAGGCTGTTGATTCTTTGATGAAACGCGATGGAAAATCAGAAGGCCACTAATCAGGTGATTTTTTAAAAGTAAAGTATTGGAGGAAATTAAACATGCAAAAAGTTCGTAAAGCAGTCATTCCAGCTGCAGGTTTAGGTACTCGTTTTTTACCAGCTACAAAAGCAATGGCAAAAGAAATGTTGCCGATTGTTGATAAGCCAACAATTCAATTTATCGTGGAGGAAGCTATTAATTCAGGAATTGAAGATATTTTGATTGTTACAGGGAAAAGCAAACGACCGATTGAAGATCACTTTGATTCAAATCCTGAATTAGAAGAAAATTTAAGGGCTAAAGACAAGCTAGCTTTATTAGAGTTGGTTGAAGAAACGACCGGTTTGAATTTGTTTTTTGTTCGCCAATCTTATCCAAAAGGTTTAGGACATGCTGTTTTACAAGCAAAAGCATTCATTGGAAATGAACCGTTTGTTGTGATGCTTGGGGACGATTTAATGGAAGACGAGGTTCCTTTAACAAAGCAATTGATTAACGGATACGATAAAACACATGCCTCAAATATTGCAGTGATGAAAGTTCCTCATGAAGATACATCTAAATATGGAATTATTGATCCTGAAGGACAAGTAGATGAAACAACCTACAATGTACGTAGTTTCGTTGAGAAACCTAATCCGGAAGATGCGCCAAGTGATTTAGCAATTATTGGAAGGTACCTTTTGACTCCTGAAATTTTTGATATTTTAGAAAAACAAGAGCCTGGTGCGGGTGGAGAAATTCAACTTACTGACGCTATTGATACATTAAATAAGACTCAACGAGTTTTTGCACATGAATTTAAAGGACAACGTTTTGATGTTGGCGACAAATTTGGGTTTTTGAAAACAAGTATTCAATATGGATTAAAGCACAATGAAGTGAAAGATGTATTGCGTGAATACATTATTGAAATGGGACAAAAACTTGAAGAAGAAGATAAAAATAAATAGTAATGTTTAATGAATTGTTCTGGATATAAAAGAATAAGCGAAAAGTCGCTCACCTTTTTTAGGTGGTGTGATGGACCGCTTTTTTTCTTGTAAACAAACTAGTTTAATAACACATTCAGGTATATGAAATGAAGTGAGTCTATGCTATACTTGCTTATCCAAATGAAGAGGAGGATGCCCAATGTCAGATGTGGAAAATGAAAAAGCTATTATTATTCCATTTATTCCAAGTAGTGACTTTTATTTCCAAAGAGGAATTAAAGCTTTTCAAAAAAATGATATGACAAAGGCTAAAGAGTACCTCTTACGTGCAAGTACGTTGAGTAAGAATGAAGAGGAAAGAGTTTTTGCTCTTTGTCAATTAGCTATTTGTTATCAACAAACAGGTGAGTTTGCAGAGTCAATGGAAATACTAGATGATTTAATTCAAAATGATGGAGATATTTTTCCTGAAGCTTATTATTTTCAAGCTAATAATTATGCATTTTTAGATGAATTAGAAGAAGCGCTAGAATTAGTCATTAAATATTTAGAATTAGAACCTGATGGTGACTTTTCTGATGAAGCAGATTCTTTAAAACAAGTTATTGAGGTAGAATTAAAAGATTTTTAATAATTAACTTCCATTTAGTAAGCAAATAGATGGAAGTTTTTTATTATACAGTGTAGAATAGAGAAATAAATGATAAATTGACGGAATTTAAAGGGGATATACTATGGAAACAACAGAAAAAATATATGATGTAGTTATTGTTGGAGCTGGACCTGGTGGGATGACAGCTGCTCTTTATGCGTCGCGTTCGAACTTAAGTACTCTGATAATAGAGCGTGGAGTTCCTGGTGGACAGATGATGAATACGGCTGAAGTAGAAAATTACTCAGGATTTAGCAGTATTAAAGGACCTGAACTTTCCGAAAATATGTACCAAGGGGCTAAACGTTTTGGTGCAGAACACATCTACGGAGATGTTAAAGAAATAATCGATGGTCGAGAGTACAAAACACTACTATCAGGGAAAAAAGAATACAAAGCAAAAGCAGTTGTCATTGCAACAGGTGCTGAGCATCGTAAATTAGGAGCCGATGGAGAAGAACAATACAACGGTCGTGGAGTATCTTATTGTGCAGTCTGTGATGGGGCCTTCTTTAGAAATAAGCACTTAATGGTAGTTGGTGGAGGCGATTCAGCTGTAGAAGAGGGAACGTATCTAACACAATTTGCAAAAAAAGTAACCATTGTTCATCGACGCGATGAATTGAGAGCTCAAAAAATACTTCAAGATCGTGCATTTAAAAATGAAAAAGTTGATTTTATTTGGAATGCAACGGTTGAAACAATTTTTGGAGACGACATGAAAGTTACTGGAGTAAAATTAAAAGATACTAAAACAGGAGAACTGAGAGATGCTCCTGCTGATGGCGTATTTATCTATGTTGGTATCTTGCCAAATTCAGAACAATTTAGAAATTTAGGAATTACAGATGATGAAGGTTGGATTAAAACCAATGAACGAATGGAAACAGCCGTTCCTGGAATATTTGCAGTTGGCGATGTTCGTTTGACACCGTTGCGCCAAATAGCAACAGCTGTTGGAGATGGGAGCTTAGCTGGAGATAACGTGTTCCACTATATCGAAAGATTAAATGAATCTTTAGAAACTGAGAAGGTAAACTAAGTTAACTCTATCAAGCAAGAAACAAGGATAATTTCCTGGTTTCTTGCTTTTTTTTACGAAGTTATTTTGATGAAAGAAGAATAGATAAATGGTATACTTGTAAAAAGAGCAATTTAAGCGTTTTTCATAAAATAGCAAAGGATGATTAAATATGACTTGGGAACAAACCTATGAAGTTTGGGATAATTATGAACCGTTAGATGAAACGTTAAAAGCTGAATTACTTAGCTTAAAAGGAGATAACCATAAATTAGAAGATGCCTTTTATGCTCCTTTGGAATTTGGTACGGCAGGCATGCGTGGAATAATTGGAGTTGGGATTAACCGCATGAATCAATACACAATTCGTCAAGCCACTGAAGGGTTAGCGTTATTTATGGATAGTTTAGGAGACGAAACGAAAAAAAGAGGTGTTGCGATTGCATACGATTCAAGACATCAATCTCCAGAATTTGCTATGGAAGCTGCAAAAACATTAGGTGCACATAATATTCCAGCTTTTGTTTTTGAAAGCTTACGTCCTACTCCAGAATTGTCTTTCGCTGTACGTCAGCTAAATGCGTATGCTGGAATTATGATTACCGCTAGCCACAATCCAGCATCTTATAATGGCTATAAGGTATATGGCGAAGATGGTGGACAAATGCCTCCAAAAGAAGCAGATGCTTTAACTTCGTATGTGAGAAATGTTGAGAATAGTCTAACTGTTTCCGTAGTATCAGAAGAGGAACTTAAATCAAAGGGACTTCTAACTATTTTAGGTGAAGAAATGGATCAATTGTACCTTGAGCAAGTGAAGGCCGTAACGATTGATACTGAATTAATTAAACGAATGAGCGACAAGATGAAACTTGTCTTCACACCGCTACATGGTACAGGGCAGATGCTCGGTGAACGCGCTTTAGCTAATGCAGGCTTTAAAGGAATTACAATAGTTCCAGAACAAGCGATTGCTGATCCAGATTTTTCTACAGTGAAATCGCCAAATCCAGAAGATCCAGCAGCATTTGAATACGCACTTCGCTTAGGGAAAGAAATTGATGCGGATATATTAGTTGCAACAGATCCTGATGCAGATCGTTTAGGAATAGCGGTTAAAACGACTGTTGGAAACTATGAAGTTTTAACAGGTAATCAAATTGCTAGTTTGATGCTTTATTACTTACTATCGGTTCAAAAAGAAAAAGGAACTTTAATAGAGAATGGTGTCGTTTTAAAATCGATTGTTTCGAGTGAATTATCAACAGTTATTACAGAACATTTTGGAATGAAGATGGTTGATGTATTGACAGGATTTAAATTTATTGCAGAAAAAATTAAACAATATGAATCTGATGATAGTCAAACCTTCTTATTTGGTTTTGAAGAAAGTTATGGCTACTTAGTTAAGCCTTTTGTTCGTGATAAAGATGCAATCCAAGCACTTGTTTTAATTGCTGAAGTGACAGCTTTTTACAAAGAACAAGATAAAACACTTTATGATGGACTCCAAGATCTGTATCATGAATTTGGTTATTACAAAGAGAAAACAATTTCTATGACAATGGATGGGATTGAAGGCGCTGGGAAAATAAAAGAATTAATTGCAAGATTCCGGAAAGAAGCACCAAGAGAATTTGCAGGAATAGGTGTAGAGTGTGTAGAAGATTTTGAAAAAAGAGAACGCACATATAGAGACGGGACTAAGGAAACAATCGATATGCCTTCCTCAAATGTTTTGAAATATAAAATGGTAGATGGTAGTTGGTTAGCTATCCGACCTTCAGGCACAGAGCCAAAAATAAAATTCTACATTGGATCTTTTGCAACCTCTGCAAGTGAAGTGAATAGAAAACTAGGCGATTTTGAAGAGACGATTGAAATCGTAGTAAAAGATTAATTTATATAAGAACCATGGTGAGCTGATTAGCTTATCATGGTTTTTATCTATTGATAGTGAACTAATAACGAAACTTAGCTATACATGACACACCCGGAATGTTATAATAAGTAGGATATTAGCAAAAGGACAACTCGAAGGAGAGTGCCAATGATGGTAGAAAATTTAGAATTAGTAATTATTACAGGTATGAGCGGTGCAGGTAAAACAGTAGCTATGCAGAGCTTTGAAGATATGGGGTATTTCTGTGTAGACAATATGCCACCGAGTTTATTGCCTAAATTTTGGGAGTTAGTTAGAGAATCTGGGAAATTAACTAAAATCGCGTTGGTAATTGATTTACGCTCGCGGGCATTTTTTGATGAAATCATTACTGCCTTGGAAGGTATGGACAATACTACTTTTATTACAACGAAAATTTTATTTTTAGAAGCAGAAGATGAAGAGCTAGTTTCTCGTTATAAAGAAACAAGAAGAACTCATCCATTAGCGATGAATGATCGTGTGATAGAAGGAATTAGAAAAGAACGCGAATTGCTTAATGAAATTAAGGGACGTGCTCAAAAAGTCATTAATACAAGCCATTTAACTCCACGTAAATTAAGAGAAGAAATTCAAACAACTTTCAATGAAAAAGCTGGAGCAGATTTATTCCGTATTGAATTGGTTTCTTTTGGTTTCAAATATGGCTTACCGATTGATGCTGATTTGGTAATGGATGTACGTTTTTTACCGAACCCTCATTATGTAGATAGCTTGAGACCTTTAACCGGTGTGGATAAACCTGTGTATGATTACGTAATGAAACAACCTGAAACAGAGGTTTTTTATCGTAAATTTACTGAATTGCTAGATGTTGTTTTACCTGGCTATAAAAAAGAAGGAAAAAATAACGTAACGATAGCAATAGGTTGTACAGGTGGGAAACATCGTTCTGTCGCACTTACAGAACGTATAGGACAAAAAATTACTACGGATGGGTACCCGGTTCATATTACACATCGAGATAAAGATAAGGTGAAAGAAACGGTCAATCGATCATGATGAATGAGAAAAAAGTGAGAAAACCTAAAATTGTTGTAATAGGTGGCGGAACCGGTTTACCTGTTATATTAAAAGGGCTAAAAGCAAAGCAAGCAGACGTAACGGCTGTTGTTACGGTTGCAGATGATGGGGGCAGCAGTGGTTCTTTACGAAACTATGCAAACGTTGTTCCAGCGGGAGATATTAGAAATGTGTTGCTTTCTCTATCTACTCTTTCTGAACAATATAAAGATATTTTTCAATATCGGTTTGACAGTAAGGACCATTTTTTAGCTGGCCATTCTATTGGCAATTTAATTATAGCGGCTATGGCAGAAATGCAGGGCAGTATTTTTGATGCTATTCAATTGTTAGCGGAAATGATGGGTGTCGATGGACACGTTTATCCAGCGGCAGAAGAAGCTTTGATTTTGCATGCAATTTTTGAGGACGGGTCAAAAGTTGAGGGAGAATCTAAGATTGCAAAAGTAAATAAAAAAATTGAAAAAGTTTTTGTAACAGCCGATGAAGACAATCACGAAGTTAAAGCATCACGAGAAGTTTTAGAAGCTATTCACGGGGCAGATATGGTTGTTTTAGGTCCAGGGAGTTTATTTACGAGCATCTTACCCAATCTTATGATTGGTGATTTAGGACAAGCTGTAGTAGATACGAAAGCTGAGGTTGTTTATATTTGCAACATTATGACTCAGCTAGGTGAAACAGAAAATTTCACAGACTCAGATCATGTAAGTGTTCTGCATAAACATTTAGGTAAAAAATTTATTGATACAGTATTAGTTAATACCGAATACGTTCCCAATGATTACGTGAATCTCGTAAAGTATGATGAATATTTAGTGCAAGTTGCACATAACTTTACTGGACTATCAGAAGAAGTTCCACGCGTTATTTCAGATAATTTTCTTTTATTTAGAGATGAAGGTGTTTTTCATGATGGAAATAAAGTAGTAGAAGAATTATTCAGATTGGCTTATGAGAGCAATCGTATTCGTTACGCTAAAGCTTAAATAGTTGCTAGAAAAAGGTAAAGGAGGTGGATATAGTGTCTTATGCTTCAGAGGTAAAAAAAGAATTAACTCAATTAGAAGTTCATCGTGAGCATGCTAGAGCAGAATTAGCGGCTTTAATTCGGATGAATGGAGCAGTGAGTTTAGTAAATAAAAAATTCGTGCTGAATATTCAAACTGAAAATGCAGCGATTGCAAGAAGAATATATATCCTTTTAAAAGATCATTTTTCAGTTGAAAGTGAATTGCTAGTTCGACGCAAAATGAAATTAAAGAAAAATAATGTTTATATAGTTCGATTAAAAAGAGGCACCCAAAAAGTATTATCTGACTTATCTATTATGGACGGGATGATTATTCATAGTCATGTACCAGAAGAAATCATGACAAACTCTCAAAAAATGCGTTCTTACTTAAGAGGCTCTTTTTTAGCAGGTGGATCAGTGAATAATCCGGAAACTAGTCGGTATCATTTAGAAATTTATTCTAACTATGCGGAACACAATGATGATATTTGTCAGATGATGAATTATTTTAATATGAATGCTCGGACGTTAGAAAGACGCAATGGGTTTATTACTTATTTAAAAGAGGGTGAAAAGATTGCTGATTTCTTAGCGTTGATAGGTGCTACAAGCGGAATGTTAAAATTTGAAGATGTGCGAATCGTTCGAGATATGAGAAACTCAGTTAACCGGTTAGTGAATTGTGAAAATGCAAATTTAAATAAAACAATTGATGCAGCTAGTAAACAAATAGAGAGCATTAAATTTATTGATGATGTAATGGGGTTAGACAAACTACCAGATAAGTTACAAGAAATTGCTTTAGCAAGGCTTCAATCGCCAGAAGTTTCATTAAAGGAATTAGGTGAAATGATTCCTAGTGGCCAAATTAGTAAGTCAGGCATTAATCATCGTTTACGTAGGTTAAATGAAATTGCAGAAAAATTGCGAAACCAGCCAGCCGTTAATACTAGTGTCAGACTTTAAAAAAAGCTTCTAAAGAACAACGTTCTTTACAAGCTTTTTTTTATTTTTTTAGAAACCGGTATTAAGCTTCAAAGCGTTTACGTTTAAGAGAGGTAGGAATAAAAAGAGATTCACGATACTTAGCTACTGTTCTACGTGATATTTCAATACCTTCTTTTGATAACAGCTCAGCTAATTTTTGATCAGACAAAGGTTTTTGTTTATTTTCTGCATCAATGAAACGAGTTAGTTTCTTTTTAACTTCATTTGTAGAGACTAAATCTGGCTGATTTTGATCGGAATCATTAGTTGTTTTAGTAGTTAAAGCATTTGTAAAGAAATGTTTTAATTCAAAAATGCCAAAAGTTGTTTCTAAATACTTATCGTTAATAGAACGGCTAACGGTCGATTCGTGAATATCTAGTTCTGCTGCAATATCTTTTAAAATTAATGGTTGTATAGGATGTTCCGGAAGAATGAAAAATTCTTTTTGTTTCTTTACGATAGCTGTACCCACTCGTAAAATTGTATCCCCTCTTTGTGTAAGGCTACGTTGAAGCCATTCGTACTCGGCTTGTTTTTCTTTGATAAAATGAGTTACATCTTTATCTTTTACTTTCATCATGTCTTCAAAGTAAGCAGTTTGAAAGGATATTACAGGTAATCCAGACTTAATAGAGATAACTTTTAGTTCATTTAATTCTACTTCAACAAATAAATCAGGTTTTAAAAACTGATCAGTCTCTCCGTTAAATAAAGCACCGGGATAGGGAGTTAAAGTTTGGATGAAATCTGAAATGAGCTGAATTTCATTTAAAGAAATATCTAATTTTCTAGTAATTTCTTTCCATTTACGAGTTGTAAAAAGTTCGAACTCTTCTTCTAAGATAATGTAGGCCATATTTGGCGCATCTTCATGTCGCTCTGTTTGAAGCATGAGACATTCTTGTAAATTTCTAGCACCGACACCTGCGGGCTCTAATTGTTGAAGTAAAACTAACGCATCAAGAATTTGAAGAGGTTGAGCATTTGTTAATTTTTCAGCATCATGTAGGCTAATGGTCAAATAACCATTGGTATCCAAATATTCACTAAGCCAAATGACCAACTCTCTTAATCGTGTATCGCGCATAGTTAAGTGTATCTGCTCAGTGACGTATTCGAATAAAGATAAATAAGTATCAGGAATCTGATTCATATAGTTGGTTTCATCGTCATCGGGATTATAAGCAATGGTTGTCGGAAAATGTTCAATTAATCGTTCTTGAGGAACGCTGACTTCAATTAAAGGATTACCTAGAGCTTTTTGGTTCAAAAAGGCTAGTAAATCTTCTTGATTGTATTGCAGCATTTGAATAGATTGTTGGAGTTGTTGTGTCATTGCCATTTTTTGAACTTGGTTTTGTTGTTGAGAAAAAGATTGTTCAAAATTCATATAGCGTCCTCCTTTGATAAAATAATAGTCATGCCATTATTGTAACACAAAGGATAGGTATTTTTTTTAGATAGTAAGCAGGATGTTAAAAGTGAATACGACTTAAAGTTCTTGTTTTTTTAGGAGAAATCAGCTAAACTAAGCTAGTTGATAGTATTTAGATTTGTCTCCTTGGTGTAATGGATAGCACGTAAGATTCCGGTTCTTGAGATGGGGGTTCGATTCCCTCAGGAGGCATTAAAGTAGTTGGTTTTTGTTGCTATCTTTATTTTTATAAGTCTCGATTTTTTTGAAATTTAATACAAATCTAAAATTACGAATGTAGTTAACCAAAAAAGGTTCAGTCAATTAAAAATTGACTGAACCTTTTTATAATATCTAATACTATTAATTATATAAGCTCTATGCTTTCTATTATTAAATTTTCTTCCAATGCTAAGGTTTGACTGTACTCTTCTGCAAACATTGTTTTATTAAATTCAGCTGTTGGATCAATTTCACCTACTAAGTTTTCAAGTTCGAGTATATCTACTCTAAAAAATTCTTTTCTATAATTTACTTTATTAATTCTTTGATTTGATAATTTTTTATGGAGCTCATTCTCTAAACCTACTGCATTATC
>NZ_JBATXB010000102.1:0-16199 GCF_049673005.1 Carnobacterium sp. | reverse complement strand
TTCCGGCATACGTGGGTTCGATCCCCATCAGTCGCCTTTTTTTATTGGGCTATAGCCAAGCGGTAAGGCAAGGGACTTTGACTCCCTTATGCGTTGGTTCGAATCCAGCTAGCCCAGTTTTATTTTTAAACAATCAAATTTGACGATGGCGGTATAGCCAAGTGGTAAGGCAGAGGTCTGCAAAACCTCCATCACCGGTTCAAATCCGGTTACCGCCTTATTCGATTTTATTGATTGCCTATCTATCTTGCCGACGTGGCGGAATTGGTAGACGCGCTGGACTCAAAATCCTGTGCCCGCGAGGGCGTGCCGGTTCGATTCCGGCCGTCGGTATAAATAAAAAAACCAAACGTGTAAACAACGTTTGGTTTTTTTGTATAGATGAAGTTATTATTTAATAATATTTTTACATTAAATTATTGCAAACACAGTCGTTTTTTTGCTATGATGAGTGTAATGTTTGGAAGCGCTTTATCTTTAAAGCATACTAGTACTTATTACTAAAAAAAGGAGGATTTTTATTTCTGTCATATATTCATCTTTTAGTAAATATATATTGTAAGTATAACTATTTATAAGGGAGTGAATTAAATGTCAACTAAAGAAAATTTTCAAAAATCAGAAATAAATAAAGAAAACCCTATTTTCTCATCTTTACGTTCTGTTGTAGAAACAGCTATGTACGGAAACAATGTGAGAGAGATAACAAATATAACTGAAGCTTATACACTCGCTTTGAATTCACCAGTAACAATAGTAACAGATCTATTAGTTAAATATCCAGAAAAATTAAATCTTCCAAATGGTGCAAAAGTATTAGTAGAAAATGGTGGAGCAATCGTTGGAAGAACAGCCGTTGCAAGAAGAATTTTTGGCAATAATAAAGAAGAAGATATAAAATTAGCCGCAATTGCTAGAGAAGCTATTTATCAAGGTTCAATAAAAGAACGTTACAAAGCTAGTGCATATGTAGGTTTGGATGAAGAATTTATGATAAAAGCGCATCTATCTGTTCCTAAGGGGCAAGAAAATAATTTATATTCTTGGTTATTAAATTTTCAAATTACAAACGAATTTTATAATGATATGTATTCTAATTCACATGAAATAGAAGCAGGAGATATCTATATTTATTCTGATCCATACTGGAAGCATCCAGATTATCCTCTTGGTCTTGCTTATTTTGATACGGATCATAATGTTGCTTTAATATTAGGACTTAATTATTTTGGAGAATTAAAAAAAGCTACGTTAACTTTAGCCTGGGGAACCGCTCATAGAATTGGTTTTGCATCGTGTCATGGTGGGCAAAAAAAATTCGAACTTCCTGGAAATAAAGATTATGTAGCAGCTTTCTTCGGATTATCTGGTTCAGGAAAATCAACTCTGACTCATGCTAAACATAACGGGAAGTATCCTATTGAAGTTTTGCATGATGATGCATTTATTATTTCATTAGATGATGGTTCGTCTATAGCATTAGAACCAGCATATTTTGATAAAACACAAGATTATCCTTCCAATCATAGTGAAATTGATTATTTTGTAACTGTTCAAAACGTTGCTGTGACTTTAGACAATCATAATAATAAAGTACTATTAACAGAAGATATAAGGAATGGGAATGGTCGTACTGTAAAATCACGTTACTCAACACCTAATAGAGTTGACCGTTTCGAAGAGCCTATTAATGCTATCTATTGGATTATGAAAGATGATAGTCTTCCACCAGTTGTTAAAATAGATGATCCAATTCTAGCAGCTAGTTTTGGTGCTACTTTAGCTACAAAAAGATCAACTGCAGAGCGTTTAAAAGAAGGTGTAGATATGAATAAGTTAGTGATTGTACCTTATGCTAATCCTTTTAGAGTTTATCCTTTATCTGAGGACTATGAGCAATTTAAACATCTTTTTGAAGTGAATAGAATCGATTGTTATATTATAAACACTGGATTTTTTTTAGAGAAAAAAATTACACCCGCTATTACTCTTGAAAGTATAGAAGCTATAGTAGACAAAACAGCTGAATTTAAAGTGCTTGGAGATATTGAACAGTTAAAATATATGGAAATAGATGGATTTAAACCAGATTTTAATGACGAAAGTTACAAACAATTAGTTCAAGAAAGACTACAAATGCGTGTAGATCATATTATCGAAAAAAATGCAGAAGGTGGTATGGATGTGTTACCAGATGAAGTTTTAGGAGCACTGAGAAACACCATTAAGATAAATTAATTTAATATGCTGTTTATTGGACTAACTTTGAGCTATTCTTTTTTATATTATAGTAAATAACACTACCTCAGCTAGGTTCATTTTCTTTACAAATAACTTTGATAAATGAGTAGAGTTTCGCTATAATTCTATAAAAGACGGTTATTAAAGAGAAGAGGAATAGACTTATGAATTCATTAAACGAACAATTTAGCCAGAGATTATCTGTTTTAGAAAAAGAATATAAGAATTATCTTGAAGAACCAATGGATTTAAATATAACACGAGGAATTCCAAGTGTTAATCAGTTAGCGTTATCTGAACCAATGTTGGGATTATTATATAAGCCAGAAGATTTTTTGAGTCAAGGGAATATAGATATTCGAAATTATGGAGAACTAACAGGTATTTCAGAGGCAAAGGAACTATTTTCTACTATTTTAGGAGCAACAAGTAAAGAGACTCTTATTGGAGGGAACTCAAGTCTAAGTCTAATGTATTTAGTTTTAACGAGTAAATTATTTACAAGTCCATCTTCTTGGAATGCAGAAAAATCTGTTAAATTTTTATGCCCAAGCCCAGGATACGATCGTCATTTTTCAATGACTGAAAAGTTAGGAATCGAAATGATTCCAATTAAAATGGATGAAAATGGTCCAGATATGGATGAAGTTGAGCGTTTGGTATCAAAAGATGCAGCAATAAAAGGGATCTGGTGTGTACCTACGTATAGTAACCCTACAGGTATTATCTATTCAGATGAAGTTGTTGACCGTTTAGCTAAAATGAAAACAAGAGCTTCTGATTTTACGATAATGTGGGATAATGCTTATGCGGTTCATCATTTAACCAATGACACTAGAGTTGCTAAAAATATCTTAGCTGCTTGTAAAAAAGCAGGTTACCCAGAGCGACCGTGGATGTTTTGTTCAACTTCAAAAATTACGTTTCCAGGAGCAGGAGTATCAGCGATAGCTGCTTCAGAAAAAAATATAAAATTATTGAGCAATGAATTAAGTTACCAAACTATTGGTTATGATAAATTGAATCAAATGCGACATGTTAAATTTTTAAATAACAGCAATCAAATAGCAAAACATATGGAAAAGCACGCATCTATTTTAAAACCTAAATTTGATTTAATTCAAAAAAAATTAAATGAGCGATTTAAAGAAAGTAACCTATTAACTTGGACGAATCCAAAAGGTGGTTATTTTGTTCACTTAACAACTTTAGATGGTTGTGCAACGGAAATTGTTAAATCATTAGACAAAATTGGAGTTAAGGTAACTAAAGCTGGAGCAACTTATCCAAATGGGAATAATCCTAAAGATAATAGTATCCGTTTAGCTCCTACTTCAGTAGAATTAGCAGATTTAGAAAAAGCAATGGATATCATTGGATTATGTATTGAAATGATAAGTCTAAAAAAAGTAATACTAGTAAGAAATTAGATGAAAAAGAGATAGCGACTTTAAATTATGGGTTGCATCTCTTTTTTATTTTGCGTATAATTCTAATCAGATTAAAATATGATTAAGAAAAGAGGAGAGAAAGTGGAGATTTTTAAATTAATAGGAATATTAATTATTGTAGTAGGCTTTATGTTAAAATTTGATACGATTGCAGTAGTGTTAGTTGCTGCTTTAGCCACTGCATTAGTTTCAGGAATTTCCATTGTGGAATTTTTATCATTATTAGGAGATGCATTTGTGTCTAATAGATTGGTTACTTTGTTTTTACTTACATTACCAATGATTGGACTAACAGAAAGGTTTGGATTACGTCAACAAGCCGTAAAATTGATTGAAAAGATGAAAGGATTGACTCCAGGACGTTTGCTATCATTATACATGGTAATTCGAGAATTAGCAGGATTTTTCTCTATTCGAGTACAAGGCCATACTCAATTTATCCGTCCATTAGTTGAACCAATGACTCAAGCTGCTGCAGAAACAAAATATGGATCTATGGACGAAGTAGATATTGAGCGAATTAAAGCTCGTTCAGCAGCCACTGAAAACTATGGAAACTTCTTTGCACAAAATACATTTATAGCTGCTTCAGGTGTATTATTGATTACTGGAACTTTGGAATCTTTAGGATATAAAGTTTCAGCCGTTTCAATTGCACTATCTTCAATACCAGTCGCATTGATTATGTTAATTCTCGTAACGAGTTCAAATATAATTTTTGATAAAAAATTAGAAAAAAAATATGGTGAAAAAGCAAATTTATCGTCAAAAAAGGAGAGAAATGACTAGTGGAAATAATTTCAAGTAATATATTAGAGTTTCTTTTTATGATGATTGGATTTTTATTAGTATATACGGCATTTACGGTCTATAAAGATTACACTCACCCTACCCGTTTAGGGACGGCCTTATTTTGGTTATTATTAGGTATTGTTTTTGCTTTTGGTAAGTTTATCCCTTCAGAAATCAGTGGTGGTTTACTGATGCTAATGGGTGTTTTAACTTTATTCAAACAAGTCCGTTTAGGAAAAATAAAAACAGTTAATGAAGAGGAAGCAAAAAAATCTAGCGATCGATTGGGAAATAAAATATTTATTCCAGTTATTTCTTTAGCTGTTGTTGCTGTAGGAGTTACTCAGCTCACTCCATTAGGTGGTCAAGTTGGTATTGGGGCTGGAGCCATTGTTTCTTTAATTACAGCAGTTTTAATTACTAAAGCGAAGCCAAAACTTATTTTAGAAGACGGAGATAGAATGATTCAACAAGTGGGAATAACGGGAATACTGCCTCAGTTATTAGCCGCTTTAGGCGTTATTTTTACAGCAGCTGGTGTAGGTGATGTGATTGCTAGTGGGATTTCTGTTTTTGTACCAGAAGGAAATCGTTTATTAGGCGTAATAGCCTATGTCTTAGGAATGGTTATTTTTACAATGATCATGGGTAATGGATTTGCTGCATTTACAGTTATAACAGCTGGAATAGGTATTCCATTTGTTATAGCTCAAGGTGGTGATCCAGTTGTTGCAGGAGCATTAGCCATGACAGCTGGATTTTGTGGGACGCTATTAACCCCAATGGCTGCAAACTTTAATGCTTTGCCAGCGGCTTTGCTAGAAATGAAAAATCCAAACGGAGTAATAAGAGAACAAGCACCATTTGCAATCATTATGATTGGAGTTCATATTGTCTTAATGTATTTCTGGGTTTTCTAAGTAAATATGAAGAATAAATATAATAGAAAAGTGGGGTATTAAAAAAATGAAAATTTTAGTAACAGGATTTGATCCTTTTGGCGGTGAAAAAATCAATCCAGCACTTGAAGCGGTTAAGATGTTAGCAGATACGATTAATGGAGCGGAAATAAAAAAATTAGAAATACCAACAGTTTTTGGGAAATCAGCCTTTGTTGTGAAAGAAGCTATAAATGAATTCAATCCAGATGTTGTCTTAAATATAGGACAAGCCGGAGGAAGATTTGCTATTTCGCCTGAACGAGTTGCTATAAATATTGATGATGCTCGAATTCCAGATAATGAAGGAAATCAGCCAATTGATTTAGTTATTCAGAAAACCGGGAAAAATGCTTATTTTACGCAGTTGCCTATTAAAGCAATGGTAACAGCTATGCAAGGTATAGGTATACCCAGTATTGTTTCAAATACAGCCGGAACTTTTGTATGTAATCATATTATGTATCAAGTACAATTTATGATTGATATGGATTTCCCTGATATTAAAGCTGGTTTTATTCATGTGCCTTTCATTCCAGAACAGGTAGTAAAACAATCTAATCAACCTTTTATGAGTCTAGATGACATTACTAGAGGTTTAACAGCAGCTATTGAGGCGATTGTTAGTTTTGATGGAAAAGAAGATTTGAAAGCAATTGGAGGTGCTATTCACTAGTATGAAAGAGTCACAGCAGTTGCCTATTTTTGTTTATGGCAGTTTAAAGGTAGGCAAGCACAACCACTCTTTGTACTTGGAAGGAAAAGTAAAAGGTGGGGCAAAAAAAGGAAGGATAAAAGCTTCACTTTATGATTTACCGTATAAAGGATATCCTGCTGTAATCTCAGATGAAAATAATATGAGTTGGGTTTATGGTGAAGTTTATAACTTAATAGATTTTGAAGAAACAATTACTGCTTTAGATAACTTAGAAAATTATTATGGTCAAAGTTCATTTAACAATGAATACGTTAGAGAGATTAATGCAGCTGAAGTCTGGAATGCTGATAGTAATAAGTATGATCTTTTAGAAGTTTTTGTTTATTTTTATTGTGAAAAGAAAGATGTAAAATTCTTGGAATTAGCTACTCATATAAAAGAAGGTTCTTGGCCAAAATCTGAATAATTGCAAACACTAAAGACCTAAAAAATTAGAATTTATTTCTTAGTTTTTTAGGTCTTTTGTTTTTGTTTTTAAAAAAAAAGATAGATAGTACTTGAAATTTAAATGTTTATTTCTGAATGATAGTTTTCTTAGATAATAATTTTCAATTCATTTATTTTTTCAGAAAAACTGTTCATACATTCTTCAGCCTAAGAAATAAGAATAGATATTATTCGGTATTTTTATAATGAATTTCAAGAAAAGTGTTAGCAATAGTTAATGTTTTTTCAAAGTGAAAAATCTAGATTCTTTAAAGAAAGAAGGAAATCAGTTATACCCTGTGGTATTTTAATCACCCTTTCTAAAGTATCTTATTAGCGCACTTAAAACATTCTGGCTAGAAAAGTGATAAATAATACTATTTTATTTTAACTAGATATAAATAAACTGTAAAAAAATGACTTTGAAATGTTATGATTTAAACTCTTAAAAATGATATAATATAAGGAATAACAAGTAGAGTGTTCTTTAAGAGACAGTGAGGTAAAGAAAGAGGCTAGAGTGTGAAGAAAATAGAATCAGCAAATGAATTTTTAAAAAAAAATATGAATCTCTTTGAATGTCCAGTATGTCATTGTGAATTTAGAAAGATAGAAAAAAATAGTTTACAATGTACAAATGACCATTCATTTGATTTGTCAAAAAAAGGAACTATTTATTTCTTGTTAAAAGGCTCAAAAAATGAGTACAATAGAGAAATGTTAGAAGCAAGGTATAACATTGCCCAAGCTGGTCTGTTTAACCCTTTACTAGAAGCTGTTTATAGTCACATTGAACATAAGACTGGAGGTAGCTTGTTAGATGTAGGTTGTGGTGAAGGCTCTCAACTAGATTATTTAACACAGTTAGGTTTATCTGGAAATAATATCGGATTTGATATTTCAAAAGATGCTATTCAATTAGCTGCTGGGAATTTTACAAGTGCTTTTTTTTGCGTAGCCGATTTAGCTCAATCTCCTTTTGCAACTAGAAAATACGATACAATTCTAAATATCTTTTCACCTTCAAATTATGAAGAATTTGAGCGTTTGCTAAAAAAAGACGGATTAATTATTAAAGTAGTTCCAGAAAATGATTATTTAATTGAATTAAGAAAATTATTTTATCACGATCAAAAAGAAAAACAAACTTATTCTAATCAGTTAGTCATTGAGAAATTTAAAGAGCACTTCTTAGAAATTGAAACTAGACGAATTAGTTATTCATTTTCTTTAACAAAAGAAAATTTTTTAGATTTAATGATGATGACGCCATTAAGTTGGGGAGCAAGTGAAGAAGCTAAACAATATGCAACAGATCATCCTTTGGCAAAGATAACAGTTGATGTAAGGTTATTGATTGGCAAGAATAAATCCTAAGGAAGAGGAGTTATCTAAAAAAATTTAGATAACGCAAATTATATATAGTATTTAATGAATTCTAACTTGCAAGTTATTCCTGTGGGTGTTATATTACGTATAAGCTATTATTATTCATTCGTTTTTATCAGGAATCCATCAGATTTTGATAAAAGTTAGTGAAACTTAATAATGCATCATTAACGTATCATTTCGCAGTGCTGGACACCGAAATGATACGTTTTTTTATTCTTTATTAAATTAGAGTGTCAAAATGAATAAAATTTTTTGTTGGGAGGAGTAGATTATTTTGGTCGTCTTACAGGCAGAATTGAAAGGAAAAATTATTGAAGAAAGCCAACGATTAGGTATCAATAAAATCGGGTTTACAAATGCGGAACCTTTCTTAGATTTAGAAAAAAAATTGATAGCGCAACAAGAAAAGGGTCATCATTCAGGATTTGAACATAAGAATATTCAAGAACGAATATATCCCGAGTTAATCTTTGAAAGTCCGCGTTCGATTATTTCAATTGCTTTAGCTTATCCGACTAAAATAGAAAATCCTCCAGAGCGAATAAAAGGTGAAAGACGAGGGGAATTTGCACGCGCCTCTTGGGGAACAGACTATCACGTTGTTTTACGAGATAAAATGAATCAATTGATAGAGTATATACGTAAAGAAGCTGGTGAATCAGTCACTTATAAGCCGATGGTTGATACTGGTGAACTAGTAGACGTTGCTGTTGCAAAAAGAGCAGGACTGGGCTTTATTGGTCGAAATGGTTTGTTAATTACTGAAGAATTTGGTTCTTATGTATATCTAGGAGAAATCATAACAAATTTAGATTTTCCAATTGATGAAGAAATACCTTTTGGATGTGGGGATTGTACAAGATGTGTAGATGCTTGTCCTACTGGAGCTTTATTGGGAGATGGGCGCATGAATGCAAAACAGTGTCTTTCTTATCAAACTCAAACAAAGGGTATGATGCCTGAGGAGTTTCGTAGAAGGATGGGTCATGTCATTTATGGTTGCGATATTTGCCAAGTTGTTTGTCCATATAATAGAGGTAAAAATGCAGGTTTTCATCCTGCAATGGAACCTGATGTAGAAAATGTTATGCCAAAATTAAAGCCTTTACTGACTATAAGTAACAAAGAATTTAAAGAAAGATTTGGCTACATGTCTGGATCATGGCGTGGAAAGAAACCAATACAAAGAAATGCTATTATTGCTTTAGGAAATTATCGTGATAAATCAGCTTTGCCTGATTTACTCTATTGTTTAGAAAAGGATCCACGTCCGGTTATTCGTGGAACTGCAGCTTGGTCGATAGCTAAGATTGTTTCTTATAAAGACGAAATGATTATTGAATTTTTAAAAGAAGTCTTAGATAGAGAAACAGATGAAGAAGCACAAGATGAAATCAATAAAGCCATTGATTTTATTAATATAAAAAAAGAAAAAAGAAAGTAATATTCAGGGGGAAAACGCACTATGCCAAATCATATTGTTTTATTTGAACCACAAATACCAGCTAATACAGGAAATATAGCGAGAACATGCGCAGGCACGAATACCCAGTTACATTTAATCGAACCACTAGGTTTTTCAACTGATGATAAGCATCTTAAAAGAGCTGGGTTAGATTATTGGAATGATGTAAATATTACGTATCACACTGATCTATCAGCATTTTTAAATATAGTTGGGAATGATCATCTCTACTTGATTACTAAATTTGGTAATCGTACGTATAGTGAACCGGATTACTCTAATGTGGACGAAAACTATTATTTTATGTTTGGAAAAGAAACAACTGGATTGCCAGAAAAATTCATGAGAGAAAATAAAGAAAAATGTTTAAGGATTCCTATGGACGATACACATGTCAGATCGCTTAATCTGTCAAATACAGCAGCTATTTTAGTTTATGAAGCTTTACGGCAACAAAAATTTAAAAATATGGAATTAACACATCACTATGAAAACGATAAGTTAGATTAGAAGTACGATATAAATAAATGAAATGGCAACCTTATGTTTATTGCAGAGGTTGCTGTTTTTTTCATTGCTACAAAAATACGTGAATGATAAAAACCAGCAGTAGACTTGCCGTTATTTTTTGTAACCGCTACAATAAGGAGAATTAAAATAAGTGAAATGAGGTTTTATAATGTTCCTTTTATTTAAAAAGTTAACACCTTTCTTTTTAGAACATAAAAAAAGATATGGATGGGCAATATTTGCTATGCTAATCGGGAATGGGCTTGTTCTGATTCCTCCATTTATTATTGGACAGGTTATTGATGGGATTTATTTGAACGAACTAACAGATACTATATTCATTAAGCAACTGATTTTGTTTATTTTTTCTATTATTATTTCTTATGGGATCGAAATATTTTGGGGTTATCAACTCTTTGGTGGGAAAAATGTATTAACGAGGCAACTACGTAGACAGCTGATGAATCATTTTTTGAAAATGCGTTCTGTATTTTATCGGAAGTTTAGAACAGGAGACCTTATGGCACGTGCAACGAATGATTTAGATGCTATTTCTGAAATGGCTGGTTATGGGATTATGATTGCGATGGATTCTACAGCGTTTTTCGGTGTTATTCTTTTAACTATGTTTTTAACTGTATCTTGGAAGTTAACTTTAGTCTGTATTTTACCTCTTCCTATCTTAGGGTATTTATTAAAAAAACTAGGAGATAAAGTACATATTCGATATAAAGAATCTCAGGATGCTTTTGCAGAAATTAATGATGAAGTCTTAGAGGCCGTAGAAGGTATAAGGATTATAAGAGCTTATGGTAGGCAGGATGATATGTCCCTACAGTTTGAGAGGAAAACGAATAAAGTTTTAAAAAAAAATATTTCTGTTGCAAAAATAAATTCTGCTTTTCAACCACTAATAAAAATTACATTAGGAATAAGTTATGTACTCGCTTTTAGTTTAGGAGCACTATTAGTTTCTAAAAATGAAATAACTATTGGGCAACTAGTTACCTTTCAAGTTTATCTCAGCATGTTAGTATGGCCGATACAATCAATCGGTGAATTAATCAATTTACTCCAACAAGGGAATGCGTCTATGGATCGCGTGATGGAAGTTTTAAATGCAGATGATCAGATGGGGAATTCTGAAAAAAGAGCTATTTTAAAAAACGGGACGATAAAATATGAACAAGTTACTTTTAGCTATCCAAATTCAAATCAATCTAATTTAAAGCAAATAAATTTAGAAATACCAAAAGGGACGACTTTCGGTATAGTTGGTAAAACAGGAAGTGGGAAAACAACCCTTATTCGTCAGTTATTAAAAGAGTATCCAAATGGTACTGGGAGGATTACTATAAATGGAATATCAATTGATACAGTAGTGAAAGAACAATTAAATTCAAAATATGGATATGTCCCTCAAGAGCATATCTTGTTTTCTGGTACGATTCGTAACAACATTTCTTTTGGAAAAAAGAATGCATCTGAAAGGGATATTAAAGAAGCACTACATCTAGCTAATTTTGATAGAGATTTAAAAAAGATGCCCAATGGATTAGATACCCAAATTGGAGAGAAAGGAATTTCTCTTTCAGGTGGACAAAAACAAAGACTATCTATCGCTAGAGCGTTAATAAAAAATCCTTCAATTTTAATCTTAGATGATTCTTTATCAGCAGTTGATGCACAAACAGAAAAAATAATTATTAATAATTTAAAAGAAAATAGAGGGAATAAAACGACCATTATTATTACTCATCGATTATCCTCTGTCTATCATGCGCAACAAATTATTGTGATGGATAAAGGCATGATTGTCGAAAGAGGAACCCATGAAGAATTAATGGTTAAAAAAGGCTGGTATGAAAAACAATTTATTCGTCAGCAATTGAAAAAGGAGGAGTAAATGTTATGAAGACTTTGAAAATACTATGGTCTTACTCATTGAAGAAAAAAAGTTATTTTTTTGTAGGTCTTACTTTATTAATTTTAGCTGTAATAACTGATTTAAGCGGTCCACTAGTGATTCGATATGTGATTGATGACATTATAGCACCCTCTAGTGAATCTGTGCTCAAGGCCAACAAATTAGTGTTATTCTTAGGTATTTTCCTAGTACTAGCTTTTTTAACAGCAATTTTCCGTTACTTTAGTTTTTTATTGTTAACAGTAGGTGCTAATACTGTTATAAAAATAATGAGAAATGAATTATACAGTCATGTACAAAAATTACCAGTCCGTTATTTCGATACGGTTGCTTCTGGAACAATTGTTTCTCGTATAACAAATGATACGGAGCAACTTCGTATCTTTTATGTGATATCCGTTGGACAAATGTTAACAAATTTTAGTTATTTAGTTGGTATATATATCGCTTTATTCCAGTTAAATAAATTTTATGCTTTACTTACATTTATGCTAGTTCCTATATTTTCTTTTTGGGCAATTATTTATCAAAAATATGCAGCACCTTTTAATAAAAAAATACGCCAGTTAATCGGAGAAATAAATGGAAAACTAAATGAAACAGTCCAAGGTATGACAATTATACAAGCTTTTCAACAAGAAGAGTTGGTCGAAAAAGAATTTGAAGAGACAAATAAAAAATGGTTTGATTACAGTCAAAAATTTGTTTTATTAGATTCAATTGCCTCTTATAGTTTTGTTGAAGTTATAAAAAACTTTTCTCTACTTGTACTAATTTTATATTTTGGAAAAGGATATATAAATGGGAATCTTCTGATAACGGTTGGCGTTTTATATGTTTTTATTGATTATACCACTCGTTTATTTCAACCAATTCAAGGAATCGTTTCTCAATGGTCTTATCTTCAAACTGCCTTAGCTTCAGCAGAACGTATTTTTGATATTATAGATTTACCCGTTGAGCTAGAAAATAGCCAAACTTATAAAGCATTAGAAAATGAAATAGTCTTTGAGAAGGTGTACTTTTCTTATGAAAAAGGTGAATATGTATTAAAAGATATTAACTTTAAAGCAAAAAAAGGTGAAACAACAGCTTTAATAGGACACACAGGATCAGGGAAAAGTTCCATAATAAATTTACTTTTTAGGTTCTATGATCCTGACAAAGGAACTATTTATTTAGATGATAATCCAACAATATCTATCTCCAGAAAAAATTTAAGAAAACAAATGGGAATTGTATTGCAGGATCCTTATTTATTTAAAGGGACCATTGCATCAAACATTACATTAAATGATTCAACAATTTCTCGTGAAAGAGTTAAAGAAGCAATTAAAACGATTGGTGGAGATGTAATTTTAACTGACATGCCACTAGGAATTGATCAACCTGTAACAGATAAAGGAAGTACTTTATCTTCTGGACAAAAACAGCTAATTTCTTTTGCTCGTGCTTTAGCATTTAATCCTGGAATACTAATATTAGATGAAGCCACATCTAATATTGATACGGAGACCGAAGCATTAATTCAAAAGGCAATGAATGTTGTAAAAGAAGGAAGAACAACGTTTATTATCGCACATAGATTATCTACGATAAGATATGCAGACCAAATTTTGGTTTTGGAGAAAGGTGAGATAGTGGAAAGAGGAACTCATGAAACGTTATTAAAATTAAATGGATTTTATGCTAATATGTACCAAACTCAATCTGAAGAATGAACGATTATACTTCATAGGGTTTAAATTAATCGTTCGCTAATTAGTATGAATAATAGTCTGGATCTAAGTATAAAGCTTTACAAAATATACGGGTGTGGGTATAATAATAAGTACGAAGGCGAGTGAAAAAACATGAAAAAAATTCTTATTAAAACTATTAAAGGCTATCAAAAAGGTATTTCTCCACTATTTCCGCCAACTTGTCGCTATTACCCAACCTGCTCAAGTTATGCAATTGGAGCAATTGAACAGCATGGCTCGTTAAAAGGAACAGCAATGGGTACTGCTAGAATATTAAGATGCCATCCATTCGTTCGTGGTGGTTACGATCCTGTGCCAACTAAATTCACATTAAAGAGGAATCAACCAAGTAAGAAAACAAATTAAAATATATTATGAAGGAGTTTTTTTAGTGGGAAATAATAAATATAAACCGAATATAAAAGTAATTAATCGAATAAAAAGATCTGAAGGTCAAATGAGAGGTGTTTTAAAAATGATGGAAGAAGGACAAGAATGTGAAAATATTGTCACTCAATTATCTGCTATACGTACCAGTATCGACCGCGCAATGGGCATTATTGTTGCTGAAAATTTAGTATTATGTGTTGCCGATACTAGTTCTAATCATGAAGAAAATATTCAAGAAGCAATTAATTTATTAGTTAAAAGTAGATAAAAATTAAAATCCTTATCCAGCTCAGTAATAGAGTGGATAAGGATTTTTTTAGTTTAAAAAGAATAATTGTATAACGAAAAGCACAGCAAAAATATATACAAAAGGATGGACGCTTTTTGCTTGTCCGCTAAAAAACTTTGTAATAGGATAGCTTATAAACCCTAACGCTAAACCAGTTGCAATACTTCCTGTTAAAGGCATAGTTAAAATAACAATAAAAGCTGGAAATGCCTCAGATAAATCAAACCAGTTTATTTCGGCTGTACTGGCCATCATAATAGCACCAACAATAACTAAGGCTGGTGAAGTAATCGCGGGGACACTAGAAATGACACTGAATAAAGGATAAAAGAAACTAGATAGAGCAAACATCACAGCAATGGTTAAAGCAGTTAAACCTGTACGTCCTCCTGCAGCAACACCTGTACCAGACTCTGCAAAAGCAGTTGTTGGACTAGTACCAAAAATAGCTCCTATAGTAGTACCAAGTGCATCTGATAATAATGCTTGTTTTGCATTTTTTAATTTACCATCTTTCATCAATCCAGCCCGTTTCGTTACCGCAATCATAGTTCCTGTAGTATCAAAAATAGTAATTAATAAAAATGAGATAACGGCACCATATAGACCATTCGAAACAACATCTATAAAAGGTGAAATTGGATTTGTAATCATTAGATCAGAACCGAAATCAGGCATTGCAATAATACCATCAAATTGAATCATTCCCATAGCATAACTAATAATTGTTATAACAACCATTCCAATAAATAAGGCACCTTTTACATTTAATATCATTAAACTAATACTTAAGATAATTCCAAATAACGTTAGCAAAACGCTTGGATCTTTTAAATTTCCTAAAGCTACTAAGGTTTCTTCATTCCCAACAACTACTTGAGAAAGCCTTAAACCTACAAAAGCTATAAATAAGCCAATTCCTGCTGCAATAGCTGATTTTAATGATTCAGGTATTGCACCTATTAATTTTTCTCTAAATGTTGTGAAAGATAACAGTAAAAAAATGATTCCCGCTACAAATACAGAAGAAAAAGCTGTTTTATAGTCTACACCACCAGCAACAACAGTTACGAAGTAGGCATTCAGACCTAGACCTGGAGCTATTCCGATTGGATAATTAGCAGCTAAAGCCATCCAAGTCGTTCCAACTACTGCTGAAACAATTGTTGCCATAAAGATTTGATTAAAAGGAATCCCTGCTGCAGATAAGATTACAGGATTAACGACAATAATATATGCCATTGTTAAAAAGGTAGTTAAACCTGCTAGGATCTCTGTTTGTACAGTTGTATTATTTTGTTCTAACTGAAAAAAATTCTTCAAACTATTTCCTCCTATAATTAAAAAATGACGCCATTTACCATCATAATTCTTTTGAAAACCGATTGCAATCAAAAAATGATTATTCTTTTGTTGTTTTTAATAAAAAAATGAATAAATAAATGAAAACGGATTAATTCATAAAATAAAAAGTTTAAACACGAACGATTATCATTCTTTTTGTTTCATTTGTCGTATTTTTATTTACACAGTCTATCTTAAATGATAGGATTAAATTGTTAAGACATTAAAAAAAATAAAAAAATGGAGGATTCATCAAATTGAAAAAAATTCACTCATTAAGTCTTATTACAGCTGGAGTCAGTATAGGTATAATTTTAGGAGCATGTGGAGCTGAAAGCTCTGCAAAAGAAAAAACTGATGGAAATAAGAATACAACTATTGGATTAGCCGCTGATTTTAGTGGGATTGATGATAAATCGTTTAACCAAGGAGCCTGGGAAGGTTTAAAATTATGGGGAGAAAAAAATAGTTTATCAAAGGGTGTTCAAGGATATGATTATATTCAAGCAGAATCAGCCTCCGATTATGTAATGAATTTACAAACATTAGCCAATAATAAGTTTGACACTGTTGT
>NZ_JBATXB010000101.1:0-8235 GCF_049673005.1 Carnobacterium sp. | reverse complement strand
CTGGCAGCCAAAAGGTCAGGGGTTCGAACCCCCTTATCTCCATACTGTAAAAAAACGTTAAGACGTAGACATAATTATGTCAGCGTCTTAACGTTTTTTTTATTTGTATAGAATAATTAAGATAGAATAGAAACATCTTCATCTAAGTGAAATGGATCTTCTTTATTAATATGATCGTAGAACATTATACCGTTAGTATGATCAATTTCATGCTGCACGACAATAGCTGAATAATTTTTTAATCGAATTTTTTGTTTTTCACCGTTCAAATTAAAATAAGTTACCGTTATTCTTGAATGGCGAGGAACATAACCTGGAACATCACGATTAACGGACAAACAGCCTTCACCATCTGACAGACATGCGCTTTGAACAGAGTGACTAACAATTTTAGGGTTAATCATGATTGTACTTAAAAGGGGTTCGCTTGTGTCATCATTATCACTAGGTATGTGAACAGCAATCATCCTTTTAGAGACATTTAGCTGAGATGCTGCTAATCCAACTCCTGCGCGAAGCTGATATTTTTCTGCTAGTTCTGCATCTTGACTATTCTTTAAAAATTCTAACATTTCTTGACCCAATGTTTTTATGTCCTCGCTTATTGGGAAAGTAATTTCCTCAGCAGGTTCTCTTAAAGCTGGGCTACCTTCCAAAATGATATTCTCCATTGTAATCATTTTTAACTCACTCCTGTAAATAAATTTTCATAGAACATTTTACTTTTTATAGGTACAGTAATCAATAACTTTACTATTTTAACAGCTATTTAAATAAAATGCACGCCAAATAATTTTTAAAGATTAAAATAAAACCTTCATTTTTAATAAAATTTATGAGATAATTTTGAGCAAGTAAGATTTCAATCGATGAATGTTGAAGAAAGTAGGTGTGGATGGTATGCAAGAAGCCGTAAGATATATTGAAGAAACATATAAGAAAATAAAAAAAAGAGATCCAGAACAGGTTGAATTTTTACAAGCTGTTAAAGAGTTTTTATGCAGCATAGAACCAGTACTTACTGCACATCCTGAATTTATTCAACAAAATATTTTGGAACGAATGATAGAACCTGAAAGGATAATTCAGTTTAGAGTTCCTTGGATGACTGATCAAGGAGAAATAAAAGTGAATAGAGGTTTTCGTGTTCAATTTAATTCAGCAATTGGACCATATAAAGGCGGACTTCGTTTTCATCCAAGTGTAAATCAAAGTATTATTAAATTTCTTGGTTTTGAGCAGGTTTTTAAGAATAGTCTAACTGGTCTGCCAATTGGTGGCGGAAAAGGCGGTAGTGATTTTGATCCTAAAGGGAAGACAAATAATGAAGTGATGCGTTTCTGTCAAAGTTTTATGACTGAATTACAACAGCATATTGGACCTGATTTTGATGTCCCCGCGGGAGATATCGGTGTCGGAGCTAGAGAAATTGGTTATTTGTATGGACAATATAAACGACTAAACGGATTTGAAGCAGGTGTGTTAACCGGTAAACCAGTCTTCTTAGGAGGTAGTCTTGGTAGAACCGAAGCAACTGGCTATGGAGTTGTTTATTTTACAGATGAAATGCTTAAAGATATGGGACAATCGTTTAAGGGTAAAAAAGTAGTTGTTTCAGGAAGTGGGAACGTTGCTATATATGCTATTCAAAAGGTTCATGAACTAGGTGGAACAGTTATAGCCTGCTCAGATTCCAATGGTTATATATGGGATCCGAATGGAATTAATTATTCTACTATTAAGCAAATAAAAGAAGTAGAAAGAAAAAGAATTTCTGAATACATTCATCATCATCCAAAAGCATATTATTATGAGGGAAGCATTTGGGATATAGAAAAGAATTATCAAGTAGCACTACCCTGTGCTACCCAAAATGAAATTGATGGCATGAAAGCTAAAAAGATGATCAGAAATGGTGTGATAGCCGTTGCTGAAGGAGCTAATATGCCTTCAGATTTAGATGCAATTGAGGTTTATCAGGATGCTAAAATTCCATATGCTCCCGGAAAAGCTGCTAATGCTGGTGGTGTTGCGGTGTCTGCATTAGAAATGTCTCAAAATAGTCAGCGACTTAGTTGGACATTTGACGAAGTTGATGAAAAATTAAAAAACATAATGAAGTCTATCTACATTGAGGTACGTGATACTGCTGAAATGTATCATACTCCAGGTAATTTTGTAGCAGGAGCAAATATAGCTGGTTTTATGCATATAGCTGAATCCATGATTAGTCAAGGGCTCGTATAGATCATATAAATATAAGGAACAGATATTATATCTGTTTCTTTTTTATTTATATATAATTTTCAAAACATATGAAATCTTTGAGAAAAAAAGTATAGAATAAAATAAGATAATGAGAGAATTCTAATGATATCTCTTTTTGTGAAATTAAAAACATGGAATATATATGTTTTATTCTGTATCGATAATAATACAGTTTTTTTAAAATTATATAACAGATAGAGGTTCATTTCATCAATTTTATACTTATATACTTTTTATGCAAAGGGAAATATTGAAAAAAACCCTTTTAAATTAGTAGTGAAATAATTCACGACTTGAAATAAAAACGTACTTTATCTCTTGCTATCCATTAATAATAAGCTGTTTTACCTTGAAAAACGTTGATATGCTTGCATAACTAGAAAAATAGTGGTAAATTAAATGAGCAAACAGATTGCACTAATACAGTTTGATTAACTGTATAAAACAGAAATTTATTAAAAATTAGAATGCAAAAAGAGAGGAATGGTTTACAAATGGCTAACAAGAAACAACCCGTAGATTTTGAAGCATTGTTGAGCGCTGTTGATGCAGCTTTTCCAATGGTACAAATCTTAGATAAGGATGGTAAAGTTGTTAATAAGGACATTATGCCAGAATTGTCAGATGAAAAATTAGTGGAATTAATGGAGAAAATGGTTTGGTCTCGTATCTTACATGAACGCTCAATGGCTTTAGCTCGTCAAGGACGTTTAGGTTTTTATGCTCCAACTGCTGGACAAGAAGCATCTCAAATGGCAAGTTATTTTGCGTTTGAAAAAGAAGATGAATTATTCCCAGGATACCGTGACATTCCTCAATTAATTCAACATGGGTTACCAGTTTATAAAGCTTTCTTATGGTCACGCGGACATGCTGAAGGGAATCACTATCCTGAAGACTTACACGCTATGCCACCTCAAATTATTATCGGTGCACAAATCATCCAAGCTGCAGGAGCAGGAATTGGATTGAAAAAACGCAATAAACCAAATGTAGCATTCACTTATACTGGTGATGGCGGTTCATCACAAGGAGATTTTTATGAAGGATTAAATTTTGCGGGCGTTTATAAAGCTCCAGTAGTTTTCTTCATTCAAAATAATGGTTATGCAATCTCAACACCACGTCATAAACAAACTGCAGCTACGACATTGGCTCAAAAAGCTGTTGCCGTTGGAATTCCAGGGATTCAAGTTGATGGAATGGATCCATTAGCTGTATACGCAGTTACAAAACAAGCAAGAGAATGGGCAATCGCAGGAAATGGGCCTGTCTTAATTGAAACTGTAACGTCTCGTTTTGGTCCTCACTCAACTTCTGGAGATGACCCAACACGTTACCGTGATCAAGAAAGTTTCGACTATTGGGAACAACGTGATCCACTGATTCGTTACCGTAACTTCTTAACTGAAAAAGGCTTATGGTCTGAAGAAAAAGAACAAGCATTAATTGAAAAAACTCAAGAAGAAATTAAAGCATCTGCTAAAGAGGCTGATCAAGTACCTAAACAAAAAGTTTCAGACTTTTTGAAAAATATGTATGAAGAGCCAACGCAAGTGATTAAAGAACAAATTGCGACTTTTGAAGCAAAGGAGAATAAATAATTATGGCACAAAAAACAATGATTCAAGCAATCACTGAAGCACTTGAACAAGAAATGGAACGCGATCAAGATATTTTAGTTTTTGGAGAAGATGTTGGGAAAAATGGTGGAGTATTCCGTGCCACAGCAGGTTTACAAGAGAAGTTTGGTGAAGAGAGAGTTTCTGATACACCTCTTGCTGAATCCGGTATCGGTGGTATGGCTATTGGTTTAGCTTTACAAGGATTCCGCCCTGTTCCAGAAATCCAATTTATTGGATTTATATTTGAGGTATTAGACTCAATAGCTGGTCAAGCTGCACGTACGCGTTACCGTATGGGAAGCACACGTAGTTTACCGATTACAATCCGTATGCCATTTGGTGGGGGTGTTCATACACCAGAAATGCACTCAGACAACTTAGAAGGTTTGATGACTCAATCACCAGGTTTGAAAGTAGTTATTCCTTCAAATCCTTATGATGCGAAAGGCTTATTAATTTCAGCTCTTCGTGACAATGATCCTGTTGTATTTATTGAACATATGAAATTATACCGTTCATTCCGTGACGAAGTACCTGAAGAATCTTACACTGTTCCATTAGGAAAAGCTGCTATTTCTCGTGAGGGTAAAGACGTTTCTATTATCACTTACGGTGCTATGGTCCGTGAAGCACTTAAAGCAGCTGATGACTTAGAAAAAGAAGGTATCTCTGTAGAAATCGTAGATTTAAGAACAGTTTCTCCATTGGATATTGAAACTATTATTGCTTCAGTTGAAAAAACTGGTCGTGTTGTAGTTGTTCAAGAGGCGCAACGCCAAGCAGGTGTTGGTGCAATGGTAATGTCCGAAATTGCAGAACGTGCAGTTCTTTCACTAGAAGCTCCAATTGGTCGTGTTGCTGCTCCAGATACAGTATTCCCATTCGGTTTAGCTGAGGGCGCTTGGTTGCCAAATGCTACAGATATTGCAGAGAAAGTAAAAGAAGTTTACAACTTCTAACGAATAGATTATTAAACTAAAAAACAATAGATGTAAGCCATTTGATTAAACGATAAATGGTTGCATCTATTGATTTTAACTTATTTGAGTAATTGTATAAGTTAAAAAATAGAATTTCTAATATAGAAGGGAAGAAAATCAAAAATGGCTTTTAAATTTAAATTACCGGATGTTGGAGAAGGAATGGCAGAAGGCGAAATCGTAAAATGGTTAGTAGCTGAAGGCGATGTTATTAAAGAAGAAGATTCAATCGTAGAAATTCAAAATGATAAATCAGTTGAAGAGATAGCTTCACCAGTTTCTGGAACAATCAAAAAGATTTTAGTATCAGAAGGAACAGTTGCTAATGTTGGTGACGTTATTGTTGAAATTGATGCTCCAGGACATGAAGATGAGGAGGAGACGACAGCTCCAGCTCCAGCAGCTCCAACTCAAGAAAATGCTTCAAGTACTCAAACGACTTCTTTCTACCAGTTCAAATTACCGGATGTTGGAGAAGGAATGGCAGAAGGCGAAATCGTAAAATGGTTAGTAGCTGAAGGCGATGAAATCAAAGAAGAAGATTCAATCGTAGAAATCCAAAACGATAAATCAGTTGAAGAAATTGCTTCACCTGTAACTGGAACAATTAAACATATTTTAGTATCAGAAGGAACAGTTGCTAACGTTGGTCAAGTAATCGTTGAGATTGATTCACCTGAACACAATACTGAAAGTGCAGCACCTGCTACTGAAAAAGCAACTCAAGAAACAACTCAAACAAAAGAATCAGCAAATGTAGTTAAAGCTTCTGACTCTGCTAAACGCGTACAGGCTATGCCTTCAGTACGTCAATTTGCACGTGAAAACGATGTTGATATTACGTTAGTTACACCAACTGGAAAACACAATCGCGTAACAAGAGAAGATATTACAAACTTTAGCAAAAACGGTTCAACTTCTGCACCAACAACAAGTGCAGTAAAAACTACTGAGGCTCCTGCTACAAAACAAGCTCCAACAGCTAAAGCAGCAGCTCCAGCTAAAGCGTTTAAGTCTGATCAAAGCGAACGTGAAACTCGCGAACCAATGACTCCAATGCGCAAAGCTATCGCTAAAGCAATGGTAAATAGTAAAGCAACTGCTCCACATGTTACTTTATTCGATGAAGTTGACTCAACTAAATTAATGGCTCACCGTAAGCATTTCAAAGATATTGCAGCAGCGAAAGGTATTAAACTAACATTCTTACCTTACGTTGTTAAAGCAATTGTTTCTGTTTTACGTAAATATCCAGCATTAAACGCTTCAATTGATGATACGACTAACGAGGTTGTTTACAAACATTACTTTAACATTGGTATTGCTACTGATACTGATCGTGGTTTATTTGTACCAGTTATTAAAGATGCAGATGCTAAGAGTATCTTTACTATTGCCGGAGAAATTACTGAACTTTCTGGAAAAGCTACAGAAGGTAAATTGGCAGGAAATGAAATGAGCAACGGTTCTATCTCAGTAAGTAATATTGGTTCAATTGGTGGCGGTTGGTTTACACCTGTTATCAATTACCCAGAAGTTGCTATCTTAGGTGTAGGTCGTATTGCTAAAAAAGCAGTAGTAAATGCAGATGACGAAATTGTTGTAGCACCAGTTATGCAATTATCGTTAAGTTTTGACCACCGTATTATCGATGGAGCAACTGCACAAAAAGCAATGAATGAATTAAAAACATTGCTTGCTGATCCAGAATTATTATTGATGGAAGGATAAAGGTGAGTTAAAAATGGTAGTAGGAGATTTCGCAATAGAGTTAGATACAGTTGTTATTGGTTCGGGCCCAGGGGGTTATGTTGCAGCTATACGTGCCGCTCAAATGGGACAAAAAGTAGCCATCGTAGAAAGAGAAAATATCGGAGGCGTTTGTTTAAACGTTGGTTGTATTCCATCAAAGGCTTTGATTAGCGCGGGACATCATTACCAAGATGCTATGCATTCAGAAACTTTTGGAATCACAGCTGAGAATGTTGTTTTAGACTTTGCTAAAACTCAAGAATGGAAAAACAATAAAGTAGTATCGACTCTTACCAAAGGTGTCGAGAGTTTATTGAAAAAAAATAAAGTTGAAATTTTAAGAGGAGAAGCTTATTTCAATGACGAGCACACTATGCGCGTTATGGGAGCAAATTCTGGCCAAACTTATTCTTTCAACAACGCAATCGTTGCAACTGGTAGCCGTCCAATTGAAATAAAAGGATTCAAATTTGGGAAACGTGTTATTGATTCAACAGGTGGATTAGCTTTACAAGAAGTACCTAAAAAGTTAATTGTTGTTGGTGGAGGCTACATTGGTAGTGAACTTGCTGGCGCATATGCTAATTTAGGAGCTGAAGTAACTATTTTAGAAGGAACTGCTTCTATCATGCCTACTTTTGAAAAAGACATGATCAAATATGTAACAACGAACTTTGCTAAAAAAGGTGTAACTATTGAAACGTCTGCAATGGCTAAAGAAGCTATTGAAACTGAAAATGGTGTAACAGTTAAGTATGAAGTAAACGGCACAGAAAAATCAATTGATGCTGACTACGTTATGGTAACCGTTGGCCGTCGTCCTAATACAGATGAGCTTGGCTTAGAAGGTGCTGGAGTTGAAATGACTGACCGTGGGCTAGTTAAAGTAGATGAGCAAGGACGTACAAGCGTTAAAAATATTTTCGCCATTGGTGATATTGTTCCTGGTGCAGCATTAGCTCACAAAGCAAGTTATGAAGCAAAAATTGCTGCAGAAGCAATCTCTGGTAAAAAAGTAGCTGTTGATTATAAAGCAATGCCAGCTGTAGCGTTTACAGATCCAGAATTGGCAGTTGTAGGATTAACTGTTGCAGAAGCTAAAGAAAAAGGGATGGATGTTAAGGCATCTAAATTCCCGCTAGCTGGTAATGGTCGTGCACTTTCTTTAAATGCTACTGAAGGATTCGTGCGTTTAGTAACGAATAAAGATGATGGTCTGATCGTAGGAGCTCAAATCGCTGGTATTGGTGCTAGCGATGTAATTGCTGAAATAGGATTAGCTATTGAAGCTGGGATGGTAGCAGAAGATATAGCATTAACTATTCACGCTCACCCATCTTTAGCTGAAACAGTTATGGATGCTTCAGAATTAGCATTAGGATTACCAATCCACATGTAATTTAAATAGAGCATAACTGTCTTTGTTGTTCCAATAAAGACATGTCCAGAATGAAAAAAGCACTTATTCTTAATTGAATAGGTGTTTTTTTGTTCGCCCAGCATGGGCGAGCTCTAGCAGGTGAAAGTCCTGAGTGCGACCGATTAGCGGTAAGCACATAGCTGAAAGCAAGGGTGTCCACCGTGAGGTGGAATCTGAAGGAAGCTCGAGG
>NZ_JBATXB010000100.1:0-2287 GCF_049673005.1 Carnobacterium sp. | reverse complement strand
TCATATCGGTATCAACTTGAGTCAGGTTATACTTGTCTTCTAGTTCAGTCCAAGTCTCTCCCCAATTCGCCCAGGTATCTGGCATCCCAACCGATTGGATTTTGCCTTCTTCTTTGGCTTTCTCTTCAATCTCTTGTGTGGTTAAAGCATTTAAATCAATTGCTGTTGGTTTTACCGCTTCGCCTTTTGCTCCACAACCAGCTAGTAACGCTCCTGCTAGTAATGTCGATACCAAACCTTTTTTCAAATGATTCATTATTCATTCCTCCTCAGTTGTATGTAGATAATGGTTAAAAGATATATCCTTTTTATAAAGGTTGTTTTCTTTTAACAATTAAATCTTACCAAGTGTATGTGGTTTTTAGACGAACTTCTTGTTAAGACTTTGTAAATGAGGTAGAAGATTTGTAAATTTTTAGACAGCAAAAAGCCACTTCTCTGATGAGAAACGGCTAGATGAGTTTATAGTTCTTTTAATTACATCTCGCTGATTTTAATATTTTAACTTTCGTGCTAGATATTTTAACATAAGAACCATTTATTTCTTATTCTATATAGATTTTCTGAAAAGTTAAAATAACCCAAATAACTTAGCTTTTTTTACTTCCCTAGCTGATTCTGGGAAAATGACTTCTCCATTAATCAAATCTTTAGTTACTTGATGGTAGTTTTTAACTTTTTCTTTTCCGAATTCTTTTTCAAGCTTTTGAAACGCTTCTTTCATATGAAAAGATCTTGAAGTGATATTATGAGCATCAGAAGCAATAAAATGGACTAAATTAGCTTCTATTAGCTGTTTGCTTAATTTTTGTATATCTTTTCCAAAACCACCCATGTAGCTTGCTGCTGTAAGTTGTGCTAGTGCACCCTTTTCAACAAAAGACAACAAAATGTTTGGGTCTTTTAATATTGCTCTATTACGTTCAGGGTGAACGATTATTGGTGTTACTCCTTTTTTTTGTAATTCAAAGAATAAGGATTCTGTGTAAGCTGGAATAGATGGCGTAGGAAATTCAATTAAAATATATTGATTTGTTTCATCAATAAATTGAATTTTATTTCCATCTATATTTTCAAATAATTCTCCATGAATTCGAACCTCTTGTCCAGGAAAAATAATTAGCGAAATTCCTCTTTCATCCAATTCATTTTGCAACTCGTCTATTAAAATTGAAATATCTTCTTTTTCATTATCCCAATGCCCATTTTTATAATGCGGAGTAGCTAAGATATGAGTAATTCCTTCTGAAACAGCATCCTTCGCCATTTTAATTGATTCTTCCATATTTTTGGCACCATCATCAATACCGGGTAAAATATGACAATGTAAATCTATCATTCCTATCCCCTCAATCTACTTTTTTATATCTATAAATTATTACACAACTATTGTTATAGCTGAAGATATTTATACTATCCACTTAAATAGTTTTTTGAGATTATTCTAACTTAGATAGGAATGTTTTTAAAGCATCCTCCCATGTAGGTATAATAAATCCTAGCTCTTTTGATTTACTTAAATCCATAATTGAATGTTTAGGCCGGTATGCTTTTTGTGGATAGTCGTTTGATGTTACAGGAGCGACTTCAACTTTTTTATTTTTTAAAATCTCATTTGCAAATTCATACCATGAACAGCTTCCGTCGTTAGACAAATGGTAAGTCCCATATTCAGCTTTTTCTTCAACTATAAAGGCTATAAATTCTGCTAAGGTACGTGTCCAAGTTGGTCGTCCAAACTGGTCACTCACAACAGTCAATTTATCATGAGTTTCAGCTAAGCGTTGCATTGTGTATACGAAGTTAGATCCAAATTCACCAAATACCCAGGAAGTTCGAACAATATAATAGTTTGTTACCAATTCTCTAACGATCTTTTCTCCTTCTAACTTTGCATGCCCTTATTCGTTCTTAGGATTTGTTTCATCATCGTTAGTATATTCAGCTTGTTTCGAACCATCAAAAACATAATCTGTACTAATATAAACAAGGGTAGCACCTACTTGCTCAGCAGCTTTAGCAACATTCTCAGTTCCTATTACGTTGACCAAATAATTTATTTCTTTTCCTTCATCTTCTGCTTTATCTACAGCAGTATATGCCGCGCAATGATAAATAATATCTGGCTTTAGTGATTCAATAGTAAGTGCCTAATAGAACGGTATCTTTCAAAATAGATAGCCTCTTGATAAAATTAAACAAATTCAGTGTTTACAGGAGGTTTTATTAATGAAAGCAAAACAAGATATTGTCCCAGTTACATTAGCCAATGATTCTAAATCTTCAG
>NZ_JBATXB010000099.1:0-8385 GCF_049673005.1 Carnobacterium sp. | reverse complement strand
CTAATATTTTTCCTGAGACAGCATTATAAACTAATTTGCCATGAATGGAGTCTTGCTTATTAAATAAAGAGGCTGGTTGAGTAACATGATTAACCGCTATTTCTTCATCAAAAAAGATACTTTCTGTTTCTGTCATTCCCACGCTAGCAATATAATATCCAAAAACCTTGGTTCCAATCGTACGAGCAGTCCCAATAAATTTAGTCTGAGGTTTTATTAAATTATCTACAACAACAACCCCTGTTCGAACAGCATTGTTTGTCAATGAAATATAAAAAGTATCCTTAGATAAACTAGATGGCATCTGAATAGAATCACCAATTGCAAACACATTATCTACTGACGTTTTTAAATACTCATCCACAAAAATAGCCCCATCTTCATGACAGCGCACTTTAGTATCAAGGTATGGGATACTCGGCTTCACGCTTAACGCAAAAACAGCACAATCACTTTCTACCTTAGAATTTTGAGTTTTGAGAATCAAGCGTTCTTCAACTTCTTGAATTGCTTTTACCGTTTCATTAAAATGCAAAATCACACCTTGATTTTCCATTTCTTTTAAAAGAGGTTCTATCATTTCTGGATCAAAATATTTCACTAAAATCCCATTCATACTTTCGATTAGTTGAACGTGTTTCTTTTGATTGATTAAACAATCTGCCATCTCAATACCTATTTGGCCGCCACCAACTATCGTAAAATCCTGATTCGTCTTTACTAATTCTAAGGCAGCTTTCGTTTTTTCCATTGTTTTATATTTTAGTATTCTGTCTGACTCAATTCCTTCAATTCGATAAGAATTCTGGACTGACCCTGTTGCTAAAATCAACTTATCATAAGAGATAACCGCTAATTTATCCAGCTTTCTATAAGTTAATTGTTGGTTACTCGTATCCATATTTTCAACAGTCGAATCTAATTGAACTTGAATATTTCGTTTTTCTACTTCTTCTACCGTTATAAAATAAGCTTCTTTTAAATTTTTGATTGTACCATTTAAGATACCGTGTAAAGCCCCTGGGACAAAACCAATATTCCCTTCTTTTTCAAGTAGTGTAATCGTTGCTTTTTCGAATTTTTTACGTGCTGTTAAGGCCGCAGTTACCCCTGCAAATGAACCTCCTACAATAACAATATGCATGCCAATCCTCCTTTGAAATCTCCCTAAATAAGGTAGACTAGTCTATTTTTAATTGAGTTTTTAAGCCTTCATTACCTTTTTAAACAGGTGATGAATCCGACCTTTTAGAAAAAGCTTCACGTTTAACCTACACTACGTTATTGTAAACGATTTCCAGAAAAAAAACACTAAAAACGAATTGATTTTAGGTTTACTTGTTCTAGTTTTTAAAAGCATAGACTCATTCCTCTATCCTAATTTTAAAAATAAATAGTAAATAGCGTTGACGGGTCCTAGTTAATATGATAGTTTTATAGCAATAACCTTTAACTTAAACCGAGAGTTTAAAAAGGACGCGCAAATGTGAGTATTTTTACGCCTTCCTTTAGGGAAAGGTGTATTTTTTTATGCAATGAGCTACCTTTTAACTATGTTCAGTGAGACAAAAAAAGGAGGAAGAAAATGAAACATTTAATAGACTCAATGGATCTATCTATTGAAGAATTAGAAGAATTATTTACGTTAGCAAAAGATATTATCAAAAATGAGGATCGTTATCGTTTTGTATGTGAAAAAAAACTTATGAGCACACTTTTTTTTGAACCAAGTACCCGAACAAGATTTAGTTTTGAAGCGGCTATGTTACGACTTGGTGGAAAAATCATTGGTTTTTCTGAAGTAAGCTCTAGCTCCGTTTCAAAGGGAGAAAGTCTTCCTGACACCATCCGCACAGTGGGTTCTTATGTTGATTTAATCGTTATGAGACACCCTAAAGAAGGCGCTCCAAGATATGCTTCTTTAACATCTGATGTCCCTATTATAAATGCCGGAGATGGAGGACACCAACATCCCACTCAAACCCTCACAGATTTATTAACCATTCAAGAAATAAAAGGACAAATAGAAAACCAAACAATTGGATTATGCGGAGACTTAAAATTTGGTCGAACTGTTCATTCGCTGATAAAATCTCTTTCAAAATACAAAGGAGTTAAACTCATTCTCATCTCCCCTCCTGAACTAAAAATACCAGAATACATTAAAAAAGAAATTTTAATAAAAGAAAACATTCCATTTGTAGAAGTTGAAACCCTAGAAGAAGTTATGAATGATATTGACGTACTTTATATGACAAGAGTACAAAAAGAACGATTCTTCAATGAGGCTGACTATGTTAGATTAAAAGATACGTATATATTAGATAATAAGAAATTACTTTCTGCTAAAGAAGATTTAGCTATTCTCCATCCTCTTCCTAGAGTAAATGAAATTAGTCCAGAAGTTGACTCTGATCCTAGAGCCGTTTATTTTAAACAAGCGAAGTATGGAATGTACGTACGAATGGCACTTATTATAAAAATGTTGGGGGCGATTTAATGCTTTATATTGACAGTATAGCCAAAGGAATCGTTATTGATCATATCAGTCCAGGCCATGGTTTCAGAATTTTCCAATACTTAAAGCTAGAAAAATCTGATTACACTGTAGCTCTTATTATCAATGCACCAAGTAAAAAGAAAGGAAAAAAAGACGTTATAAAGATTGAAAAACATACTGATTTGGACTTAAGAATCATCGGTATTATAGATCCAAATGTAACGATCAATATCATAAGAAATGAAAAAATAGTAGAAAAAATACAGCTTTCTCCTCCAGAGAAAGTTGAAGGAGTTATCCAGTGTAAAAATCCTCGGTGCGTTACATCTTCAGAGAAAAATGCCATTCAAACTTTTAGTCTCTTAGATAAAGAAGAACTTAGTTATAAATGCGATTATTGTGACACTATCTACAATTGGGAAGCTTAAACGCAACACTAGTAGTTTTTATAAAGGAGGTATAGATAAATGAAGACAGGCTTTGAATCTCTTAAAATCGTATCACATACTGAAATTTCTACTACTATCTTTGAAATAAAACTAGAGATAGCAAACACAGACGCGATAAAACCTGGACAGTTCTATATGATTCGAGGTTGGGAAGCAACTGACCCTTTTTTACCAAGACCACTTAGCGTTGCGGGTGTCGAGGATAATCTTTTAACTTTTCTATACGAAATAAAAGGGAAAGGAACACATCTCATCTCTAAGCTTAAACAAGAAGATACTTTAGAAGTATTAGGACCGCTTGGAAATGGTTTTACTCTAGAAAATAACAAACGAATCGCTTTGATATCCGGTGGAATTGGCATTGCTCCTATGTTGTATCTACTAGAAGAGTTAAATGGGGAAATCGATTTTTATGCCGGCTTTAGAAGTGATGTCTACTGGACAGAGAAAATTGAAGAACAAGCAAGCAACGTATTTCTCTCAACTGAAGATGGCCGTTTTGGTCACAAGGGTTTTTGTACAGATCAGTTTGACCCATATAAATATGACCTTGTTTTTACTTGTGGACCGGTTCCTATGATGAAAAAGGTTCTTAGTCTTTGCGAAGGTATCGTACCTGTTCAAGTATCAATGGAAAGTCGGATGGCTTGTGGAATAGGAGCATGCCTTGGGTGCACAGTAGAAACCTCTAGTGGTTTAAAGAGGGTATGCAAAGAAGGTCCCGTTTTTGAAGGAAAAGAGGTCTTGTTTTAATGCCTAACTTAGAAGTCACTATTCTAGATGTTTTATTTAAAAATCCAGTTATAACCGCTTCAGGAACTTTTGGCTTTGGCAGAGAATATGCTGAATATTTTGATCCGTCTCTTCTTGGTGGAATCAGTACAAAAGGTCTTACATTAAATAAAAAAGATGGCAACAAAGGTATTAGACTCCACGAAACGGCTTCTGGTTTGTTAAATTCAATTGGTTTACAAAATCCAGGGGTAGATGCTTTTATTCAGGACGAACTTCCTTTTATGAAACAGTTAGAAACAGTCATTCTTGCAAATGTAGGCGGTGGTTGTCTAGATGATTATCTTAAAGCAGTCGAAAAATTAAATGATACAGCTATCGATATGATTGAACTGAATATTTCTTGTCCAAATGTCTCGTCTGGTGGAATGGCTTTTGGTATAAAGTCCGTAGATGCAGAAAAAATCGTTAAAGAAGTAAAAGCTGTCTGTAAAAAACCGTTAATCGTAAAATTATCTCCTAACGCGGAAAATATTGTTCAGATGGCCGAGTCTTGCGTTCATTCAGGAGCCGATGCCCTTTCTTTGGTAAATACGTTTAGCGGAATGGCCATTGATATTTTAAAAAGAAAGCCTGTGTTTAATAATACTATCGCTGGTTTATCCGGTCCATGTATAAAACCCATCGCCCTTAGAATGGTCCATGAGGTCTCAAAAGCCGTAACTGTTCCAATTATCGGGATGGGCGGTATAATGGACTACCGTGATGCCATAGAGTTTATCATGGCTGGAAGCGATCTTATCCAAATTGGAAGTGGTAATTTTATAAACCCAATGATCAGTCTCGATGTTGTAAATGGAATAGAAGCATTTATGGATGAGCAAGGAATTAAACAGTTAAGCGAGATTAAGGGTATTGCTGGAAAAGAATGTTTCTTCAACTAATGTAGAATTCTTTCCATTTTTCTATTCATTATTAACTTCTATTATTTTAGATTCACTAAAAAAGTTGTTTTCTGGCTCTTCTTACTTTCTTTGCATAGAAAGTAAGAGAATCTTGGAAATAACTTTTTTAACTTTACACGTTCTCTCTTTTTATAGTATTAGGATTTTGAAAAATCATTCCTAAAAGGTTCAATTAATTTAAATCCTTTACATTTCTTATAATATGTATTATATTTATTTAGCGAACAATTGACTAGTCAACAATTGATTAATCAATCACGGGTTTATTTTTTGAAAGGAGCATTAGTATGGATTTAAGAGAGATTAGTAAGCTATTCTATAGCATAAAAATTTCAAATCAAGAAACGACTTCTTTTTTTGAAAAAGAAACGGGTTTTAGTCTGACTAGGTATGAAATGATGATGTTTATTAAAGAAAAAAAGACATGCTTACAATCAGAAATTCAATCAGAGTTAAGAATAGATCGAGCTGCCGTTACTAGGCACCTAAAAATATTAGAAGAGAAAAATTATGTAAAAAGAGAACGAAACGCTCGCAACAATAGAGAAATTTTTGTTCAAATAACTGAAGAAGCTTTATCTGATTTAGACCACTGTGAGAAAAAACATAATTCTCAAAAAGAACCATTAAACATTTCACTTAACAGTGATGAAGCAGAACTGCTAGCTAATTTATTAAATAAACTAATTAACTAAGAAGAAAGAGGTACACACTATGAAAAACACTGTAAAAAATAATGATTTTTCTAATATTCTATTTGAAAGAAAATCTATTCGTCTATACAATAAAGAAATAAAAATTCCTCAAGAAGAAATGCTAGAAATGATTCAAGAAGCAACAACAGCTCCTTCATCTGTTAATATGCAGCCTTGGCGTTTTGTCGTGGTTGAAAGCGAAGAAGAAAAACAAAAGTTAAAACCTTTAATCCGTTTCAATACTCCTCAAAACGACACTTCATCTGCAATGATTTTAATTTTTGGTGATATGGAATGTTATGAATACGGAGAAGAAATTTATGACCAAGCTGTTCAAGAAAATAAAATGTCTTCTGAAGTGAGAGATCAACAGTTAGAAGCCATTATTCCCTATTACAAAAACTTTTCAAAACAGGAAATGAACGATGTTGTAAAAATCGATGCTAGTTTAGCTGCCATGCAACTAATGCTTGTTGCACGTAGTCATGGATACGATACGAATGCCATTGGTGGATTTGAATCTGATTTATTAGCTGAAGCATTTGACCTAGATAAAGACCGTTATGTACCTGTACTTATTTTATCTATTGGTGAATCGATTGATGCTGGTTATCAATCCGTACGTTTGAACGCATCAGCATTGACAACATTTAAATAAAAGGAGAGTTTCATACATGAAAATAATTAATGCTACTTTTTATATTCTGGAAAATAAAAGAGCGGATTTTTTAACTGATATAAAAGCTCTAATTGAATCAGCTAAACTAGAAGCTGGCTGTATTGACTACCACCTTTACGAATCTATTGAAGAAGCGAATAAGTTTGTGATGGTAGAAAGTTGGGCAAATCAAGAAGCTATTAATGAGCACAATAAAAATCCTTTATTGCTTAACTTGTTTAAAAATATAGCGCATTATAGTTCAAAACAACCTATTATTAAAATTTCTACTCTAGAAGAATAAACTAGTACAGACTAAAAAAAGTTCTTAGAATAGCACCTATTCTAAGAACTTTTTTTAGTTTATTCTAAAGCAACATTTTGTCACTACTGCCCTTTTTCTATTTCTTACTTATGTAATCCACCCTTGAAGTTTTAAAAAATTTCCAAGAGTTTACTTACGAACTGAGTAGTCATTATCGCTAAATGGTCTCTATCTTTAACCTAAAGCTACGTCCAACGTCATCATAATGACAAAGCCAACCATTAAAGCTAGAGTTGCACTGTCTTTATAGCCGTTTGTTTGAGATTCAGGAATAAGTTCTTCTACTGTAACAAATATCATAGCACCTGCCGCAAAAGATAATGCGTATGGTAAAAGAGCAGTGATTGAAATAACTGTTATCGCTCCAACTACTGCCGCTACAGGCTCTACAATTGCAGAAAGTTGACCGATATTAAACGCTCTCCAGCGACTGCTTCCAGCTGCTCGAATAGGCATAGATAAAGCTGAGCCCTCAGGAATATTTTGAATTCCAATTCCCAAAGCAAGCCCAACAGCACTCATGAAGGCATCTCCATTTGCTGCACCAATTGCAGCGGCACCAAAGGCAACTCCAACTGATAATCCTTCAGGTATATTATGGATTGTAATAGCTAAAAATAACAGTAAATTCTTCGATGCTTTAGTATCAGGTCCTTCACGATTTTCTATTGGCTCATTTAAATGTAAGTGAGGAATAATGACATCAATTAATCTTAAAAATAATCCTCCTGCTAAAAATCCTATCGCTGCAGGAAACCAAGACCAAGAACCATAATTATTCTGTTCTGCAAAAGAAATAGATGGAGCTAATAAGGACCAAAAAGACGCGGCAATCATAACTCCTGCTGCAAAACCATTCATAATATCTAAAAACTTACGATTAACCGTTTTAAAAAGAAAAACAAATGAAGAACCGATAATTGTACAGCCCCAAGTGAATAGTCCAGCTATTAAAGCCTGTAAAATTGGATTTAATGAAGTAAACGAATCAATAATGTGTATCCTCTCCTTTTAGTAAAATAATAAGCCTTTTTACTACGCAAATCAACCCATATAGTGTATTAAGCAATCATTTTGATTCTATTTAAGCCAATTGAAGTGTGATTTTTAAACCTATCAAATCAAAAATGGTATAATTGTAGTGAAATCATTAATTTATTAGAAATGGAGTGATTTTCATGAGTAAGTATGAAACACCAGATTATGATGTTGTGATGAAGGAAGACGAATACGAGATTAGAAAATACGTCGATTTTTTCATTGTAGAGTATGAAAATATACAGGATCCAGAAATTAGAAATGGTTTTGGTTCTTTGTTTAATTATATATCTAGCGACAATAAAGAAGATGAGAAAATCTCAATGACCGTTCCAGTTATTCAAGAAGTAGCGAATAAAAAAAAGACAATGGCATTTGTTGTTCCTGAAAAGTATCGTAATCAAATACCCGAACCGAACAATCCTAACCTTAAAGTAAAAAAATTCGACGAGGGTTTATTCGCGTCAATCCAATACTCGGGATTTTCTAATGAATCAAAAGAGTTGAAAATGCAGGAAAAACTTGAACAATGGGTGGAAAAAAAAGGGTATCAGAAACAATCCAATTATATGATGGCTTCTTATAATGCACCTCTCGTACCGCCTATGTTTAGAAGAAATGAAATCTGGGTTAGAGTGAACATTAGTTAACTATTAGGAATACAAATACACTAAGAAGATTAAGAGGGATATAATGAAAAATATTAAAATGACAGTTGAATATGATGGTGGCAGATACCAAGGCTGGCAACGACTCGGCGATTCAGATAAAACCATTCAAGGTAAAATCGAGAATATATTGTCAGAGATGACAAAAACTAAAATTGAAATAGTAGGTGCAGGACGGACAGATGCTGGAACACACGCCAAAGGACAGATAGCTAATTTCAAAACAATATCTGATATGGATTTTGTCGCAATGCGAGATTATCTTAATACTTATATCCCTCGTGATATTGTTGTTAAAAAACTAGAAGAAGTTCCCGAACGATTCCATGCTCGATACAATGCTACCGGTAAAAAA
>NZ_JBATXB010000098.1:0-10018 GCF_049673005.1 Carnobacterium sp. | reverse complement strand
TTTACGACTGCATACTGTATAATATCCATTAAGGAACAACTCCTGTTCTATGTTTTTAGTAGGTAAAAACAGTTTAACACAGGAGTTGTTTCTTTTTTTTCGTTTCCAACAATTACTTTACACTAACGCTCAGATTTCTATATAGGCTAGATGAGCGTGCTGTAACAGGGTTCATTCTGAAAAAAATCTTTATCTTTCTGGAGCAAGGAGTTGGATACGATTTTCTCAATTGAACGAATCCAATAATTGTTGAATAAAGCGTATAACGCGAGGAACTCATCAGATTCAATACAAAGTCTTTATTCGTTAATCTCATAAGTTAAGTCTACACTATTCAAATTAATTGGTTCGTTTTTCTTCTTCTGCCAATACCGTCTTAGCTATTCCTTTTCCAAAAGTCTTAATAAGCTCTATCAAAGCCAGTTTATCGGCTTCATCAAATTCATTCAATAATTCATCTAAGTAGTCCATATGTTGTAAGTGAACCTTCATAAATTTTCTTTTACCCTCTTCTGTAATCTGAATCCAGAATACACGTTTATCACAGTCATCTTGAATTTTTTCTACATAGTTTAATTTTAATAATTTACTGACCGTATGAGTTATGGTTCCACTACTAATAGCTGCTACTTCACCAAGCTTTTGAGTCTTGGCTCTATTTACTTCATTTAAATAAGCTAGTATCGGATATACACTGTATGGCATACCTAATTCTTCAAGGTTTTTTCCTAAGCTTTCTTGAAATGAATGAGACATCTTCCCAAATACAACCATTAACTTAACATTTGTATTCATTACTTTTCCTCCAATAAACATTTTGACTTTTTACCATATTAATCTATCTTTTTTTTTTAATACTCTTTACGTTAAAAAGAGAACTCTCTTCTACTTTACCATTAGAAGAGCTAATTATCCTCTTAGATGTATAAAAAACGGTTATTTTTTTCTCAGTAGAGTAGTTAAGATTAATAAAAATAGTTTTAGTTCTAAATTTAATTTTAACTAAGTTCATTTACTATTTGATTGTTTTTTAATTATCTTTATGTTAAGATAATTATATCATAAAATTTATCTTAATGAAAAGATAGTTTTAACTTGATTTAAGAATTCAACCCATGACTTACGCAGTATAATTCATGGTACGCTTCTTAAGTCAGATAATTTGAAGGAGGAATTTACACGTGAAAAATCAATACACCGATTTATTAAAAGAACGCCGTTCCATTTATGCTCTAGGAAAGAATGTATCAGTATCTAACGAACAAATTTTGGACTTAGTTAAAGTAGCTATGAAAGAAAGCCCATCATCATTCAATTCTCAAACATCCCGTGCAATTGTCTTATTTGGAGATTCACATGATAAATTATGGAATCTTACTGAAACAGCTTTAAAATCAGTTATTCCTGAAGGACAAGATTTTGCTCCAACAGTTGGTAAACTAAACTCTTTCCGTGCTGGTTATGGAACAGTTTTATTCTTTGAAGATATGAGCATCGTTAAAAATCTACAAGAGCAGTTTGCTCTATATGCAGATAACTTCCCGGTATGGTCAGAACAGTCTTCTGGGATAGCACAACATTCAGTATGGACCGCTCTATCAACTGAAAATATTGGCGCTAGCTTACAACATTACAATCCGCTAATTGATCAATCCGTTCAAGACGAATGGAATCTTTCTTCTGATTGGAAGTTACGTGCACAAATGCCATTTGGCTCAATTGAAGCACCAGCTCAAGATAAAGACTATATGGATGATAGCGAACGCGTTCTTTCATTTAATTAAGGTTTGACTAAACTAATGTGTAAACAAAGAGGCCATGACTAGATGATATGATCTAGTCATGGCCTCCTTGTTTGTTACTCAATAAATATCGTCCAAAGCTTTTTATGAATTAAGTTTATTTTAGCTACCCTTAGCTAGACACTAATGCTTCTAGCTTTACAAATAGAGTGAAACACATTACAGGAATAAAGAAAATAAATCGAATTTTTTAATACCATGCATTCAATCATTTATAGTTACATAGTCATTAGCCATATGCCTAACACAATTGCTAATAATCCAAAGGTATAGAAAAATAGTACTGTGCCTTTTTCCCCAAGTACTTTTCTAAATCCTTTTATTTTACCTATATTCCAGATTGCTTCTGGCTTTTTAAACGTTATAAAAAATACTATTCCTGCATAAGCAAAAGCTAAAATCCCTAATAATGCAAATCCATCCATTCTTCCCATCCCCTAATGTTCTATTTAACGTACTTATTTCAGTCCCTCTCTTATCTTTGGAGCTAAGAGAACATACACAATCGCACATAAAATTGATACTAAGCCAGAATACATAAAGATTTCTCTCCAGGTACCAGTTTGAGACAAAATGCTATCGTTACCTTTATACGCCCAATAAAAGGGATTCCAATAAAAGAACTTTTGCCATTTGTCTGCTAGTAGTTCAATGGCTAATACACCCGCAATTAAAGGTAAAAACAATAATTTGATGCTGCCTGCCGCACTAATTATATCGGTATTTGTAACCCCTTGTATAAAGCCTACAAGAATACTCAGCAAACTCGTTACTCCTAAAATGAGCAACAATTGAACTAGATTTATTCCTCCAAAACCAGTGATTAGAATCAATGACGCAGATCCTAGTAACGTGAAGAGAACACCCATAACACTTTTACCTAGGATAAATGTCAATCTACTAGTTGGTGTTACATTGATTGCACTTAGCGTATTGTCTACTTTTTCTTCCACAATATTTAAAGCAATCAGCATCCCAGCAAGAACGGAGATAAAAAGAATAGAAACGTTTACTAAAATCTTTTTCAGTGGCGGAACTGTTCGTCCGAATTCAATAATTTCGCTAGATGAGTCGTTAACAGTTATACCTAATTCAAAAAAACTAGTTAATACTTTTGCGTAGTCGATAATACCTTGTGGTTCGTCTCCTTGTACCATTAAGTAATACTCCGTTTTTTCAGGAATTACACCAATAATCGCATCTCGTTTTTCAACTCTATTTTTAATTTCAGCAGCATCTTTAAATTGTTCAATTTTAGCAAATTGTTTTAAATAATCTACTTGAGCGGTATTTTCTCCTTTTATCAAAGCTAGGTTAATGGTTGTCTCGTTTATTCCTGGTGAAAAGATATTAATTAACAGTGCAAATAAGAGTGGAACAGCTAGTATATAGAGTGAAATAAAATCTTTTGTATTTACTTTTACATCACGTTTAAAAATAGCTCCTATTTTCTTTAACATACCTCATCCTCCTTACCCTAAAAGAGTTCTTTTATATCTACTAGTTGAAAGAATAAATAACACAAATCCACTTACTAAAAATCCTCCAGATAGGGTCAAAACATAGGGCCAATCATTATTGCCAAGAACAACCGCCTTAAATCCTTCTAGCATATAATAAGATGGAATAAATTTTATAAAGACTGGATTCCAACTCGGTATCAAGTATGCAATAGTAGGAATAATCATTCCCATCATAAAAATATAAATTGCTCCAAATGCTTCCATAATATCCTTATAGAAACTTGCTATCACTAATCCGAGAGAGGATGAAAAGAATGCTGTACTCATTAATAGGACCAGCAACAATAAATAATCTGGTTTAAATTTCATAATGGGGAGAAGAACTATAAAACTAGATGCTATACTCGTTACCATGATAACGCCAATTTTGCTTAGCAAATAATGCCAAACTGGAGATGGTGTCAGGGCGTAGGCTTTTATAACTCCTTCTTGTCTGTCTAGAAAAATATAAGCAGCTATAATAAATAATCCCATAAGAGCACCATTAAAAACTAAAACAACTGGAATCATATTTTCTTTATCTGATAAAGACTGACTAGAACTCGTAGTAAGTGGTCTCACCTCTTGATTGTTCATAGCAGATTCTAGTGTTTCACTTGACTCGACATGAAGTATTTTCAATAAATTTTTAAATCTATTGGATTCATAACCTTGTAAGTAATAGTCATACGCTAACTTCCCGTTACTCTCCATTGTAATTACAGCTGCCAGTTCTCTTTCTTTATCCGCAACATATTTAATCTCTTCTCGGCTATCGAGTAGATAAATGTCTTTATCTTTTGTCGTATACAATGAAGCTTTCATTTCTTTTTCTCCAACTTTTATTTTTACATTTTCGACTTTACCATCTATATCTTCATCTGCCACTCGTTTCAAATAAACTCCACTAGCTTGTTCTGGCATATCGAGAAAGAGATACTCTGACGTTTTATTACTAAAATTATCAGGAACTGCAAATAAAAATATAGCTACGATTAAGACGGCCATAAATAATTCAACGTAGAAATAAAATCCTCTGGAGGCTATTTTCAACTCCTTTAAAAAACTCGAAAAGAGTTTCATTTTAAACAAGCCCCCTTCCAGTAACTTTAATAAAGATTTCCTCCAGTGTCGCTTCTTTTGTGTGCATCGTTTGTATGTCATGGTTTTCAATAATCAGCTGAAGTAATTTTTTATCCTCTGGAAGTACGGTAGAAAGCGTTTCTTTCATTACTTTTCCATCTTCTATATATTCTATATCCACTAGCTTCTCGCCATACTGAAGCTTAAGATTTTTTGGAGAGTCTATTAGTTTAATCTCTCCATCAACGATAAAGGCCACTCTATCACAAAGTTCATCGGCAATAAACATATTATGGGTAGTCAAAAACACCGTAACGCCTTCCTTATTTTTTTGTTTAATAATATCTTTAATCTCCGCAGCAATCGCAGGGTCTAAGCCTGTAGTTGGTTCATCTAGAAACCATAAATCAGGATTATTTATCATAGAACGCGCAAATGTTAGCCGATGTTTCATTCCCTTTGAGAACTCTCCAGCTTTACTATTTTCTTTTCCTTCTAACCCAACCAATTTCAAAAGTTGCATTGGATCGATAGTTGGAACATCAAATAGCTTTGCATAAAATTCTAAATTTTCTTTTGCAGTTAGCTTACTATAAACATTTGATTGTTCAAAACTCATTCCTATTTGATTAAAACGATCTTTTGCTGGATTTTTTATATCATGGCCTGCAACGGATACTTCGCCTTTTTGCAACGCTAAAAGACCTGTAAGAATATTTTGTGTTGTTGATTTACCTGCACCTGAGGGCCCCAAAAAACCAAATATCTCTCCTTTTTTCACTTCAAAATTAACTTCTTTTACTTGGTACGTATCATCGTGGTTATAAGAATGGGATAGATTCTTAACACTAATCATTAAAAACAGTCCTTTCGATATCCATTAACTTCATTCATAAAAACTAGACTTAAGTATCTTTATATAACTAAAAAAATCTTTTTCAACTAATGAATAATCTACTGTCATTTGTCCATTTTCTGTTTTCACTCTAAGTTCATCGCTATATTTTTCTAGTGTCCATCTGATAATATCAATGGCTTTATCCTTGTCTATCTCTTTTTTAAAAAGAGAATAGTCAATATTATGAGTATAGATTTTACTGTACAGCTCCAACGGAAAATCTGGGTTGATAGACATTATGTCTTCAATTGTTTTATCTTTAAATACAACCAGTGAAAAATCTGCTAAATAGGGATAACGTTGAAATACTTTAAACTTAATCAGTGTAATTTCCTTTAATCTTAAGAAGATATCTTTTTGATCCCAATTTAATTCATCGATAATACTTTCTGTCATAACTTTAAAAACAAAATATTCTAAATAGTTAAACACTGTTTCTTTATTGCCAAAATAATGAAATAGTAGTCCTTTAGAAATGCCTGCTTCTTTTACTATAGTGTTCGTTGAAGCTTTTTGAAATGTATTCAGACTGAATTCTTTCATAGCACTATTAATGATTCGGTCTTTTTTATCCGGATTTACATTATTTAATAAATCTTTCATTTCCTCACCCTTCTTTTCAACTCAGCAAACTGACTCGTTCGGTCAACTTGATTGTAACGCCTTTGACTAAAGTGGTCAATGAGTTACTCTAATTACATACGCTAATTTGAACTTAAAAGTCTAAGAAACACTTTGATATTTTTCTTACTCTTATAATAATTATCTTTTGCTGAGTAAATTAATTTAAATTTCTAATAAAAGAATTTTTTTTATTCAATAGAAAGGCCATTTTCCTTATAAGATTCTGCTAAACCAATCATAGCCTCATTAAATTCTCTTTGAAAATAATTATTTCTAGTAAGTTTCTTATTCACGATGAGACTAAGATAAAATTTAGGCGCGTTTTGAATTGGAATTTTTACTAGACGCGGTCTATCCTCTACTAAAATATTACTCATAAATGCAAGCATATTCGTTGAAGAAGCAATCGATAATGCCGTTTGAATTTCTTTAGTATAGAGGGTTTGTGGTTTTTCAATGTGGTTTTCTTTCATCCATTGTTCAAAAATACGATGATGAGTGTATCCTTGCTCTAGTGAAACAAACAACTCTTTTTGAATTTCTGCAGCTGTGACACTTGTCTTTTTTGCTAATGGGCTATCAACAGATACCCACAACGCCATTTCTTCTTGTTTCAAAGGAATTTGTAATAAGCTATCTTCAGAAAAGCTAAATCGATCACTCCCGACAATGGCTAAAGGGACTTGTCCCCTACTCACTAAATCTAGCATAACATCCGAGCTTTCTTCTTCAATAAGTTTCATAGAAGCTGAAAATTTCTTTAAATGTGGCATCATCTGATTCATAAAATGTCCTCCAATAGTCGGCAAAAAGCCAAAGTAAACGACCTGGTTTTTTAAATCATGGATTTCTTCCTTAGCAAGTTCTACTGAGTTTAGGATATGAGTAGCATGTTTGAGTAATATTTCACCTGTTTCTGTCAAATGTAGATTCTTGTGAATTCTTTTCCTATCAATTAAGACTGTATCTAACTCATTTTCTAATCGTTTTAATGTCATAGAGATAGAGGGTTGAGAGATGTAAAAATACTCTGCTGTTGCAGTAAAGTTCAATGTTTCGGCTAAACGTTTAAAGTAGGTTAAATCTTTTAAGTTCATAGCTTTCTCCTTTCATCTATTGTGAAATTAATAACATAAACAAAACGTATAGTAAGTTCAATTATATAAATATAATTTATATTACCATAAAAAAACGGTATTATCTAAGTAAATTCAAGCATGCTATAGTACATGTACTGAAGCGCTTACAGAATACTGATGAGAGTGGTGTTTTTATTTGAAACTAATTAAACAGCTTTTTTGGATTTTTTTATTTTCATTTTCAGGAGAATTTATCTCTGTTTTAATTTCTTCATCTATAGCTATTCCAGGAAGTGTAATCGGAATGATTCTCTTATTCCTTGCATTACATTTCAAATGGATACTTATGGATCAGGTAGACGAAGCGGGTACATGGTTAACTAGTAATATGGGTATCTTTTTTGTTCCGGCAGGAGTAGGATTAATGTCAAATTTTGGTGTTTTATCTAGTACTTGGTGGCAGCTTTTGATTATTATGGCAGTGACAACCACTCTAATGATTGCATTTGTCGGAAGAGTCGTACAAGGTGTCAAGCGTCGTTCAGAGAAGACTAGTGTTCCAAAGAAAGGAGCATTCTCTCGTGTTGGATAAGATTTTAATCAGTCCTATTTTATGGATTGTCCTTACAATTGGATTATACTTACTCGCTGGAAAGTTAAAAGAAAAGTGGTCCAATCCACTATTTACGCCCTTAGTATTTTCAATCATCGTTATTATTGTTTTATTATTAATAACAGATATCCCATTGGAAACTTATCGAACCGGTGGCCAATTTTTTAGTTTGTTTGTTACTCCCGCTACCGTTGCATTGGCAATAAAGTTAGAAAAGAATTTTGTTTATTTAAAAAAATATTACACAGCGATTTTAACTGGAATTTTTTCTGGAGTTATTTTTCATACTATTATGATTTACGCTTTTGCTTTTTTATTCCAGTTTGATCGAGACATGTTAGCAACGCTCATTCCTAAATCAATTGCCACAGCTATTGCTGTTGGGGTGTCTGGTTCTCTTGATGGGATTGTTTCTTTAACCGTTGCGGTTGTTGTTTTTACTGGAGTAATTGGAGCATTAATTGGACAAACTGTTTTTAAATTATTTAACATTGATGACCCAGTAGCCCAAGGAGTAGCACTTGGGAGTTCATCACACGCAATGGGGACAGCCAAAGCGATTGAATTGGGTGATATCCAAGGAGCGATGTCCGGATTATCCATTGTAGTAACAGGAATTGTCGTCGTAATTTTAGTTCCTTTGACAGTACCTATCACAAATTTTTTCTTTTAAGTTTTAGCTATAGATTTTAAAAAAATATTAAATAAAAGGATGGTCGAAAAATTATGGCAGATGAACAAATTATTAGATACGATGCACCTACAGTTGAACAAGAGATTGAAATTGTGAGTACGTACAGACTTGAAAATCAGGCTCGCGAAGTTATTCCTAAAGGAGGGTTTGACTATATTTCGGGTGGTTCTGGAGATGAATTTACTTTAAGACAAAATAATGATGCTTGGTCACATAAAGGGATTTTACCTAGCGTACTGGCTGATGTAGAAAACCCAGATACTTCTACTTCTATTCTTGGACATGATATTAAAGTACCTTTTATTATGGCTCCAATTGCAGCTCATGGGTTAGCCCACGCCACTAAAGAGGCTGGAACAGCTAAAGGAATTTCTGAATTTAACGGAACGATTATGTCAATCAGTGCTTATTCAGGAGCTTCATTTGTAGAAATTGAAAAAGGGTTAAAAGGTAATCCTCGTTGGTTCCAAATCTATATGAGTAAAGATGATGAAATGAACAAGAATATTCTAAATGAGGCAAAAGTAGATGGTGCTACTGCAATAATTTTAACCGCTGATGCAACTGTAAGCGGTAACCGCGAGAAAGACATGTTGAACAAATTTGTATACCCGTTCGGTATGCCTATCGTATCTCGTTATTTAACTGGGTCAGGTAAAAATATGTCTCTTAATAATATTTATGCTCAATCTAAGCAAAAAATTAATCCAGAAGATATAAAATTTTTATCTGATTACTCAGGTTTACCAGTCTTTGTTAAAGGAATACAAACACCTGAAGATGCTGTATTAGCTATCGGTGCCGGAGCAGCAGGTATTTGGGTATCTAATCACGGCGGACGCCAACTGGATGGTGCCCCTGGTTCATTTGATACATTAACTGAAATCTCTAAAGCTGTTTCTGGCCGCGTTCCTATCGTATTTGATAGCGGGATTCGTCGTGGGGAACATATTTTTAAGGCACTGGCAAGTGGTGCAGACATCGTAGCTGTCGGCCGTCCAGTATTATACGGATTGGCCTTAGGCGGATGGAAAGGTGTTAAATCTGTTTTAAATTACTTTGAATCTGACTTAAAACGAGTTATGCAGTTAGCTGGTACTCAAACAATCGAAGACATTAAGAAAGCTCGTTTATTTGATATAAAAAAATAATTACTCTAAATTAGAGCAGCATTAGTGCCTTCAGAGCACTTATGCTGCTCCTTTTAAAACATTTTAAACTAATAGAGCTCTATCTCATCCTCTATTTAATTGACTTACAGCTCAAATTTGACTTATTATTATGCCAAAGCATTACTCTCTCTTCTCTTATCTACTCTAAGTTACTACATTTAAGTAGCATTAAAAAAATTTAGTTAAAAGTCTTGAAAAATACAAAAAAATTTATTATTATATTTTCAGCAGGATTGCAATAGACCTATTAAGAGCTTACAAAGGTGATTATACAACCTTATTTGAAGTGGATATGAGACTTTTAGCATCCTTAAACACCTCATGCCTGTTCAAGTAGTGCGGTCTAAATTAATCTATTAAATTAGACTTAATTGTTGCAAAACCTTATATGTGACAGTTGTTTAACATCTTTAAAAAGGGGGGGTTTCACTTTTAACTTTCTTTATCTTTATTGATTTCTACTTAAGATAAAGAGTAAAGCGTGAAATGCATTAGAGTGGATTTAACAGGTTAATTAGAGCTTCCAATTAAATAAGAAAATAGGCAGAGGT
>NZ_JBATXB010000097.1:0-1511 GCF_049673005.1 Carnobacterium sp. | reverse complement strand
AGTTACAGCCGAAGGCGGCGTCTACGATACAATGTTTAATGACTTTAATACATTAACTATCGAGCCAAATCAGAAGAAAGTTTTTCATTTTGATGGCTATAGTGAACAAGGTATTAAGGAGCTACTTCAACTAAGAAAGGTTAAAGCTTTTGTTGTCGATTCAAACGGTAAAAAGTATGAATCAATAATAACGCAATACGGCTTATAAGAAATTAGACAAGGACAAAAACAGTTGGCTTTTGATCATTCCTCGCCATTTTAAATAACTAATGTTTTAGCTTAAATAGGTTTTATCCCCACAAATCTAAAAATCGCATCCGTACTGTGTCCGTACAAGTTGCGCTGTGGTTGTTTAAACTTTATACTCCAATCCATTACGGATTTACTCCGTACGATAGGAGGTTTTATGGCGACTGCAAGACTTGATATCCGTTTGGATGAAGAGATCAAAGCTAAGGCTGAGAAAGCATCGGCTTTGCTTGGGTTAAAAAGCTTAACTGAATACGTTGTTCGCTTAATGGACGAAGATTCAACTCAGGTGATTGCTGAGCATGAAAGCATTACTGTTAAAGCTGATGTATTCGACCAATTCATAATGGCTTGTGATGAGGCTAAGGCCCCGAACAAGGCATTGCGTGAAGCGGCAGTATTTACTAAAAGTGGTGAGTTTAAGTGAGTTACTCCAAGACTTTTAAAGAATTGGATAAATCACAACACGATAGAGCATCATTTGACTGTGGCGAAGCAGAGTTAAACGATTTTATCCAAACTCAAGCAGCGAAACACATGCAAGCAGGTATTAGCCGCACAATGGTTTTACCTGCTGTTACACCATTGCCCAATCAAAAATATCCAATTTGCTCATTTTATACTATCGCACCAAGTTCAATTTGCCGTGATACCTTGCCGCAAGCCATGGGTAAAAAGTTACCACGCTATCCCATTCCGGTCTTTCTGCTTGCTCAACTTGCTGTCCATAAAGAGTTTCATGGTAGTGGGTTAGGTAAAGCTAGCTTAATCAAAGCGCTAGAATATCTTTGGGAAATTAATGCTCACATGCGAGCTTATGCCATTGTTGTCGATTGCTTAACTGGCCAAGCTGAATCATTTTACGCTAAGTATGGTTTCGAGGTTCTTTGTGAAATCAACGGTCGTGTAAGAATGTTTATTCCAATGAAAACAGTCGGTCAGTTATTCACTTAGCTACAATCTCCTCGCCTTACTTGCTTATGCCTCACATTTGGGTATAGAAACTGTCTTTTGTATTCATAATGACTCAGTCTTAGATGCTGTTATGTATACAGTATTATTCGATTTGATCACATTTCACGGATTATAACCAAATATAGTTGTGCGCACTTATAGGGCTGATTCCAGTTTATACTATTTTTAATCAATGACTTATTGAAACGCGGCTTGAGATAATAGGTTTAGAACTCGCGCAACAGTGTTTTTCTGCATGGTTTCTTTGTTAAAGAACTGATAACTTTCTTTTATTACAAGTAATTAAC
>NZ_JBATXB010000096.1:0-4356 GCF_049673005.1 Carnobacterium sp. | reverse complement strand
CCCCCTGCCAGATGGCGAGCACCGTCTGTTCCAGCTCGCTCTGTGGCTCGCCCTTGCTCTCCTGCCAATCAATGGCAGGCAGGCGGCGCAGGTCCAGCTTGCCGGTGGGGGTGAGCGGCATCTCGGGCAGCCAGCAGAGGCGCGCCGGCACCATGTAATCGGGCAGACACTCGCCGGCCCGCTGCAGCAGGGCGTCGCCGTCGGGTTCCCTTGCCCCGGCCTGCAGACAGGCGTAAGCGAGCAGGCGCCCCTCCTGCACCACCACCTTGATCTGGCGCATCGCCGGGCACAATTCGGCAAGCCGGGTCTCTATCTCCCCCGGCTCGATGCGATAGCCGCGCAGCTTGATCTGCTCGTCAATCCGGCCCAGATATTGGATGTTGCTGTCGCGGCGCCTGAGCGCCCGATCGCCGGTGCGGTAGAGGCGATAAGTACGACCCGCCAGCGCCAGCTCGATAAAGGCCTCTTGAGTACGCTCCGGCAGATTGAGGTAGCCACGAGCAAGACCCAGACCACTCAGGCAGAGCTCACCGGGCACACCGACGGGGCAGAAGTTGCCCCCTTCGTCCAGGATCAGCGCCTTCAGGTTGTTGACGGGGCGGCCTATGGTGATGGGCGCCCCCGGGGTGAGCCGCGCGCAGAGCGCGGTGACGGTGCATTCGGTCGGGCCGTACATGTTAAAGAGTGCTACCCGCTCCCCCCAGCGTTCCACCAGGCTGCTCGGGCACGCTTCGCCACCAAAGCCGATGGCCTTGAGGGAACCGAGATCGGTCGGTGGCAACAGGTTCGCGAGCAGGGCGGTGGGCAGGATCATATGGCTGGCACCGCAAGCGATCGCGGCGGCGATCACCCCTTCGCCCGGTTCGCCGAAGTGCAGGGCCGCGCCGCAGTACAGGGGCAGCAAGCTGGTCATGTTACCGGCATCAAACGAGAGGGACATGCAGTTGAACATGACGCCCCCCTTCCCAAGGGCGATGCGATCACCGTGATCCGCCATCAGGTTGATCAGGCTGCCCTGCTCCACCATGACTCCCTTGGGCAGGCCGGTGCTGCCGGAGGTGTAGATGATCTGGGCCAGCATGGCGGCGTCCCGAGGCAGTGCGGGCGTGCTGGCTGGCATCTTGTCCAGCGCAAGCTGGTGCAGATTGTGATATTCGGCAGTCGTGCTCGCCAGCGCCTCGCCAAGGCGCGGGTCCGGCACGCCCCCCAGCACCAGGCTGATGCCAGCGTCGGTGAGGATATGGGCCAGCCGCTCGGCGGGATAGGCAGGATCCAGCGGTACATAGGCCGCCCCCGCCTTCCAGCAGGCAAGCAGGGCAACCACGAAGGCCACATCCCGTCTGGCCTGGATGCCGATGGCGGCGCCCGGGGTAACGCCGCAGGATTGCAGCCAGTGTGCTAGCCGGTTGGCACGCACCTCCAGCTCGCCATAGGTCAACGATTGCGCGCTGTCGCTGACCGCCAGCGCGTCCGGCAACTGAATAGCGCGCCGCTCGATATGACAGAGCAGGGTGTCGCGGCTCGGGTAGTCTTGCGGCAAGTCGGCAAGCTGTGCGGCCAGCGCGGCCTGGTCGGTGCCCGCCTCCAGCGGCAGTTGCCAGATGTCGGTCTCGGGGGCCGCCACCACGGCGCGCATCAGGTGCAGCAAGCGATCGGCAAAAGCCTGAATGGTCTCTCGCTCGAACAGGGCGGTGGCAAACAGCCAGTCCACCCTGACGGAGTCCATCAGTTCGGTCACCTTGACCGAGATGTCGGTCTTGGCCGGCAACACAGGCGAGGTCTCCTCCACCAGCTGGCAGCCTGGGATAAGATCGTTGAAATCCACCTTGGCCTGATAGACCAGCATGATCTGGAAGATGGGGTTGATGGCGGTGGTGCGGTCGGCGCCGATGGCCTCGGCCAGCGCCTCGAAGCGGTAGAGCTGGTGATCGAAGGCCGCCAGATCCTCCTCCCGGCACTGCTGCAGATAGTCGACAAAGCTGGGCTTGCCGCTGAGTTGAGTACGCAACACCAGGGTATTGACGAAAAAGCCCACCAGGGACTCGATCTCGTGGCGCTCGCGATAGGCGAGCGGGGTGCCGATCACCACCTCCTTCTCGCCGCTCTGGCGCACCATCAGCAACGCAAACAGGGCGTGCAGACCGATGAAGTTGGAAGTGCTGTGGCGCTGACACAGGCGCTTGAAGCTCTCCCACAGGTCGCTCTCGATGGTGGAGAAGACCAGCTCGCCGCCGCTATCCTGATGGGCCGGGCGCGGCTTGTCGAGCGGCAGGCCGTGCACCTCGGGGCTGCCGCCGAGCCGGTCGACCCAGAATGGTTTGAACTCGGCGTGATAATCGAGAAAACGGTCCGAGTTGAACCAGCGGGCATAGTCGATGTAGGTGAGCGGCAGCTCCCTCACCTGCAGGGGCTCGCGGTTCTGATGGGCAAGAAAGGCGCGCTTGAGATCCGCGAACATGTTCTTGACCGACCAGCCGTCGGAGATGATGTGGTGCTGAGTGATCAGCAGCACGTGCTCGCGGCTGCCGAGCCGGATCAGGTGCACCCGGCTCAGCTCCCCCCGGGTCAGGGAGAAGGGGCGGCCGATCTCCTCGCGCACCCGGCGGGCCACATAGGCTTCGCGCTCGGCTGCGGGCTGCTCACTCACGTCTTCAATATGCAGCTTGAAGGGCACGTGCGGCAGTATCTCCTGGGCCCCCCTGCCCTCCTCGTCCTTGACGAAACGGGTGCGCATGCTGGGGTGGCGGGCAAACAGGTGATCGAAGGCAAATTCCAAAGCTCGGGTATCCAGCTCGCCGATCACCCGAAAGTAAACCGGCATATTGTAGAGGTGGGAGGCCTCCTCGTACTGCTCGATAAACCAGAGCCCGCTCTGGGAGGACGAGAGCGGCCCCTGCCGGGCGCCCTCGGCGACAATGGGTGCCTCGAAGGCGGCACGGGCCGCCAGGCAGCGCACCAGTTCATCCTTGTTGGCCTTGATGGTGGCGCCGATGGCCGGCGTCACCGCCTCCTTGCTCGACTGGGAGATAAGCTGACCCTTGTCGTTCAGCGCCAGCTTGACTCCCTGCCGTTCCAGCTGTTTCAACAGCAAAATCATATTGTTCATCTGTTTCTCAAGCCTCAGGCACTCAGGGTGGCGCCGCCGTCGACGACCAGATCCTGCAGCGTGATGTGGCTGGCCAGATCCGAGGCCAGGAAGAGGACGGTATGGGCGATCTCCGCCGGGGTGGCGACCTTGCGCAGGGGGATGCCGAGCTTGAACTGCTCCGGCAACCCAGCAATGGTGCGGGCCATGGCCTCCTCGCTTGGCAGCATGCCACGCAGCATGGGGGTATCCGTCGAGCCCGGCGACACCAGGTTGGCGCGCACGCCGAAGGGGGCCAGCTCCAGTCCCACCGTCTGGGTCAGGCTGGTGACCGCCGCCTTGGAGGCGCAATAGGCTGCCATCTGCATGCGCGGCACATGGGCGGCGTTGGAGCCGATGGTGACGATGGCGCCGCGCTGCTGCCCCTTGAAGTGGGGCACCAGGGCCCGCAGCAGATAGAAGACGCCGCTGGCGTTGACCGTCATGCAGTCGTGCCAGTCATCATCGCTTAAGGTTTCGGTGGGGCCGAGGCGCAGCACCCCGGCCCCGTTGACCAGCACATCCAGCCCGCCTTCCGCCAGCAGCGCTGCGCAGCAGGCGTTGACCGCCTTCGAGTCGCCAATATCGAGCAGCCGGGTGGCATAGGGGTAGTCGGCTTCGGGAAACGCCAGGTCCAGCCCCACCACGGATGCGCCGGCCGCCACGAACTGCGTCGCCACCTCGCGGCCGATGCCGCGCCCGGCCCCGGTCACCCAGACCCGCTTGCCAGTGAAATCAAAGGCCATTTTTTGTTGATCCTTCGTCATCTTGCTCATCACCACACCATCTCCACGCTCTCTTCATCCTCGGAAAGCAGGCCGTCGAGGAAACGGCAGAAGTCGTCGAGGCGCGGGTGATCGAACACGTCGGAGACCTTGACCTGCACCCCGAACTCGGCGCCGAGCCGGTTGACTATCTGGATGGTCTGCAGGGACTGGCCCCCCAGTTCGAAGAAGTTGTCCGTGGGCGCCATGGTGGCGAGCCCCAGGATCTGCTGCCAAATGGCGCCGACCCGGTTCTCGGTCTCGCTGCCAAGGGTCAACGCTTCGCCGCCCGCCTGATAGGCGGCCAGCAGGGCCTTGCGATCCAGCTTGTTGGAGCCGGTGCGGGGCAGCTGGTCATAGTGGCGATAATCGGTGGGGATCATGGCGGCAGGCAACACCCTGGCCAGCTGCGCCTTGCTGACCCGGCTGTCGCGCTCCGGCCCCGCCACAAAGGCCACCAGCCGGCGC
>NZ_JBATXB010000095.1:0-4759 GCF_049673005.1 Carnobacterium sp. | reverse complement strand
AAAAACAATACGATGATGATGAACCCGTTTTAAAAAATATTAACTTTGAAATTGAACAAGGTAAATTTTATACATTACTTGGTCCATCTGGTTGTGGAAAGACAACGATTTTACGGTTAATTGCCGGGTTTACTGAAGCAAATGAAGGAACAATTACTTTAGACGGAAAAGTAGTAAATGATTTACCTGCAAATAAACGCAAAGTAAATACGGTTTTTCAAGATTATGCCTTATTTCCGCACATGAATGTATTTGAAAATATTGCATTTGGATTGCGCATCAAAAAGCTAGATAGCAAAACTATTAAAGAAAAAGTAAGCAATGTATTGAAAATGGTTCGTTTATCCAATTATGAAGATCGTGATATCAGTGAAATGTCAGGAGGACAACGCCAACGTGTAGCTATCGCACGCGCATTGGTTAATGAGCCTGAAGTTTTGCTACTCGATGAACCTTTATCTGCACTAGATTTGAAATTAAGAACAGACATGCAATATGAATTACGTGAATTGCAACGACGATTAGGTATTACGTTTGTTTTTGTAACGCATGATCAAGAAGAAGCTTTAGCAATGAGTGATGAAATTTTTGTTATGAAAGACGGCGAAATTGTTCAAAGTGGGACGCCAGTTGATGTTTATGACGAACCCATTAATCGATATGTTGCTGACTTTATCGGAGAAAGTAACATTGTTAAAGGACATATGGTAGAAGATTATTCGGTTTCTATTATTGGACATGTTCTTGAATGTGTGGATGCTGGGATGAAACCTAATGAAAAAGTTGAAGTTGTTTTACGTCCAGAGGATTTACTTTTAACAACGGTTGAGCAAGGTAAAATTGCTATGAAAGTAGATACACAACTTTTTAGAGGTGTTCATTATGAAATCATTGGACATGATCGTGAAAACAATGAATGGATGGTTCATTCGACTAAAAAAGCTAAAGTTGGTAGCGAAGTAGGTCTTTATTTTGAACCTGAAGACATTCACGTTATGCGTTTCGGAGAGTCTGAGCAAGAATTTGATGCACGTCTTGAAAGCTACGAAGAGGAGTAAGGAGGACAAAGAATTGACGAAACAATCGAAATTATTTTATTTTATACCCTATAGTTTATGGCTAGTTTTTTTTGTCGCCGCTCCTTTACTGTTAATTTTTTATCAATCATTCTTCACGATTGAAGGACAGTTTACACTAGCAAATTACCAAACTTTTTTTGAATCTGGAACCTATTTAAGAATGACATTAAATTCAGTGTGGTATGCCTTTTTGATAACGATTTCGACATTATTCATTAGCTATCCAACTGCTTATTTACTAAATAAAACGAAACACAAACAATTATGGCTGTTGCTCATTATTTTGCCAACTTGGATAAATTTGCTACTGAAAGCTTATGCATTTATCGGCATATTCAGTATAAATGGTTCGGTAAATGATTTTCTGATGTTTATTGGAATAGGTAGACAGCAAATTTTGTTTACGGATGTTAGTTTTTTATTAGTAGCGACTTATATCGAAATACCCTTTATGATTTTACCTATATTTAACGCTTTAGAGGAATTAAATCCTTCTTATGAGCGAGCAAGTCGTGACTTAGGTGCAAATGGGCTCGAAACGTTTAGAAGAGTTATTTTCCCTTTAACGTTAAATGGAGTTAAAAGTGGTGTTCAAGCAGTATTTATCCCATCTCTATCATTATTTATGTTAACTCGTTTGATTGGTGGAAATCGCGTGATAACTTTGGGAACAGCTATTGAACAGCATTTTCTTGTTACACAAGACTGGGGTATGGGCTCAACAATCGGAGTTGTTTTAATTGCAGCAATGCTCATTATTATGGTTTTAACAGGTGAAAAGAAAAAGAAAGAGAGGAGACGTAAATGAAAAATATAAAAATTAAATGGTCTAATCTCTATTTAATAGCAATCTTTGTTATTCTTTATGCTCCTATCTTTTATCTTATTTTCTATTCGTTTAATTCAGGTGGCACGATGACTAGTTTTGAAGGCTTTACTTGGGATAACTACTTAACTGTTTTTGAGGATAAGCGGTTAATCACAATTGTTTTAAACACTTTATTAGTTGCCCTACTTTCTTCATTAGCTGCAACAATCATTGGAACGTTTGGAGCTTTGGCTATTTATTATACAAAAAAACGAAAAAATCGTACAACTTTGCTGAGTCTGAATAATATATTGATGGTATCACCAGATGTCATTATCGGTGCTAGTTTTTTAATTTTATTTACTTTTATTGGATTTAGTTTAGGTTTTGCATCCGTTTTACTTTCGCATATCGCCTTTAGTATCCCTATTGTAGTCTTAATGGTTTTGCCTAAATTGAAAGAAATGAATGATACCATGATTATGGCTGCCCGTGATTTAGGAGCGAATAATTGGCAAGTATTAAGCAAGGTTATTTTACCAAGCATTACTCCAGGAATTTTAGCAGGATTCTTTATGGCTTTTACCTATTCGCTAGATGATTTTGCGGTAACATTTTTTGTAACAGGGAATGGATTTACAACATTAGCTGTTGAAATTTATTCTAGAGCCCGCCAAGGAGTAAGTTTAGAAATTAATGCATTAAGTGCATTGATGTTCTTATTCTCTCTTCTATTAGTTATTGGCTATTACTTTATTCAGCAACACAATCTTTCAAAAAAACAAAAAAATAAAAAGAAACGACTATCTGGGGCGGTGATAATAAGATGAGGCGACTAATGGCTATTATCCTTTCTATTTTAGCAGTAAGTATCGGTTTGTATGCATCCATTAACCAGTTAAGTAAATCGCAAGGCATTACATCAGAAAACACGTTAAATTTATACAATTGGGGAGATTATATCGATCCAGATTTAATTACTAAATTTGAAAATGAAACCAATTATCGTGTTTCCTACGAAACGTTTGATTCCAATGAAGCGATGTATACTAAAATTGAACAAGGAGGAACAGCTTACGATTTGGCAGTTCCGAGTGAGTACATGATCCAACGAATGATTAAAGAAGAGATGGTTTTTAAATTAGATCATAGTAAAATAAAAGGGTTAACGAATATCAATGACTTGTTTTTAGACCAATCCTTCGATCCTAAAAATGCGTATTCAATCCCATATTTTTGGGGGACATTAGGGATTATTTATAATGATAAATTTTTAACTGACAAGGATATTGAACATTGGGATGATCTTTGGAATCCGAAGTTAAAAAATGATGTCATGCTGATTGATGGAGCAAGAGAAGTGATGGGCTTATCTTTAAATAGTTTAGGTTACTCTCTAAACACAAAAGATAAAAAAGAACTTGACGAAGCTGCGATAAAATTAAACACTTTAACTTCTAACGTTAAAGCAATCGTTGCAGATGAAATTAAGATGTACATGATTCAAGAAGAAAGTTCTGTAGCTGTAACGTTTTCTGGAGAAGCAGCAGAAATGCTAGCCGAAAATGAACACCTTCATTATGTAATTCCAGAAGAAGGGTCCAATCTTTGGTTTGATAACTTTGTCATTCCTAAAACAGCTAAAAATATAAATGCAGCGTATGCTTTTATTAATTTCATGCTTGAACCAGAAAATGCTGCTCAAAATGCTGAGTATATTGGATATTCAACACCAAATGAAGCAGCTAAAAAATTATTGCCACCAGAGATAACAGAAGATAAACAATTTTACCCTACGGAACAGACATTGGAAAATCTAGAAGTCTATGATGATTTAGGTAAAGAGTATATTGGTGTTTATAATGATTTGTTTTTGGAATTTAAAATGCATCGTAAATAAATAAGACAAAACAAGACTGAATTTAAACAAAATTGAGTTGATTGTGTTACACTTCTTTTTGATGTTACTTATATAAGTTGAATAAAAGTAGTTAAGTGCATAAAAAAGATTCTGGATAAAGCAGTATAAAGACTTATTCGGAGTAATGAACAGGAGTAAAGAGGAAGCAATGATAAATGAGTCGGCAGAAATATTATGGGAAAATTTTAGACTTCAAAATTCTACTTTACCTGATCAGTATGATGTAATGACTTTTGGAGAAACAAAAGATAGTGCCAACCAGTCTGCAGCACTGGTTTTAGAAGGTTTAAAGACAGCTAAAACGACCTTGTTAGTAGAATACCAAAGAAAAGAAAAGTCCATACCTAAAGAAGGAAGCTACTCTGTGATTTTAGACGGAAACAATCAAGCAATTGGAGTAGTGCAACTATTGAAAGTATTCATTGTTCCATTTGATGAAGTATCTGAAGAACTGGCTTATGAAGAAGGCGAAGGAGATCGCACACTAACTGGTTGGCGAGAACTTTATCAAACTTATTTTCAAGAACAATGTAAAAACGAACATTGGCATTTTTCTACAACTATAGAATTAGTTTGTATCCAATTCGAGCTTGTTTATGCGGCATAATGATTAAATGAAAAAATATGGAAATATTTGAGTTGACAGATTTAGCGTAAAGAGATAGAATTAGCATTAATAAAATATCGGTACCTTTAAAATCAGTCCAGAGAGGCTGACAAGGTTTGCACTGTCTAATGAGACGGTGTTGTACTGCTGTACATATGCGCAGACTCCTTGTCGTTTTTTGACAAGGGGTCTTTTTGTATGTACAGGTACTGGTGAATAATAAGGAGGAGTATAATGAAAAACACTCAGCAAGATAAGGATTATTCATTAGCAAGAGTAAAAGAAGAAGATAAAAAAGGCTTTTGGTCGATGCTTTTTATTATGTTAGGATTCACCTTTTTTTC
>NZ_JBATXB010000094.1:0-1832 GCF_049673005.1 Carnobacterium sp. | reverse complement strand
GGTGATGACTCAGTTTCTTAAGTCTATTATTACTGGAGATATAACTAGAAAATTTACATTCAATCTACCGTTCTGTTTATTGTTGTTTTCATTCTTATTACCCATATGTTAAAAGATGTATCACCATTAAATGCTAATGTTGGTTTTTGGTGGTTCAATAATAATTAAAATAACAGTATTTAATGCGGATAAAGGCGAGTGAATTCTAGCTATCCAATATTAAATTATAAGATGTAATGACAAGAAGGAATGTCTATCCATGCGTATGTCCATTGTTGCATTAAGCATCACGGCCGCCTTATTGGCAGGTTGTGGAAGTGACAAAAAGGCTCCACAGCCAGTCGCTAAGGTCAACACAGCACCAACAACTGCCGATATGACCATTGATGTGTCGCAGTCTCTATTATTCACAGGCAAATTAGATGCGACTGATGCCGAAGGTGGTTTGACTTACTCTTTAGTTGATCCAACTGATTTAAAACTAGGTACTTTGACTTTAGTTAATAAAAGTACCGGTGAATTTACTTATGCTTCCAATGCCAGTGAAGGCACTGATGTTGTCAGATTTAAAGTATCTGACGGTCAGTATCAAGCTGAGGGTACATTAACAATTCATATCAAAAATGGCGATCCCTTATATGCTTATCAATGGCATCTGAAAAACACGGGGCAGAATTCTTTTGCACTGAATCGTGGTATTGCTGGCGAAGACATGAATGTCAGTGACGCAATTTCAAAGCAAGTTATGGGTCAAGGCATCACAGTTGCCGTTGTGGATGATGGCTTGGAAATTTCTCATCCCGATTTAGTGAACAATACTGTTAAGGGAGGATCTTACAATTTGATCACGGGTTCAGTTGACCCAACTCCTTTTTCTGGTGAATCAGGTCACGGTACTGCAGTTGGCGGGATTATCGCAGCAGAAGGTTGGAACGGTATTGGTGGTCGTGGTGTCGCCCCAAAGGCACAACTAATTGGTTTTAACTTCTTAGATTCCGATCCTACAGGTAAAGTTACAAATGTTCAAACATTTGAAAACTTTACAAAATCACATGGTGCTAGTGCCTACAGCGATAGTGCCCGTGTTTTTAACCAAAGCTATGGTTACAGCGTGCCTTTCCCGCACGGTTTTGAAGAGGATGAATCTGAAGTATACCGCGATGTGACGACTCAAAGCTTTGATGGTAAAGGCAGTATCTTCGTTAAATCGGCTGGTAATGGTTATGACTACTATCGTTTCAGTACCTTCTGGCTTCCAGGAGATTACTTTTCTGCCACAGCTGAAAACCCTGCTAACCATGGATTGCCTTTCCATAACTCAAACATGTCCAGTGATAATGCAAACGTCTACAACTTAGTCGTTAGTGCAATTAATGCTAAAGGCGTGTTATCGAGCTATTCATCTGTAGGGTCTAATATTTTTGTCACTGCTCCAGGTGGCGAATATGGTGAAGTTAATCCAGCGATTGTAACAACAGACCGTGTAGGTTGTGAAAATGGATCTGCGATTGCAGAAGATCGCCCAAGCACACCGTTCCACGGTGGGTTACATCCTTTAAACTCAAATTGTGATTACACTTCGACAATGAACGGTACATCTTCAGCTGCACCAAATACTTCAGGTGCAGTCGCCGTGATCATGAGTGCAAACCCAGATTTGACGTGGCGTGATGTACGCAATGTTCTTGCCAAGACTTCAACCAAAGTGAATGCTGATATTGCGGCCAAAACCGTTAGTATTGGTGAGGGCGATGCTGCTCAAGAATATGTTGCTATTCCGGGATGGCAACAAAATGCTGCTGGTTATTCATTCCATAATTTTTATGGTTTTG
>NZ_JBATXB010000093.1:0-1545 GCF_049673005.1 Carnobacterium sp. | reverse complement strand
TCAGTGTGGCCACGTCTTTGGTTTTCTTGTAATAGTGGTAACCAAACGTCTTACGCAGCGTGTGCGTGCCAATATCGTCTCTTCCTAACAGCTTAGCGACCTTTTGAAACATCTGATAGACCGTATTTACTTCTAAATGTCCACCTTTGGTGCTAGGAAACAAATAATCCTCTGGTTCAAGGCCTTTTGTATAGTCTTGGATTAAGTCCTGCAGACTACTCAAATACAAAATGCGGGCTTTCCCTGTTTTTTTCTCTATAATACGAGGATTTTTGGAAGAAATCAGGTCTTGTTTCTTTAATTTAACGATATCAGACATGCGTAAACCGCTATTAATGCCGATCAAAAACAGAAAAACATCCCGATCTGCGTTTTTGTTTCTTCTTAAACAGAATAAAAAGTCGTTTATTTCTTGTTGAGTCCGTAATGGTTGGACGTTGTAAGTCATTTAAAAGCCCTCTCCTCTCACAAAAGTGATACATGATTTTGTTTAGTATAACATACAATCGTGTATTGGAGGTCTCTATAAAAAAAGAACCCTATTGGAATAGGATTCCCGATACACGTTTTTATCTAATTTCATGTATTTATTTAGATTTTAATAATCGGAGACCATTTAATATAACGACTAAAGTACTTCCTTCATGAACGATCACACTAATGGCTATATCTGTTAATCCTAATAAGCTCACGATAATTAGAAAAGCTACGACTAGCATTGAAAAAATAATGTTTTGCCAAATAACTCGATTCATTTTCAAAGAAATCTTATGAGCTTTTACTAATTTAGATAAATCATTTTTCATTAACACTAAATCAGATACATCTACTGCAACATCCGTACCCTCTCCCATAGCAATTCCGACATCTGCTTTCACAAGAGCAGGTGCGTCATTTACACCATCTCCTACCATAGCAGTTATACCATATCTTTCTTTTTGTTCATTGATAATGTTAGATTTGTCTTCCGGCATGACGTTCGCAATTACTTGGTCTACTCCTAATTGTTTACCAACAGCTTGTCCTGTCATTTCAGAATCCCCAGTAATTAAAGTGGTATGGACACCACACTTCTTAAAGTACTCTATAGTTGCTTTCGCATTTTCACTTGGAATATCCATTAATGCGATCAGACCGATTACTTTTTCATTTTCTGATACGTACACAACCGTATTACCTTCTGAAGCCCATTCTTTATTCAAACGCGTATAGTCATCCGATACAGCTTCAAAAGAAGTTGGTTTGCCTATACGATAAGTTTTTCCGTTATAATCGCCTATTAAACCTCTTCCAATCTGATTTTCCACTTTAATTGCTAGTTTATTCTTTGGTTCAAACTTGTTTAAAATAGCACTTGCTAACGGGTGATTTGATTATTTTTCAAGAGCTACAACGATATCAATAATATTCTTTTCGTCCACAGAATCAGAAAAATAATAATTTGTTACTTCCGGTTTCCCTTTCGTTAATGTTCCTGTTTTATCAAAGGCAATGGCTTGAATATCGGCTAATTGCGACAAATAGGCACTTCCTTTTGAAAGTACG
>NZ_JBATXB010000092.1:0-27941 GCF_049673005.1 Carnobacterium sp. | reverse complement strand
TAAAACTCGCTTTAAAACAAAAAAAGCTAAAGCAAACAAAAAAAGTATGCTTTAGATTTAATTTAAATTTATCTTGCTAACACTTCTGTCAATTGTGGTACAATTTGTTTCTTTCTTGAAACAACGCCTTCTAATACAGCTTTGTTATTGTTCAGTGTAATGTTAAACGCTTCTTCAACTGCTTCAATTGGATTCCCTATTGCTAATATAACGGAATCACTATCTAGGATATTTGTTACGACCAGTATAAATAAATCGTATTGATTAACTAAACTTAATTCTACCATAGTCGCTTCAAGTTCTGATTGCTTAGCAAAAACATCATTTACATCTACTACATTAACTTGAGCTACTCGAACATTTTTATTTCCCATGGGAAAACTTTTCGCATCCATATCAAGTAATTCATTTGCTGATTTATGACTAAGATTTGTACCAGCTTTAAGTAGTTCCAATCCATAAGTATTGATATCTGTTTCAGCTATTTCGGCTAACTCTTTTGCTGCTTTTATATCTTCATCGGTACAAGTTGGAGATTTAAATAACAGGGTATCTGAAATAATAGCAGACAACATTAAACCTGCTATATTTTTTGGAATAATAATGTTATTTTCTTTAAATAGTTTTAAAATAATCGTGTTTGTACATCCTACAGGTTCAGCACGGTAATACAATGGGTTAATCGTTTCGAAATTTGCAACTCTATGATGATCAACCACTGCGAGAACCTCTACCTCTCCAATATCTAAAACACTTTGTTGAAATTCATTATGATCAACTAGCATAACTTGACTTGTTTCATTTGCTGCTGTTTGTATGACTCTTGGCGCTTTAAAATCAAAGTGGCTTAGAGCATACTGTGTTTCTTCGGTAACTTCACCTAATGCAACAGCCTCAGATTCTACACCTAGTTTATTTTGCAGATAAGCAAATGATATAGCGGATGCAATAGCATCTGTATCTGGATTTTTATGACCAATGATTAATACTTTACTCATTCATTAAACTCCCCTTTATTATCTTAATTCATTCTCTATTATTCCCTAAATTAAGTTTTTAGTCTACTAAAATAATCTTCTTCTTTTAAATAATCAGCAAAATTAGTCAAAAATTTATTAATTCGCGGAACTTGCTCTTTATCATAACGGTAAACAAAAGATAGCTGAAATGAAATTTCAGGATCAAATTTTAAGTTATTTATTTCAAGTTCATTTTTATGAGCTTCAATAAAAGAACTTGGTAATACAGTATAGCCTCTAGTATTTTTACTAAACTGATAAAGTTGTTCAGGAGTTGTCAGATAAGCTGAAATAGATGGTAAATTAGTCAATTTATTCTTAAATTCTTCTCGTAATAATTCGTTAATATAATACGTATCAGGATAAAGTGCCCACTTCTCATCAATCGTTTGAACAAGTTTTACAGACTCTTGATTAGACAATTCTGCTTTATGATGAATGAACATTAATTCTTCATCAATTATTTTTTTGCTAATATAAGGTTCCCAGTTTTTTATTTTGTAATCTGGCAAATACATAATGGCTAAATCAAGAAGATTATTTTCTAACTTACTCCAAATATTATCTCTTGTAAGCATATATAGGGTTACTTTTATATCTGGATTATCTTTATAATAGTTACTAATAAACTGAGTAAATACTTTATCTTCTACAGATGATAGTAAACCAATTTTTATTTCACCTATATCAGAGTTAATTGTTTTTTGAATTTTATCAGCTGTATTATCTAAAATAGTACTAATTGAGTGTGCCATTTGCAACATTAAATGTCCAACATCCGTTAAATAAAGTTTTTTTTCACTTGAATAAAATAAAGGAGCACCTATATTTTTTTCAATTTTTTTAATTTGTTGTGTAAGAGCTGGTTGAGATATTCCTAAAATATTCGCAGCTTTAGTATAGTTCATTGTTTCCGCAATTTGTAAAAAATAATCTAGTGCTTTTGAAGAAAATAATTGATTTTTCTCTTGTTTCATTCTTGTACCTCATACTTTTCAAAGTTTAGCTTGTAGTGTTAGTGTAATAAACAAATTAAAAAAGAGCAACTAGAAGTTACTCTTTCGTTCAGTTTAAAAGTATAAAATAGGATTACAATGAAGTAGATGACCTATACTTATCTATGTTTAAAATTCGTTTAGCATTTTCTACTCGTTCTGTAGTTGGAGGATCAATACCATCCAATTTATAAGGTATTTTTAAGGCTTCATATTTATAAATACCCAGTTTATGATAAGGTAGGATTTCAACCTTGATAACATTATCTAAAGACTCAATAAAATCATTTAATCTTATCAAGTCTTCATCAAAGTCAGAACGCTCAGGAACTAAAACATGTCTAATCCAAACTGGCTTACCGATATTAGATAAATAGCGAGCCATATCTAAAATATTTTTATTTGACATCATTGTTAGTTTTTTATGTTTTTCATCATCAATGTGTTTTACATCAAATAATAATAAATCTGTATAGCTCATTAATTCTTCAAAACGGCTAAAGAAAGGTTCGTCATAAGTGAATGGTTGACCACAAGTATCTAACGTTGTGTGTACCCCTTCTACTTTTGCTTTTTTAAATAACTCGATTAAGAAATCAATATGCAAGAGTGGTTCACCACCACTAATTGTGATTCCCCCTTCTTCTCCCCAGTATTCACGGTATGCTAATGCTTCTTCCAATAATTCGTCAGCAGTATAAGGTGTACCACCACCCATATTCCATGTATCTGGATTATGGCAAAATTCACACCTCATGCGACAACCTTGCATAAATGCAATAAAACGAATTCCTGGACCATCAACAGAACCAAAACTTTCAGTTGAGTGTACATAGCCGATAGCTGAATCAGACATGATATTAGCTCCTTTATCTTTTATTTCTTAGTTACTACTATCGTTAATTACATACTTTCATGCATTGTACGGTTAATAACATCCATTTGTTGTTCACGTGTTAATTTAATAAAGTTAACAGCATAACCAGATACACGAATGGTTAATTGTGGATACTCTTCTGGGTGATCCATTGCATCTAATAACGTTTCACGGTTAAAGACGTTTACGTTTAAGTGGTGTCCGCCTTTTTTAACATAGCCATCAAGCATACTAGCTAAGTTAGATTGTTGTACATCATCTTCTTTACCTAACGCTTTTGGTATGATAGAAAACGTGTTTGAAATTCCATCTAATGAATATTTGTAAGGTATTTTTGCAACAGAGTTCAAACTTGCTAATGCTCCATGAGTATCTCTACCATGCATTGGGTTTGCTCCTGGTGCAAAAGGTTCACCTGCACGACGACCGTCAGGAGTATTACCAGTTTTCTTGCCATAAACAACGTTTGATGTAATTGTAAGAATAGATGTTGTGTGCTTTGCTCCACGGTATGTTGGGTGCTTTTTAACTTTAGCCATGAATGTTTTTAATAACCAGATACCAATATCATCAGCACGGTCATCATTGTTACCAAATTTAGGATAATCTCCCTCAATTTCGTAATCCATAACTAAACCATTTTCATCTCTAACTGTTTTAACCTTGGCATATTTTATTGCTGAAAGTGAGTCAATAACAACTGAGAATCCAGCAATTCCTGTAGCCATAGTACGCATTACATCCGTATCATGTAGAGACATTTCTAATTTCTCATAAGAATATTTATCATGCATGAAGTGAATAATATTTAATGTGTTTAAATATAATCCAGCAATCCATTCCATCATTGTATCATATTTTTCCATAACCTCATCATACTCTAAATATTCTGAAGTAATTGGTTGATATTTAGGTCCAACTTGTGCTTTGGATTTCTCATCCACACCGCCATTAATAGCATATAATAAAGTTTTTGCTAAGTTAGCACGAGCACCAAAGAACTGCATTTGTTTACCAATACGCATAGCGGACACACAGCAAGCTATGCCGTAGTCATCGCCCCATTCAAGACGCATAATGTCATCATTTTCATACTGAATTGCACTAGACTCAATAGAGGCTTTAGCACAGAACTTTTTAAAGTTTTCAGGTAAACGGGTTGACCATAAGACCGTCAAGTTCGGTTCTGGAGCGGGTCCTAAGTTTGATAGAGTATGCAAGAAACGGAAACTATTTTTTGTTACCAAATGGCGACCATCTTCACTGATACCACCAATTGCTTCTGTTACCCAAGTTGGGTCTCCAGAAAACAGGTCATTGTACTCAGGCGTGCGAGAAAATTTAACTAAACGAAGTTTCATAACAAAATGATCAACGATTTCTTGAGCTTGTTCTTCGGATAAAACCCCTGCTGCTAAATCTCTTTCAATATAAATATCTAAGAACGTTGAGGTACGTCCTAAAGACATTGCTGCCCCGTTTTGTTCCTTAACAGCTGCTAAATAACCTAGGTATAGCCATTGGAAAGCTTCTGTTGCATTGCTTGCTGGTTTTGCAATATCAAAACCATAAATATTCCCTAATTCTTTTAATTCTGCTAAAGCACGAATCTGCTCGTTTATTTCTTCGCGGTCTCTGATAATAGTTTCGCTCATTGTACCGTAACCAGTAATAGATAAGTCATGTTTCTTTTCTGCGATTAAACGGTCTATTCCATATAAAGCTACACGACGATAGTCACCAATGATACGACCACGGCCATATGCATCTGGTAAACCTGTAATAACGCCACTACGACGAGCAGCACGAATTTCTGGCGTATAAGCATCGAAAACACCTTGGTTATGTGTTTTACGATAATCACGGAAAACATGTGATATTTCTGGATCAATTTCAAAACCATATGCTTCAGCAGATAGTTCACTCATTCGGATACCACCAAATGGTTGCAATCCACGTTTAAAAGGTTTTTCAGTTTGGAATCCAACAATCTGTTCTAATTCTTTATTCAAATAGCCAGCTGCATGAGAAGTAATGGTAGATACAACTTTTGTATCCATATCTAATACTCCGCCTGCTTCGCGTTCTTTTGTATTCAAATCCATTACTTGTTTCCAAAGTGCTGAGGTTGCTTCAGTAGGTCCTGCTAAGAATTCATCTGTTCCATTATATTGGCTAAAGTTTTGTTGAATAAAATCGCGAACATCAATTTCCTCTTGCCATACTCTACCTTTAAATTTTGCCCATTGTTCCATTATAATGAACCTCCTTGTTAGTTAGCTATCATATTGACTATAACAGCTCCTTCTTGCTCAGTATAACACATGAATGAAAAAAAACAATCTATTTATACTTAATAAATGAATGTTTTTTCTTACTATTTTTTTAATATACTTGTTAATCACTATAAGTAAAGCTTATCTTTAATTCTAGTCCACCTAATTGAGAATGATTATCAATTCACATAAGAAGTGATTAAGATTTATATTTTCTTATTTTTATTCATCTGTACTAATACATGAACCTTTCGATATGCTATTTGTAGTACACAAAAAGGTGCCCCATTAAATGGAACACCTTTTCTATTAGTTATTAGTTAAGTCATGAAAGATATCATTTTGGACATCTATCGGACTACCATCATTCACTTCATCTAAAATAAATGAACCATTAGAGTAACGATCACTTATTTGATAAGAAGAACTAGATAAGCAAATAAGTTTACTTTTATCTGTTAGAATTTTATATTCTTTATTTTTACTTCCATCTAAAAGGTACGCCACCCTATGTGGATTATTTTTTAATTCTCTTAATACGAGTAAGCCACGTTTTGCTCTACCTAAAGTATCGAAATCATTAAGATTCATTTTTTTAACAGATCCTCTTTGTGTGAGAATCAATACTTCTGTTTTTGAAGCTTTAGTATCAAAAATAATTCCATTCACTACATAATCATCTGTTTTTAAATTAATTGATTTAACACCACTTGCTTTTGCACCTACTACTGGCACTTCGGCTAAAGAGTACCTTAAACCAAAACCTCTTCGAGTAATAAGGAAAATATCTTTATCTTCTTGATTTTCTGTATAAAGAACATTTTCAATGGTATCTGTATCTGTTTTTAATTTCATCACTGTAAATGACTTTGTGAGGTAACTACGCCCTAAAGTTAAACTATCTACAGTAGTTTGTTTTATAAACCCTTCTTTACTAATAATAGTAAACGTTGCGTTAGTATCCAATGCTTTTAATCCAAAAACTTTTAAAACTGTTTCATCTTGATAGAGTGCTATATTTTGAGAAAGGTGTTCGCCACTATCTTTCCATCTAAACTCTGTAATTTCATGAACGGGACGATAAATAATATTCCCTTTAGATGTAAATAAGAGTAAATGATTTAAAGTATTTAGCTGTTCTATATAAATAGGGTAATCGCCTTCTCTAACACCAATTTCTTCTGGTTTTGATGCGCCATAAGAGCGTAAGCTCGTACGTTTAAGGTACCCTTCTTTAGTAACTGAAACCATCACTTCTTCTTGAGTAACTAAAACTTCCGTTTCAATTTTCAACTCTTCAATTTCATTTTCAATGACTGTTCGACGAGGACTAGCGTATTTCTTTTTGATTTCAGAAAGTTCTTTTTTCATCACTCGCTTCATTTCGGCAGGGCTCGTTAGAATTTTATTAAAGGATGCAATCGCTTTTTCTAATACATCGGCTTCAGTTTCTAAAGCAGTAATATCTGTATTTGTTAAACGGTATAGTTGCAAAGAGACAATGGCTTCAGCTTGTGCTTCAGTAAAATCAAATTGATCAATAAGATTATCTTTTGCATTTTTTTTATCTTTACTACTACGAATAGCCGCGATAACTTCATCTAGGATAGAAAGAGCTTTGATTAAACCGACAACGATATGTGCTCGTGTCTCTGCTTTTCTAAGATTAAACTGAGTTCGTCTTACAATTACCTCGTTTTGATGTTCAAGATAAGCTTCTAACATACGAACAATTCCTACTTGTTGAGGTCTTTTTTTATCAATAGCCACCATATTAAAATTATAAGAGACTTGTAAATCTGTACTTTTTAATAAATAAGTTAAGATGCCTTGTGCATTCACATCTTTTTTCAACTCAACAACAATTTGTAAACCAGTTCTATCTGATTCATCACGAACCTCGGCAATGCCATCAATTTTTTTATTTAAACGGATTTCATCCATTTTACGAACTAAGATAGCTTTATTTACATCGTAAGGAATTTCATTAATAACAATTTGTTGTTTTCCGCCTCGTAACTCTTCTATATGGGTCTTTGAGCGAACGATAACTTTTCCTTTACCAGTTTCATAAGCACTTCTTATCCCATCAATCCCTTGCAATATTCCTCCAGTTGGGAAATCAGGTCCTTTTAAATAAGTCATTAAATCAACTGCGCTTGCTTTAGGGTGATCGATTAAATGAACTGTTGCATCAATGACTTCACTTAAATTATGAGAAGGAATATCAGTAGCATAGCCAGCCGAGATGCCTGTAGCACCGTTAACGAGTAAATTAGGGTATCTTACTGGTAAAACAGTTGGTTCTTCATCCGTATCATCAAAGTTTAAAACAAAATCTACCGTCTCTTTATCGATATCCTTTAATAACTCTTCGGAAATTTTAGAAAGACGTGCTTCTGTATAACGCATTGCTGCTGGTGGATCACCATCCATACTCCCGTTATTTCCGTGCATCTCAATTAATTCTTCTCGTTGTTTCCAGTGTTGACTCAAACGAACCATTGCTTCATAGACACTACTATCCCCATGAGGATGGTAATTACCAATAACATTCCCGACTGTTTTAGCAGACTTTCTAAACCCTTTATCAGACGTATTGCCCTCTACATTCATGGCATACAATATCCGACGTTGAACCGGTTTTAAGCCATCACGAATATCAGGTAGTGCACGCTCTTGAATGATATATTTTGAATAGCGACCAAATCGATCTCCCATTACTTCTTCAAGAGTTAATTCTTGAACATCCGATCTACTCTCCATCTATAGCACTTCCTTCGTTTTCTAATTCCGATGTTTCCATTAGCTGATCGTTATCAAGGATGCTACTGCCTTCTTCAAGAGAGAACTCTACGTGAGATTCAATCCATTTACGACGAGGTTCAACTTTATCGCCCATTAAAACAGAGACTCGACGTTCAGCTTGTGCAGCATCATCAATTCTTACTCGTATAAGCGTTCTTGAATCAGGATCCATAGTAGTTTCCCAGAGTTGATCAGCGTTCATCTCACCTAACCCTTTATAGCGCTGAAGAATATAATTCTTCCCAAATTCTTCTGTTACACCTACAAGTTCATCATCCGTCCAAGCATAAGCAATTTTTTCTTTTTTACCCGTTCCTTTAGAAAGCTTATATAAAGGTGGCATAGCTAGGTATACTTTACCGGCTTCAAATAAAGGTTTCATATAACGATAGAAAAAAGTTAATAAAAGAACTTGGATATGAGCACCATCTGTATCCGCATCGGTCATAATAATAACTTTATCATAATTACAAGCTTCTATATCAAATTCTGGTCCCACACCTGCACCAATTGTATAAATCATCGTATTAATTTCTTCATTTTTCATAATATCTTGTAACTTTGCTTTTTCTGTATTGATTACTTTTCCACGCAAAGGGAGAATAGCTTGAAACTTACGATCTCGACCTTGTTTAGCTGACCCACCAGCTGAGTCTCCCTCAACTAAGAAGAGCTCATTACGTTTAGCATTTTTACTTTGTGCAGGAGTTAGCTTTCCAGATAACAAAGAGTCATTTTTTTTTCGTTTTTTTCCATTCCGACTTTCCTCACGAGCTTTTCTCGCTGCGGTTCGAGCTTCTCTAGCTGAAAGAGCCTTTCGGATTAACTGTTGACTTGTTTCACCATTTTCCACCAAATAAAAACTTAACTGTTCTCCTATAACAGCTTCAACTGCTCCACGAGCTTGAGCTGTTCCCAATTTACTTTTTGTTTGTCCTTCAAACTGCAATAAATTTTCAGGAATACGAACGGAAATAATCGCTGCAAGTCCTTCTCTGAAATCACTACCTTCAAGGTTTTTTTCTTTTTCTTTTAACAAATTAACTTTTCTTGCATAATCATTAAACGTTTTCGTAAAGGCTGTTTTCATACTAGACTCATGTGTTCCACCATCTTTCGTTCGAACGTTATTAACGAAGGATAAAATGTTTTCTGAATAGCCATCGTTGTATTGAAATGAAAATTCCACTTCAATTTGATTGTTTTCTCCTGAAAAATAAGCAATCGGAGTCAACGTATCTTTGTCCTCATTCAGATAAGCAACAAACTCTTTGATTCCTTCTTCATAATGAAAAATTTCAGATTGATCATTTCTTTCATCAATCAATTCAATGCGTAAGTTCTTTAGTAAAAAAGCCGACTCTCTTAAACGTTCCGAAAGTACGTCATATGAGTACTTAGTTGTAGAAAAAATACTTGAATCTGGTTTGAAATGAACCGTTGTTCCGTTTTTTTGACGGCTATTTTTACTAGTTAACGTTCCAGATGGTTTTCCGCCGTTAATAAATTTTTGTTGGTATTCTACACCATCGCGAACAATGGTAACCGTTAACCATTCTGATAGCGCATTAACAACACTTGCTCCTACACCATGAAGACCACCAGAAGTTTTATATCCGCCTTCTTGTCCAAACTTTCCACCCGCATGCAAAACAGTGAAAATAACTTGGACAGTTGGTATTCCTGAAGAATGCATTCCAGTAGGCATTCCACGACCATTATCTTTGACACTAATGCTGTCATCTTTATGCAAGGTAACGGTTATTTCATTTCCGAATCCTGATAAAGCTTCGTCGACGGAATTGTCAACAATTTCGTAAACTAAATGGTGTAAACCTCTAGTATCAGTCGATCCAATATACATACCAGGTCTTTTACGTACGGCTTCCAGTCCCTCTAAGACTTGAATGGATGTATCATCATATGCTGTTTTTATTTTTTTAGACATTCAAAAAACTCCTTAAATCCTTATTACGCGATACTTAGTGTTAAACTTAAACCCCTTTGACGGATTATTATCTGTTCATAGGTATTCAATGAGCTCGTTCACTTCGTATACATCCGTTTGATTCTTTAAGTATCTACTCAATAATACTCTAACTTGATTTGATTGAAAAGTAAAATTCGTCGATTTCTCTAAAAAAGCGAAAGTATGTTCGCTTAATTAAAAATTTAGACTCTGCCTCCTTATTAAACTAGTTCCGTTATTGAAATGCAAGCAAAAATTATATGTACACTTTTTAATTCAATTTTATTTAAACAGAAATCAAGTTTATTTTTGACGCGATGCTCTATTCTACTTTCACTAGCCTTGGAATAAAATAAATGGTAAAATATGGCGTACTGGCAATTCGTTTGCTGAGTTAGGAGTGAAAAAAGTGATTAAAATTATTCTCATATTTAGTGCAGCCTATTTACTTGGTTCGATTCCTTCTGGAGTATGGATAGGTAAAAAAATGTATGGCAAAGATATTCGAGAGTTCGGTAGTGGAAATTCAGGAACAACAAATACGTTTCGTGTATTAGGTTTTAAAGCTGGAATCTTAGTTTTGTTAGCAGACGTTTTAAAAGGGACGCTTGCAGCTAGTCTCCCTTACTTTTTCAATTCTGATTTAAATCCTATGGTAGTCGGAATAGGAGCAATCGTTGGACACACGTTTCCTATCTTCGCTCAATTTAAAGGTGGAAAAGCAGTTGCAACGAGTGCTGGAGTCTTACTAGCGTATAATCCGCCATTTTTTATTGTCTCTGTTTCGATATTTCTAATTATTTTGTATTTTTCTAGGATGGTTAGTTTTTCAAGTATGCTAGCGCTCTTTTTTATTACGCCTTCTAGCTTAATAACACATGATTGGATCTTAACTACCATAGCTGGAATGTTAACAGTTTTTATTGTCTATCGACATAAAGACAACATTAAGCGCATTCGACTAGGAACAGAAAGTAAAGTACCTTTTGGGTTTAGATACAAGAAAACTAAAAAAGATTCTTAGTCCTCTTAAATAAAGAAAGATATGTAAAAACCTGACAGCCTATTAACCTGTCAGGTTTTTTTTAGTGAATGCTAATCGTGTAGGCACAATCAAATACTTCATTGGCATGTAACTGTTGGATTCCTAATTTGTCTTCTATACGTCCACTGGTATCTTCTGTATCCGCAATACCATACCATGGTTCAATACAAACTAATGGAGCACTCAGTTTTGCAGGTGACCAGATACCAACATAAGGGAATCCTTCAAAACTAACAGAGAGACCATGTGTTGTTTTTTCTGAAAGAATAGAAAAAACATTTTTATTCTTTGTTTCATAAATCAATGCATCTTCATCAAATAATCTCCATCTTAGAGCAATATCCGTATTTGTTTGTCCGAGTGTCCGATTTTCATAGTCAATGTATGCACCTTTTAAAGGAATAACTGTTCTTGATCTCTTTGGAGAAAAACTTAAGTAATAATCTTCGAAGGTCGTATCGTCTGTTAAAGGAACATTAAAACCAGGATGACCCCCTATTGAAAAATACATAGGTAAATCCGGATTAGTATTCTCAACTTTGTAACGAACCTTAACAGATTCTTCCTTAAGTTCATAAGTGATGCTTAAACAAAAATCAAAAGGGTAAATCTCTTTAGATTCTTTGTCTGATTGAAGAGACAATGTTACAGCTGATTCGCTTTGGTGTGTTACTTGAAATACCTTATCTCTAGCAAAACCATGTTGGTTCATGACATATGTCTTATTGTCGTATTCATACTTATTGTCTTTCAGACGACCTACAAAAGGAAACAATACAGGAGCCTGTCTATTCCAATAAGAAGCATCACCTTGCCACATATATTCAATGCCTGTCTGTTTATTTTTCAAACTCGTTTGTTCTGCACCCTTTTCGGAAATAGTAACCGTTATATAGTGGTTTTCTAGTTTAATCAAAGCTGTCAGCTCCCTTATCATCTTAAGTGTTTTAGTAAAACGTTTCTTTATCTAAAGCACGTTTAAATTTTTTATTATGAATACGAATATATGTTCCCTTCATGCCAAGAGACTTAGATTCGATAATACCACCTGACTCTAATTTTCTCAATGCATTTACAATGACTGAACGTGTAATTCCGATTTTATCAGCGATAGTTGAGGTTGTTAAACGACCTTCCATCCCATCCAACTCTTTAAAAATTGCCTTTACAGCTTTCATTTCACTATAAGATAACGTTTTAAGCGCAATTTGAACTGTTGCTTGATCTCTAGCTTCATCTTCTATTTGAGTAGCTTTCTTATATAAAATTTCAATACCAACAACTGTAGATGCATGTTCGCCTAAAATTAAATCACTATCGTCAAATGCAGGAGAGAGACGTGCTAAAATTAAGGTTCCTAGTCGTTCTCCTGCTGCATAAATAGGAATAACCGTCGTTAAACCATTTGTAAACAAATCCCGTGTTTCTATTGGGAAAATAGTGTAATCACTTTCTATTCCAATATTAGCAAGAGTCTCATTTATCTCAAGCATGCTCGAAGAATAATCAAAAGGAAATTTTTTCGCTTTTAACATTTCTTTTACACGCTCATTATTTATGTTGTGTTTTTCGTTAAAACCTAATAAATTTCCAGCTTCGTCAATTAAATAGGCATTTACATTCAGAACGTCAGCTAAAATACTTGCCATATCATTAAAAGGTAGTTGCCCCTCTTTTGAAAGATCCGTACTTACGACCCCGCCTTTTTTTTGCAATATACTATTAATCATACGCATTTTTTGAAGCAATCCGCTCATGGGTTATACCTCCACGTCATTATTATAATATATAACGACTTAAGTCTTTATCTTCTACAATGTGAGCGATTTTCTCATCAACATAATTTTTTGTAATCGTAATTTCACCCATCTGCATATCAGGAGCTTCAAACAGTAAGTCTTCTAACAATTTTTCTAAAATAGTATGCAAGCGACGAGCACCAATATTATCTGTTTCATGGTTTACACGATAAGCAATATCAGCTAATCGTTCAATTGCTTCATAGGTAAAAATAACATCAATGTTGTCCGTTGCAATCATCGCAATGTATTGCTTAACTAAAGCGTTATTAGGTTCAGTTAAAATTTTAACAAAATCATCTTTTGTTAAATCGTCTAGTTCCACACGAATTGGGAACCGACCTTGTAATTCAGGAATTAAGTCACTTGGTTTAGAGACATGAAATGCTCCTGAAGCAATAAATAAAACGTGGTCTGTTTGGATAGTACCATATTTAGTAGACACTTGTGACCCTTCAACGATAGGCAAAATATCTCTTTGAACACCTTCTCTAGATACTTCACCGGATTGGCTACTTTTAGAGGTGATTTTATCAAATTCATCAATAAAAATAATGCCTGAGTTTTGCGCTAAATGAATGGCTTGAGAATGAATATCTTCTTGATTCACTAGTTTTTCTGACTCTTCTTGAATCAAGATATCCAAGGCTTCTTTTACAGTAACAGCTCGTTTTACCTTATTCTTTGGTCGCAAAGCTCCTAATGTTTCATTTAAGTCAATTCCCATTTGTTCAAGTCCAGCATTCATAGGTGAATTCATTCCTTTTTTATGCTCTTCTATTTCAATGGTAACCTCTCGATTATCTAACTGACCATTTCGAATTTGTTGTTTAATTGATTCACGATTTAGCGTAATGGTTTCGTTAACTTCTTCTTCCTCTTCAACCGTTTTCTCCTGACCTAAATTCATATTTTGGAACATAGATTCAAATGGATTCGATGAATTAGATTGTTTCTTTTCTTTCTTTATACCTGGAACTAGGATTTTAACTAACCGATTTACAGCATTTTTTTCAGCTTGAATGTAAACTCTCGAAAACTGTTGCTTTTCAACAATGACAATTGCAGCTTCGACAAGATCGCGTACCATGGATTCAACATCTCGTCCAATGTACCCTACTTCTGTAAATTTTGTTGCTTCTACTTTAATAAAAGGTGCTTTAACAATCGATGCTAACCGACGTGCTATTTCAGTTTTACCAACACCGGTGGGGCCAATCATTAAGAGATTTTTAGGGGTAATTTCTTTTTGCATTGCTTCGTCTAATTGAAGCCGTCTATACCGATTGCGCAAAGCAACGGCAACAGATTTTTTAGCTTCTTTTTGCCCAATGATGTACTTATCTAATTCATTAACAATTTCTCTAGGTGTCATATTTTCCAAAGTATTTATCATATCATCACGTCCTTATAATTCTTCTACAATAATATTGTGATTTGTATACACACAAATATCTGCCGCTACATTTAAACTTTCTTCCGCAATTTGTGCAGCAGTTAAATCTTTACCATGTTTCTTAAGGGCTCTTCCTGCAGCCAATGCAAAATTGCCACCCGAACCAATAGCTAAAATCCCATCATCTGGTTGAATAACTTCACCTGATCCCGAAACCATTAGCATTTCATCTTTGTTCATCACGATAAGCAAAGCTTCTAATTTCTGTAGTGCACGATCTGAACGCCATTCTTTTGCTAATTCAACGGCCGCTCTTGTTAAATTGCCTTTATACTCATGCAGTTTGCCTTCAAATCGTTCTTCTAGCGTAAAAGCATCCGCTACACTACCAGCAAACCCGACTAGAACTTCATCGTTATAAATGCGCCGAACTTTGCGAGCCGTTCCTTTCATAATAACACTTTCTCCCATTGTAACTTGACCATCACCAGACATAGCACAAGCTCCGTTATGTTTTATTGCAAAGATTGTTGTTGCATGAAATGTTGTCATCGTTATTCCTCCATTAAATCTCGTTAAATTTCACTGTGATTAAGCTCTTGGATGAAATTTACGGTAGTTTTTTTGTAGGTGCTCTTTTGTTACATGCGCGTATATCTGTGTTGAAGACAAACTAGCATGTCCTAATAACTCTTGAACCGTTCTCATATCTGCTCCATTGTTTAATAAATGTGTTGCAAAAGTATGTCTTAACATATGAGGATGTATTTTAGACGTTAAACTGCTTTTTTTGATCACTTGATTTAAAACATACTCTATTCCTGAACTTGAAATAGGTGTTCCATATTGGTTTACAAAAAGATAAGAATGCTCTTTTTGATACTTTTCCATTAATACAGTCCTTCCTTTTTCAAGATAGTCCTGTATAGCTGCTGTTGCATAATGACCGAACGGTACGTAACGTTCCTTATTCCCTTTACCGCGAATCAAAACAACACTTAAATCAAAATCAATATCCTTCATTGTAATATTTTTACATTCGCTGAGCCGAATTCCAGTTCCATAAAGCACTTCTAAAAGTGCTTCATTTCTAAAATCTAATGGCTTTTCTCCTTTTACAGCTTCAAATAATGCCTCTATTTCTTTCTCATAGAAAAAGCGAGGCAAACGAAGCGTTTTCTTTTTTAGATGAATATAAGAAAAAGGATTCTCAGTTACGACATGATTCTTTAGAAGAAACTGGTAAAAAGCCCGTAGACTTGATATTTTTCTAGAAATTGTATTGCGACTTAATTGACGGTCACTTAGTTCGCCTAAAAAAATACGAACATCTTGCAGGCTGACTGATTCGTAACTCGGTTCGCCAGTGGCCGACAAAAAATCCGTAAATTCATTAATATCTTCTTCGTAAGCTTTTTTAGTTAGTTCGGAGTAGTGCCGTTCAGTAATTAGATAAAGAAGAAATATATTTTTTAATTCATTGTTAGTCAAAAAACCCCTCCACTCCTATGACAAAATTACTTTATCACAGAAGCAAAAAGATTACAATTGATTGACTTAATTGTGTTTTGAATTTAGTAGATTTTCAATAACTGTCACGATTCAAATCAGAAAAAAGTCATTCATATTTATTCCTGAACTTCTTCTTTGTAGTCACAGTTACTACAAATGACTTGTGTTTTGCCTTTAGTTTTCTTTTCTGCTAGATAGTGATCACATTTCGGACAGCTTCTACCAATTGGTTTATCCCACGAAACAAATTCACACGCAGGGTATCTATCACAACCATAAAACAGTCTATTTTTTTTAGATTTTCTTTCGATAACTTGTCCTTCTTTACATAATGGACATGTTACTCCGATTTCTTTAACTATTGCTTTTGTATTTCGACAATCTGGAAAGTTACTACAAGCATAGAACTTCCCAAATCGTCCCAATTTAATGACCATTGGATGACCGCATAATTCACAATCAAAACCAGCAGGCTCGTCTTTAATTTGGATTTTTTCAATATTTTCTTCTGCATTTTCTACTTCTTTGATAAAAGGTTTATAAAAACGATCAATAACCGTTACCCATTCTTCTTTTCCTTCTTCAACCGCATCCAAATCTTTTTCCATTTCGACAGTAAAATGGATATCAACAATTTGAGGGAAAAATTCTACAACTAAGTTATTGACAATGAGGCCTAATTCAGTAGGCTCAAAGCGTTTACTTTGGATTTTAACATAATACCTCTTCAGGATAGTATTCAGTGTAGGAGCATAGGTAGAAGGGCGTCCAACGCCGTTTTCTTCCAATGTTCTGATTAGCGTTGCCTCAGAATAACGGGCAGGTGGTTGAGTGAAGTGCTGGTTTGGTTCAATATCAACTGATTTCACGGTATCCCCTGATTCTAGTTCTGGTAAAACATTCACTTTTTCTTCTTTAGCGTCATCCGTTCCTTCGATATAAACTTTTTGATATCCTGGAAACTTCAAAGTTGACCCATTTGCTCTAAACAAAACAGTATCTTGAGTAATATCAACTTTTACCGTGTCAAAAACAGCTGGGGTCATTTGACTAGCTACTAACCGAGACCAAATAAGATTGTATAGTTTATACTGATCCTTAGTTAAATATTTTTCAATATCTTTTGGTGTTCTCATCACGCTAGAAGGTCGAATAGCCTCATGGGCATCTTGTGAGCTAGCTGCTTTTTTCTCTAAACGTGGTTTTGAAGCAGAGTATTCTGGGCCATATTCTTTTGTGATAAAATCAACAACGTCATTTTTAGCAGAGTCCGCTATTCGTGTTGAGTCTGTTCTCATATATGTGATTAACCCTACCGCTCCGCCACGGCCTAAAGAAATTCCTTCATAGAGTTGTTGGGCAATCATCATTGTTTTTTGGGTTCTAAAGTTTAATTTTCTAGCGGCCTCTTGTTGCATGCTGCTGGTTTTAAACGGCAATGCTGGGTTACGCTTACGCTCTTTTTTTGTTACCTTACTAACTTCGTATTCATCGCCTTTTATTGCTTGAATAACTTGTTTCACATCTGCTGCATTTTTAAGTTCCATTTTCTTACCGTTCAAACCATGAAAATGGGCTTTAAATTTTTTAGTGCCTTTTTTAAAGTTTCCTTCAATACTCCAATATTCTTCTGGTTTAAAATCTGCAATTTCTTGTTCTCTTTCACAGATCAACTTAAGTGTAATCGATTGTACACGTCCTGCACTTAACCCTTTTTTTACTTTTCTCCAAAGAATTGGACTAATCGTGTAACCCACAAGACGGTCAAGTATTCTTCGCGCTTGTTGAGAATCCACTAGTTGCATATCTATCGAACGAGGCTCTTTAAAGGCTCCCTTAACAGCTTCTTTCGTAATTTCGTTAAACGCAACTCGATTCTTATCCTTTATGTCTAATCCTAATAAGTGACTAAGATGCCAGGCTATTGCTTCCCCTTCTCTATCCGGGTCAGCTGCGAGATAAACTTTTTCAGCTTTTTTTGCGAATTTTTTTAATTCTTTAATTAGTGGACCTTTGCCTCTAATCGAAATGTACTCGGGTTGATAATTATTCTCTACGTCAATAGCCATGCGACTCTTTGGTAAGTCACGTATATGACCTAGACTAGCAACAACTTTGTAGTTCTTCCCTAAATATTTTTCAATTGTTTTTGCTTTAGCTGGTGATTCAACAATAACCAGGTATTTATAGGCCAATGAAATGCTCCTTTCAAGTGAGCTCATATTTTCTTATCTCAGTTAATTTAAACCAAAAGAGAAATCGTTAATCATCTTATGCTATCTCATACCCATTTGTCAACTATAGAAATTAAAAAAAAGTAAACGATTCTATTTTTCACGCTATATAATAGAAGAAAAAATGACTATTTATATAATAAACAAAGTCATTTAATCGAACGTTAATCAAAAAAATACTCTTCTAAAATATGATTAGCAGATAAAACGCATTTAGCTCCCTGCATAATTAAATGATTGGTTCCCTCTGAGTAAGGGTTCGTAATTTCTCCTGGAATAGCGAAGACCTCTCGACCTTCTTGTAAAGCTAAGTTAGCTGTAATTAAACTGCCGCTGTTTTTCTGAGCCTCTACAACTAATGTTCCTAAAGATACTCCTGCAATAATTCTGTTTCGCATAGGAAAATGGTAAGGCAAAGGCTTTACACCTAGAGGGTATTCTGAAATAAGTAATTGATGATTTCCTATTTCTTTCTGTAATTTTCTATGTTCATAAGGATAAGTATAGTCTAAACCTGTTCCAATAATAGCAATTGTATTTCCACCTAATAACAGCGTTTTTTGATGAACAGCGCAATCAATCCCTCTTGCCAATCCACTAACGGTTACGATTCCATTTTTTACTAAGTCCGGTAACAATTTATCTAAAATCATTGGACCATAAGCAGAGTTTTTTCTTGAACCGACAATCGCTAATAAATTATTCTCTAATAGCTGTAAATTGCCTTTGTAAAATAAAAGTACAGGTGGGTTATAAATTTGCTTTAAATATTCTGGATAGTGTTTATCTAATAATGTAATCCAGTAAATATTTTGATTTTCATAACTTTTTTTTAATTTTTCTGGATTTACGAGAGCATAACTTTCTAAGAACGCCTTTTTATTTTTAGTAGGCAAATTAGCATAGTGTGCTAATTGATAGGCTGTTAGGTGACAATTATCTATTAAAGCCGAAACCATCCTAACTTGACTAATTGGTCCGATTCCTTGACAATGTGCCAAGCGAAATATGTGCTCTTCAATTAACTGTTTATTCATTAGATTCTCCTTCTCTATTCATTCTATAATCAAAGTATCCGCACTGCAAAACCATCCTCATTAATTCCGAAAAAAAACACTACCTAGTATAAAAGGTAGTGTTTTGCATAGACTTAAAAACTAATTTTTTAACGCGTTCCTGACTGGAGCGAAAGAATGACGATGAATTGGGCAAACGCCGATTTTTTCTAAACCTTCCAAATGGATTTTCGTTCCGTAACCCGAATTTTTAGAAAAACCATACCCTGGATATAATAGGTCGTATTCATTCATTATACGGTCACGGGTTACTTTAGCAATGATACTCGCAGCAGCAATAGATAGACTTTTACTGTCGCCTTTAATTAAGCTATCTTGGGGAATAGTTGTTGGCAATGTCATGGCATCAATTAACAAATAATCTGGAGCTAGCGGTAGATTTTGAATCGCTTCTAACATGGCTAACTTAGTTGCTTGATAGATATTAACATCATCAATAACATCTTGATTTTTTATTCCAATTCCAATTCCTAAAGCATGTTTTTTTATGTCAAGATAGAAGGCTTCTCTTTTTTCGCTAGACAATTGTTTTGAGTCATTGATCCCTAAAATTTGAAAATCTTTTGGTAAAATAACCGCTGCAGCAACAACCGGACCAGCTAAAGGTCCTCGACCTACTTCATCAATTCCAGCAATAAATGATAGTCCGTTAGCCCAAATGGTTTCTTCATTTTGTAGCATAATTTTAAGTTTCTTTTCTTTATCTTGTTGCTTTTCTAGACGTTTTTCCCAAGCCTTTAAAGCTGCACCTACGCCTTTTCTTTGGTCTTCTCTAAGGCTAGGAATACGACCATCAAAAGGTGAGTCAATATCATTGAGTAAGGCTTTTACAGCAGCAATAGATAGTGGTTTATCCATTTATCTCTTACCTGTTTCACTAGGAGACTGTTCAGGGATATCATCTAGGGTATAACGTCCAACTTTTCCACTACGAATCTCATAAATAATCATTTCTGCAGCTCTGCTATAATCATCAATAAAGCCTCTTCTTTCAGTAATAAGCATTAATAAATCTGGCGATTTCAATTTCATTTCTGCTTCATTCAGACCATATCGAGCCGCTAGATTTACTGGGTATTTTTCTTTCATTATTTCCAATCCATATAAGGCAATATCATCCAATTGTAATATGGTGTCTTTTATGGCTCCAGTTAAAGCTAGTTTTTTACCTACTTCTGGATCTTCAAATTTTGGCCATAAAATACCTGGTGTATCCAGCAAGTCAAGTTCTTTATTTAATTTAAGCCATTGTTGAGCTTTTGTTACTCCAGGACGATTGCCTGTTTGGGCAACATTTTTTTTAATGAATCGATTAATGAGCGTTGATTTCCCTACATTAGGAATACCAATACTCATGGCTCTAATTGGGCGAGGTTTTCGTCCTTGAGCTGCCATACGATCAAATTTAGGTTTTAATAATCTTTTAGCTTCGCTCATAACCTTTTTCATTCCAATACCTTCTTGCGCAACAATTGGAACAGCTGATATCCCTTGATTATTAAAGTAAGCAACCCATTTTTGAACTAAAATAGCATCTGCTAAATCACTTTTATTTAAAATAACGATACGTGGTTTTTCTCCGATTAATTCATCAAGTATTGGATTACGACTTGATAATGGAATTCTTGCATCTACAAGTTCAAATACCACATCGACTAAAGTGAGTTTCTCTGTGACTTGTCTTCTGGCTTTAGCCATATGTCCTGGGAACCATTGAATTGTTGTCATGTTTGCTCTCCTTTTACCATTTAAAAAAGAAAGGGGCGAAAAGGCCTCTTCCTTTTTTATGGTGTTTTTTTAATTTATTTCGTTAATGTGCCAAAACTTTTTAAAGGCCAAATCCGAAGATCTATTGTTCCTGTTATAGAGGATTCATCGATAAAGCCAAATATTCGACTATCTAATGAGTTAGTACGGTTATCACCCATTACAAAATAGGAATCCTCTGGAACTTTTTCCATGCCAGTTAAAGAAGCTAAAGTAAAATCATCTGTTAGTGTTTCACCAGGAACCAACTTATCTTTAACTGAATCTAAGTAGGGCTCCTCAACGGCTTCTCCATTGACATACAAAGTTTCATCTACCATCATTACTTCATCACCAGGCATACCAATAACTCTTTTAATGTATTGTTTGTCTGAATTATTCAGTTCACTAGACTCCTCAGCGTTATTGGGAGCCGGAAAAACGATAATATCAAAACGATCTGTTTCTTCAACTTTATTTAGAATTAATCGATCATTATCATGAAGTGTTGGATACATTGAATCCCCTTCGACACTAACGGGTACGAATAAGAAATGGCGAATAAGTAAAAAAATTATAATAGCAATTGCTACATATAATAAAGTATTTCCTGCTTCAGATGCAAAACTTTTCTTCTTTTTATTTTTCGAGTAATCTCCACCATTAGCATAACGAGCTTTTCTAGGTTCAAAATTTTCTGTTTGCGAATCTCTTCCATCTGAATACGTTGTTTTACTCATGAATTACCACTACCTTCTATTAAATTATTGAACAATGGACAAACGGTTAAATGGATAATAGATCAAAGCTGCTTCACCAATAATATCAGCGGAAGACACAGTTCCAAAATAACGACTATCATTGCTTGATCTACGATTATCTCCAAGAACAAAATAGTCGTCTTGAGCAATAATTTTTTGGCCAGTCATTTCTTCTAGTGTAAAATCAGACGTCCACAAACCACTAGCTTTTTCGGCAAATAAATTGTTTAAGAATGGCTCCTTTACCAATTTATCATCGATATACAGTTTATCGTTTTCATAATACAGTGTCTCATTTGGTAACCCAATGACTCTTTTTACTAAAATACGGTTAGCTTCGTCTTTAAAAACAATTAAATCAAATCTGTTAATCTGATATATGGTTCTTACTATTATTTCATCGTTTTGTTGAAACGTTGGTATCATTGATGCACCTTCAATAGTCATTGGTAAAAATATAAAATTCCGAAAGAAAATTGTCAGTACCACTGCAAATAAAAAGGGTTTAAACCAATCCCACAAATGGCTCTTCCAAGTTTTTTTCTCCATAACTGTCGCTCCAAACTAATCTATTTGATTCTATCATACAAGAAAACAGTATAAATAACTATTTATTTTAAAAAAACTAAGATAAAAAAAGGAAGAAGCACCTTTTTTTATCTTATAGGATTAGTTATTTATTTTTTAGATACTCTAAACCTTTTTCGTATTGTGTATCGTTTTCTTTAATTAAATTGCGAAGATCTTCAATCATCGCGGTTGCTGTTTCCCCGGAAACAATCCCATTACTTTCTAGTTTATGTTCAATTTGGAACTGTTTGATTGTTGAAACTGTTCCTTCATCAAGATAACCATCAATCGGACCCGTCTCATAATCTAAAGCACTAAATACTTTTTCAAGATTCTCAACTTCATCCGAAACATCACCTAATTTATATTCTTTTGTACTATCGATAAGCAATAATTTAGTATAGTCTGGTAACTCAACTGGAATAGTTGGTTCTATTCCTTTTTTATTAATCCATTTGCCAGATGGTGTAAGCCATTTAGCAATGGTTAATTTTAGTTCACTATCATCTGGGAAACTAGCAACCGTTTGAACTGTACCTTTTCCGAAAGTTTTCGTCCCAATAACAGGAATATCTGCAGACTCTTTTAAAGCTCCTGCAAGAATTTCAGATGCACTAGCACTTCCTTCATCTACCAAAAGTACAGAGGGTTCCGTTACTTTAAAATTTCCCATTGTTTTATTGTCTGCTACTATCTTAACCGGATCTTGATCTTTTTCTTGTGTTTGCATGATAACGGAACCTTCTTCAACAAACATATTCGAAATATTTAGAGCGCCATCTAATACTCCACCTGGGTTTTGTCGAACATCGAAAATAAACGATTTAGCTCCTTTAGTTCTTAACTCTTTTATTGCCGAGACTAATTCATCGTAGGTTGGGTTTGAAAAACTTGTGATTGAAACATAGCCAACTGTTGGATTTTTCTCATCTAAATTATAAACCACTGTTTCTACTGGAATGGTATCCCTAGTAACAGAAACTTCAAATTGCGTTTCGCCACGTAGGATAGTCAACAAAACTTTTGATCCTTTTTCTCCTCTAATGAAGGAGACAGCTTCATTTAGAGACAACCCTGTTAAGTCTTTATCGTCAGCCTTTAATAAAATGTCGTTAGGTTTTAGTCCTGATTTTTCTGCAGGGGAACCTGCTATAGGAGAAACAATCATAATAGAATCTCCTTGTTTCATAACTTCAGCACCGATGCCTTCAAATGAAGCCGAAATGGTATCATTTAAGGAGGTGGCTTCTGAAACATCTAAATATTGTGTGTAGGGATCGCCAACAGCATCAACCATTCCGGTTAAAGCTCCTTCAATAAGTTTATCGTCATCTATATCTTCAAAATACTGGCTAAGAAGCTGATCATAAACTGCCTCAACTTTAGAAAGTTTTCCTGAATCATTACTCTCGTTCTCACTAATTGGATCCTCTTGTTTTGTTTGCGCTGTCCAAACGTAAGTTCCACCAACAGAGATAGCTGCAACAATAAATAAAGAAATGAGGAAAGTTGTCAGCTTAATCTTTTTCTGATGTTTTTTTTTCGATTCTTCCTGCATAAGGCAACTCCTCTCGCATACATATAATCTAGTTTATTTTTTTGATATTCTGACAGCTGTTTCTAAAGCTAGAATCATCATATCGTTAAATGTTGTTTCTCGTTCTTGAGAGGTAGTCTCTTCCCCAGTTAATAAATGATCGCTTATAGTTAATATTGTCAATGCCTTGCGATCATATTTAGCCGCTAAAGTGTACAGACCCGCTGCTTCCATTTCGACAGCTAGAACACCATAATCAGCTAATTTCTTTTTATCCAACTCTTCATTATAAAAACGATCAGCTGATAAAACATTTCCAACTTTCATATTCATTTCTTTTTCAATACCGATATCATAAGCCGTTTTTAATAACTCAAAATTAGCTAGTGGTGCAAAATCAACTTGATTATGAAACGTATGGCGATTAATACTAGAATCTGTCGTGGCTCCTTGAGCTAAAACAACATCCCTAATTTTAATTGAATCTTTCATTCCGCCACCAGAACCGACACGCATTAAGTTTTGAACACCGTATTCTGTAATCAATTCTTCAGCATAAATCATCATTGATGGAAGTCCCATACCAGTACCTTGAACGGATACTCTGGTCCCTTTATACATTCCGGTATATCCAAACATATTGCGGACTGAATTGTATTGTTCTACATCAGTTAAAAATGTTTCAGCAATATATTTTGCGCGTAAAGGATCTCCGGGCAATAAAATCGTTTCAGCAATTTGTCCTTTTTTTGCATTTATGTGTGTACTCAATTTGTATTCCTCCAATTAGTGTTCTGTTAGTTTTCTTTTTCTAAATACCTTTCCCACGCCTCGTCAAAGATAGACATTTCAGGTAAATAATCGCCATTTAATTCTAGATAATGACTTATTTTTTGGTAATCCTCTGACTGTTTTGGAAATCCAACATCAAGATACGCATTATTAGCAAATAATGTGATAGCATCTTTTTTGTGTGGATCTCTTTCTGTCATTAGGTAATGATAAAATGAACTACGCATAAAAGGGTGATACTCCTTTTTACTATTATTTATAAACTTACCAAACAGACTAATGATTCATTTTACTTGTTTGGTAAGAAAACATTTATACGAATATCATCATTTTCTAAATCAATCTTTTCAGCAGTGAAGTGCATGCCACTTTCTAAATAAAATTCATTTAAATTAAAAACAATAATTTCTTTTTTTGTATCAATGGCTACCCATTTAGGGACTTTTAATTGTGATTTTATTAAGTTCATAGCAAAAGAAATAGGCAGATCTAATGCGCCTACTGAAATTCGTGTTGCTTTAAATTGAAGATTTCCATTTTCCATTACAAACGGATCTAGGAATAATGAAAAACCTACATCACGACCAAATAATTGAAAGATCCCTGAAAGTTGTGCTTCTTTATCTAAGATAAAATTGAAATCAACTTGTTTATTTGACAATTCCTCATCAATATAAGTGGTAACCAATTGATTCAGATCTTTTTTTTGCGCATAGATTTGAAAAGTGATCTCTTCTTCTTCAGTTTCACTTAGTTCTAAATTAGGTTCCCCTTGGACAACGGGTGTCAATTGAATGGTTAACCAAATAGTAACCCCTAAAACGATTGATAGTAGCAGTAAAAATGCCCATTTCCAAAAATTTAGTTTTTGCTTTGTATTCTTTTCCTCCATATTAAAACCCTCTCTAAGGATGTTTATTAGCTAATCTTCTACAACTCTATGGTCTATAATAACACGATACAACTCATTGGCTATCAATTGATAGCCTTTATCATTCGGATGAAACAAGTCTTCTTCATACAAAAACGCACTAGTATCTGTTTCTTCTGAACTATTTCCTGTTTTAGAAACGACTGATTTTTCATCTCCATTAAATAAATGACTTAATGAAAAGTAGGTAGCCTTATTTTTTTTTGCTATCGACTCAGTAGCTGAATTCCAAGAAAGTAAAATATCTTTCATTTCGGTCATCTCTGGAAAAATAGAACTATAGGGATTGTATAAACCAAAAACATAAATTTCTGCCGTTTGGTTTTGTTCTTTTATTATTTTTAAAATGCTAGAAAGATTCTCTTTATAGTTTTTCTCAGGTTTAAGAAAGCTCTCTTCATTAATTCCAAGTTTTTCTTTTTTCACCGTTTGAATAAGATCGTTCCCTCCAGCTGTTAGAACGATGATATCTGCTTTTTTTATATCCGTTTGAAGTTCTTGTTGTTGTTCGATTCTTTCTAATATCTCATCACTACGCTCGCCTGTAACCCCGTAGTTAGTTGTTGTTACATTATCAATTCCAGGAGTATCTCTCAATTGATCAGCAACCAATGGAACATACCCTCCATTTTGAGTGCTGTCACCGACACCCTTAGTTAACGAATCACCTATTGCTAAAAAATTGATTGTATTTGTTACATCTCCCTGTTTTCTTACAGTCGAAGGCTCCTTTTTAGTTGTCAGTAGATTTAAACCTTGAAAAACGATAAACGTTCCAATCGTTAAAATTATGCAAGTAACTAAAAAAGAACGAGCTACTTTCATCATATCATTCACCTCCATTTATTAACAAAATAATGCTTTTTATTTCTCATAATAAATGATTGAAAATGCCCCTGTTCCTGTATGAGTTGCAACTCCTGGACTAGTGTGGCTGATTGTCATTGGAATATCTGGAAGTAACTGTTGGAAACTCTCTTTTAATTCATTTGCATAGTCAAAGTCACCCGCATATGAAAACGAAATCTCTGCCAAATTTTTAGTTTTAACAATTTTTTCTCTAACTGATTGATTAAACTTAGTAATGGATTTCATCCCACGACATTTGACTCGAGTTTCTAAACTTCCATCAACCATCTCTAACATTAACTTTATATCCATCATGTGAGAGACCGCTCCCATTACTCGGCTAATTCTTCCACCCTTAATTAAATTATCTAGTGTGCGAATACATATAAATAAACGTGTATGTTGTTTTATTCTCTCAATTTCATCTAAGATAATGGATTCTTCTACTCCATTTAAAGCTAATTTTGCAGCTTCAATAACTTGAAATGATAACCCACGGTCGGTGAACGTACTATCTATAACTGTAACTTTAGTCTCTGTCATCTTAGCAGCCTGTCTTGCAGCATCAACTGTTCCGCTGAACGATTCAGTCATATGGATGGAAATAACCTCCCCACCATCTTTACCAAGTTCATCATAAAGTTCGATAAATTTGCCAAGAGCTGGTTGACTCGTTTTTGGTAGGCTAGTGGATTTCTCCATTAATTCCATGAATTCAACTTTACCAATATCTATTCCATCAATATAGGTCTTTCCATCAATTAAAATACTTACTGGTAAAATGTGAATACCTAATACTTTGATCTCTTCTAAACTTAATTGAGCCGACGAATCAGTTACTATTGATATTTTATTCATCTAATTTTTTCCCATCTTTCTACATGCAATTTCTTTTGCACTTATGATATAATTTAATTATTGAATATACTTTTTTCAATCAAAATGTCTTTCTATTTAATACAGTTGGTAACATAAAATAGTATAACAGATTCTCGAATCTTCGTATACTTATCTTCAAAGGTTTTAATAGAGAACAATATAGACTAGGGGATGATAAAATGAGTGAAAAAAGTACGCTTGAACCTACTGTTTTCTCAAAAAAATACTTAATCCTTAATGAGATTTTTAATGCTTTAACACATGGTATTGGACTTGGTTTAAGTATTGCAGGTTTAGTGATTCTCTTATTAAAAGGATCTAATAACGGAACAACACTAGCCATTGTTTCTTATGCTATTTATGGATCAACATTAATTCTTTTGTATTTGTGCTCAACTCTTTATCACAGTTTAGCTTTTACAAGGGCAAAAAAGATTTTTAAAACGTTCGACCACATGAGTATTTTTCTCTTAATTGCAGGAACATACACTCCTTATACTCTGATTGCTATTGGTGGAACGTTAGGGTGGATTCTTTTTGGTATTGTTTGGAGCATCGCTTTTATTGGAGTCATCTACAAAGCTTTCTGGATCAATCATCTTCAAAAATATTCAACTTGGTTATACATTATGATGGGATGGATATGTGTATTTGCTTTAAAGCCAATTTATCTAGGTCTAGGTTTTAATGGATTCCTACTGCTTTTCTTAGGAGGTCTTTCATTTACCGTAGGGGCCATTTTTTACAGCTTAAGAAATGTTAAATTTATGCATGTTGTCTGGCATCTTTTTGTACTAGCTGGAACAATTTTCATGTATTTCTCTATTCTTTTTTATGTTTGATTTTTCGAAATTTTTAATAAAAAAGGAT
>NZ_JBATXB010000091.1:0-4078 GCF_049673005.1 Carnobacterium sp. | reverse complement strand
ATTGCAGAAATTATTTTCAACAAACACACTCCCGTCTTTATTCAGTCTTCATAAATGAGCCTTTTAAACATTATACGTTATAGTAAGCTATACTAAATCGACTAATCAATGCAGCTTAAAATCTAGTTCAGGTCCTAGTGGGACAATCCCTGTTGGATTAATATTTTTATGGCTACGGTAGTAATGATTTTTGATATGATCAAAATTGACCGTCTCACTGATCCCAGGCCAGTTGTATAACTCTCTCGTGTAGCGCCATAAATTTGTATACTCTGTTAACCGTTTAATGTTGCATTTAAAATGTCCATGATAAACGCTATCAAAACGAATCAATGTCGTAAATAGCCGCCAATCAGCTTCAGTAAGAACCTCGCCAACTAAATAGCGATTTTTTTCTAGAATTTTTTCTAACGTATCAAGTGCAGTAAATAATTTAACGACTTCTTCATGATAGACTTCTTGAACTGTTGCAAAACCTGCTTTGTACACTCCGTTATTGACGAAATGATACACAAGTTCATTCACTTCATCAATTTCTGAGCGCCATTCTTTTGGATAATAGTCACCTTCTTTAGCACCAATTTGATCAAAGGCAGTATTCAACATACGCATAATCTCAGCCGACTCGTTATTCACTATTTTATTTTGTTTTAAATCATACAATACAGGAACTGTTACTCGACCACTATATGTCGGATCCACTTGAGTATATACCTCATATAGGTATTTTGCATTCGTTACTGGATCAGCAATCACGCCTTCTTCTTGTTCAAATGTCCAGCCATTTTCAGCCATTAAAGGATTCACTACAGATAGTGAAATGATTTCTTCTAGTCCTTTTAAATTACGCATAATTAACGCTCGATTTGCCCACGGACAAGCTAACGCTACATACAGATGATACCTATTTGGTTCTGCTTTAAATCCAGCTTCTCCGCTTGGTCCAGCGCTTCCATCTGGTGTAATCCAATTACGAAACTGTGATTCTTGACGAATAAACCGGCCACCACTACCCTTAGTGTCATACCATTGATCATGCCACTTGCCTTCTACTAGTAATCCCATCATTTTTCCACCTTTCAACTGGTCCTTATTTTTTATTGTAGATTGTAAAATACAATTGAACAAATTGGATAAATCTAAAAAGCTACTCTATAGCTTTTAAACACAGCTAAACTTTTCTCAGCAATTTTTTCAAAAAAAAGAACTACTTTGTGAGTAGTCCTCTATGAGTAAACTATATGTTATTATCTAATGCTTACTTAAACCAACGTTTCTTCGCATGATTTGCTGCATCTTTTTCTGTTTCTTCTGCCTCTAGAAGTTCACTTTCTACAGCATCACGATCAATTCTGACGACTTCTCCTTTTAACTCACCATACACTAAATCATCAATTGGACCGGTAACTTTTTCATCTGCAATCAAGATTAATCCCGTCTCATCTTCAGGAATGTTTTTTAGGGTTTCTTCAAAAATCGATAAGGCGGTCTTTACTTCCTTAACATCTTTCGTACTGCCAATTAGACTGCCTGTGAACCAACCCAATAAAACACCTAATGGACCAGCTAATATACCAATTAACATTCCAATCAGACTGCCTTTTATATTATTATCTTCACCAGTAAAATCAATAAAATCTTTTGGGGTCAATTGATGATTTGGTAAATGTTTTAAGACTGCCATTTGCTCTCCTTTAACTTCTCCTTGGGTTTGCAATTTTTTAATTTCTGAAAAAGCTTGATAAGCTTTACTCTCTTCATCAAACTTCATAATAATTACTTTTCTACTCATCATTTATTCCTCCTATAAATGTAATCCATCTAGCTTATTCAATCTATTCAATGATACTAAAATAGTAGCTACTATATAAAAGATCCACACATATCCTACTGAATAATAGGCAATACGTTATTAAATACTGACTGATCAATAAAATGCGAGCCGAATGTCCAAAATTGGGCAAGGGTAAAATATAAATATAAGAAATTAAGATAAAAATAGACAGTCGAAGAGTTTATCCTCCTCTTTAATAAAAAGCTTTACTCAATCTTGCTTTTTATAGATTAAACTGATAAGTAAACCACTAGTCAAATACATTAAGCAAACTTTAGTTAATAAACTACCCTCCTTTACTTTTCAAATTTCATCTCTTATTATAACAACAGTCTGAGTTGGAGTATAATTTAAACACTCAAATTTTTTCATACAAAAAATAATCTGTCTATTTCGTCATACGCCCCATTGCTTCTTGAACCAATTCATACTCTCCGAATGCCGAAAAACGAACATACCCTTTACCACTTGGTCCAAAGCCTGAACCCGGTGTTACAACAATATTTTTTTCTTCTAGTAAGAAATCAAAAAACTCCCAGGATGTCATATTTCGAGGCGTTTTAACCCAGACATAAGGAGCGTTTAGGCCGCCAAATACGTCATAGCCAGCCTTCGTTAACTGCTCACGAATGATTTTTGCATTGCGTAAATAGTAAGAAATTTGTTCTTTAATTTGTTTTTTACCTTCCTTAGAATATACTGCCTCTCCAGCACGTGAAACAATATACGGTGCACCATTAAATTTTGTACTGTGTCTCCTTGCCCAAAGATCACGCAAGGCAACTCCTTCTCGTATCAATTCTTTAGGAACAACAGTAAAACCTAAGCGTAGCCCGGTAAAGCCAGCCGTTTTCGAAAAACTCCTAACTTCGATGGCACAAGTTCTAGACCCTTCTATTTCATAGATCGAGTGTGGAATAGCTGAATCTGTAATAAAAGCTTCATAGGCTGAATCATAAATAATAATAGCCTCTTCTTTATTTGCATAATCAATCCATTTTTTTAACTCTTCTTTTGTTAAAGTAGTTCCTGTTGGATTATTTGGGTAACATAAATAAATCAAATCAACAGGGTTTGTTGGCAATGAAGGAGTAAAATTGTTTTCGCTTGTGGCAGAAAGATAAGTCAATTCACTCCAAGTTTCTGTATCCGCATTATAGGTCCCAGTACGTCCGCTCATCACATTGCTATCTACATATACAGGATAAACAGGATCACCAACAGCTACTTTATTGTTTCTTCCAACTATTTCTTGTATATTTGCCACGTCGCCTTTAGCTCCATCTGAAATAAATACTTCGTCTAATTCGATATGGGCGCCTCTTGCTTGATAGTCGTGTTCAATAATTTTTTCCCGCAAGAAAGCATACCCTAAGTCGGGTGCATAACCATGGAATGTATCCATACTTGATTGTTCTTCCACTGCTTTATGCAATGCCTCTATGACCGCTGGTACTAGTGGCTGTGTTACATCGCCTATGCCCATCCGAATAAGTACTGCCTCAGGGTATGTTAATTGATGCGCTGCAACTTTTTTTGCAATTGTAGAAAACAAATAACTTCCTTTTAAGTCTAGGTAATCATGATTTACTGTAATCATTTACGCTTCCCCTCCTTTAAGGTCTATGGTTCCTTTATAGACTGTTGTTGCAGAACCAGACATATAAATGACTCCTGTTTCATCATTCCATTCCACAAACAAATCTCCACCTAATAGTTTTACCGTTACTTTTCTACCCGTATGTCCATTTAAATGTGCCGCTACTACAGCAGCACAAGCACCTGTCCCACAAGCTAACGTCTCTCCTGATCCTCTTTCCCAAACACGCATTTCGATAGTCTCATTATCAATGATACGAATGAATTCTGTATTTACTTGTTTTGGAAATAGTTCATGGTGTTCAAAGTATGGTCCTATTTTTTCAATTTCAATCTCTTTCGTATCCTTAACAAACGTAACAACATGAGGATTACCCATTGAAACAGCCGTAACTTGATACATTTTCCCATTTACTAGCAAAGGTTCGTTGATGCACTCTTTTCCAGACCAAACCATAGGAATATCTTTCGTATTTAAAATAGGTTGTCCCATCGCTACACGAGCTCCGGTAATTTTGTTGCCTTCTTTTTTTAATTCAATAGTTTTAATCCCACTTTTTGTCTCGACCGTTAACGTTTCTTTATCAGTCAAACCTTCATCATAGACAAATTTTGAGAAACAGCGAATTCCGTTTCCACACATGG
>NZ_JBATXB010000090.1:0-5374 GCF_049673005.1 Carnobacterium sp. | reverse complement strand
ACGGTTAGGATATCACTTAGATACATCGCTACTGGATCATGTACTTGGCCACCAATATTAAAGGCCGTCGTTGTCGTTGTTGGTCCTAAGATTAAATCATAGTCTTCAAAAACTTTTTCAAAATCGCGGCGTATTAATGTACGCGTTTGACCAGCTTTTTTAAAATGAGCGTCATAAAAACCAGAACTCAATGAAAACGTTCCAAGCATAATACGGCGTTTTACTTCCATACCAAAGCCTTCAGATCGTGATTTCACGTAAACTTCTTCTAGTGTCTTCGCATTTGGTGAACGATATCCATAACGAATGCCATCAAAGCGTTGCAAGTTTGAAGAAGCCTCAGATGAAGCAATAATGTAATAAGCAGGAACTCCGTATTTTGAATGTGGTAAGCTTACTTCTTCTACAATGGCACCTAATTTTTTAAAAGTTTCAATGGCTTTCAGTACCGCTTCTTTTACTCCGGCTTCTAATCCTTCTTGTAAGTATTCTTTTGGAACACCAATTTTCATGCCTTTTACACCATCTTCAATGCCAGCTGTAAAATCTGGTGTTGCTTCATTGTAACTCATTGAATCTTTCTCATCGTATCCACTTATAGCATTTAAAACCAATGCATTATCTTTAACCGTACGAGTCAATGGTCCGATTTGATCCAAACTTGAAGCAAAAGCAATTAAACCAAAACGTGAAACGCGCCCATAAGTTGGTTTCATTCCCACGATTCCGTTAAAAGCAGCCGGTTGACGAATTGAGCCACCTGTATCTGTTCCCAATGTCATAGGAACTTGTCCAGCAGCTACTGCGGCAGCTGATCCACCTGAAGAACCACCCGGAACTTTAGTTAGATCCCAAGGGTTATGTGTGATTTTGAAAGCAGATCGTTCTGTACTTCCACCCATGGCAAACTCATCCATGTTCAGTTTTCCAACTGAAATCATCCCAGCACCCATTACTTTTTCCATAACCGTTGCATCATAAACAGGTATGAAGTCTTCTAACATTTTGCTTGCTGCAGTTGTTAAGACACCTTTTGTTACAATATTATCTTTGATTCCAATTGGTAATCCAGATAATATATTGTTAGGGTCTATTCCAGCAGCATCCATTTTACGCGCGTTTTCTAACGCTTCTTCTTCAGTCAAGGTTATAAATGCGCCAACTTTATCTTCTGTTTGAGCGATTCGTTCATAAACAGCTTTCATTATCGCTTCAGCTGTTGTTTCTTTTTTTACTAATAAGTCATGTAATTCTTCTAAAGTATGATCTAATAAAGTCATTTTATGCTCCAGCCTCCCCGTTATCTATCATAGCAGGAACTTTAATTAATCCGTCTTGTTGTGTTTTAACGTTTTTAAATAATTCGTCACGATCCATTCCTGGTGTTGCGATATCCTTACGCATGACACTTGATACGTCTAAACCATGAGTCGTTACCGGTACATCTGTTGTATCTAATTCATCTAATTGTTCAACCATTGTGATAATATCATCTATTTGATTTGTAAAACCTGTAATTTCTTCATCTTGAAATTCAAGTTTTGATAATAAAGCAACGTGTCGAACTTCTTTTACATCAATATTAGCCATTTGGGTTTCAACTCTCTTTCTTTCTATCCTCTTGTTCAAAAACTTCTTTTCTATTCTACCATAAAGTTTCGTTAGCCTCTATATCAAAGAAACTAAAACATGACTAACGGTATTTTATTTGTATCGTTTAGTCCTAGCTTTGTGCTCTAGTCATTCTGAAAAAAGATAATGGGCTATGAGGATGAAACATCCTCTTGCCAATTCCTGTTTTTCTTTCATGACTGAACAGAGCACTCAGCATCTTAGTTGAATTGAGCTTTGTGCTCTAGTCATTCTGAAAAAAGATAATGGGCTGTGAGGATGAAACATCCTCTTGCCAATTCCTGTTTTTCTCTCATGACTGAACAGAGCACTCAGCATCTTAGTTGAATATGTGTGTGTAGAATTTTGTTTCGCCTGTTTTTCTGGCCATAAATGATTCGGTTCCGTTTATGGATTCGATTATTATTTCTATTGGTATATTTGGCGGGAGAAAAGTTGCTGCTTTATCTGCAACGTATTGTGTGAAACCGATGATTTCACTTTCTCCATAAAATTGAGTATTAATAGACACTTTCATTTTTACAAGTTTATCATCTGTGTAACTTGCTTCGGCTGTTACGCCACTTAAGTTAGGGAAAAAATTTTCCACTTCAGATTTAAAGTTTTCAAAGTTCGCTAATTCGTTACTTGTCTCATTTACTAATGGGAAAATTACTTTTTTTTGATTTATAGTTTTCCAACTGCCAACTTTTGTACTGCCGTTTTCACTAACGGCTTCTGTAATAAAACTTCCACCAGCTAGGCTATCTTTAGGAGATTGTTCAAAGACACCGACTACTATCGGAACTTTCCCAACACCTTCTACTTCACGTAGTTGCTGAACTATTTTATCAGCCATTATTTTCCCTTGTTTTAAAAGCTCATCACGACTGATTTTTGTTTGGTATTCATCACCAAATTCAACTTTTTGATAATAATCAATTGCATTCATCGATAGTCCAATACTAATGCCACCCAATGAAAATTTATCATCTTTTTTTATCATATAATCTTGCTCTAAAACAGAGTTCAAGTAATAAGGATTTCGCTCTTTAGGATCATCTTTTCCATTGTCTTTAGGGTTTAGCCCATTCGGATTTTCTTTACTCTCACGCTTCAACCAACTATTAGCTGTTTTACTATCAATGTATTGGCCTTCTTCGAAATAGTGATTGTCTGTATCAAAATGTGCCTGCGAGAGGCTCATTAAACCTGTTTCGAATGCTTTTAAATTAAAGTTAGAGTTTAAGCCTAATGTTGACCCTCTTGTTTGACTTGGTTGGTAGCTGCCGTTGGTTACAACTGTTTTATAGTAATCTGTTGATAATTGATGACTTGTTGTTGTAGTTTTATCTTTTTCTCCTGGAGTATCTCCTGGGTTATTTACTGTACTCTCACCTGTAGGGTCACTGCAGGCGCTTAGTAAAAAAACTGTAGCAGCCAGTGTTGCAATGATTTTTTTATTCATTTTCTTCTCCTTCTAATGCCTTCAATAGTTGGTCTTCATCCCATACTGTCACTTCAAGCTTTTGGGCTCTATCTAATTTACTGCCGGCTTCTTCACCAGCTACGACAAGATCTGTTTTTTTGGAAACACTTCCCGTTACTTTTCCACCGAGATTTTCAATACGGTTTTTTGCTTCTTCACGTGTAAAATGAGTTAACTTTCCTGTTAAGACAACGGTTTTCCCATTAAAATAAGAATCAATTTGAGCCACTTCAGCTTTTTTCTTACCTAAATAGACTAAATTAACCTGACATAGACGTAGTTCATTGATCAGTTCATCTACTTCTGGTAAAGAAAAATAAGTCACAAAACTTTCTGCAATAATGTCTCCAATACCCTCAATAGCAATGATGTCTTCTTGCTTAGCTGCTTGTATGTTTTCAATGGTCTCAAAGTGTTCTGCAATTTGCTTGGCCGCTTTTGCGCCAACGTGTCGAATACCTAATCCAAACAATAAACGTTCCAGTGAATTATGCCGGCTAGCATCAATCGCAGTTAGTAAATTAGTTGCCGCTTTGTCTTTAACTTTATCTAGCATTAGCAGTTCGTCATACGTTACTTTATATAGATCAGCTACGTCGTGTACGTACCCTTTTTCAAATAATTGAGTAATTACTTTAGGTCCCATTCCATCTATATTCATAGCATTACGTGAAGCAAAGTGAGCTAGGCCTTCTGTTATTTGAGCGGGACATTTAGGATTAATGCAGCGTAAAGCTACCTCTTCTTCTAAATGAACCAACTCACTTTTACAAGTTGGACAATGAGTTGGAATCCGATAACTTTCACTATCAGGTAATCTATCCTCTAGAATAACACGAGTCACTTCAGGAATGATGTCCCCTGCTTTATGAACCACAACGGTATCTAGCAAACGGATGTCTCGTTCTTTTATTAAATCAACGTTATGAAGACTTGCCCGACGTACGGTTGTTCCTGCTAATAAGACCGGATCCATGATTGCAGTTGGCGTGACCACACCCGTTCTGCCTACAGTCCATTCAATTTCACGAATGGTGGTTGTGCCTTCTTCTGCTTTAAATTTATATGCAATTGCCCACCGAGGGGCTTTCACGGTATACCCTATGTCTTCTTGTGCATCAAATTCATTTACTTTAATAACAATCCCATCAATTTCATAAGGCAATTGAGTTCGTTTATCTTGAAAAGATTGGATGTACTCCCATACTTCTTCGATAGTTTCGCAAACTTTTCGTTCAGGATTAGTGCGAATTCCTAATTGATCCAATTGTTTTAATGCTGTTTCCTGGCTGTCTGCAGTCATTTCTCCAAAATCTGCAACTGTATAGAAAAAAGTATTTAAATTTCGTTTAGCGGTTTCTTTAGCGTCTAAATTACGCAACCCACCTGCAGCGGCATTTCTCGGATTAGCAAAGACGGCCTCTCCGTTTTCTTCACGTTTTTCATTTAACGCTACGAAAGAAGCTTTAGGCATATAACATTCGCCACGAACTTCAATAGTATAAGGTTTTTTTAATCGTAAGGGAACAGATTTAACCGTGCGCATATTTTGAGTTACGTTTTCTCCAATTGTTCCATTGCCTCGAGTCGCTGCTAATACTAGTTTTCCATCTTTATATTTTAAAGAAATGGCTAAACCATCTATTTTTAATTCACAAATATACTGGATTTTTTTATCTGTTAATTTTTGAATTCGTTTATCAAATTGGATTAAATCTGTTTCGCTAAATGCATTGCTTAAGCTAAGCATCGGGATATCATGAACAACCTTTTCAAAACCCGGTAAAATAGTGCCTCCAACTCGTTGGGTCGGTGAGTCATTAGAAATTAAGTCAGGAAATTCTTCTTCTAGTTTAACAAGTTCTCTATACAGTTTATCGTAATCTGCATCTGAGATAACAGGCTTATCTTGAACATAGTATTGATAGCTGTACTTATCCAATGTGTCTCTTAATTCATCAACCTTTTCTTTTGCTTCCTCGAAAGTTTGACCTTTGGACATTTGAAAGCTCCTTTCTACTACACGGTTTAATTGGGTTTCGCATTCTAGCTCTTCGGTAAAATTCAACTGTATCCTCGAGGCTTGGCCTCTTGCGGTAAAGTTTCATTTTCCTTTCTGAGCTGGGCAGAATGCTACGCATCTTGTTTTAATTGAGTTTTGCATTCTAGCTCTTCGGTAAAATTCAACTGTATCCTCGAGGCTTGGCCTCTTGCGGTAAAGTTTCATTTTCCTTTCTGAGCTGGGCAGAATGCTACGCATCTTGGTTTAATTGA
>NZ_JBATXB010000089.1:0-4511 GCF_049673005.1 Carnobacterium sp. | reverse complement strand
TTTACGACTGCATACTGTATAATATCCATTAAGGAACAACTCCTGTTCTATGTTTTTAGTAGGTAAAAACAGTTTAACACAGGAGTTGTTTCTTTTTTTTCGTTTCCAACAATTACTTTACACTAACTAAAAAATTAATAGAAAATAGTTACAAGTATAAGTGGAGTTAATAGTAATTATGTGTGGTCTGTGGTAAAACGTAATTAAAGGGAGGGTTTACAAATGGAGAAAATCTATGATGTTATCGTTATTGGTAGTGGTGTAGCTGGTATGGCAGTCGCACATGAGCTGGCAACTAAGAAAAAAATTGCGGTTATCGAGAATGATTTATGGGGCGGAACTTGCCCAAATCGAGGGTGCGATCCTAAAAAACTTTTATACGCAGCAGTTGAAACGAAAGATGCAGTAACTCATTTATCCGGAAAAGGTTTTTCAGTTAATCCTCAAGTTCATTGGCCTGATTTGATGTCATTCAAAGAAAGTATTATAAAACCTATGTCAACAGCGTCTAAAAAAAGTCTAGAAACAGCGGAAATAGAAACCGTTAAAGGGAAAGCTGTGTTTATTAATGAGAATACGATACAAGTAAATAATGATACACTTACAGCTGAGAAATTTATTATCGCGACGGGGGCAAGACCTACGTTATTGAATATTGAAGGGAAAGAACATTTATTAACTAGTGCAGACTTCTTATCTTTAAAAGAAATGCCTAAAAAAGTTATTTTTATTGGTGGTGGCTATGTTGCGTTTGAGTTGGCGACGATAGCAAATGCCGCAGGAGCTGAAGTTCATATTGTACATCACAATGATCGCCCGCTGAAAGCGTTTGATTTAGAACTTATTGATGAACTTATTCAGCAATTAGAATCGAAAGGTGTGACGTTTCATTATAATTTGAATACAAAAAGTGTAGTCCAAACGGATGACCAATTTATTTTGACAGCTGATAATAATGAATCTATAACGGCTGACTTAGTATTTTGTGCAACAGGTCGGACGCCTAACAGTGAAGAATTAAATCTTGAAAAAGCAGGAGTAACAGTTGATAAAAAAGGAATTAAAGTAAATGAATACTTACAATCGAGCAACGAAATTATTTTTGCTTGTGGAGATGTTGTATCGAAAAAAGCAGAAAAATTAACACCGGTAGCCAGTTTTGAAGGAGCTTATTTAGCTAATTATCTAACCGGTAAAACATCAGAGAAAATAACCTATCCATCTATTCCAACAGTGATTTACTCTAGTCCTAAACTAGCTCAAACAGGTATATCTACAAAACAAGCAACAGAACAAAAAGAAACTTATGAGGTGACGACTATTGACGCAACTTCTTGGTTTAGCTATCGTCGTGTTAATGAACCTGTATCTAAAATAAAAGTAATTACGCATAGAGAAACCGGACTGTTAGTGGGTGCATCTTGTTTAAATGCAAAAGCAGATGAAATGATTAACTTCTTGACTTTATTAATCAATAAAAAGATAACTACTCAAGAAACAGCGCAATTCATTATGGCTTATCCAACTCATGCCAGTGATTTAAGCTCTATTTATAAATAAACAACTGAAAATGAAAGAGACAAGTGAGAGGGGTGAAGATTTGAAAAGAATCGTATTTGTCCGCCATGGACAGAGTGAATGGAACGCGTTAAATAAGTTTACTGGTTGGGTTGATGTTGATTTAAGTGTTGCGGGATTAAAAGAAGCTCATGAAGCAGGTAAAAAGATTAAAGAAGCTGGAATTGAATTCGATGAGGCCTTTACATCTGTTTTGAAACGTGCAATTAAAACGTGTCAGATTGTGTTAGAGGAATCTGATCAACTATGGGTCCCAGAAGTTAAAACATGGCGATTAAATGAACGTCATTATGGTGCCTTGCAAGGGTTAAATAAAAAAGCTACAGCCGATGAGTATGGTATTGAGCAAGTTCAATTGTGGAGGCGCTCATATGATACCTTACCTCCGTTGTTAGAACCAAGCGATCCTAATTCAGCATTGAACGATAGAAGATACTCAAATTTACAAAAACGTGTTGTTCCAATGGGAGAAAACTTAGAAACGACTCTAGAACGTGTCATTCCTTTCTGGGAAGATCAAATTGCACCAGCTATTCTAGATGGAAAAACTGTATTAGTAGCTGCTCACGGAAATTCATTGCGTGCGTTAGCTAAGTACATCGAAGAAATATCTGATGAGGACATTATGTCATTAGAAATACCAACGGGTCAACCACTGGTTTATGAATTAAATGATGAATTAGCCGTTACCAAAAAATATTATTTATAATAAGAATAAGAATAAAAGAGAAATTTCTTTTATTCTTATTTTTTCTTGAAGTTAGATGGACGATTATAGTTTTAAAGGATATACTTGTAAAAGTACGAGCGAAAAGCTAAGTAGTAAATCAGACAAATAAAAGTAGTGTGAGGTAATTTTATGTTAACGTTAAAAAAACTGTATGAAAGAAACCAAGAGATTCTTAGCTATTTAATTTTTGGGGTGCTGACAACTCTTGTTAATTTTATAGTTTTTTATGCATTCGATACGGTACTGGATATTCAATACTTGATTGCTAATGCACTTTCTATTCTAGCTTCAATAATATTTGCTTTTTTTACAAATAAAAAATATGTCTTTAAATCTGAATCAGTAACCATTAGAGCTTGGATAAAAGAATTTTTTTTATTTTGCAGTTTTCGTTTAATTTCAGCGGGATTTGATATGTTAAGTATGCTACTTCTAATAGGTGTCCTTCAATGGAATTCGAATGTAGCTAAACTAGCTACTCAAATAATTGTCGTATTTTTAAATTATTTTTTTAGTAAATGGTTTATTTTTAAGAAATAAATAATATTACTGAATAAGAAGAATGAAGGATTTCCTTTTATTCTTCTTTCTTTCTTTCTTTTTAAACATCTTTAATTGTTCGTATCCCAATGATTGAATCTAAGTCGGATAAGTCTTCCACAATTCCTGTTGCAGATAATTTTTCAGGAATACTTAATGTATAAATGACGAGAAAGACTGCTTTGTCTTCTTTATACGAGTCTACTAAGTAATCTAGATCAACAACAAGAATCTTATTGGCATCAAAATAATCTTGAATAGCTTTCTTTGTTTCTTTTCGTTTATAATAACTGACTTCAAGCGTTTTATAGTCCTGTACACGAAAAACTTTTCTAATAGCCATTAATATTAACAAAATGATAATGCTACCTGAAAAAGCAATAAAGTAATACCCCATTCCAACAGCAATCCCTAAACTGGCAGTTGCCCAGATTGAAGCCGCCGTTGTTAACCCCGTTACACTTCGTTTCGTTACAATAATGGTACCTGCACCTAGAAAACCGATTCCACTAACAATTTGAGCAGGTATACGTGTAAGATCAGAATTTAAAACTTGGAGCAAATCTGGACTTTCCATCGCTAATTTAATTGTCGTATAAGTCGCTTGAAGTTGCACTAAAGAAAATAATGTAGCGCCTACACAAACTAAGATATGAGTTCTTAATCCAGCATTATGCCCCTTTATCTCACGTTCATAACCAATAACGCCACCGAATAAAATAGAAACAAGCAATCGTCCGACAATTTCAAATGAATCCAATTCAAACATAGTTAGCACCGACCTTTCAAATTTTAGTCTACAGAATAGATACACTATCACCGTCTAAACGAAAACAGTTCTTATCTTTTTAGGTTAAATCGGTTACAATTTTTTTTCTAGTAATACGCAAGGAACATTATTTTCATAAAATTCATCAGATACAACGATATAGTCAAGTTCTTCATAAAAAGAAGCGGCCGTTTGTTCAGAATGAATAGACGCTTTAAGGCAACCCTTTTCACGTCCAATAGTCTCTAACTTTTGAATAATGGCTCGACCTAATTTTTGACCGCGGTATTCTTTTAAGGTTGCAATACGACCAATTCTAATAATGTTATCGTCAAGGAATTCATACCTACCAGTAGACACAGGTTTTTCAAGGTCATACATAACAGCGTAATCTATCGTTGAACAATCTAATTGGTCAAATTCTTCAGAAAGTTCCATTCCTCTTTCTAATACAAAAACAGACATTCTAACATAGAAAGCACTAGCTTTATTCCAAATTTCATTACCAATATGAAGTTTCATTTAAACATTCTCCTTTCTATAATACTTAATTTAATGTTAGTCTGACAAATAAGCCACAAGAAGTCAATTTATATGTGAGGTTAGAGCAAGAGTACCTGCTTATTCAAGATGGTTGATAGCAATCTTTGTATTAAGTATCGTGAAAAAGTATAATAAAGTTGGAAACAATAGAACGGAGGTAAGAGAAATGTCGATTTATTTTAGTGATTGGGGTACTGTTTTTAAAATTATAATTGTTGGAACAGTTGCGTACTTACTATTTATTGGCGTCTTACGTTTTTTTGGTAAAAGAGTTTTATCTAAAATGAATGCCTTTGATTTTGTTGTTACAGTAGCGTTTGGTTCGATACTGGCTACTCTATTAACAAGCCG
>NZ_JBATXB010000088.1:0-72480 GCF_049673005.1 Carnobacterium sp. | reverse complement strand
AATAGTCGGTTTGACATCAAATTTCTCGAGTGATTTCTGTGATAAATTAACAATTAATATAGAAACGAGTGATAGTAGAATTCCAATCCATTGAATGGGTGAAGGAAATTCCTTCCATATAACAATTGAAAAAATCATCGGAATTAATATCCCTAATTTAGCAATCGTTCCTGAAACTCCTACCCCATTTTCTTTTATACTTTTTTGATAGTAAACAAATGAAAGAAAAAAGAATGAACCAAAAATTCCTCCAATGATTATTCCCCATAAAATACTCGAATAGGGAGATAAAATGTGTTCATTAGTGCTCGATAGTAGGGAAAAATCCTCTATAAAAGAGATTTCTCGAGTAACGTCAGATAATAATCCTTTAGAAACAATTAGAAAAAAACTGATAGCAAATGCAATAAAGTAATTAGCACTTGTTATGACATATCTATTGGCATTTGTTTTTTCTGTATATTTAAAAATGAGTGCGATAGATGCACTACATATAATAGCTAACATTAAATAAAGCATAATTACTCCTTCAACTTTCGACATATTTTTAGTAATGAATAAGAAGTTAACCTCTATTTTTAGACTTATATGTCGTTGACACATATAAAGGAAATCAGACTTAGGTATAAAATAACTTTCAGTTTAAATTAGCTAAATAGTAAATATTGAGACTATATAAAACACTATTCTTCAGTTTATTTTCACGTGTTTTTTCTGTTTTAAAACTTTGTACTAGCTCTTTTACTTATCATTAAATGGTGATTTATAACTAAGTTTCCTTATAAATTTGTACTTGATTTCGACCTGAATTTTTTGCTGAATATAAAGCTTTATCGGCTTTATTTAAAAGTTGACCTATTGTTTCCAGTGTATCTTGAGTCGTCTCGGCTACTCCCATACTCAAAGTAACTGGGATGACTCCCTCAGAAGAATGAAGATTCTGTTTTTCTAAACTTTTACGTAATTTATTCCCTAATAATTCTGCTTCCAAAGCTGTATAACCATTTAAAGATAATGCAAATTCCTCTCCGCCATACCGAGCAAAAACTTGTCTATCTGTTAATTGCTTTTTGAATACATTTACGACATGTTTAAGCACATCATCTCCTATATGATGTCCATAAGTGTCATTTACTTTTTTGAAATAATCAATATCCATTAACAAAACAGTAAAAGGCTCACCATTATTTTGTGCTAGTAAAAAATCTTGTTCACACTGCTCCATGTAGGCACGACGATTATATATTTGAGTTAGCTCATCATAGTTAGCTTGGTACTCCAACTTCATTTGTAATTCTTTTAGCTCAGTAATATCCGTAAAAATTAAGATTAAACCTTTTCTATTTTTCATCTTAATTAACGGAGAGATACGAACCTGATAAATACGATTTGTTTCAGCGATAGTTAATTGCACCTCTTGATTGTCATCGGTTAGCTCTAACACTACTGGGAAAGAATCCCCAGTTAGTTCTTTCCATGCTTTATGGAAATTCGTTCCAATCAACTTATTCGTCAACTTCGAAAAATATTTCTCACAAATTTGATTAAATTCAATTAACTGGGTAGATTCATCCAATACTATTACCCCGTCATTTATACTATTGAAGATAACATTTTTTGCAATAGGCATTAATGTAAACATTCGCGATGAACTAATAGACCATAAGTACAAGAGAGAAGAAAGCCATAATATCATCGGAACGGGGTCTATTCCTTCTGGTGTGAGTTCTAATAAGTATAAAAGAGACATTAACATAGGGATCGACTGACCTAATATTAAGGAAACTAGCTCTAATCGGTAAACTTTAGCTGTCTCTTTCCAATGCAAAATCGCCAGCAATAATGCTGCTAACATGCATGAAAAAGTATAAGTACCATGAATCATGTACCATATTCCAATCTCTTGTTGCACATATGGTGCACCTAAGATAGGATCTATTTCAAGTATTTTATAATGTAAGTTATGCAAGTCATTCGTTGCTACTATAATTACAGTTATAATTGGAATAATAAGTAGCGAAAAAACTTTTATTTTTGAAAGTTGAATACCTAAATAATGCATGACGAACAATAAACCTAGCGTTGTGGAAATTGGCATACCCACATATTGAATAGTTGTCCAAAATTTTATTTGATCTAACGTTGTAGTTAATAACATCAGAGCAGAAGCAAAACAATAGATAGATATTGTTGCGGTATATGCTATAAAAAAATAGGCTATTTCTTTATAACGGTAACGTCTAGAATAAACATACAAGCATAAGTACAAATTTAATACGCCCGATGCAGAACTAAGTGCGACATAAGCTGTTAAGGGTAAATTCATAGCTAGTTTTCCTCGCTTATTAAATTTTTTATTCTTATACTTTTTTACTATAAAAAAATTTTAAAAAGGGAAAAATCCCCATATTAAATAAAGGGAATTCTCACCTTTTTTATTCTATATATATGGTGCGTAAGCTTTATCAATTATTCCGGTAAGATTTTCTTTTATCTCTGAAGTAGTAAACGCACCTGCTAAGCCATTTAAATTCAGTAATTTCATAGTCTCGTAGCCAATTCCAAAGTGTTCAGTTAAAAGCATATATTCTCTCGTTAGTGTCGTATTGGAGACTGTACGATTATCGGTATTGATACAACATTTTATTCCCTTTTCTAAAAAATCAAGTAAAGGATAATCCTCCCATTTTTCAACCGCATTTGTTTGAATGTTGCTTGTCGGACACATTTCGATAACTGTTTCTTTTTCTAAACAAAGAATTTGAGCTGCTTCATCCTTTTGAATAGCTATTCCATGCCCGATACGCTTTGCTCCCAATCGGATTGCTTGAACAACATTATGGGCACAGCCACACTCCCCGGCATGGAGAGTAATGTGTAGTCCATTAGTTTGCGCATAACTAGTCAATGGTTCAATGTGATTATTGGCTGTATCAGGTTCTGGACCGGCCATATCAAAGCCGACTAGTAACTCTTCTTTTGTCTCTATTATTTCAGACAACATTTTAAGGTTTTTTTCGTTAGAATGCTGACGCATGCCGCATATCAATAGATTTACACTAACATCATATTTTATTCTAGCACGGTTAATACCTTTACTGATGGCTTCAATAATTTCTGATACTGTTAAGCCTGCTTCTGTGTGCAAGAGTGGAGCAAATCTCAACTCCATATACCGAACATTTTCTAAAGCTGACGCTTCAACAACAGCATAAGCCGATTCTTCTAGTTGTTCGTGAGTTTGCATCAGCTGATGAATGATATCAAATCCCTTTAAATAATCGACTAAATCAGTGCATTTTTCTGGTGCAACGATTTGATCAAACAAATCCATGTTAAATAGTTGTTTTTCTGCTAGTTTTTTCAATGTTGCCATCGGAACCGAGCCATCTAAATGACAATGCAATTCCACTTTAGGTAGTTGATGAACGATTTCTTTTTGCAAAATAATAAAGTCCCTTCTTAAATTATTTTATATTTTCATTAGGTCTTTCGGCTTTGAAGAATTTATTCCTATCTTTTAAACCTAATCATCATGTTCTGCAGGTATATCGACAAACCTTTAAGTCTGAGATTCAAGGATAAATAGCAAAAGTTTTAATTATCCTAATTTTGATAAACAATAAATAAGAGATTTATTCGTTACAAATATAGCAGAAGTCTTTCTGTTTAACAACTTAAAAAATAACTTCTTTAATTTTTTAAACTCTAGAAATTATCACGAGCTTGACGTAATTTCTTAAAATCTTCTAACTTTTCTGCTTGGAGAAATAGATTGATTTTTTTCTCTTTACCAATTGTTGATGGTAAAGTGGGTTGTCCATTTAGACGTAAATTCTTCACTTCGGTTAAGGATTCAGAAATTACTTTGTTAGATGGCTCAATAGACTGCGCAAACTGTAAATTAGTCTGCGTATATTCATGAGCTGCATACACTTGTATGTCATCATCTAGTTGTTTAAATTTCTGTAGGGCATCATATTGAGCTTGATAATCTTTTGTAAACACTCGGCCACAACCTCCTGAGAATAAAGCATCCCCACAAAATAATGCCTCGTTTGTTACAAAGCTAATGTGTCCATGGGTATGCCCACCCGTTTGTAACACTTGAAAATGTTGTCCTAATAAAGTAAAAGAATCCCCTTCCGATACAATCTGATTCGCTAATTGCTCCGTTTCTTTCGGTCCATAAATTGAAATTTCTGGATAGTTTGCTAAAATTTCTTGAACTCCACCAACATGGTCATCGTGATTATGCGTTAATAAAATTGAATTTAGACGTAGCTGTTTTTCTTCTAAGTAAGCTATCACATGTTTAGCTTCACCTGGATCGACTATCACTGCCTCTGTACCTTCTTCAATAATCCAAATATAGTTATCCGAAAAAGCTTTTATCGGGTAAACAGTCATTATTCATCCTCCTCACTATAAATAAACAACTCATTTCCAAGTAAATCAATAATTTTTTTTAAATCTTTAGCCAAGATAACCATAGTTTGATCTGGTCTTGCAGGAGCAAATACGAGTTTTTCTTGCTTGAATAACTCCCCATCTACTATCATCGAAATGGCACTTTCATAGCCTAAAGGGGTTACTGCACCTGCTTTTTGACTCGTTACCGCTTCCATTTCATCCTGCTTAACAACGGCTACTTTTTCGCCTGCAGCTTGCTTTAACCGTTTAAAATCCGCTCGTTTCGTCGTAAAAGTTACGAATGAATAGTACTGTCCAGATTTCCCTTTTAAAAACAGTGCTTTGGTTTCTGTACCTGTAAATCCTTTCTCTTTTTTCATTATCACAGCATCTTCATTTGTATAAATAGGATCATGATTATACAATTCAAAGTAAATCGATTGTTCTCTTAAAAACTCTTCAAGATTTACTAGTATCATTCCTACTCCCCCTGTATATTTACTCATCTGATTTCTATTTTGCTCCTTATAAGATGACTTAGGACTCTTTTTTTATAGTTTTAAAACCTCATTTACTTGCAATGCGATTTTCCGCAATACGTCTAAATGAGGTTTTAATTCTATCTAATCTATAAAAGAAAACAAATCAATGCACTATTTTCTTGAACTACTCTCCTAGCGGTTGATATTCTACTTCCAAACCTCTCTGAACGCCTGGTCTCTTTGCAATGCGATGAGACCATTCCAAGAAATGAGGATATTCATCTATATTTAAAAACTCATAAGATCCTTCATATAATTTTCCTAATGCTAAAAGACCATACCAAGACCAGATCGCGATATCTGCAATACTGTAGCTATCACCAGCTATATAAGGACGTTGCGCTAACGTTTTATCGAGTAAATCTAACTGACGCTTGGTTTCCATCGTAAACCGATCAATTGGGTATTTTAAAGGTTCTGGAGCATAAGCAAAAAAGTGACCAAAGCCTCCACCCACATAAGGACCTGCACCCATTTGCCAGAATAGCCAATTAAGAGTTTCAGTTCGACCATGAATGTCTGTTGGAATCAATTGATCAAATTTCTCAGCTAAATAAAGAAGAATCGAGCCCGATTCAAAAATTTCTAGACGAGGATTTTGACTTTGATCCACAAGAGCTGGAATTTTAGAGTTAGGATTAATTTCTACGAAATCTGAGCCAAATTGATCTGCTTCTCCAATATTAATAGCGTATAAATCATATTCTGCACCAACGATATTTAGTTCCTTTAGCTCTTCGAACATAATTGCAACTTTAATGCCATTCGGTGTTCCTAGTGAATAAAGTTGGAATGGAGCCTCTCCAACCGGTAATTTTTGTTCAAAACGACTGCCCGCAGTTGGTCGATTGCCACCTTTTTTTGAATTCTCTTCTTCCCACTTCCATACTTTTGGTAATTCATATGCCGTCATTATAACACTCCTCATAATAATTATTAGTACTCCCATCATACTACTTATAAACCAACATTCCAAAAATTCAGCTTATTCACTCACTTTGAGAAATGAATGTAGATAAAATTGTTGTCCTTAATTTACTTATCCAATACTTTTTTTCCATGAATATCCCTATAAATAGTTTAAAATCTATGCTTTTATCTATTGATCTAATAGAAAGCAATAGGGAAGATAATATTCGTCAAAAAAATGCGTATGTAACCTATTCATGCTAGAATAAAGATAAGAAATTATTGGAGGATGATATTATGAAACAAGAACTTGTTGAGATTTGCCTACGTATCAGAGATATTGATGCTACTTTAGACTTCTATACTAATCTATTCAATTTTGAAGTTGCCAGCCGCAGAGAATTTCCTGAAAATAAATTTGATTTAGTTTATCTGAATTCTCCCGGTTCGTCTGTACAAATCGAACTCACTTACAATTACGATGCTGAGCCATATGATGTAGGTAATGGTTTCAGTCATTTAGGTGTGACTGTCAGTGATTTAGAAAAAATGCATGAAATTTGTACAGCTTCGACTTATGAAACAGGCGAGTTAAGAGGACTTTCAGGTGGTACACCAACCTATTTCTTTGTGACAGACCCTGATGGCTATCGCATTGAAGTAAAGCGAGCAAAATAATTTTTTCAACTATTTTAAAGTAAGCCTATTGATAATAACCAATAGGCTTACTTTTTTCCTTCAATTTTTAACTGTCTTTAGTTCAAATATAGTACTTATCAAAAAATTAAAACAATTACTTTCTGAGAAAAACCTCATTTACTTGTGGTACGGTTCATTCTTCATTATCCGAAAACTACGATAGATTTGTTCAATCAATACTAATCTCATTAATTGATGTGGAAGAGTCATCTTTCCAAAAGAAATCTTTGTATTGCTTCTTTTCATAACTGCCTCACTCAGCCCTAATGACCCACCAATAACAAATACAAGGTTACTTTTACCTTGAATACCCAATTGCTCAATTTCTTTTGAAAATTTTTCCGATGTTCGTTGATTGCCTTCAATAGCTAAAGCAAATACATAGGCTTGATCAGGAATTTTAGCTAAAATACGTTCTCCTTCTTTTTCTTTTACCTGAATCATCTCTGCTTCACTTAATTTTTCTGGAGCTTTCTCATCTGGCACTTCAATTAACTCCATTTTGCAATAAGCACCTAATCTCTTAGCATACTCAGCTATACCCATTTTTAAATATTTCTCTTTTAATTTACCAACTGTTATAATTTTAATATTCAAAGTTATCCACCTTTTTAAATTAGTTATACACAAAAGTTATACACATGTTCATAACTTGAACACTTCATATGGTATGCGAATGTTCGTTCTCTACCACATATATAGGTAGCTTCTCACAATAAGCACACTTATAGACTTCTTTATCCACAGGAGAAAAAGCCTTTAAAATCGGCATCTCAAAACCTCCATAAACAGCGTCATCTAGAGCTTCTTCTATATGTTCCTGACAGGCTTTTATTTCATCCATCCACAGCACTCCTTTCATTTTGTGGATAACTTCATATCCCACAACTTCTTTCATTCTCTATTTTACAGCACTTATACACAATGTCCAAAACTTTTTTGTTTTTGTTATCCACAAAATAATAAAAAAAATACATTATTCTAATTTTTTAACTAAATAAAGCTCACTGCCAAGATTGGCAATGAGCTTTATTTTTATGCTAATTCTTAAGAAATTGTCTCAGAAGTCGTCATCGTTATCGTTGTCTTTTCTAATTTTCCATTACGGTAATACTCTATCTCTACTTCTTTACCTAACTCTGATTTATAGATTCCTTTGCGTAAAGAAATTGTATTTTTAACATCTTCACCATTAAATTTTACAATAACGTCGTATTTTTGTAATCCGCCTTTTTCTGCAGCAGAACCAGCTTGAACTTGCCCTACGACAACCCCTGACGTCACTTCTTTAGGCAATTTCAAAACACTTTCTTGTTGTTGTTCGGATATTTGAGAAATATCTAATAAGCTGATACCTAAAACTGGACGGACAACTTTTCCATCTGTTTCTAATTGATTGATAATATCGACAACATCGTTACTTGGAATAGCGAAACCTAACCCCTCAACAGTATCTGATGAGATTTTCATAGAGTTGATTCCAATAACTTGTCCTGCGATATTAATTAAAGCACCACCTGAGTTTCCAGGATTAATGGCAGCATCAGTTTGTATGACTGTCATTTCCCAATCTACTATGCTATCTCCATCAATATCTGTTTCTACTGTTCTGTTTTTTGCTGAAACAATACCTTGAGTAACAGAAGAAGCAAAATTCGTTCCTAGAGGAGATCCTATTGCTATTGCTGGTTCACCTACTTCTATACTATCGGAATTACCAAAGGTTGCTGCTTTTTTTATATTATCAGATGGAATAGATAATACGGCTAAATCAGTCCATACATCAGTCCCAATTACTTCAGCTTTAATCTTTGTTCCGTCTTTTAATAGAATTTCTATTGCATCAGAATCCTCAATAACATGATTATTCGTTACAATGTAAGCTTTATCGCCATCTATTTTATAGATGACTCCACTTCCTTCTCCTATCGTTTGTAAATTAGATTCTGCTGACGAGTCTGTTGTTTCTGAACCAAAGACACCACCAAATCCTTCTAAGCTTTGCTCTTTCATATTTATCACGGAAACTACTGAATCTTCAACTTTTTTTACTGCATCCGTTACTTTCGAAGTAACATTTACACTAACATCCGTTGTCGTTACTTTTCCGTTGCTATCTATTAACCCAGATTCTTGTGTTGAGGAGTCTCCTAAATCCAGCTCTTCAGTAGCGTAGAGGTAACCACCACCTAACAGACCAACGACTAAACCACCAACTAGCCCTCCTAAGATGGCAGATTTAAATGATTTATTTTTTTTAGGAGTTACATCTTTAATAGGATCATTATTTTGTTTCATTTTTCCTCACCTCTCATACTTATTTATGTTCTAATTTTATCGTTATTTTATGAATTTTTTATGAATAATTATGGACTTAAATAAGAAATTTAACTCATTAAACGTCTTTTTTCTTTTAACATTTACTACTTTTATCTTACCTTTATTCTTTTCATATGACTACTAAAGTAACTTTTTTCAAAAAAAAATCTAGAAACATTTTCGTTCCTAGAATTAATTTATTAAATTATACACTAAATAACGAACTTGGTTCACTAGGATCTGTATCGTATACAGAGAACGCTCCTCCAACATCTAAATCATTTTCTCTTAAAATATCTTCTGCTGTCATATGAGCTAATTCTTTTATATTATTATCTTTACTTAAATGTCCTAGATAAATACGCTTTGTTCTGTCACCAATCATTTCGGCTAGTGCTAACGCACCATCTTCATTAGATAAATGCCCTTTATCTCCCAAAATACGCTGCTTTAAATGCCAAGGATAGCCTCCCATACGCAACATCTGCAAATCATGATTACTCTCGAATAAATAAGCATCCGCATTGGATAAGATGCCACGCATTCGGTCACTAACATAACCGGTATCGGTTAACATAACAAATCGTTTATCATTTTTATGAAAACTATAGAATTGTGGCGCAATTGCATCATGGGAAACGCCGAAACTTTCTATATCAATATCGCCAATAGTTAGTGTTTTACCCATTTCAAAAATATATTTTTGCTCATTCTTAATGTCTCCAATAATTGGGGACATCGCCTGCCATGTTTTTTCATTCGCATACACATCTAGGTGATATTTCCTTGCAAGAACTCCTACACCATGAACGTGGTCTCGATGTTCATGTGTTACTAAGATAGCATCTAAATCTGCTGCATCTCGATCTATTTTTTTTAATAATTCTATAATTTTTTTACCACTCAAACCACTATCCACTAATATTCTTTTCTTCTCAGATTCAACATAGGTAACATTCCCAGAACTTCCACTAGCCAGAATACTAACCTTCAATCCTTGGTTTTGGTTCATTAACATCTTAATAAATCCTCCTCGTTCATCTCATCTAGTTTATATCAAATTAGCTGAAATATCTAGCACTCTAGTAGTTAACGACCGTTTTTAACTAAAAAAATCAAAGAAATTAGAGGCTCCTAATATCTTTGATTTTTATTTATTCCCTATTCGAACTTAAAGTAGCCGAATCTTGTTCTGCAGGTGGTTTTAGTCTACTTTTTGTGACTGATTGAGGTTGTTCAAGAGTCTGAACTTTTAGTACCGTTCCACTAATTGCATCGACACGCTTAACCTGTGTATCCGTACTTGATTCTATTTCAATAAACCAAGCTGGAGCATACATACTTAACTCTTCTAGATTTAACGTTCGATAGTAACTTAATGTTGGTTTCTTAATAATTGTATCAGCAGATAATTCATTGTTTTGATACAAAATATCTACAGCATTCTTATCCGTTATTAACACACGACTTTCACCTTGAACCGTTACTGGTCCTGCATAGCTTTGCTCATAAGAAATCACTCTTTTTGAATTATCTAATTGGAAAACAACTTCTGATGTTCCGTCTGCAATCGGTATGTTATTCGCAATTTGAGTAAACACAACTTGCTGACTCTTCGTTATATATCGAAAAAATTGATACTCTTTACCAAATAAAACCTGATTGCTTTCAATAAAAGCAATTAATTTATCAATATCTTTAGCTACAAATTCTTTTTCTTCGGTTAACTGAAGCGGTTCAGATAAAGTACTTTTATAGACAAAACCATTTTCTCCAATGGAACCTCTTTGATTATTTAGCTTAGAGTAGTTTTTAAGCAACAAATCATTGGCATCTGCTTGAACATAAGGAACCTTGTTTATTTCGTTTTGAAAAGTAGGCAACTCAATATTTGACTTTGCCATTTCATCTGCAATATTAACTTTTGTATTAGAATTTTCCGATGAAAAATTATTATAATTTTTGTCAAGATAAGTAGTCAATAGAAAAATATTGAGAGCAATGAAGGTTATGACAAAGATAATCTCAATTCGTCTAAAGTCCATTGTCTAATCTCCCCCATTCTCATCAAGATCTTGAACACTTATCCAATTTCCTTCGGTATAAATATACCAATTTGGCTCTAAGTTTATCACACGATCAGATTCAGGATTATTCGTCCATGTATAACCGATCTTAATATCGTCAATTGTTTCCATCGAATAATTTTTTTCGGTTAATTCTCTTAGAAGTTCTTCTCCACTCACTAACGTTTTCTTATTTTCTTGATCCGAAATAGGTGTTTGAGCAATAACCATAGGAACCTGTAATCTAGACATTCCCTCTTCCACGACTGTTAAACTCGTTGCACCGTATCCGATTGAACTAAACACAGGAAATCCCTCAATGTAACGTCGATATGTGACTTCATTATTTTGTTCATTATAATCAAAAAAATGAATGTCATCTGACCAGTTTTCATAGAGCATTAATTCTTTGAATGAAACCAATAAAGTCTTAGTCAGAGGCATCAAGTCTGATGATGACCGATTTCGATAATAATTTAAGATATTCGTCTCTTCATTTATTCTCATTTCACTAATAAAATCAATATATTGCACCGATTTTTCGCTTCTTTTTTCACGTACTTCTGAAGTATCATCAAATAATCGTTCAATAAATAAACTATTCGGTTGTTTCTCTACCATATAAGTCAGACAAGATAATTCTATTTCACCAATAGGTAAATAAATATAGTTATCTCCAACTTCTTTAATTTCTACAAACTGATAAGGAATTCCTTTTTTATGAACAGTTGATACTAACTGCTTTTGGTCTATATTTTCTATTTTACTGGTATAGAGCAACTTCTCAGTAGTATCGTAAAAGAAAATCGTACTAGGATTTGTTTCAGATAAATAAATACGATCAAAGGTCTTTTCTCGGTATTCATCTGATAAATTAGTAAATAAATTGTCTAACACATCAAAAGGAATCCCTTTTGAATAAAGCCATTCAATTTTATTATCTGATTGATTTAATTCCTTATAGTAATCCTCGCTAGAAAAATTAATCGGTTCTGCTAGTTCATCTAATTCAATTTCGCTAAAAATTTTATTCGATGCAATTAAAACATCTTTTTTCAATGTCATTCTAGCTTTTCCCGATTCATGCAAAACGATTTGTGACGGTCCAAATACACGAGCAAATTGTCGTTTTACCGTCACAGAAGAGAGTGCTTTTTGTTCGTTTCTAGGTTGAACATCGTACTGATTCGGTCCTGTCCAAATAGCCCACATTAATACAAGACTGAGAAGGATTAAAACGATTAACAAAGGTCGAATTAAACTAGTCCACTTCATTCCCAATCATCCTCCTCATAAGGGACGTAAGGCAATAGTATATAAAACGTTGTGCCTTCGCCCTCCTTACTGTTGACCCATATTTTACCATTATGTCTTTCAATTGCTTCTTTTGAAATAGCCAACCCTAGACCCGTACCACCCATTGAACGTGCTCGTGCTTTATCGACACGGTAAAAGCGATCAAAAATATGTGGCAAATCTTTTTTAGGTATACCCATTCCTTTATCTGTAATGCTAATCACTACATTATCGTGTGTTTCTTTTAAGCTACAATTGATCACACTACCCTCAGGTGAATACTTAAGCGCATTGTTCATAATATTATCGAATACTTGTATTATTTTATCTGTATCCAATTCCATCCAAATTTGGCGGTTAGTTATTTCTCGTTTAATTGTATATTTTTTATCAAACTGGCCTGCTGTTTGAATCATCATATCAAATCTATCTAAAACATGATTAAACAATCGATTAATATTAACATACTCCAAATCAAGGGTGCTATCTCCAGCATCCATTCTTGATAAATTGAGTAAATCAGTAATCATACGGATCATACGGTCCGTTTCTTCTTGTGTAACTTGTAGAAATTTCGGAGCGATTTCAGGATCTTGCCACGCACCATCGATCAATGCTTCTAGGTAGCTTCTCATACTTGTTAAAGGCGTACGAAGTTCATGCGAAACATTCGAAACAAAATCTCTACGCTCTCGTTCAATTTTTTCTTGTTCCGTAACATCGTGCAATACACAAACAATTCCACTAATAAAACCTGTTTCTCTTTGTATCAGAGAAAAACCAGCTTGCAAAATTAATGGCGTTTCAGGAGTTGAAAAATCAAAAGTTAACTCCTGATCATTTTTCAATAAGTTACGTAGAGTAAACTCATTTTCTTTTTTTAAGATTTTTAGAATGGATTGCCCTACTGCATCTTGTTGTGAGGTGTTCAGCATCTCAAGTGCCATTTCATTGATAATAATGATTTTCCCTCTTCTGTCTGTCGCAATTACGCCATCAGTCATATGTGTTAAGACACTATTTAATCTTCTTCTTTCGGCTTCTGTGGACTCTTGTGCATCTTCAACCTTTATAGAAAGATCATTAATAGCTAGTGAAAGCTGACCTAATTCATCTTCTCCATAAATTTTTACTTGTCCTGAATAGTTTCCACCGGTCATTTGAATCGTTTGATTTGTCATTTCTGTAATAGGTTTAGTAATCGCTCTTGAGATAAATAACGCTAAAAGGACAGTTAATCCCATTGAAATTAAAGATGCGTTTAAAAAAAGAAAGGTAATTTCTTCGATTTGTTGATAAACTGTTTCAATGTTTGTTTTTAAAGAGATAACGCCTAGTACCTTGTTAGATCCATCATTAGCAATAATAGGAGAAACCAACTTCCAGATTCGGTCGTTGGTTACTTGGTCTTTATATTGGTTTGTTATTTTATTACTTAATAACAAAGCTTGATGAACATCACGGTCATTAGAGTTCTCGCCAACAATTGTTTGGTTTGTACTGTCACTCGTGCCTATAATTTGATGCTTAGGATTAATTACTTGAGCTTCTAATACTCCATTTCCAGAAAAATCTGTTAAGAGTCGACTAATTTCTTCATTCAAGTTAGGATTTTCGCTATCTTTCAATAAGGGTTGAAGAGTATTATCTAAAAATCCTACTTGAAGACGCCTTTCTTCTTGGAAATTATCAATTAATTTTGTTTCTAGTTGCTTAACAAAATAAGCACCTATTAATTCCAATGCAACCAATAATAAAACAATAAAAACAAATACAATTTTAAAATCGATTGACTGAAAAAATCCAATTTTCTTTTTCATGAGATTCTACTCCTGTTCAGGATTTCTTAAGTAGTACCCAACCCCGCGCCTAGTAACTAACCAAGTTGGATGACTAGGGCTGTCTTCAATCTTTTCTCTTAATCTTCTTACCGTTACATCTACAGTCCTAACATCACCAAAATAATCGTATCCCCATACTGTTTGCAATAAATGTTCTCTTGTCATTACTTGACCTAGGTGTTTAGCCAAGTAGTGTAGCAATTCAAATTCTCTATGAGTTAGTTCTATTGTTTCTCCTCTTTTTGAAACAATATAGGCATCTGGATGTACCGTCAACGCTCCGACTTCGATATCATTAGTTTCTTCTTCTTCAGGAACAACAGCTTTAGCGTTACTGTGTCTTCTTAAATTTGCTTTTACACGTGCAACTAGCTCACGGTTTGAAAAGGGTTTAGTTACATAATCATCTGCACCTAACTCTAATCCCAAAACTTTGTCAATTTCTGAATCTTTTGCTGTTACCATGATGATTGGCATATCGTGAGTTTTTCTTATTTCTCGACAAACTTCAAGTCCATCAATTTTAGGTAACATCAAATCTAAAATAATTAAATCTGGCTCAACTTCTTTTACTTGTTCTAAAGCTTCTTCACCATCATAAGCAGTGAAGACTTCATATCCTTCTTTTATTAAATTAAATTTTACAATATCTGAGATTGGTTTTTCATCGTCAACTACTAAAATTTTCTTCATTATAATAAACCCTCCTTGGAGTTTTAATCTTTCAGGTAAGAAGATAAAATAAACCTACTCTATCCTTCATTATACCCAACACGTTAGGTAAGTGCAAAACAAAGTAGTATCCGCTTTCTTTATTAAAACTATTTATCTTTTTCTTCTTAAAGTAGACTTTAATTCTTATTTCCCAGTTTTTTTATAGACCGTTAGCGCAATTGTCTCTCCAGCTACCGCAGCCGATTCTTTATTTAACTCATATCGATAGGCTTCACTACAGCCATTAATAATCACTACTGAAATTGTTAATTTTTTCTCTTGCTCAATAAGATAATCAAAATCTACAGTTGCCAAAGGATCGCCTTTTTTAACTAACATTCCCTCTTTTAAAGAGCTTGTGAATCCTTCGCCTCTTAATGTCACTGTATCTAAACCAATATGGACCAGTACCTCAATTCCTTTATCTGTAACAATTCCATATGCATGCAGTGCATCTGCAACTTGAAATAGTCTGCCGCTCACTGGCGCTAATACGATTTCTGATGTGGGTTCTACTGCAAAACCGTCACCCATCATTTTTTCTGAGAATACGGGATCCTTTACGTCTTCAATTGAAATAATTTTCCCATCTGTTACAGAATATAATTCCATCTTTATAACGTCTTCCACATTACTTCTTTGTCCTGATTCATTTGATAACATACTCACTTTAATCATCCCCCAATGACTTCGTATCTTTTTATTCAATCGGCTTCTTATTTGTTATTCGTGTACCCTTTATTGTAACGGATAAAACGCCATTTGACTATATATTCAAAGAAATCTACTTATTTAATCTCAGTTAGTCATAAATGAATAAAGGAAAGCTCAGACTGCAGTATCCGATTACATATTGTTTGGATAATTGTATATTTAATGGTAATCTAAAGACATAAATGATCTTTAAGAATAGAAAGGAGCGCGAAAAATAGATGTCTGGTGGAATTATAGCACTAATCATTGTTGTTTTGGCTTTAATTGTCTTAGGCGTGTTCGGTTTGACTGTTTTAAAAAAAGCTGCTCACTTGATTAAAGAAATCAATAGAACAACCGCTGTTGCACAAGATAAAATTGAATTCTTTACCAATGATACAAATGCCATTAAATCTAAAATAGAGAATATAACAAATAGAGTTGATGGAATATCTGTAAAAATAAATCATAAAATGAAAAACATTGATTATTTTTCAGAAACAACAACGGATTTTCAAAATGCTTTAGATGAGTTGAAGAAATCTTTTGAACATTTCTTTTCAGGTTTTTTTAATTTTTCAAATAAACAATCTAATCAACGCACGCTTTCTATCTCTACTGTAAAAAAAACAATTCAAAAATTAGTTAAAAAACAAAAAATGGCTTAAAATGATTGCATTATAAATTAATTTAACTAAAGGAGATTATAACTATGTCAAAAAATAATTTTATGGGCACCTTATTTGTCGGAGCTGCAGCAGCTATTACAGCTTTATTATTTGCTCCAAAATCTGGTCGAGAGTTACGTAACGACTTAAAGGAAGAAGCTTTATCTATGAAGAATCAAGCAATGGATAAAGTAAATGAGTTAGCAGATGAGGTAAAAGTTGCTTATCAAGAAGTTGAAGAAGAAATTTATTATGATAATGAAAACTTAGCCGATACTATAGCAAGTATGGAAGACGATTTAAATGCTACTGCAAATTTATCAGAGGAATCAACTATCGAACTTGATCCCATGAATCTCTTTGATGAAACAGACGCTATAAACCAAGAATACCCACCGTTAGAAGACTTAGATTCTCATAATGATATAAAAATTGAAGATCGTCGTGGTCAAATTTAATCTATAAAAAAGTTCTAGCTGCAAAAATGCAGCTAGAACTTTTTTTCTAATCATTATTTTTCTTAATCCAAACAGAAATTGAGCCAGCATTAACTAAGAAATGCCCCCATCCATTTTCATCAATTGTTATCAATTCTTGACTGTTTTCCAGATAATCTACAAATGTTTCTCCAGAATGTACTTCGCCCAGATACATATCTTTATAACCTTCTTTTGCATTAGATAAAACGACCGCACACCCATTTGGATACGTCTCATTACCTAGTCGAGTCCAACCAATACAATTTGAATGATCCAAATAATCAACTTGTTCACCGTATGCATAGTTAGCTCGAATGTAAAGAAGTTGATCCATTATTTTTCTTTGAGACTCTATCGGATGATCTCCTTGAATGCCATAATAATCACCATAAAAAAGACAGGGATATCCTTTTTCTCGTAGCAAAATTGAGCCATATGCCATCGGTTTGAACCAAGGCTCTACAAATGATTCCAATGATTGACCCGGTTGTGAGTCATGATTATCAACAAAAGTAACTGAATGGGAGTCATTTTTTTCCATCAATGTATCACTAAATAATTGACGTAAATCATACTCTTCTCCGTTTTTTGATGCTTCCTCAAACTTAGTATGTAGACTCACATCAACTAAGTCGAGTACGAAATCTCCAGCCTGTAAATACTCTTCCATTTCATTGTAAGTATTTCCCCAATATTCTCCAACTACAAAAAAATCATCTCCAAATTTTTCACGCATGGTCTTAATTAAATCAAAAATAAATTCTTCATTAATATGCTTAATGGCATCCAATCTAAATCCATCTACTCCCGTTTCATTAACAAACCATTCTGCCCAATTTTTAGTTTCTTTAATGACATCTGGATGATTGTAATCAACATCAGCATACATTAAGTAATCGTAATTTCCATTTTCGTTATTTACCTTGTTGTCATCTGCCCATCCTTTATCTTTTCCTTCAATACGATAAATGGCCTTTTTTTCATTAGCTTGATTGAAATCAATTCCTGTAAAGTGTTCCCATGACCATTTAAATTGAGAATAAGCGTCTTGCCTACCAGGATATGTAAATTTAGTCCATCCTTCAATTTCATAGGCCTCACTAATCGTTTTATTGCGATCGTTAGGGTCAACTTCTTTAACTAAAAATTTTTCTGTTTCATCTGCTCCAGCTTTATGATTCAAGACAATATCTGCATAAACTTGAATGTTGTATTTATGCAACTCATCAATTGCAGACTTTAATTCTTCTTTTGTTCCATACTTAGTTCGTACATCTTCTTTTTGTTTAAATTCTCCAAGATCATACAAATCATAAATACCATAACCAACATCATTATTCCCTGTTGCCTTAAAACAAGGAGGAATCCAAACACTTGTCACTCCTATTTCACTCAAATGTTTTGCGTCTTCCTTCAAGCGATTCCAATGTTTGCCATCATCTGCTACAAACCACTCAAAGTATTGCATCATAACGCCATTTTTCATCATCTCATCTCCTTTAATACTTCTATTTTTTCCTTAGGCTAAATAATAAAGCTTAAAGAGAATTTTAGCAATTTTTAAGCAATATAAATGAAGTCTTATTATTAGACGCTCTCAAAAAAGTGATTTATAGTGAAACTATATAGGAGGAGGGGGAGATATAATGAAACCCTTAGATAAGGTTATCTTAGGTATCTTAATTGTTGGCGGTCTAAATTGGTTGCTCATTGGTCTTTTTGAATTTGATTTTGTGGCTGCTATTTTAGGTGGAAAAACAGCTATCCTTTCTAAAATAGTTTATGTTATCGTCGGACTTTGTGCTCTTTATTCTCTAAAATTCTTAACATTCCTCTCAAATTCTGGACGTAGAGATGTATAAATCAGTTAAACATCGAACGAGTTATTAAATCAAGTAGAAGTGCATGGCTAACTCTCGACCTCTCATATATCACCTGATTTCGGGATTTAGACTTGACGAACGGGTTACAAAAGATAGGTTGATGAGGTATTAAGTATTTTGATAATCCTTCATTTTTCAAGAATGAACTTCCGTAAGTTTTGTAAGGGCCTTATGTATACTCCACATTTTCTTTTATTTCTCTTCAAGCATTTTAATGTTAATACTGTACTTTATTTTTTATGACCCTATTCAACTTTCTTTTCATTGCCTTTGCCTTTGCCTGAATAGTAATTTAACGCCTTCTTGAGCTCCCTTTACGTAAATATACTTGTGAGAGAAACAAAATAGGCTACGGCACAATCTGCCCCCAGCCTATTTTTTTGACTCCTGTTTTTTCCTTGAACCTTTTGCCTTATGTAAGGCCGAAAAACCCATCTGCTCATTACAAGCGAATGGGTTTTCTTTTTCTATTTGCAAAAAGTTATAGTCCTGACCAAATATCTTCTAGTACATTTGTTTGTTCACGATCTGGACCTACTGAGAAAGTTAAAATAGGAACTTCTACTAATTCAGACACATGTCTAATATAGTTTTGTGCTTGCTCTGGAAGTTCTTTTAGCGTTTTACATTTAGTAATATCTTCATCCCATCCCGGAAGTTCTTCATAGACTGGTTTACATTCTGATAACTCTTTCAAACTTGCTGGATAATGCAAGATATGCTCTCCATTTCGTTCATAAGCGGTACATATTTTGATTGTCTTTAATCCACTTAAGACGTCAATTGAATTTAATGAAAGATTCGTAATTCCTGAAACCCTTTTTGAATGACGCATGACTACAGTATCAAGCCATCCAATACGGCGTGGACGCCCTGTTGTCGTTCCATACTCTTTTCCAATATCACGAATACGTTGACCTGTCTCGTCTTCTAGCTCTGTAGGAAAGGGACCATCCCCGACACGAGAAGTATACGCTTTGCACACGCCAACAACTTTATCTATTTTAGAAGGACCTACACCACTTCCAATAGTTACTCCTCCTGCAACAGGATTGGAGGAGGTTACAAAAGGATAGGTTCCCTGATCAATATCAAGCATTACTCCCTGAGCACCTTCAAATAATACACGTTTATTAGCATCTAAAGCATCATTTAAAACAACTGATGTATCACATACATACTGCTTTATTTCTTGTCCATATTGATAGTATTCTTCAAAAACAGTTGAAAATTCAATTGGTCTTGAATCATACATTTTTGTAAATAATTTATTTTTTTCTTCTAAATTACTACGTAATCGTTCTTCAAAAATTTCTTTATCTAGTAAATCAGCTATTCTTATACCTACTCTAGCAGCTTTATCCATATACGCAGGTCCTATTCCTTTAATAGTTGTTCCAATTTTCTGGTCGCCTTTTGAGTTTTCTTGTAATTGATCTAATTGAATATGATAGGGCAAAATAACATGTGCACGATCAGAAATGCGTAGGTTATCTGTACTTATTCCATTTTCATGCAAATACGAAAGTTCCTTGATAAGAGCTTTAGGATTAATTACAACACCATTTCCAATAACACTTATCTTTTTAGAAGCAAATATACCTGATGGAATCAAATGAAGCTTATAGGTTTTCCCATCAAACTTAATCGTATGTCCAGCATTATCGCCACCTTGATAACGTGCAATAATTTCTGCGTTTTCACTTAAAAAATCTGTGATTTTTCCTTTTCCCTCATCGCCCCATTGCGTGCCGACTACTACTACTGAAGACATCAAAACACCTCATCTATTATTAGATTTATTAAAGTACTAAGCTAGTTTATCAGTTTATTTTTATAAATTCAACAAAAACACGAATGATAGTTAAATAACTAAAGTTTATTTAACTGAAAACCGATTAATAAATTTGTTTCCAATAAAAAATAAAGTTAAAAACGAACGTTCTCGTTTTTAACTTTATTTTTATCTTTGAGGAATATCTTCTGGAAAATAGGATAGTGATGAAAATTTATTGTATTCCTTAATAAACAATAATTTAACTGTTCCGCGTGCACCACTTCTATTTTTTTCAATGATAACTTCTATAATATTTTCTTGTCCAGCCATATCTGAGTCTTCGTCTTCATCGCCTTCTTCTCGATCATAATAATCATCTCGATAAAGAAAAGCAACAATATCAGCATCTTGCTCAATAGAACCAGATTCCCGAATATCACTTAGTACTGGTCGTTTATCCTGTCTCTGCTCCACCCCACGTGATAATTGAGATAATGCCATAACAGGTACGTCTAGTTCTTTAGCTAATTTTTTTAATTGTCGTGAAATTTCAGAAACTTCTTGTTGACGACTTTCTTTTCCAGTTCCTTCAATTAACTGTAAATAATCTATTAAAATTAATCCTAACTCGCCTTTTTCTTGTTTCAAACGGCGACATTTAGCTCTAATTTCAGCAACTCTAATTCCAGGTGTATCATCTATATAAATACTTGCTTTTGATAAACTACCCATCGCTACAATTAAATTTTGCCATTCCTCTTCAGAAAGATTACCCGTACGTAAATTACTAGCATCGATGCTTCCTTCCGCACAAAGCATACGGTTTACGAGCGACTCTGCTCCCATCTCTAAACTAAAAATAGCCACTGTTTTATCTGTCTTTGTTCCGACATTTTGCGCAATATTTAGAGCAAAGGCCGTTTTACCAACCGCAGGTCTAGCAGCTAGAATAATCAGTTCTTCTTTTTGGAGTCCAGCTGTCATTTTATCTAAAGCTTTATAGCCTGTTGGCAAACCTGTAATTTCTTCATCATTTTGATACAATTCATCAATTCGTGCAATAGAAGTATTCAGCACTTCTGATATAGACAAAAAACCGCTCCTGCTACGCTTCTCAGAAACTTCTAGTATACTTCGCTCAGCCTCATCTAAAATTGACGCAAGCTCGTCTCCTTCGTCATATCCCTTTGCAACAATTTCTGTGGCTGTTCGAATTAAATTTCTTAAAATAGATTTTTGTTCAACAATTTTAGCGTAATGCTCCATATTTGCAGCCGTTGGAACAATCATTGCTAAATCAGCTAAGTAAGCCATCCCACCAACATCTTCTAGCTGATTTTTAGACTCCAATGCATTCGTAATGGTTACAATATCAATAGCTTCATTGTTATTATTTAAATCCAACATTACTTGAAAAATAAGTTGGTGTCCCCGTCTGTAAAAATCTTTTGATTCTATAAATTCTAATGCCCCTACGACTGTATCCGGATCTAAGAAAACAGAGCCTAATACAGCTTGTTCAGCTTCGATACTCTGAGGTGGTAAGCGGTCCTGAAAAGCTTCATTTGCCAATTTTAATCTTCCTTTCAACAGCACTACTTCTTATCTTACTTTTTATGGATTATTTTCTTATTTTACCTTAGTACTACAATAAATACAATCAAAAAAAGCGAACAAACGTTCTATTTTGTGCATTCTATTAAAAAATGTTTAATCAGTATTGTCTCTGATTAAACATTTTTAGTATAATTTATTATTCTGGTAATACGTTTACTGTTAGAGTTGCAACTACTTCAGGATGAACTTTAACATCTACCTTCATAGAAGTAACTGTACGTATTGGTACATTTAATTCTATTTTACGTTTATCTAATTTTATACCCAATTGTTTCTGAGCTGCTGCAGAAATTTGTTTAGTTGTAATTGATCCGAATAACCGTCCATCTTCAGCTGCTTTAGATTTGATTACTAACGCATTCGATTCTTGTTCTAATAATTCTTTTACTTTTTGCGCTTCTTGTTTAATTTCTTCTTGTTGTTTTTCTTCAGCATGTATTTTTCCTTTTAGTTCACTCAAACTACCTGTAGTTGCTTCTTTAGCTAAACCATTTTTAATTAAGAAGTTATGTGCATATCCATCTGCTACGTTTTTAACTTCACCTTTTTTACCTTTACCTTTTACATCTTCTAATAAAATAACTTTCATATTTATTCCTCCTCATCTTGGTTGGCTACTACCATACATAATTTTTCTTTTGCTTGTAGAACTGTACAATTTTCTATTTGAGTGGCTGCGTTAGATAAATGACCACCACCACCGAGTTTTTCCATAATAATTTGAACGTTGATTTCACCCAAACTTCGTGCGCTAATACCCACTTTTCCGTCTAGTCGCTTCGTTATAACAAAGGCTGCATCAACACCAGTCATACCTAACATAGTATCTGCTGTTTGCGCAGCTACTACTGTATCATAACTCTTATCTTCTTCGCCAACAACTACTGCCATTTTTTCACTAATAAATTCAATTGTTTTAATCAAATGACTACGAAGCAAATAGGTATCTTTATCTTCTTTTAATAACCGCTGAATTAAAACAGCATCCGCTCCACAAGACCTTAAATAACTAGCCGCATCAAATGTACGTGAACCTGTTCGCAAAGAAAAACTTTTAGTATCGACTATAATACCGCCTAACATAGCCGTCGCTTCAATTTTATTAATCGAATCCGCTTCATTTGGTTGGTATTCAAACAATTCTGTTACTAGCTCAGCTGTTGAAGAAGCATAAGGTTCGATGTACACTAGGACTGGTTTTTCTGGAAACTCTTCACTTCTTCGATGATGATCAATAACCACAATATTATTAATGTGATTAACCAATTTAGGTGCTATTGACAATGATGGTCGATGATGATCTACCATGACCAATAAGGTGTTAGAAGTAACCATTTCTTCAGCCGTTTGAGGTGTAATAATATATCGACTAATAGAGTTATCTTTTTCTACTTCTTCAACCAGTTGAGTAATGTCCTTACTTAAGTTATCTGGATCTATTATAATCCATGCTTCCTTATTATTCATTTCAGCAATTCTTCGCACGCCTAGAGCAGAACCTATAGCATCCATATCCGGATAGCTATGACCCATAATGAAAATTTGATCAGCTTGCTTCATTAATTCTTGCAAGGCTTGACTAATTATCCTAGAGCGAACACGCGTTCTCTTCTCCATTGGATTTGTCTTTCCACCATAATAACGAGGCTCACCACTAGATGATTTAACAACAACTTGGTCTCCACCTCTTCCTAGTGCTAGGTCAAGATTAATTTGTGCTTGCTTAGCTAGTAGACTTAAATCATTGTTGTCATATGCTAATCCAATACTTAATGTTAATGGGAAATTTTGCTTAGATGTTCTTTCTCGAATGCGATCAATAATAGCAAATTTATCTTCTTCTATTTTCTCTAACGACCACTGATGCATCACTACAATAAATCGATCTTCTGTTACTCTTTTTAAATAAATATGATGTTCTTTCGCCCAATTAGATAGTTCTGTCGTAACAAAATTATTTAAATTAGAAATACTTCGATCATTCATTCCTTGAACAATTTCATCGTGATTATCGACAAAGATATTTCCAATAACTATTTTTTCATCAGCATACTTAACTTTAATTTGTGCATATTCAGTAATGTCCATCAAATACACTACACGGATATCTTCCTGAACGATAATTTGATAAACATTATCTCCCCAGTGAACTGTTCTCAAACCGGATGATTGACTACTTTGAATTACATCCGCTAGTTCTCTGTCTATCTCATTAATTTTTTTACCTAATACTTCTTGATGCCCGAAATAACTTTGAAGATAAGGATTTGTCCATTGTACTTCATAATCTTCATTAAATAATAAAATACCGATCGGCATTTTGATAAGCGCTTCTTGTTCTCCTCTTTTAATTCGGTAAGATAAATCAGTAATATATTTATGCGTTTCTATACTGATTCTTTTAGCCAAATAATACAAAGAGAGAACCGTAATGATAAAAGCAACTAACAAAACTGTTCCGACCATGAAATGAACAAAAAAACCTAATATGATTGTAACTAGTTGCAATATACCAATAACAACAGCAAACCATTTAAATTTAGCATCATTCAAAAAATTCGGGAGTTTTTCTATAGATAACTTTTTCATAATTAACTCCTTTTTAATCTGTCCCTTTATTTAAGCAACAACTTATATTTTACCATGTTTTCTATTCGGATACTAGGCACTAGATTTCTCGAAATTGTTTCATGTGAAACAATTTCGAGAAATTTAGTAATTAAATAATTTGAATAAAAAAAAGAACCATGATATCATCACGATTCCTTCTAACTCTATTATTCAGCTGTGACGAATGGTAATAATCCCATGATACGTGCACGTTTGATTGCAATTGTTATTTTACGTTGGTTTTTAGCTGAAGTGCCACTAACACGACGAGGTAAAATCTTACCTCTTTCAGAGATAAATCGTTTTAATAAATCTAAATCTTTAAAATCGATATTTTCAATGTGGTTAGCTGCAATATAATCAACTTTACGGCGCTTACGTCCGCCTCTACGTTGGATAGCCATTTTTTCTATTCCTCCCTTATGTTTCTAATTTAAATTAGAACGGTAAATCATCATCTGAAATATCTATTGGTTGGCTACTCTTCTCAAATGGATCAGAGTTTCCAAAATCAGGATATTGTGAATTTTGATTTTGAGGAGCTGATTTTTGCGAATAATTATTCTGTGTTTGATTAGCTGAACTTTGTTGATATGTTTTCGATGTGTTATCAGTATCATCTGAACCACGACGTTGGTCGTTAGCAGATTTAGATTCTAACATTGAAAAATTCTCAACGACTACTTCAGTAACATAAACACGCTGTCCTTGCTGGTTATCGTAAGAACGTGTTTGAATACGTCCTTCCACACCAATCAACGATCCCTTACGAGTAAAGTTAGCCAATGTTTCAGCTGTCTTTCTCCAAGCTACACAGTTAATGAAATCTGCTTCTCTTTCACCTTTTTGGTTTGTAAACTGTCTATTTACCGCTACAGTAAACGATGCGACAGCTGCACCATTTGAAGTGTATCTCAAATCCGCATCTTTAGTTAATCTTCCAACTAAAACAACATTATTAATCACAATAATAGCTCCTTTCAAAAATTGTTTCACATGAAACAACCATAAATTTAAGCTTCTACTTTAATAGTCATATGACGTAAAATATCATCATTGATTTTAGATAGACGATCGAATTCATTGATTGCTACTGCGTCTGTTGCTGATAGTTTTACGATATGATAAATTCCTTCGTGGAATTTTTTAATTTCGTAAGCTAAACGGCGTTTAGACCAGTCTTTAGATTCAGTGATTTCAGCACCATTATCTTTTAAAATAGTATCGAAACGTTCGATCAAAGCAGCTTTATCAGCTTCTTCAATGTTTGGACGAATAATGTATAAAATTTCGTAGTTTGTTACTTGGTTCATCTTGACTGTCACCTCCTTATGGACTTTGGCTCATTCATTTGAAAGAGCAAGGAGAGCATCTATATATAGATTACTCACGTCTAGTAAATATATCATATTAACTAATAAACATCAATACTTTTATTTAAAATAACTTTATTACTATTTAATTTATACCTTTTATTGTGTTGTTTTAGAGTTAATCTGTTAAAAAAAGCCTGTTCACCTATTGCGAGTACCCTTTTACACTATTAAAACAGAAAAAGAGACTTTAAACGGCTATTTATCGTTTAAAGTCTCTTTTTTATTATTCTTGAGTACTATCTTCTTCGTCCAATAAGGATTGTTCTGAAATAGAAGTTTCTTCGTTAGGCGATGCTTGTTGACTATCCGTTGCAATAGTCGTTAGGTCATTCGCTTCTTCTTCAACATCTATCTCTTCTGCATCTACTTTTGCCATAGTTGATACGGCACCATTATCTCCTACACGTATTAAGCGTACACCTAATGTAACTCGTCCAGTTTGAGAAATACTAGAGGCACTAAAGCGGATAATAACACCTGCATTAGTAATTAGCATGATGTCCTCTTCACCCTTGACCGTTGTTAAACCAGCTAAGTTCCCGTTCTTGTCGGTAATATTAGCAGTCTTAACTCCTTTACCTCCACGGCCTTTAACAGCATATTCACTTGCATTTGTACGTTTCCCGTACCCTTTTTCAGTAATGATTAACACCTCTGATTCAGGTGTTAACAGATCCATCCCAACAACATAGTCATCTTCACGCAAACGGATACCACGAACACCACTTGCACTTCTCCCCATATTACGCACGGCAGTTTCTTCAAAACTTACTGCATAACCTAAATGAGTTCCGATGATAATATTTTGTTTTCCGTCAGTAATTGAAACTTTCATTAGCTCATCGTCTTCACGCAATACAATTGCTCTGATTCCGTTGCTTCGAATATTTAAAAAGGCGGATATACTTGTACGTTTAACAGTTCCCTGACGCGTAGTAAAGAAAAGATAGTGTGCATCATCTGCTTTATTTTTTAAATTAATAACCGTTTGGATTTTTTCATCAGAATCTATTCCTAATAGGTTAATAACCGGAATACCTTTAGCCGTACGTCCATATTCCGGAATTTCGTATCCTTTAGAACGATAAACTTTTCCACTATTCGTGAAGAACAGCAATGTATCATGAGTTGAACAAGAAACAAGCGTTTCAATAAAATCATCATCATGAACGCCCATTCCTTGAACACCACGCCCACCACGTCTTTGAGTTTTAAACTCCGAACTAGCAATTCTTTTAACGTAGCCGTTATGAGTTAATGTAATAACAACTTCTTCTTCTTCAATTAAATCTTCATCTTCAAGACTTAACACTTCTCCAACTAGTAATTCGGTACGACGCTCATCACCAAATCGATCTTGTAAATCCAAAAGTTCTGTTTCAATAATAGTATGAACTCGTTCTGGGTTACTTAAAATGTCAGTTAAATCAGCAATTAATTCTATCAAATCATTGTATTCAGACTCTATTTTCTCACGTTCTAAACCTGTCAAACGAACCATACGCATATCTAAAATAGCTTGGGATTGTTTCTCCGATAAACCATATGTTTCGATTAACGTATTTTTAGCAATTTCACCAGTTTTAGATCCACGAATAATCCGTATAATCTCATCTATATGATCTAATGCAATACGCAAACCTTCAAGAATATGAGCGCGTGCTTCTGCTTTTTTCTTGTCATAGGCTGTTCTTCTGCGAATAATATTTTCTTGATGCTTTAAATATTCTTCTAAAATTTCTTTAAGACTCAGCACTTTAGGAATTCCATTAACAATAGCCAACATATTAAAGCCAAATGATGTTTGTAAAGAAGATAATTTGTATAAATTATTTAAAACAACACTTGCACTCATATCGCGACGGATATCGATAACCACACGCATACCATCACGGTCTGATTCATCCGCTAAGTCGGTTATTCCTTCAATACGTTTATCTCTAGCCAAATCTGCAATACGTTCTACTAAGCGTGCTTTATTTACCATATATGGCAACTCATGAACAATAATTCTTTCTCTACCCGTTTTAGTAATTTCAATTTCTACTTTAGCACGAATTGTAATTGAACCTCGACCTGTTTCATAAGCTTTCCTAATACCTGATTTACCCATAACCAATCCACCTGTTGGAAAATCTGGACCTGGTAAAGCTTCCATCAATTCTGCAGTTGTTGCATCTGGATCCTTCATCAAAATATGCAGCGCAGAAATAACTTCAGTCAAATTATGTGGCGGAATATTTGTTGCCATTCCAACCGCGATTCCTGTTCCTCCGTTAACTAGAAGGTTAGGAAAACGAGCTGGCAAAACTTCTGGCTCTCTCTCTGATCCATCATAGTTATCTCGATAATCTACTGTATCCTTATTTAAATCACGCAACATTTCTAAAGCCATACGAGTCATTCGTGCTTCGGTATAACGCATCGCTGCGGCGCCATCTCCATCTACTGATCCAAAGTTCCCATGTCCATCCACTAAAGGATAACGGTAACTAAAATCTTGTGCCATACGTACCATTGATTCATAAATAGCACTGTCCCCATGAGGATGGTACTTACCCATAACATCTCCAACAATACGCGCTGATTTTTTATGAGCTTTGTCAGGTGTTACGCCTAATTCGCTCATTCCGTAAAGTATTCTACGGTGAACCGGTTTTAAACCGTCACGTACATCAGGTAATGCCCGTGCTACAATAACGCTCATTGCGTAATCAAGGAATGATGTCCGCATTTCATGGCTTAAATTTTTATGTTCAATATTTTCTTTAAATTCTTCGGCCATTCTTTATTATCCTCCCTCGTTTAAATATCTAAGTTTTGAACATAACGGGCATTATCTTCAATAAATTTGCGACGAGGTTCTACTCTGTCACCCATAAGCATATCCATTACTTGATCAGCTTCAATTGCATCTTCAACAGTTATTTGAAGTAAACGTCTGTTTTCAGGATTCATTGTTGTTTCCCACAATTGTTCAGCATCCATTTCTCCTAGTCCTTTATAACGTTGAATAACAGGTTTTGGAGCAAGAGGCCATTCCTTTAATAAATTATCCAATTCTTCTTCAGAATCAAGGTAAACCATTTTTTTACCTTGTTTTACTTGATACAAAGGAGGTTGCGCAATATAAACAAATCCAGCTTCTACGACTGGACGCATATAACGGTAAAAAAGAGTTAATAGCAGTGTGCGAATGTGTGCGCCATCAACGTCAGCATCGGTCATGATGACCAATTTATGGTAACGAGCTTTAGATAAATCAAAATCTCCACCAAATCCTGTTCCCATAGCTGTGAAGAGTGCACGTATTTCTTCGTTTCCTAATATACGGTCTAATGTAGCTTTTTCAACGTTTAAAATTTTACCACGTATAGGTAGAATTGCTTGAAATAAGCGTGAACGTCCCTGTTTAGCTGAACCTCCGGCAGAATCTCCCTCAACAATAAATATTTCACTGATTTCAGGATTTTTACTAGAGCAATCTGCTAATTTACCGGGTAAATTGCTAATTTCTAAACCACTTTTTTTACGCGTTACTTCACGAGCTCGTTTAGCTGCTAGACGTGCTCTCGAAGCTAAAAGACCTTTTTCAACTATTTTTCTTGCTGTTTGAGGATTTTCCATTAAAAATTTATCAAAATGCGCAGAAAAAAGACGATCAGTAATCGTTCTGGCTTCAGAATTTCCTAATTTAGTTTTTGTTTGTCCTTCAAATTGTGGATCTGGATGTTTGATAGAAACTACAGCTGTTAACCCCTCACGCACATCTTCTCCGGTCAAATTATCTTCATTCTCTTTTATTAATTTATTGCGTTTTGCGTAATCATTAATGACACGTGTCAAGGCTGTCTTAAAACCAGACTCATGTGTTCCACCTTCATAAGTATGAATATTATTAGCAAACGTTAGTAGATTAGAGTGGTATCCATCTGTATATTGTAACGCCACTTCAACTGAAATACCTTGTTGCTCGCCTTCTAAGAAAATTGGCTCTTCAAATAAAACATTTTTATTCTTATTCAGAAATCCAACGTAACTCTTAATTCCACCTTGGTAGTGATATTCTTGTCTTTGAGGTTTTTCGTGTCTCTTATCCTCAATAGTAATTTTTAATCCACGATTTAAGAAGGCTAATTCACGAACACGAACAGATAATCTATCGTAATCGTAGACAATTGTTTCTTTGAAAATTTCAGTATCTGGTAAGAAATGTACCGTTGTTCCATGACGATCTGTGTCTCCAATGATTTCAACATCATTCAAAACAGCTCCTCTAGAGTAGCCTTGGAAATAGATTTTCCCGTTCTTGTGTACTCTTACCTCTAAACTTGAAGATAGAGCATTTACAACAGAACCACCAACACCATGTAATCCACCAGAAACTTTGTAGCCTCCGCCACCAAATTTTCCTCCTGCGTGAAGAATTGTAAAAACTGTTTCAAGTGCTGGACGACCTGTTTTCTTTTGAATATCTACAGGAATTCCACGTCCATTATCACTAACACTAATGCTGTTATCTTCTTCAACAATGACATTGATTTCATCTGCAAAACCAGCTAAAGCTTCATCAATTGAGTTATCTACGATTTCCCAGACTAAGTGGTGTAAACCTTCTCCACTAGTTGATCCAATATACATACCTGGTCTTTTACGGACGGCCTCTAAACCTTCTAATACTTGAATTTGACTTGCATCATAATCTTGAGCAATATCATTTTTACTTCTAATTTCTTCAGACAAACTCATTCACTCTCCATTTCTACATGACCATTCTCGATACGGAAGACTTTGGGAGCTTCCAACATTTCTTTTTTTACTCCGTCTAAACTAGTTGTCGTTAAAAAAGTTTGAACTTTATTTTGAATCGCCTTTAATAAGTGTGTTTGGCGTTCATCATCCAATTCAGACAGGACATCATCCAATAATAAAAGGGGATATTCGCCCGTCATTTCCTTCATCAAATCAATTTCTGCTAACTTAATACTTAAAGCTGTTGTTCTTTGTTGGCCTTGTGAACCATACGTTTGTACATACCGTCCATTAACCTTAAACTTCAAATCATCTCTATGAGGACCAAAAAGAGTGATCCCTTGATCTAATTCTCGTTTTTGCCCCTCTTTATATGTTTGAAGTAAATCTAAGTAAATTTGCTTTTTATCTTGCGTATTAGAAAGCGTATATGCACAGCTGTAATCAATTTCCAATCGTTCTTTCTGTTTAGAAATCTCGTAATGAATAGGTGCAGCCCAATTCCCTAGTTTTGTTATAAACAAAAACCGTTCAAATAAAATAGCTGCACCGTGTTCTGCTAGCTGTTCTGTTAAAACATCTAAAAACGTAATATCTTGTTTTTTTTGAAAGGCTAATTGTTTTAGATAGTGGTTTCGTTGCTTCAATATCCGTTGATATTGGACTAAATGGTGCAAATAAATAGGGCTCATTTGCCCCATTTCCATATCTATGAATTTTCTTCGAACAGAGGGCGAACCTTTAACTAAAGAAAGATCTTCCGGAGCAAAAAGAATCACATTTAAATTACCAATATAAGCACTTAATTTTTTTTGTTCCAAATGATTAAATTTAGCTTTTTTCCCTTTTGTAGAAATCAGAATTTCTAGCGGAAAGTTAGAGTTCTTTTTTTGAATTCTTCCACTTACCCGTGCGTTATCTTGCTCCCATCGAATCAATTCTTTATCATTTACTGTTCGATGACTTCTTGCCATAGCCAATACATAGATAGCTTCCATTAAACTCGTTTTACCTTGTGCATTCTCTCCTAAAAAAACATTGATTCCTTGAGAAAAATTAACCTGTGCACTTTCATAATTACGATAATTCAATAGTTGAATATCTTTTAGAAACATTAATTTTCATCCTTAGTCGATTGTTTTGCTGAATTAACAGATTGAACAAAAAATGTCCCCTCATCCGGAATTTCTACAACCGTACCTGGATAAAGTTTTTTACCTCTGCGGTTTTCTAATTCGTTATCTACTAAAATTGTGTGTTCGGCTAAATATCCTTTTGCCATTCCACCACTACTGATAACATTTGCATGTTTTAAAAATTGTCCCAAAGTAATGAATTCACTATTAATCGTAATATTTTTTTTCATAAAATCACCTGCTCTCATCAAAATAAGCGTGGAGTATAAAAACCACGCAAGTCGCACTTCTTTATTAGTATTATTATAACTCTTTTTCAGGAAGAATACAATGTCTATTAGAATTTAGATATGGTTCTTTACGTTTTAATAGCTAAATACAAAAAGACCTTAAACGTGCGAAAGTTGCTTAAAAGTGAAAAAAAACCTGTTTTTGAACAATTCAATAAAAAGCTGCTTTTCTGAATTCTCAGAAAAGCAGCTTTTCACTAATTATTAAAATGTTCGGACAGGTGTAATGAGTTGAATAAAAGTTTGATCATTCTCACTCGGTACTAAGATAAACGGCCGAACAGGTGAAGTAAATTTAATTTTAATTGTTGTTTGACCAAATGTTCTTAGTGCGTCTTTCATATAATCTGGATTAAAGGACAATTCAATAGGATCGCCACTAACAGAAAGATACTCTAATTCTTCTTTAACATTTCCTATATCAGGAGAATTGCCTGAAATTTCAACTAAGTCTGGGTTAATTGTAATTTTAACAACATTATTTTTTCCTTCATGAGACAACAAAGATGCTCTTTCAATAGCTCCCAATAATACATTTGCATTAAATTCGATTTCTGTCGCAGATGTTTCGGGAATTAAACGTTTCGTGTCTGGATAATATCCTTCAAGTAATCGAGAATAGAAAAACATATTTTCTGTTTTAAATAACACTTGATTTTCAGTAATCATTAATTCAATTGTATCAGAATTATCATCTAACGTACGAGATAATTCGACTAAACTTTTTCCAGGAATAATGACATTGTATTTCTTACCTGCTTGTTCTTCTGTCATTTCTAGCGGAATGATGCGTTGACTTAGTCGATGACTATCTGTAGCAACGGCTAAAATTTGGCTATTTTCAATAACCATATTGACTCCTGTTAAAATAGGTCTGCTTTCATGAGTTGAAATAGCAATAACAGTTTGCCCTATTACTTGCTTGAATAAACCAACTGGTAAAATAAATGATTCATTTGTATCAATTACTGGCAAATGAGGATAGTTGTTCGCATCTAAACCATTAATAGTAAAAGAAGCAGTTGCTGAAGTAATCAAGGTTTGAAAATGATCAAGAACCTCTATTTCCATAGTTTCCTCTGGTAATTTTTTAACGATTTCACTGAAAAAACGTGCTTGTAATACAATACTTCCTGTTTTTTCAATAATTAAAGTATTGCTTTCATCTGATACTGGAATAAATGTTTCGATAGAGATATCAGAATCACTACCAGTCAACGTAAGTCCTTCTTCGTTAGCAACAATTTTTATTCCTGTCAAAATAGGGATAGTTGTTCTTGAAGAAATAGCACGCTGAACATCCGCCATACTTTTTAAAAATGCACTTCTTTTAATTGTAAATTTCATTGAGTAAACCTCCAAAATTATAGTTAATTAATTTAATAAGATCTTTAGTAATAGTAGTAGGGCCTGTGGATTCTGTTGGTAAGTATGTTCAGCCCATAAGGTTAGTAGTTTTCCACATGTGGATAAGCTGTGGAAAAAACAAGGTAAACTTTTGCAGTTATACACATGTGAGTAAATTGATGTTTTCTATTAAAGGAGACAAAAGTAAGTTACATATTACTTTTTCATCATTCAAAATTAGATGGAATAATAAAATAATAGCTAGTTAAAAAAATTAATTTAATTTATTTTTTATTTCTTCTATATCTTGCTTTAGTTGAAAATCTTTTGTGATAGCTTGATTGATTTTTTCGTAAGCATGAATAACAGTGGTGTGATCTTTTCCACCAAATTCAGCTCCAATTTTTGGTAACGAATTAGAAGTTAGTTCACGTGAAAGGAACATAGCAATCTGTCTAGGTAAGACAATAGCTTTAACACGTTTTTTTCCTTTTAAATCAGTTAAAGAAATTTGATAGTACTTAGAAACAACATTTTGTATATCTAAGATAGATAAAATACTTGGTTTATTTGAAGGGAGCATACTTTTTAATGCATCAGCTGCTAAGCTAGTAGTTATATCACGACTCTCAATAGCTGCAAATGCTTGTACTCTAACTAAAGCACCTTCTAATTCACGGATATTAGAATCGATTTGACCTGCAATATAACTAAGGGTATCATCAGGAATTTCTAATCTCTCTGCGTTTGCTTTTTTTCTTAAAATAGCAATACGTGTTTCAAGATCAGGTGGAGTGATGTCGACAGATAGACCCCAGGCAAAACGAGATATCAAGCGCTCTTGTAATTTCGGTATTTCATTAGGCAGTCGATCACTTGTTAAGACAATTTGTTTACGATCATCATATAGAGCATTAAAAGTATGGAAGAATTCTTCTTGCGTGCCTTCTTTATCTGCAAAAAATTGGATATCATCTACCAATAATAGATCAACACTACGGTATTCATTTCTGAATTTCTCTTGTGTTTTGTTTTGGATAGAGTTTATAAAATCATTTGCAAAGGTTTCACTACTTACATATTTAACTTTTGCATCAGGATTGAGTAATAACATTTGGTGTCCAATAGCATGCATTAAATGTGTTTTTCCTAATCCAACTCCGCCATAGAAAAAGAGTGGATTATAAATTGTTCCTGGTTCTTCTGCAACGACTAATGCAGCAGCATGAGCCATTTGGTTTCCTTTGCCAATAACGAAAGTGTCAAATGTATATTTATCGTTTAATTGAATATCTTTTCTAAAAGAATTTTTTTGTGTTAAAGATTGGCTTTTTTGTTTTCCATTGCTATTCGTATTTTCTTGTTCATTCTTTATAACAAATAATGGAGAAATTTCGCGACTAGAGTACTCGTAAATATTTTCAACAATCCGAGTAGCTAGATTATTTTCCCAATATTCTTTATGCAAAGAAGATGGAACTTCAATAATAATATTATGTTCAGTAATGCGAATAGGGTTGGCACTTTCAATCCAAGTATCGTAACTGACCTTTGAAAGCGATTCTTTAAATTTTTCTTTTAAAAAATTCCACAAAGATTGTAAATCATCCAAACAGAGAACCTCCTTTATAAATATGTCTGTTTCATTTTAGCACGTTAATAAAAAGTTTTCCACAGATAGTTTCTAACTGTTAAATATTTATCCCGTACCTGTATATATAGTTATCCACAAGGAGAAATAAAGTGTTAGTAACTTTTTTTTATCCACGAATTACAAATAAATCAGTGGATAAAAAAATCCTTCAAACGCTGATACAATGCTCTTCTTTGAAGTTATCCACAGAGTGCGGAATTATACAAGCTTGATATGTACACATGCTGTTCATTTGTGGATAACTATATTGTAACTTATATTTAATAAAATCACAAAAAAAACTTATACTTGAGCATGTGGATAATAAAATGCAACTGTGGATATCTTTTTCCCAAAAAAAATTTCCGAAAAACGACTATAAGTTTTTAGTTATAGTCGTTTTTTAGAATTAATTTTACTCTTTATAAATGATGGTGAGGGCATTAAAGTTAATTTTATTTATTGCTATTAGATAGAAAAAATAAAACTAGTTAATTTTAGAAAATAAAAATTAGAAGGGATAATAAACTGAATTTGGAAGGTTTATGAAACAAATTCAATGAAAATATGAAAAGAAGGTTTCTTATTTTTTTTATTTGTGCTATCATGTTGAAGTGAATGATTGAAAATAAGGTGTTCTTAATTTTGATGGGACTATTTTTATTTCGTTGTCATAAATTAAAACTGTCTTATACTGATAAAAAAATTAATGAGAGATAGTTATCGTAGGAGGTGTATTACGAATGAAAAGAACTTACCAACCTAAAAAACGTAAACGTCAAAAATTACATGGCTTCCGTAAACGTATGAGTACAAAAAATGGACGTAATGTATTACAAAGTAGACGCCGTAAAGGCAGAAAATCATTGTCTGCATAGATCACTGAACGTCTCAGTGGTCTTTTTTTTCTTTTTTTATTGAGTATAAAAAAAGTATTTTAAGAAAAAAGAGATGAGAGGTTATTTGAATGAGAAAAGCCTATCGTGTCAAAAAAGAATCAGACTTTCAAAAAGTCTTTCATCACGGAAAATCTACAGCCAATCGACAGTTTGTTCTATATATACTAGATAAAAAAGAGCAGCCTCATTTTCGAGTAGGATTATCTGTTGGGAAAAAAATTGGTAACGCTGTTGTAAGGAATAATGTTAAAAGAAAAATACGACAAAGCTTAACAGAATTAAAGCCCAAATTAAAAACGGAGAAAGATTTTATTGTTATCGCCCGTAAACCAGCGGCAGATATGTCAGTAAAAGAAACTAAAAAAAGTTTAATTCACGTTTTGAAATTGGCTAAGATGTTAGATTAGCTTATTTTTTTATTTACAGAATGTGGAGGGAAAACTATGAAAAACCGTAAGCGATTACTTCTTTTGCTTGGGACAGTGCTGTTAGCTGTTGTATTAGTAGGTTGTGGTACGGAGCCTATTACTGCAGATAGTACAGGGTTCTGGGATAAATATGTTGTGCTAAACTTTTCTCGTGTTATCATTTGGTTATCGGATTTATTTAGTGGAAGTTATGGACTAGGAATTATTGTCTTTACTTTGCTGATTAGAATTATTTTATTGCCTTTGATGCACGGACAAACAAAAAGCACTCGTAAAATGAGTGAAATACAACCTCAGTTAAAAGCGCTACAAGCTAAGTATGCTTCTAAAGATGCTGAAACACAGGGTAAGTTAAAAGAAGAAACGTCTAAACTATATTCTGAAGCAGGAGTAAATCCAGTAGCAGGGTGTCTACCTTTAGTAATTCAGATGCCAGTTTTAATGGGGTTATATCAGGCTATCAGTCGGACTGAAGCACTGAGTACTGGGAATTTCTTATGGATGAATCTAGGAAAACCAGATCCAATGTTTGTACTGCCTGTTGTAGCTGCTATTTTAACGTATGCAACAACTAAATTATCGACTATGAGTCAAGCAGAATCCAACCCTGCAACTTCGTCAATGATGTACATGATGCCCGCATTAATTTTATTTATGGGTATTACTTTGCCAAGTGCTTTATCTTTGTATTGGGTAGTGGGAAATGCATTTTCTGTCTTACAAACACTAGCTTTAAATAATCCATTTAAAATTATAAAAGAGCGAGAAGAAAAACTTCAAGTTGAACGCGAACGTCAACGCACATTAGATAAAGCATTAAATCCGAAGAGGAAAAAGAAAAAGAAATAATCTTTACTATCGTTTAAAAGCAGATAGAACGGAGGATAAGCGGATGGAGAAGTACACAGCTCAAGCAGCAACAGTGGCGGAAGCTATTCAAAAGGGATTAGGAATTTTGGGTATCAATAAGGAAAATGCTTCTATTGAAATTGTTACTGAAGGAAAGAAAGGTATCTTTGGTTTTGGGAAAAAGGATGCTGTAGTAATAGTAGAAAAAAGCTTGATTGATAAAGAAAAAGCTAACAAAGAACCAAAGCCATCTATTCAAGATCATGCTTCACTATTTACTGAGAATACAACAATACAAAATCAAAAGATCGAAGACTTGGTTGTTGCAAGTGAAGTTGATGAAGAGGAAATTATCAAAGATGATGATAAAGCGTTGCAATTGGTTTCTGATTACTTGGTTGATGTTTCTAGTAAAATGGGGATTGAAACTACTGTAACGACAAAGGTTAGTTTATCTGAAAGACAAGTAATTTTTCATATCCATACCGAAAATGCTGGTTTGATTATCGGTAAACATGGTAGAATTCTAAATGCTTTGCAATCACTTGCGCAAGTCCTGTTGTATCAACATGCAAAAACTAAATTTACTGTAATAGTAAATGTTGGTGATTACCGTGAACGTCGTGAAGCAAGTTTGAAAAATATAGCTGAGCGAACGGCTGAAAAAGTTGTGCGTACTAATTTACCTGTCTTTTTAGAACCAATGCCTGCTTTTGAAAGAAAACAGATTCATTTTTATTTAAGTAAAAACAAGCTTGTTACAACCCATTCTGAAGGTAACGAGCCTCATCGTTACTTAGTAATTGAACCTGTAAAGTAAATAAGCAAGCTGAGAAAAAAAGCATCTTAAGTACATTGTACTCAAGATGCTTTTTTTATTGTCCGTCAGATAATTTTAGTAAAACGTTCTAGTTATTTTTTCCATCCATTTTGAAGGCAGATTTCCGGAAATCACTCATTTGCTCTGAAAGATTGTCTTGCAATTTATTTAAATCATGCTGAATGAGCTTTTTATTACGTACGACCCATTTTCCGTTGATCATGACATCTTGTACATTACTAGAATTAGCCGAGTATACAAGTACAGAATAAGGATCAAAGATGGGGAACATATTGACAGAATGGGTTTCTACTAAAATTAGATCAGCCTTTTTACCTTTTTCTAAGGATCCAATTTCTTTAGCCATCCCTAAAGCATTAGCACCTCCAATTGTAGCTATCTGGACAATATCTCGAGCTGGAAAAGCGGAACGGTCCTTTAAAGTTAGTTTATGAAAATTAGCAAAGAGTCTCATTTGAATAAATAAATCTAACGTGTTCCCGCTACTAGGTCCATCTGTCCCAAGGCTAACTCGTAAACCAGCTTGTAACATTTTTTGGACAGGAGCAACACCTTTTGCAGATTTTGTGTTAGCACCGATGCAATGAGCAATTGCCACATCATTTTTTTTAAGAAGTTTAATATCGTCGTCGGTTAAAAAAATACCGTGAGCTAGAATAACTTTTTTATCTAGAATTCCCAAATCGGATAAATATGCAACGGGTGTTTTACCAAGCTCTTCGGCATATTTACGCATTTCAAATTCCATTTCGCTTACATGGATTGAAAGAGGTACATTGTATTTACGAGCGATACGGGATGCTTCTTTTAAAGATTCATCTGTATTAGTGTAAGGTGCATGAGGTGCAATAGCAGGAGTGATAAGGTCGTGATTAATCCATTTAGAGATGAACTTCTCTGAATAAAGCAATCCACCATAAGGTTCTGAAACATCACACGCCTTCTCGATAATAGTTTCTCCCAAAATAGCTCGTGCACCCATTTCATCGGATGCGCGTGCTAACTCATCTTCATAATAATACATATCTAAAAACGTTGTAACGCCAGCTAACTGCATTTCAGCAATTGCGTATTTTCCGCTATGATAGGCTAGTTCTTTTGTCATACAGGTATTTTCTAGTGGGAACAAGAAGCGAGTTAGTCGATCAGGGGTGTCATCGCCTAATGAACGGAAAGGGATCATTCCAATATGAGTATGGGTGTTTACCATTCCTGGCATGGCGATAGCTCCTTTGCCATCTATCGTATAGATTCCAGACAGATCAGGGACTTCAGACATCGGACCTACTTTCAGAATAACATTATCTTCAAGAAGGATGTAACCAGAAGAGTATTCGTTAAAGTTATCGTCCATTGTTAGCACATGTACATGAGTAATCAAAGTTCTCATTGATTCACCTCTATTAGCGGCACGTGGGCATGTGTGTGTACATCCATCATTCCGAAATCAGTTATTTTCAACTTAGGAGAAACGGGTAAAGAAAGGGTGGAAAAAGACATGATTTCATTGGTATTTTTATAACCTAAATCAATCATAGCTTGCCTTACTTCCTTTAGTTGATTGCCTAATGTATAAATGGTTTCATCACTTAGAATGCCACCAATCGGTAAAGGACAACTTGCAGAAAGCCTTCCCCTTTTGCTAACGACATAGCCGCCATTTAAATCCAATACCTTGTGTTGTGCAAGGAGTATGTCCTCAGTAGATGTACCCATTATCATTAAATTATGATGATCATGGGCCCACGTTGTCGCGACGGCCCCTTTCTCTTTTAAAGCGTGTTCCACTAGTCCATAACCGATATTCCCGTTCTTTCCATAGCGCTCCATAACAAGAATTAAAGAAAGATTGCTATTTTCCCAATCTAATCGTCCATTTTTAACTGGAACTTCTCGTTGAACGTGCTCAGTGAAAGTGCCAATTTCTTGAATTTGGATAACGTTGCAAATAACAGAATCAAGATTTCCTTCCACTGAAATATGCAAATCTGCTTCCGCTAGAGGTTTACATTGAATGCTATCATAAAAATAGGCAGGGAAACTTGGTTTAGTAGGAGGATAAGTTATGTTAGTGTCTTTTTGATGAACACACTTTCCTTTTTTATAGACACTTTCAATGGTTATTTTTTCTAAATTATCCATAATTATAAAATCAGCTAGGAAACCCGAAGCGATTGCTCCTCGGTCTTGGAACCCCATTCGACGAGCTGGAGTGTAGGTTGAAATGTAAATAGCTTCTTCAACAGGCATACCGCATTCAACAGCAAGACGTATATTATTGTCCAAATGCCCCGCCAGTAAATCATCAGCCATAATATCATCGGTAATGATAGCAACATGCTCGTAAAGATTATGATCAACTACAATTTGAATGTTCTCTGGAGTAATAGATTTTTTTTGTAATTCTAAAAAGATCCCTTTAGTTATTTTTTCTAAAATTGATTCAGGTGTCTGTTGAGTATGATCAGCTGTAAGTCCGGCATACATGAATTTTGCCAAAATTTCTCCTGATACACGTGGAATATGCCCTTCCAAAGGCATCAGCGGTTTCTTTTCTTGAACTTCTTTTAAAATTTTTCTGATTAGAGAATCTAGTTCGTCGGTAATACCTTTAAAGTTCATCGCCTCGCCTAGAGCAATGACTCTTGGATGATTTAAAAGGGAGTTAATCTCATTCACACCAATAAAACCACCTGTTGTTTCAAGTTTAGGGGTGGTAGAAGGAACAGAAGAAGGGATGGCATAAAAGATATCTAAATCTGTTGTTTCTTGCATGAAGGCTTCCATTCCGGGTAGACCGAAGACGTTAGCAATTTCGTGAGAATCAGCCACAACCGTAGTGACTCCATAAGAAAGAGCGACTCCTGAAAAAATAGACGGTGGAATCATGGAGCTTTCAATATGCATATGGATATCAATGAAGCCTGGAATAATATATTTTCCTTGCGCATTTAATTTTTTCTTGGATTGAAGATAACGTAAATTTTCCTCACTGATAAAATAAAATTTCTCATTAGCTATGGCAATATTTTTCTTTTCAAAAGTTTTTATAAAAACGTTGAATACAAAAGCTTCTTCTATTAGTAAGTCGATTTGCATACTGTTCTCCCTTCATAATTAAGTTTAAAATAAAAGCCGGAACAGTTGTCCCGGCAAGAGCTGTTTAGAGACAGCGAAAGCAGTTTATTGATTTAAGGTTTTGTTCCATGTAGTGATCCATTTTTCTAAATGACTATTTACAAATGTGTAGTCAATGGCTTTAGCACGTTTGGCTATACCGCCGTATGTCTTATTAGCTGCTACTTCATCGTTTAGTTCTACATCTTTGTTAGTGGGTGCTTCATTTAGAGATTTAGCAGTTGTGGTTTGGAGTTCTTGGCTAAGTTTCCAGTTGATGAATTCATAAGCTAATTTTTTATTTTTAGAGTTCGCAACGACATTTAACGTGTTAAAGTTTGCGTAGGTGCCAGATTCAGGTACCAAATACGCTACATCAGGATTTGCTTCAGAAATAATAGGATATGCAAAATCACCTACAACAGCAGCAACAATCTCACCAGACTGGAATAAATTAGCTAAATCAGAAGATTTTGTATACGTTTTGGTAATGTTTGGTTTTAACTCAGTTAAAGCTTCGAAAGCTGCTTCACCGTTATCACTAGTGATATCTACGCCTTTAAAGTCACTAGCCACATGAAGCATTGCAGGACCAAATGTAGTCGTGATATCAGGAATAGAAATTTTTCCAGCTAAAGAAGGATCCCACAAATCAGACCATTCATTGATTTCCATGCCGGCAGCTTCTTTATTGTAGATAATTCCGATGCTGTTCATTGTATAAGGCGCTCCAGAAGTCTCAACGGCATCTTTGGCTCCATCTACTAGGTTAGCAAGATTCGTAATTTTAGTTTTATCTAATGGTTCAAATAAACCTTCCTCCATACCAGTAGCTGCATTAGCTTGAGATAGTTCTATAACATCAATAGTAGAGTTTGGATTATTTTGTAGTTTTGTAAAACGTTCACTCGAATTTCCCACTTCATAAACTAATTCAATTCCCTTATCTTTTTTAAAGGGTTGAAAAATATCCCGATCAATAACATCTTCACTTAAGGCAAAAGTAGAAACAACTAATTCCTCATCTACTCCTGCTTTATCTGAATCTGTATTTCCACACGCTGTCAGCAACGTTAGTACCGCAAGTGATAAAGTAGTCATTTTCCAATTTTTCATGATATAAACATCTCCTTTTTTATTTATACTGTTAAAAAAATTATTTAAACAAGAATTATTTTTTCAGGGGTTAAGAATAGGTTAACTTTACTTCCGGTCTCATAGGTATTGGTATTTTCATCATTGACAAGTAAGTTTCCTAAATCAGTTCTTATTTCGTATTGATAACTCTTTCCTAAGAAAGTGCGGATAAGTACGGTTCCAACGATTGTATTTTCTGTTGGTGTACCAGCTGGAAGAATCTTGATATCATCAGGACGAATAGTGCCTTTTATATCAGAGTGATCTACTGTCTGAGTTGTCTTAAAGAGAGTGCCATCTTCTGCTATATAACAATAATCTGTTTCCTTCGCTAAGTTAATAAAATTCTCAAAACCAATGAACCGTGCTACGAATTCTGTTTTTGGATTCTGATAAATTTCTTCAGGAGTATCAAATTGCTCGATAATTCCTTTATTCATAACGGCAACTTTATCTGAAATAGAGAAGCATTCTTCTTGATCATGAGTTACAAATACAGTAGTGATACCTAGTTTTCGTTGGATTCGTTTAATTTCAATTCGCATAGTGACACGTAGTTTTGCGTCTAAATTACTAAGCGGTTCATCCAATAATAATAACTTAGGCTCTATTACTAAAGCTCGTGCCAAAGCAACACGTTGTCTTTGGCCTCCAGATAATTGCTTTGGGTAACGTTTAGAAAATTCATTTAGACCAGTAACCTCCAACATCCGATCAACTTTTTCTTTCATGCTAGACTTACTTTCTTTCCGAAGTTTCAATCCAAATTCTACATTTTCACGAATAGTTAAATGAGGAAAAAGAGCATAGGACTGGAAGACCATTCCGAAGTTCCGTTTGTGAACAGGCACTTTAGTTAAATCATTTTTGTCAACGATAAAAGTTCCGTCATTTGGTTCTATCAGTCCTGCGATTGTTCGAAGTGTGGTGGTTTTCCCACACCCAGATGGTCCTAAAAGAGAAACTAGCTCTCCTTTTTGGATAGATAGTTGCAAATCTTTTAAAACATCTGTCTTTCCGTCATAACTAACACGGATATTATCTAAACTTACAAATGCCATGGGATGGCGTCCTCCTTTTTAATAGCTATGTAGCAGTATATTTTGTTTAAGGATAATTAAGAAATAGAAGCAAGTCCTAATGTTTTTTCAATTAAGACCATCATACCGATTGTCGTAATCATCAGCATTACTGATAAAGCTGAAACGGTAGGGTCATAGTTATATTCAATGTAACTAATTAAATTAGTTGGCAGAGTTATGATTCCTGGACCGGTTAGAAATTGTGAGACGGGAATATTATTAAAGGAATTAATAAAAGCTAACATAAATGAAGCAAAAATTCCTGAAGAAATATTAGGTAAAATTACTTTGAAAAAAGCAGATAGGCGTGTGCTTCCCAATGTCCAAGCAGCCTCTTCGATAGAAAAATCTAATTGTTCTAAACTTCCGCCTACAACTCGAATAATATAAGGCAAACTGATGATGAAGTGACCTAACAGTAACCCTTGAAAAATAGGTAGCTGCAAGCGAATGACAATAAATTGAAAAAGGGAGAATCCAACAACAACTCCTGGAATGATGGTTGGAGAAAGAAAAAAGCTTTTCAACCCTTTACGACCAAAGAAATCATGACGAGAAAGTGCATAAGCAGCTGGAATCCCAATAATTAAAGCGAGTAGAGTGGCGAGTAATGAAATTTTTAAACTCAACCAAAAACTACTTAAAAAGCCTGCTACCTTAAAGACGTTCGCATACCATTGAAATGTAAAACCCTTGATAGGAAATTGGATACTCGGATTTTCACCAAAGGAAGTAATGACAACAATCAATAAAGGTAAAAATAAGAAAAGAAAGACTAAAAACACAAAAAAGAAAAGTTTCTTTTGTTTACGCATGGATATCTCCTCCTCTTCGATCAACTTGAGCTGCTAACCAGTTAAATACTGTCATTACAAATAATGTTGTGACAATCATAATTAATGCGATAACGCCTGCATTATTCCAGTTTCCTAATGTCATTGCATTTTGATAAAGGAACGTAGCCATCATCATATTCTGGTTGCCTCCTAAAAGTTGCGGAGTAGTATAAGCAGTCAAGGTGCCAGTGAAAACAAGAATACTGCCGACAATTACTCCAGGAATGCTAAGTGGAAAAATAACTTTTATAAAGGCTCTTAATGGACTTGCGCCTAAAGTCTCAGCGGCTTCCATAATTTCAGTATCAATATTTTCGATAGTTCCTACTAATGTTGTAACCATTAAAGGGAGAAACAAATAGAGAGAACCAATCGTGATTGCAAAATCGGTATATAACATCCTTACAGGTTCTTCAACCAAACCAATCGTTAGCAAGAATCGATTAATAATACCGTTTGTTCCTAAAATGTTTATCCAAGCAAAACTACGCACAATTGAATTTGTTAATAAAGGAAAGAGGACTAGGCCCATCATTAAACTTCGATATTTACGGTCACTTCTAGCAATAAAGTAAGCAGTAGGCAATCCTAGAAAAATACTGAATAGTGTTACTAGTAAGGAAATTCGGATTGTACGCCATAAAATACCTATATTATATGAATCTGAAAAAAAAGCTTGATAGGATGCAATGGTAAATGCTCCATCGTAAAAAGTAGGCCAAACAATAGAGAATAGGGGCAATACTAAAAATACAATTAATAAAATTAATCCGGGTGCAACAATGATGTATGGAACTTTTTTCGCTGTCACGTATAAATCCTCCTTTTAAGATTGTTGGAAATGCGAACAATACATATCTTTTTGTTTTTATTGTTAATATATAACCACTTAAGGAGTATAAGATAAATTAAATGATTTTTCAAGAGGAAAACGAACGAAATTGTTTCGAATCAAACGTAATGTTCGTTTTGTTTATTTTAATCTCCATTCTTATACAAATTGGAGCTTAAAAAAAGTTCAACACTATTTCTAAAAAAAACATTTCCAGCTAAGGTAAACGCTTGCATATTATTTTTAAATAAGGTATATTCAACTTGTATATACAAGTTAAGGAATTGTTCGTCTAAAAGGAGGAGAAAAAGAATGGCAGATTATGGTCAAGATGTTAAGCAATTATTAGAATTTATCGGTGGTTCAGAAAATATTTCAGCAGTCAGTCACTGTGCTACTCGGATGCGTTTTGTATTGAAGGATCCAGCAAAAGCAGATAACAAAAAAATAGAGGATATTCCTGCAGTTAAAGGCACATTTACTCAAGCAGGTCAGTATCAAGTGATTATTGGAAATGATGTTGCTACTTTTTATAATCAATTTGCAAAAATTTCTGGAAAAGAAGGCGTATCGAAAGATGAAGTGAAAGCGGCTAGTAAGCAAAATCAAAATCCCATTCAGCGAGCGATGTCTGTTTTAGCAGAGATATTCACGCCTATTATTCCCGCAATTATTGTTGGTGGTTTAATTTTAGGGTTCAGAAATATTTTAGGAGAAATCCAGATGGAGTCACTGGGCCAACTAGTGGTAGATGGGATGAAACAATTTACTGAAGCAGGAGATCCGATTTATAACCGGATTGTCGATGTTAGCCAATTTTGGAACGGTGTAAATAGTTTCTTATGGTTAATTGGCGAAGCCATTTTCCACTTCTTACCAGTAGGAATTACATGGAGTATTGCAAAAAAAATGGGTACGACACAAATTTTAGGAATCGTTTTAGGTATCACGCTAGTATCACCACAGCTATTAAATGCTTATGGAGTAGCTGGAACTGCAGCAGCAGATATACCGTTTTGGGATTTTGGTTTTTTCCAAATTGATATGATTGGGTACCAAGCTCAAGTTCTCCCAGCTATGCTTGCAGGGTTCTTATTAGCTTACTTGGAATTGGGATTAAGAAAAATTGTACCACAAGCAATATCCATGATATTTGTTCCATTCTTTGCTTTAGTTCCAACAGTATTGATTGCTCATACTGTTTTAGGACCGATTGGATGGGTTATTGGAGGTTGGATTTCAACATTGGTTTACACTGGTTTAGGTAGTTCTGTAAACTGGTTGTTCGGTGCATTATTTGGTTTCTTATACTCACCTTTAGTTATTACAGGATTGCATCATATGACAAATGCCATTGATTTACAGCTAGTTGCTGACTTTGGTGGAACGAATCTTTGGCCGATGATAGCTTTATCAAATATCGCACAAGGTTCTGCAGTATTAGCGATTATTTTCTTACATCGTGGAGATAAAAAAGAAGAACAAATTTCTATTCCAGCTGCTATTTCTTGCTATTTAGGTGTAACAGAACCAGCAATGTTTGGGATTAATATTAAATACATTTATCCTTTTGTAGCAGCGATGATTGGTTCTGGTATCGCTGGAATGGTTTCAACATTATTTAACGTTACAGCTAACTCAATTGGAGTTGGAGGACTACCAGGTCTTCTGTCTATTCAAAACGAATATTGGTTTATATTCATCATTTGCATGGCTATCGCAATTGTCGTACCATTTGTATTGACGATTGTCTTCCGTAAGTACAACATCTTTAATAAATCAGATCAAACAGAGCAAACAGAGCAAACAGAGCAAACAGTAGTTGCTGAACCAGAATTAGGCAAATAAATTAGTAGAAAGTAGGAATAAAATTGACTGCGTTTCATGAAAAAGTCGTCTATCAAATCTACCCAAAATCTTTTAAAGACTCGAATGGAGATGGAATTGGGGACTTAAAAGGGATTATTGAGAAAATTCCTTACCTAGCTAGCTTAGGAGTGGATATGCTTTGGATTAATCCATTTTTTTCATCACCTCAAAAAGATAATGGCTACGATATTTCCAATTATACTGAGATTGATCCTTTATTTGGAACGATGGAAGACTTCGAAATACTCGTAGAAGAAGCAAAAAAAAATCAAATGGAAATTATGCTAGATATGGTTTTAAATCATACTTCTATTGATCATGAATGGTTTCAAAAAGCACTAGCAGGAGAAAAAAAGTATCAAGATTACTACATCTTACGTGAACCTAAATCAGATGGTAGTCATCCTACTAATTGGGTATCTAAATTTGGTGGACCAGCTTGGGAACCATTTGGAAGTACTGGAAAAGAGTATTTACATCTATATGATGTTTCGCAAGCAGATTTAAATTGGCGTAATCCTGAAGTTAGGAAAGAAATGTTTAAAGTTGTTAACTTTTGGCTAAATAAAGGGGTAACGGGTTTTAGATTTGATGTCATCAATGTTATCGGAAAAGATGAAGTATTAATTGATGCGATAGATGGTGTAGGTAAATCTCTTTATACAGATAAACCAATAGCACATGACTATATTCACGAGTTAAATAAAGAAACGTTTGGTAGAAAAGAAAATATAATGACAGTTGGTGAGATGTCTTCTACTACTATAGAAAATGGAGCAGCTTATTCAAACCCTAAAAATGAAGAATTATCTATGCTATTCAGTTTTCACCATTTAAAAGTAGATTATTTAGATAGCGAAAAATGGAGTTTAATGCCTTTTGACTTTATGGAGTTAAAGCAATTATTAAACGATTGGCAAACAGGTATGACAGAAAAAAACGGATGGAATGCATTGTTTTGGAATAACCATGATCAACCTCGTGCGATTAGTCGTTTTGGGGATCCTGAACGCCATTTTTATGCGTCAGCAACACTACAGGCTCAAACGATGCACCTGTTGAGAGGGACGCCTTATATCTATCAAGGAGAGGAAATAGGGATGACAAATCCTGGGTTTTCAGATTTAGATGATTATGTTGATGTTGAAACACACAATGCTTATGCTGAATTAATTGGGAATGGGTTTTCGCTAAAAGAGACGATGGCTATTATCAAAGAGAAGTCTAGAGACAATAGTCGAACGCCCATGCAATGGTCAGATGAACCCAATGCTGGTTTTACAACCGGTGAACCATGGTTAAAAGTAGCAGATAATTATTTACAGATCAATGTAGAAAAAGAACAAGCAACAGGTGAAATTCTGTCGTATTATAAAAAGTTAATTCAATTACGTAAGGAAATGAAAGTTATTTCGGAAGGAAATTATCGTGGTATCTTATTAGAACATTCAAGTGTTTATGCTTATGTTAGAGAATACAACGGGCAACAATTATTAGTTTTAAATCATTTTTATGATGAGCCAGTTAGCGTTGAGATTCCTAAAGAATTCTTGAATCGACAAAATAGTTATCTAATAGGAAATAAAAAAAATAAAACATTAATCTCACCATTTGTAATGGAACCCTATGAGACGGTAGCTTTTTATTTTGATAGTAAAGAATAACAAATTTAACTAAATCAATAAAAGACAGCATCCTAGAGATGGCTGTCTTTTATTGATTTAGTTGATTCTTTTTTTAGCTCACTTGGATTTTTACGACGAGCAAAGTCTACAAAACGAAACCGGTCTAAACGATGTCTTGATTCCGTGTATTGGAATAGTGTTGTGTCTTCCAAATAAACATCACTCCTAACAACTACAACATGAGTGTCACCATGTAGATCCATTAATCGATGATCTTCAGATGTAGCTAATTCTACGATAATTTCTTTTTGTGCGTAGCTTATAACTAAGCCTAAGGTGTTTTCGATGTAGTCATATAAAGAATCTTCTGCGGCTTCGTTAGGTATATCAGGAATGACAGTAGTTAAGAGAAAATCTTTGTCTAAAATAACAACTTCACCGTCAACTTTACGCTGTCTTTCTATATAGATAACTTGTGTACTATCGGATATTCTTAAACGTTCTGCCAAAGAATTAGGCAGAGTCATTTTTATGTTTGAAGAAACAACGGTTTGACTGTTTATGTGCTGAGCAGTTTGCAACTCTTTGTAACTAGTTAATCCAGATATTGGAAAATCAAAGCGTTTCATATCCAAAACGATAGAACCTTTGCCCTGTTGTTTTTGAATATACCCGTTTTCTAATAACAAAGATAATGCTTTTCGGATAGTTTCACGAGAAACCTTATATTTTTTTGCGAGTTCATTTTCACTTGGTAAAAGATCACCGGGTAAATAGCTCTGATTAATGATAGCGCCTTGGATTTCCAAAGATATCTCGTTAAATTTATTCACTGTAAAAGACCTCTCATTTCTTATTTTCCATCTATAGTTTAGCATATTTAGCAGCGAAAAGAATCAAAGCAATACAATTTATCTTAACGAATGATTATTTATAATGAGTGACTAAAACAAAGAACGAACAGTCTAAAAAACAAAAAAACTCATGAACATAAAAAGCAGAGGCTTTATTAGTTCACGAGTTTTTTACATAATTTGTTTTCTATTAAATTTTGTACTTGTATTGATAGAAGTACAAAAATTATTTAGAAACTTGGATATTCATTGTCTGTCTACCAAAGTTAACAGCACGGTTAAGATCAGTCATGTGGATATCAATACGATTTCCTTTGATTGCGCTACCTGTATCTCCAGCAATAAATGTTCCATATCCCGGGATAGTAACAGTTGAACCTAGAGGAATAAAGTTTGGATCAACGGCAATAACGTTAGGGTTTGAATTTAAATTAATCCCAGTTGCAGTCGTATCACTTAATTCAGGTTGGTTAGTTGAGTAAGCTGTTGCTTGAACAGTCACTGTTTGTCCAGTCGCTTGTTGAGCTGGCTCAGCAGCTGGAGTTTCTACAGTTGCTACAGGTTCTTCTACTGGAGCTTCATTTTGAACAGGTACTTCTTCTTTTGGAGCTTCTGTTTCTACAACTTCGGTTGCTGGGCTTACATCGTAACTAACTTTTTTATCTTCTTTTTCGACTGTCACAGTTGAGTGGTCAGCAGATAATGAGATAGTGTTTCCTGTAAAGATAATGTTAGCATTATTTATATCATTTACGTTTACTAAAGAATCAAGAGAAGTTTCCGTTGCAGCTGCAACTGAAGAAAGGGTATCTCCCCATTGAATGGTGTATTCAGAACTTCCGTCTTCATTCTTTTTAATCCCATCTTTGATTTCAGAAACTGAGCGAGCTTCCCATGTAGAAGCATTGTATTCTGCAGCAGATGCTTCTGTTGGGTTTGAAACAGCTATGACACCAGTTAGAGCTAAAGTTGCACTTGCGATAAATAATTTTGATTTTAAGTTAAACATATAATTTTAATCTCCTTTTTTGTTTTCCATATTGATAGTAGTTTGGTTGCATCCTTTAAGAGCGATTGACCGTAGTTTTAAGAGCGACATTTCAGCTTTTATTTTGTGCTATTACTTATAACGAAGGGGTTATTCCTTCAACATGTGCTATCCTACCATGAATAAATCTAAAATAAAGAGAAAAGCCTAATCGTTATATCTTCTTATCATGTTTGTATTATTTAGCTATAAAATTAAGAAAAAGCATAGAAAATCAACTTTTTTGTAAGAAAGAGCTTTCTTTGTAATTTTTTAGACACATTAGCGAATTATTCGTAATGAACAACGAGTTTTATTTTGTAAAAAAGTTCAAATCTAGTTTTTTTACTATTCGAAAGAAGTAAAAAAAGCAAGAAAGTGAACAAAAACAATGTATATTTTGGTTTTTTATTAAAAAAGGATAAAGAGACTGTAATATAATAAAACGGTTAAAAAAGAAAAATAGAATAATTATAAAAAATTTAGAGCTATTAGCATGGATTGAATTAATTTTAATTAGACGGTGCATACATATATATATATATAGTAGAAACATACACAAAAAAAAATAGTATTGTATTGTTGACAAATAGTTAGAGAACTTGTATAGTCTAAACGGAACAGCAACAATTAAGTGAATCATAAACGAATATAAATTTATCTGAATGATAAAAGTAGTCAAAGTGCTTTATCCATTCCATTTGATAGTAGCAAATGGGTGGAGTGGGCGCTTTTTTCGCGCGAAAAATTAAAAAGGAGTGAAGGAGTTTGTCATTAGAATTTGAAACAATAGCAGCTATTTCAACACCACCAGGAGAAGGTGCAATAGGGATTGTTCGTTTAAGTGGAGATGAGGCATTAGAGATTGCTGATCGTGTTTATAGGTCAGGTACAAAAAAACTAATCAATCAAAAAAGTCATACGCTTCATTATGGACATATTGAAAACCCGAAGACAGGTAAGACAGTTGATGAAGTAATGGTTTCAGTGATGCGAGCTCCTAAAACCTTTACGCGTGAAGATGTGGTTGAGATTAATTGTCACGGAGGTATTACATCAGTTAATCAAGTTTTACAGGTTGTTCTTCAATTTGGTGCTCGTTTAGCTGAGCCAGGAGAGTTTACTAAGAGAGCTTTTTTAAATGGCCGCATTGATTTATCACAAGCAGAAGCAGTGATGGATTTAATAAGAGCTAAAACAGATAGAGCCATGCATGTGGCCTTACAACAATTAGACGGTAACTTATCAACATTAATAAGAAATCTACGATCAGATATCTTGGATACTCTTGCTCAGGTAGAAGTTAATATTGATTATCCTGAATACGATGATGTAGAAACGTTAACGTCGCAATTATTAGTAGAGAAAGCAAAGCTAGTAAAAGCTCAAATTCAACAACTACTACAAACAGCTAGTCAAGGGAAAATATTAAGAGAAGGATTAGCTACAGCGATTATAGGACGACCTAATGTTGGGAAGTCTAGCTTACTGAATTTCTTGTTACAGGAAGAAAAAGCAATTGTAACTGAAGTTGCTGGAACAACCCGAGATATTATTGAGGAATACGTAAATGTTAGAGGAGTTCCTTTAAAGTTAGTTGATACCGCTGGAATACGCGAAACAGAAGATATTGTAGAAAGAATTGGCGTAGAAAAAAGCCGTCAAGCTTTGGCGAATTCAGATTTAGTTTTACTTGTTTTTAATCAAAATGAAAAATTAACTGAAGAAGATAGACTATTAATAAAAGCTACAGATCAAAATCATCGGATTGTAATTTTAAATAAAATGGATTTGCCAAATAAGTTAGACTTAACAAAGTTAGAAGAACTTGTTGATCCTGATTCTATTGTGAAGACATCTATTCTAACTAAATCAGGTATTGATAAATTAGAAGAAAAAATCGCTTATTTATTCTTTGCAGGACAAACAGGAGAAAAAGATGCCACATATGTTTCTAACGTACGTCATATTGCATTGCTAAATGATGCAGAATCTGCTTTAGATGATGTGATTACAGGGATCGAATCAGGAATGCCCGTGGACTTAGTTCAGATAGATATGACTCGCTCATGGGAATTACTTGGCGAAATTACTGGCGATAGTGTGCAAGACGAGCTCTTGACTCAATTATTTAGCCAATTTTGTTTAGGGAAATAATAATAATAGCGAAGTGAATATGAAATGGAAGGAATGATTTGATGCAACATTACGAAGCAGGTAATTTTGATATTATAGTAGTTGGAGCAGGACATGCAGGTTCTGAAGCGGCTTTAGCTTCTGCAAGAATGGGAAGTAAAACGTTATTAATCACTCTAAACTTAGATATGATCGCATTTATGCCTTGTAACCCATCATTAGGTGGTCCAGCTAAAGGGGTTGTTGTTAGAGAGATAGACGCATTAGGTGGAGAAATGGGACATAATATAGACAAGACCTATATTCAGATGAGAATGTTAAATACTGGAAAAGGTCCAGCGGTAAGAGCTCTAAGAGCGCAAGCAGATAAGTTTATGTATGCCAATGAAATGAAGCGGACAATTGAAACAACCGAAAACCTTGTTTTAAAACAAGGTATTGCAGAGGAATTAATTATAGAAGACGGCATTTGTAAAGGAATTATTACGAATACAGGTGCGATTTATCGTTCGAAGGCTGTCATTCTAACAGCAGGAACATCTTCAAGGGGGCAAATTATCATTGGAGAATTAAAATATTCTTCAGGTCCAAATAATTCTCAACCGTCAATTAAACTTTCAGAAAACTTAATCGAACACGGTTTTGAACTGAATAGATTTAAAACAGGGACACCTCCGAGAGTTAAGGCTTCAACTATTAATTATGAGGTGACTGCAGAGCAACCAGGAGACATAAAAGCAAATCATTTCAGTTATGAAACACCTAGCAGTTCCTATCTAAAAGATCAGTTATCTTGTTGGTTAACATACACTAATGATAAAACACATCAGATTATTCAAGAAAACTTGCATCGTGCACCGATGTTTACAGGTATTGTTGAAGGAGTAGGAGCTCGTTATTGTCCATCAATTGAAGATAAAGTAGTTCGTTTCAGTGATAAACCAAGACATCAATTATTCCTAGAGCCAGAAGGTCGTCATACGGAGGAAGTTTACGTACAAGGTCTGTCTACTTCACTTCCTGAAGATGTTCAAGAAGATATCTTGCATACGATTGAGGGATTAGAAAATGCGGAAATGATGCGTAGTGGTTATGCCATTGAATACGACGTCGTTGTACCACATCAATTACGTCCGTCACTAGAAACAAAAGCCGTTGAAAATCTGTTTACAGCTGGTCAAATGAACGGGACATCGGGTTATGAAGAGGCTGCTGGTCAAGGAATTATGGCAGGAATCAATGCTGTTCTTAAGACACAAGGCAAAGAACCGTTCGTGATGAAACGCAGCGAAGGATATATAGGCGTGATGATTGATGATTTGGTAACAAAAGGCACAAACGAACCTTATAGATTATTAACATCAAGAGCAGAGTATAGATTGTTATTGCGTCATGATAATGCTGATTTACGCTTGACAGAAATAGGCTACCATCTTGGGCTGGCTTCAAAAGAACGATACGAAGCGTTACTTTTGAAAAGAGAGTATGTCGAACAAGAAATGAACCGTTTAAGTCATATTCGATTGAAACCAACAGTAGAAATTCAAGAGTTTTTAGCTGAGAAAACTATCGCGCCATTAAAAGATGGTATTTTAGCCCTTGATTTCTTGCGTCGACCAGAAATTTCTTACTGGGACATTCTTAAGTTTGCTCCGTTAGATGTCACTCTACCAAGAGAAGTAGAAGAGCAAATTGAGATTCAAGTTAAATATGAAGGCTATATCAAAAAGGCTATTCAAAAAGTAGATAAGTTAAAAAGAATGGAAAACAAGCGAATTCCTGAAAGTATCGACTATTCTGTTATTAATGGAATTGCAACAGAAGCTAAGCAAAGATTGACGCTTATTCAACCTGAAACAATTGCTCAAGCAAGTCGTATCAGTGGTGTTAATCCAGCAGATATTTCTGTCTTAATGGTTTATATAGAGCAAGGCAGAATTGTAAAAGTGTAAGAACTATTTAATAGCAACAAAAAAAAGCCATGCATTAAGTTTGTACGGCTTTTTTTGTTGCTGGAAAACGATAAAAAAGTACTTTGCTTTAATAGGGAGAGTAGGATATAATCGTAAAGAAGAATTTAATAAGCTAAAGGTTCCATAGCTCAGTTGGGAGAGCACTACCTCGACAAGGTAGGGGTCGCTGGTTCGAGCCCAGTTGGGACCATCATATGATCGAAAAAAGTCATGCATTAATTTGTACGACTTTTTTTGATTTTTTATAGCTTAATATAAAAAAGAGCCTTTTGAATGGGTAGTGATGGGAAGGTGTCCTATACTTAAAGCTCTCAATTTATAAGACATGTGCTATAATTTAGTAAAGGTTTAAAGGAGAAAAAATGAAAAAACTATTTAAGGATATCGGGGATGAATTAAGGCACTTTTTATCGGGAAAGACAATTGATGCCATTATTCCACCAATTGTATATGTAATAGGAAATAATCTATTTGGACTTAAAGAAGGAGTTATATTAGCTTTATCTCTTGCTAGTATTTTAGCCGTCGTTAGAATTTTAAAGAAAGAGAGTTTTTTATATGCTGTGGCAGGGATTGCTGGAGTAGCTCTTGCTTCTGGTTTTGCATTGATTGCAGATAATGCAGCAAATTATTTTTTGCCTAAAATAATAGGAAGTGGGGCCTTATTTTTAGTCTCTACTATAAGCGTTCTTATTGGGAAACCGCTCGCAGCGATTTTAAGTCATTTATCACGAGGTTGGAATTTTGAATGGTTTTTGAGAAAAGATGTAAAACCAGCTTATAGAGAAGTAACAGTGGTTTGGGCACTCTTATTTTTAGCAAGAATGGTTCTTCAAATACTTTTATACAATAGAGGGAATCTAACAGAGTTAGGATGGGCAAGTATTTTACTTGGTTTTCCAGCAACAGTAACAGTTTTAGTTTTAACATTAATTTATGGGATTTGGAGACTTAAGCGGTTGGGTGGACCTGGTATAGATGAGTTTCAAGAAGGTAAAAATCCGCCATGGCGAGGTCAAAAAAAAGGGTTTTAAATAATATATATATTTATGAATAGAAAAAAGACCACTGAATTTTTTATGTCGTTTGACAAAATTTAGTGGTCTTTTTATGCTGAAAATTTATTTAAAGAATTTAGCTACAAAAAATGTAATAGTAGAAACTGAACCTCCTAAAAAAGTTCCCCATATTAAGTCAATGATAGTAATCTTGAGAGGCCAATCTTTCAAAGTTGCTAAATTAGTTAGATCGTAGGTAGCATAGGTTAGCAAACCTAAGAACATTCCTGCAAATAAAGCATAGGTCCAACTATTGGTTTCTATAGCAGGATTGATAACAAAGAATAGCAATCCTCCTATAAAAATTAAATAGAAAATAGCGGCCGCAATCCAATTAGGTTTATCACTCATAATAAAGCCTAACTCACGTTGATACAAATCTTTGGCAACAAATACTAGCCAAATTAGGTCAATTACTAAAAAAGCAACAAAGGCTATTAAGTAATGCTTTAAAAATTCCAACATAGTCGATCTCCTACTTTCACTATCTATATTTTTCAAGCAATAAAATAATCAAACTACACAACAGAATGACAAAGGATATATTTTTTTATGGTGCGTTAAATTAAACATATCTATCCAGTAAACGTTAACTTTTCTGATTCTTTAGTGTGTAGGATAATGCAACGGCACCCGAACCCGCTCCGATAGCTACTATAGAAGAAGTTTCCATAATATATCTAGGTTCTTTGCCAATTAATTCTGTGAACAAAATCTTTAATTCCTTAGCTTCTTCTAGATTATTGATGTGAACAATATTATAGGATTCTATAGTATTGCTTTTCATTATTTTCTTAACGTGTCTGACTAACTTATTGAGACTATCTTTGGTTGTAAAAGAAACACTATCTAATTTCCCGTTGCCATCTTTATCTAAAGTAACAATAGGCTTTAATCCAACTCTTTTTCCTATTTTACCCATCGTCGTGCTTAGTCGACCAGATTTTATCATATTGTCTAAGGTCTTTACACGAACCAATATTTTGCTGTTTGCTCTATCGTTATTTATGATATCAACGATTTCATTATGATGGTAACCTTGAGAGATTAAGTCAGCAGCTTTTGCGACTAGTAACCCTTGAGCGCCTGAATTTTGTTTCGTATCTATGGTATCTATTTTGAAGTGATCAGATTCTATTCTCTTAGCCACTCTAGTTATTGTATTATAAGTACCACTCAATTGCTTTGATACGGTCATAATAATCAATGACTTATAATGAGTAGAGAGATAAAGTAAAATATTTTCTATTGACTTTTCATCCGGTTGGGAGGATGTCGGTAGATCCTTGCTATCTTTAGAATAGTCTAATAATTGTTTAGGAGTGATGCTTAATTTATCGATAAAAGAAGTATTTTCGAACAAAATAGTCATATTGATGATATGAATCTGCTCACTATCTATAAATTCTTGAGGAAGATCGGCTATACTATCGGTTAAAATAGCTATATCTGATTTTCTTCGTAACATAACATCTTGTTGTTTTTTCATGTCATCTACTTTTTGGTATTCTACGTTTCCGTTTTGACGAAGGATTTCGAAAACATTTTCTGGTTCGTTAGAATGTATATGGATTCTCACTTGATCTTTATTCGCTGCCACCACTAAAGAATCACCTAGTGGGTTTAAACTTTTCTTCATCCTTTTTGTATCTATTTCGGATCCCCTTATTAAACATTCGGTACAATACCTATAAGTTATTTCAGAGTCCATATCGTGTTCAACGGTTATGTCGATGTTATCCCTTTGTAATTTTTTAATGGATTCTATGTCTATCACGGATCCTTTTTTAAAATATTCTAGCATTCCGTGGATAAAAAAAGAAAAACCGTTAGCTCCAGCATCAACAACCTTTGCTTTGCGCAATTCTTTTAATTGATATTGTGTCTTCGTCACTGCATCATTTAATACGGTTATCGCTAAAGATAACAGTTCGGTAATATTATTATTTGCTCCATCATATTTACTCAGAGCTTCTCCCCAATCTCTCATAACAGTTAAAATAGTACCCTCTACAGGTTGGTCTATTGAGTCATAGGCATATTCAGCAGCTTTTTTGCTAGCTAGTGCATATTGATTATAATCAATGCATTCGTTATCAGAAACTTCCATACTTAATCCATAAATGTATTGGGCAAATATGATGCCTGAATTGCCTCTAGCTCCACGTATTGCCGCATCAGAAAAAGATTCTAAGGTTTGCTTAACAGTCTCACCTTCTGTAGATTCGTTGATAATTGTTTCCATTAATGAAGAGAGATTCGTACCTGTATCGCCGTCTTGTATTGGAAATACATTTATCTTATTTAGAAACTGTCTATTCGAAACAACTTCATATGCTCCATGTAAAAATGCATGATACATGTCTTTGCTAGTTATATTAGTTAGTGCCATTCGTTCATCTTCCCTCCAAAATTTGCTTGATTTATCTTTTTTTAAAGTACTATTTTTCAATTGATTTGTTTACAGTATTTAACCAGAATATCTTCAACAAAGGTCGAAAGACCAAAGTTAAGACTAGCGTTATTAAAAAATTAAGTCAAGCAACTAAAACTAGAATCTGCTCAATTATTAGGCAGCTCAAGATAGTACTTGGATAAGAGCTATACCAATGAATTAGATTTTCTTAATCATCCTTGAATTAAAATTTAAGCGTATAGTAAATAGATACAGACCACTCACTATATATCATACTATTTTTGACTGATTAGGTAAATTATTTGAGCTTAGCTCTTCTAATATTAGTATATCTAGCTACTTAATCTTATTTGTGTAGAGAATATCTTTATATTTTGATAACTTCTTTCTATATAAGAGGCTTGAATGACTGGTCATTTAAGTTGTTTCTAAAAATGAATAGGTTATTAATGGAAATTATATTATAAAAAAAATATAAGATTGAAATGGGTTATCTTTTTTTATACATAAAAAGGCAAAAAAAAGTAGATTAGGCATTGCACTTAGTTAAGATTTGTTATACAGTTATACAGATGAACCTGTGAAACAAATCAGTGTTTCACACTATCAAAGGAGTTGTCTTATGAATCCAGAAGAGTTTAAACTAGCCCTTCATAACAAAGGGATTGACGTTAACGAAGAACAAATGAAGCAGTTTGATAATTATTTGATTTTATTACAAGAGTGGAACGAAAAAATAAATTTGACAGCGATTACTGAAAGCGAAGAAGTTTATTTAAAACACTTTTATGATTCAATAACAGCTGGATTATATGTGGATTTTAATAAAGGGGTCCAAAGCTTATGTGACGTAGGTGCTGGTGCTGGGTTTCCGAGCATCCCCCTAAAAATTATTTTTCCAAATTTAAAAGTAACGATAGTTGATTCGTTAAATAAAAGAATCCAATTTTTAACTATTTTAGCAAAAACGTTACAGTTAGAAGATGTTCATTTCTATCATGATCGAGCTGAGTTATTTGGTCAAAATAAACAGTTTCGTGAATCATTTGATTTCGTAACGGCTAGAGCAGTAGCTCGAATGAGTGTCTTAGCCGAGTTATGTTTACCATTAGTAAAAAAAGATGGGGTTTTTATAGCTTTAAAAGCTAGCAGTAGCGATAATGAGATGAAAGATAGTAAAAAAGCGATTGCAACGCTTGGAGGGAAATTTAGAGAAGAGTTTATTTTTGAATTACCTAAAGAAGCTGGAGAACGACACATTTTATTGATTGATAAGAAAAAAATAACACCAAAAAAGTATCCTAGAAAACCAGGTACACCTAATAAAAGTCCTTTATAAAAAAAGTGAATAAAGAGCGAAAAATGATAGATCATTTTGAAAAAATGCGTAAGAGAAAGATGCGCACGTGTATTCTTTCTCTTTTTTATTTCTTTAAAAAATAAAAGACAGTCATGATCATAGATGGAGGGAAAAGAATGGCACGTATTATAGCAGTCGCAAATCAAAAAGGCGGAGTAGGTAAAACGACTACAACAGTCAACTTAGGTGCTTGTTTAGCTTATTCCGGTAAAAAAGTCTTATTGGTCGATATTGACGCTCAAGGAAATGCAACTAGTGGTCTAGGCGTTCGCAAAGTTGATGTAGAGAAAGATATTTATGATATTTTAGTAAATGAAACTCCGATAGAAGAAGTCGTACTGCCTTCTTCCAGAGAAAATTTGTGGGTCGTACCTGCAACAATTCAATTAGCGGGTGCAGAAATTGAGTTAACAAATCAAATGGCGCGAGAAACGAGATTAAAGCAAGCATTAGCGAAGATCACAAATGACTACGATTTTGTTTTGATAGATTGTCCACCCTCGTTGGGACATTTAACGATTAACGCATTTACGGCAAGTGATACAATCCTAATCCCTGTTCAATGTGAATACTATGCTCTTGAAGGACTAAGCCAGTTACTAAATACAGTACGTTTAGTGCAAAAACACTTTAATCCAGACTTAAAAATCGAAGGTGTTTTGTTAACGATGTTAGATGCAAGAACAAATTTAGGCTATGAGGTAGTCGATGAGGTTAAGAAATATTTTCGCGAGAAAGTATATAAAACGATTATTCCACGAAATATACGTTTGTCTGAAGCGCCAAGTCACGGTTTATCAATCATTGATTATGATCCACGCTCAAGAGGGGCAGAAGTCTATTTGGAGTTAGCAAAGGAAGTGTTAGCGAATGGTTAATAAAAATAGCAAAGGTTTGGGTAGAGGTATCGATGCTCTTTTTAGCGAGTATTCTGATTTAGACAAAATTGATGTTTCAAGTGAACGAGTTCAAGAAATTGAATTAGTTGATATCCGTCCGAATCCTTATCAACCTCGTAAAACATTTGATGAAGAAGCTCTTAACGAATTGGCTCGCTCAATTAAGCAATCAGGGGTATTCCAACCAATTATTTTACGCGAATCGACAATAAAAGGCTATGAAATCATTGCTGGGGAAAGACGTTTTAGAGCTTCCAAATTAGCTGGGAAGACGACAATACCAGCAATTATTCGTGAATTTGATGAAGAAAAAATGATGGAAGTCGCTGTTCTAGAAAATTTGCAAAGAGAAGACTTAACTTCACTTGAAGAAGCTGAAGCTTATGACATGTTGATGAAGAAGTTGAAATTGACACAAGAAGACGTAGCTGCGCGACTGGGAAAAAGTCGTCCATACATTGCCAATTATCTGAGGCTACTAGGGTTACCTGAAGTGGTAAAGCAAATGCTACAAGCTAATGATATTTCAATGGGCCAAGCGAGAACATTATTAGGTTTAAAAGATAAAAAACAAATTGTTAAGTTAGCTAAAAAAGTTATAAAAGAAAATCTAACCGTTCGTCAATTAGAACAATTGGTTACTAAAATGAATAATCCAAAGGAACAAGTCGAAAAAATAGAAAAAACAACTAAAAAACCTTATTATATTCGTGAAAGTGAAGAAAGACTAATGGATAAGTTTGGAACCTCAGTCATTATTCACGAAAAAGATAAAAAAGGAAAAATCGAAATAGAGTATCTTTCAACGGAAGATTTAACTCGTATTTTAGATGTTCTAGATATTCAATTTGATGAAGAATAGGTAAATTGAAACAGGAGTGTGAAAAAATGTACGATTTAAACGATATAGTTGAAATGAAAAAAGCTCATCCTTGTGGAGAGAACCGCTGGGAAATTATTAGAATGGGTATGGATATTCGTATTAAATGTTTAAAGTGTGGGCACATGGTGATGATGCCAAGAAGAGAATTTGAAAAAAAGATGAAAAAAGTGCTAGAACAAGCTGAGAAAAGTAAAGATTAAACTAAACTAATAAAAGAAAGAGTGAATTAGGAATGGCATTAACAGCAGGAATTGTAGGTTTACCAAACGTAGGAAAGTCAACACTTTTTAACGCGATAACAAAAGCAGGAGTAGAAGCAGCGAACTATCCATTTGCTACTATTGATCCTAACGTTGGAGTTGTTGAAGTACCTGACTATCGTTTAGATCGTTTAACAGAACTAGTTATACCTAAAAAAACAGTACCGACAACATTTGAGTTCACAGATATTGCGGGTATTGTAAAAGGTGCGAGTAAAGGAGAAGGGCTAGGAAATAAATTTTTAGCAAATATTCGTCAAGTAGATGCAATTTGTCATGTTGTCCGTTGTTTTGACAATGATAATATTATTCACGTGACGGGTAAAGTTGATCCTTTATCAGATATTGAAACAATAAATCTTGAATTGATTCTAGCTGATCTTGAATCCGTTGAAAAACGGTATACTCGAGTAGCTAAAATTGCTAGAACAAAAGATAAAGACGCTTTAGTAGAAGCAGCTATATTAGAAAAAATTATTGCGACACTAGAAAAAGGTGAATCTGCTCGCACAATCGATTTTAGTGAAGAAGAAGAAAAATATGTTCAACAATTGTTCTTGCTAACAACTAAGCCTGTTTTATATGTAGCGAACGTTGCTGAAGAAGAAGTAGCAAATGCAGATAATAATGAGTATGTAAAATTAGTTCGTGAATTTGCCGAAAATGAAAAATCAGAAGTGGTTGTTGTTTGTGCTCAAATTGAAGAAGAAATTGCTGAATTAGAAGATGATGAAAAAGAGATGTTCTTAGAAGATCTTGGGATTTCAGAATCAGGATTGGATAAACTAATCCGTACAACGTATTCATTGTTGGGACTAGCAACATACTTTACAGCAGGAGTTCAAGAAGTAAGAGCTTGGACATTTAAACAGGGGATGAAAGCTCCTCAAGCAGCCGGAGTTATTCATACAGATTTTGAGCGAGGATTCATTCGTGCTGAGACGGTTTCATTTGAAGATTTAAATAAATACGAAAACATGCAAGCTGCTAAGGAAGCTGGCCGTGTCAGATCAGAAGGAAAAGAGTATATTGTTCAAGATGGAGATGTTATGTTGTTCCGCTTTAATGTATAATAAAAGTGTTAATTGCTTCATTTAAGACAGCGTTTAAGATTTAATAAGGAGGCTTTTCGATTGGTAGTAGAAAATATAAATGAACAAGCAGCTACAAAAGAAGAAAATAAAGAGCTTTTTCAACAGCTGACTAAAAGAAATGATCAATACATGATGAGTTTGGATAAAGCCTTGATTGCGGCAAATATTTCTGAAGAAAAGCGCGTTGCTATTTACAATGAAATGTTGAAGAATTTAATTAAAGGTCAAAAATCTGGTCAAACGGCTCGTCAATTATATGGAACAGTAACAGAACGTACAAATGTACTATTGGCTTCACCAAAAGATACGGATACCGGCCGTTCTGAAGATTGGAAAATCATGTTAGATGGTGGTTTATTGATGGGTGCTATGTTTGCCTTAATTACTGGTTTATCTAGTTTTATAGGCAAAGGACAAGGATCTGAAATGGGCATAATAACCATGATTTTAAACTTTGTTCTCGGTGGTTTTGTGATTTTATTGATTTCCAAAAATATGCCTGGTAAAAATAAAAAAGGAAACACATTACGTTATATACTCGTATCAACAACTGGAATGTTAGGATGGATGTTTGTCATGACTGCCTCAATGGCTCTTCTTCCAAGTTCTATCAACATTTTGATGTCAGCAGGTGTCAATATTGCTATTGGGATAACAGCTTTTGCAGCTAAGATTTACTTTAAACGTAAATTAAATATTCATGGTGGCTTATTCTAAATAAAGAAGTTTTCAAACTCTTATAACGTTAAGAGTTTGAAAACTTTTTTCTATCTTTAGGACTTTAATAGACAGAACTAATTTTAAAAATAAAGATAACGCTTGATTTGATTGGATTTTAAAAAACTAGCCTTGACGGACTGCAGTATCTCTGTTATTTTTGTAAGTAAAATCTAAACCAAATTGTAAATAAAGAATGTAAAAGGAGTGTTTAACTAGATGTCAAATTGGGAAACGAAATTCGTAAAAAAAGGCTTCACGTTTGATGATGTATTATTGGTTCCTGCAGAAAGTCATGTTCTACCAAATGAGGTTGATTTGAGTATTCAATTAGCTAAAAATATCAAATTAAATGTTCCGATAATGAGTGCAAGTATGGATACCGTTACTGATTCAAATATGGCTATTGCAATGGCTCGTCAAGGTGGACTAGGTGTTATTCATAAAAATATGAGTTCCGAAGAACAAGCTGGCGAAGTTAGAAAAGTAAAGCGTTCTGAAAGTGGCGTTATTATTGATCCTTTCTTTTTGACTCCGACTGATTTACTTTCTGATGCAGAAAAATTAATGGGTCGTTACCGAATTAGTGGTGTTCCAATTGTAGATAATATGGAAGATCGTATTTTAGTAGGGATTTTAACCAACCGTGATTTACGTTTCGTGACGGACTATTCGATGCCAATTAATGATGTGATGACAAAAGACAATTTAGTAGTGGCTCCTAAAGGAACTTCTTTAAAAGAAGCAGAAGAAATTTTGCAAAAACATAAAATTGAAAAGTTACCGATTGTTGATGAAACAGGCCGTTTAAGTGGATTAATTACCATTAAAGACATTGAAAAGATTCTTGAATTTCCCAATGCGGCTAAAGATAGTCATGGACGTTTGTTAGTAGCAGCTGCTGTTGGTGTTACGACAGACACATTTGAACGTGCACAAGCTTTGATCGATGCAGGTGTAGATGCAATTATTGTAGATACTGCACATGGTCATAGTGCTGGCGTGATACGTAAAATAAAAGAAATTCGTGAAGCATTCCCTGATATTACATTAATTGCGGGAAATGTGGCTACAGGAGAAGCAACTCGAGCTTTATACGATGTAGGGGTTGATGTAGTTAAAGTGGGAATTGGTCCTGGATCTATTTGTACAACGCGTGTTGTTGCAGGAGTGGGAGTTCCCCAACTTACAGCTATTTATGATGCAGCCGAAGTTGCCAGAGAATATGGGCGTACGATTATTGCTGATGGTGGAATTAAATATTCTGGCGATATCGTTAAGGCATTAGCTGCCGGCGGTCATGCGGTTATGCTAGGAAGTATGTTGGCCGGAACAGATGAGTCTCCTGGTGAATTTGAAATTTTCCAAGGTCGTCGTTTCAAAACATATCGTGGGATGGGTAGTTTAGCTGCAATGGAACATGGTTCAAGTGATCGTTACTTTCAAAGTGGTGTGAATGAAGCAAATAAGATGGTTCCAGAAGGTATAGAAGGTCGTGTTGCTTATAAAGGTGGCGTATCAGATATTATTTTCCAAATGCTTGGAGGATTACGATCAGGAATGGGATATGTTGGAGCAGCAAACTTAAAACAACTTCGTGAAGATGCACAATTTGTGCAAATGAGTGGAGCCGGATTAAGAGAGTCTCATCCACACGATATCCAAATTACAAAAGAAGCACCAAACTACTCTATTCAATAATAGAGTGATAAGTTTCCTTTTTTGATTCTTATGTTTAGACATACTAAGTTAGCAACTGTTTTTTAAAACAGACTGCTAACTTAGTTTTTTTAATAAAAACTTTAGTAATTTCTGGTATGCTAGATAAAAATACGGCTAAAATGAGGTGGAAGTATGAAGATTTTAGTAGTCGATGATGATAAAGAAATTGTTGAACTGTTAAGTATTTATATTAAAAACGAAGGCTATACAGTTGAAAAGGCTTATAACGGTAAAGATGCGTTGACTAAGTTAGCAAACCAAAAGGATATTGATTTGATGGTGCTAGATGTCATGATGCCAACCATTGATGGAATTGAAGTGGTTAAAACAGTCCGGCAAGATTCACAGTTGCCTATTTTGATGTTAAGTGCTAAAACGACGGATATTGATAAGATTAAAGGGTTGATTTCTGGTGCAGACGATTATGTAGCAAAACCATTTAATCCATTAGAAGTGATGGCTCGAATCAAGTCACTTTTAAGAAGGAGTACGTATGCCACTGCTCAAGAAGGACTTGATAGTCTAGAAATTGGACCTTTAATAATTAGCAAAGAATCTCACGAAGTTTGGACACTAACAAATCAATCTATTCAACTTACGGCTTTAGAGTTTGGTATTTTATATTTACTAGCTAGTCATCCAAATCGTGTTTTTAGTGCAGATGAGATTTTTGAAAGAGTCTGGCAACAAGAGAGTTTGATTTCTGCTAAAACTGTAATGGTTCACGTTAGTCATTTACGTGACAAAATAGAAGAAGCTACAGGCGGAGAGAAAGTTATCCAAACCGTTTGGGGTGTAGGATATAAAATCGAGAATCGTTAATTAGAAAGATGGTTAATGTAAAGGAGTTGAGAAAAGGCTTGAAAATTACTAGAAAAGAAAAGAGTCAGTTAATTCTTGAAGGTCTAGTCACAATGGGAATGATCGGTCTATTATACTATGCGGTTTTTATTATTCTTAGCCGTATGGTATTAGCTTTTCCGGAAATTATCCGTTCTCTTTGGATATTTGGTGACGCGATTATTAGCATTCAGAGTAATCAAGTTATTTCTATCACTCCGTTCTTCGGGTTCATTCTTTTTATCATTGCGGTAATTGCTATCCATTGGCGTTTAAAAAGAAGATATAGACAAATGCAATTGCATCATATTATCAGCGAACTTCATTACATTGCAGAAGGTCATTATGAACACAGGATTGCAACAGATTTTAGTAGCGATATGAAGAAGGTTGTAGAGAGTATCCACGTGTTAGTGGATAGTACGGTTCAAGCAATGGAAGAAGAGCGAAGAATTGAACAATCTAAAGATGAACTCATTACGAATGTTAGCCATGATATTAGAACACCTTTAACGTCTATTATTGGTTATTTAGGATTGATAGAGCAAGGTAGTTATAAAGATGAAGAAGAATTACTAAAATATACGCATACTGCCTACAAAAAAGCCAAACAAATGAAAGTTTTAGTGGAAGATTTATTTGAATATACGCGTGTACGACAAACAACTACTCCTTTAACGTTAAGTGAATTTGATATGGTTCAGTTACTAGAACAGTTAGCAGCAGATTTTGAATTTGAATCTAAAAAGAAAAATATGCAAATTGAAGTAAATTCTAAACAAGATGTCATTATGATGGAAGCAGATACAGAAAAAGTTGTACGTGTTTTTAATAACTTAATTTCAAATGCATTAAATTATGGAGACGATGGACTGCAAGTTTCAATCGAGGTTGAGCAAGTTAGAAATGAAGTTATTATCTCCGTCAATAATGATGGTACGCCCATCCCGCCACAATCATTGAATCAATTATTTGATCGTTTTTATCGGGTGGAAGAATCTCGGTCTCAAGAAACAGGTGGGACGGGTTTAGGCTTAGCTATCGCGCAAAGTATTGTCGAGCTACATGGTGGTTATATTTACGCAAAGTCTGATGACAATTTAACTCAATTTATACTACATTTTCCGTTACATCCTAGTCAACAAAATACACAAATTGTTTCACGTGAATCAAAATTAGAGGATAAATTTAAAAACAAGCGTCAGATAATGAATAATGAAAAATAAGGTTGTTTTTTCCATTGTATTTCGCTAACATAGAAAAGTGAGTGGGAAATTCCATTTAAATCGTGAAACTTATTGAGGAGAATTTAACTAAATGAAAAAAACAATGAAATTTGGACTAATAACAGTGATAACATTAATGATGGGAGCTTTTTTACCGGTTACTAATCCAGTGTCAACAGTACATGCGGCTGGAGCTGCTCCAAAGATTGAGGCAAAAGCAGCTTTTATTCTTGAGCCTAGTACAGGTAAAGTTTTAATGAATCAAAATGGAGATGAGAAATTAGGAATCGCTTCGATGACTAAAATGATCTCAGAATATCTTATTTTTGAGGCAATTGAAAAAGGTGAGATTAAATGGGATCAAGCTGTTCCTATAAGTGATTATGCGCAACAGCTAAGCCAAGATAATTCATTATCTAACGTTCCTTTAAGACAGGATGAAACCTATACATTTAAAGAATTGTATCAAGCAATGGCAATCTATTCCGCAAATGCTGCTACTGTAGCTATGGCAGAATCTATTGCTGGAAGTGAACCAGAGTTTGTTGATAGGATGAAAGAAAAAGTAGAATCTTGGGGAATCAAAGATTACGAGCTTTATAATAGTACTGGTTTATCTAACGCAGATTTGAAAGGACATATGTATCCTGGTAGTAACGAAAAAAATGAAAATGCTATGTCGGCTCGTTCAATCGCGATTGTAGCACAGAATTTATTGGAATCTTATCCAGAAGTACTAGAGACAACTTCAATTCCTATGATGATTTTTAAAGAGGGAACGTCAGATTCTATCAAAATGGAAAACTGGAATTGGATGTTGAAAGGTTTTGTATCTGAACGTGAAAATGTTGATGGATTAAAGACAGGAACAACGGACTTCGCTGGAGCAACATTTACTGGGACTGCAGAAGAAAATGGGATGCGTATTATTACGGTAGTGATGAACGCTACTGATGGGCAGAAAGATTTACAAAAACGTTTTGTTGAAACGGATAAAATGATGGATTGGGCTTTTTCAAACTGGGAAAAAGTTGAAGTATACAAAGAAAATGATGGTTTAGAAGGTGTTAAGCCGTTAAAAGTGGAAAATGGTAAAACAGACAACGTGAAATTAGCAGTAGCATCAGATGTTTCGTTATTGGTACCTACTAACACAGATGTAAAAGATAAAGAAGCAACATTTACGGCTAAGAAAAAAATCTTAAACGATTCAAAACAAATTGAAGCGCCTATCAAAAAAGGTACAAACCTTGGGCAAGCTGAAATCTCAATAAAAAATGATGATTTAGGTTACATTGATGGTTCAAAAGGCGCTAAAGTAGATGTGATTGCTGCTAATGAAATAGAGAAAGCTAACATCTTTGTACTAGCTGGTCGTTGGATTAAGGTTTTTGTTTCTGATTTATTTTAATTAACGTTTAAATAGAACTAAGAAAGAACAAATTTCTTCTAAGGGAAATTTGTTCTTTTTTTTTAAAAGCAATTAGATATAGATCAACTAAATTCTAATATCTTGTTATTTTTTGGGAACGCTTAATTTCGTTGACTTAATAATAAAGTTTAGGTAAACTGTAGTCATATAATTAAATAGATCGAACGTTAGTAATACGAGATAGTAAAGTAAGTAAATACAACAAGAGAGTCAGTGGTTGGTGTAAACTGATGGTTTATTTATTTGAATCCGTCGTATGAAGTAAACAATGAAATCAACGTAAAAATTGACTAAATTGTTTCAGCTCCAGACTGTTATCTGAAGTAAAGTGTAGAAGTTAACTAAACTAGCTTCTAAATTTGGGTGGTACCGCGATTATTCAAGGCCATTTCGTCCCTATGTGTTATTTGGGATGGAGTGGTTTTTTTGTTTGATAAAAAAGATAATAAAAAAAGGAGAGAATGCAATGTTAGATACAAAAGAACTACGCAATGATTATGAAAATACAGCTAAGAAATTAAAAAATCGTGGAGTAAAAAAAGAGGTTTTAGATACATTTATTGCCTTAGATGAAAAAAGAAGAAAACTTTTGGTTGAAACAGAAAAATTAAAAAAATATCGTAACGAAGTTTCAGGAGCAATTGCTTCTTTAAAACGAAATAAAGAAGATGCGGATAGCAAAATTAAAGAAATGCGTGAAGTCGGCGATGAAATTAAGATGAAAGACGAGCAACTTGAAACTTTAGATTACCAAATCGAAGATATTGCTTCAGGACTACCAAACTTACCTCATGAATCAGTACCTGTCGGCGATGATGAAGCGGATAATTTGGAGGTAAGAAAATGGGGGACGCCAAAAACCTTTGATTACGAAGCTAAGTCTCATTGGGAAATTGCAGAACTCCTAGATATTGTTGATTTTGAACGTGGATCAAAAGTTGCGGGTAGTCGTTTTGTGTTTTATAAAGGGCTGGGAGCTAGATTAGAACGAGCGATTTATAATTTTATGTTGGATTTGCATACCGGAGAGCATGGCTACACAGAGATGATTACACCTATTTTAGTTAATGGTGATTCTATGTATGGAACGGGACAATTTCCAAAATTTAAAGAAGATGTGTTTCAAATTCAAGATAGAGATTTAACGCTGATACCAACAGCAGAGGTACCGTTAACAAATTACTATCGAAATGAAATTTTAAAAGAAGAACAACTACCAGCTTACTTTACTGCGTTGAGTCCTTCATTTAGGTCTGAAGCAGGAAGCGCTGGAAGAGATACTCGTGGATTGATACGATTACATCAATTTAATAAAGTTGAAATGGTTAAATTTAGTAAACCAGAGAATTCATATGATGAATTAGAGAAAATGACAAATAATGCTGAAGCAGTATTACAAAAGCTAGATCTTCCGTACCGTGTACTAGCCTTATGTACCGGAGATATGGGCTTTTCTGCAGCTAAGACGTATGATTTAGAAGTTTGGATTCCGGCACAACACGTTTACCGCGAAATTAGTTCTTGTTCAAATACTGAAGCATTTCAGGCTAGACGTGCAAAAATCCGTTATCGTAATGAAACTACAGAAAAATTAGAGTATGTCCATACATTAAATGGATCAGGATTAGCAGTAGGAAGAACATTTGCGGCTATTCTAGAAAATTACCAACAAGCAGATGGAACTGTTAAGATTCCGGATGTACTGATTCCTTACATGGGCGGAATTACTGAGATAAAAAAACAAAATAAATAGAATAGTGTTTGAAAAGGGTATCTTATTCACTAGGCGTTTAGTCTAGTGTGTAGAATACCTTTTTTTATATAAAGAAGTAAGTCAAATAACTAGCAATTAAAATTTTAATCATTTATTATATAAAAGAAACTAGCTAACAAAAAATAAGTATAATAGCGATATTGGAGGAAAAATGATGAAAGCAGTAGTAATTGAAAATTACGGCGGTAAAGACGTATTAAAGGAAGCGCAAGTTGACAATCCAAAGGCAAGTAAAAATCAAGTAGTTGTTGAAGTTAAAGCAACATCAATAAACCCGATTGACTGGAAATTACGTGAAGGATATTTACAACAAATGATGGATTGGCAATTTCCAATTATTTTAGGGTGGGATGTTGCTGGAGTTATTAGTGAAGTTGGAGATGGAGTAACAGAATGGAAGGTTGGAGATAAAGTTTTCGCTCGACCAGAAACAACTCGCTTTGGCACTTATGCTGAGTACACGATAGTAGACCAAGATTTACTTGCTAAGATTCCAGCGAATACTAGTTTTGAAGAAGCAGCAGCTGTTCCGCTTGCTGGCTTAACTGCTTGGCAAGGGTTGTTTGATCATGGAAAGTTAAAAAAAGGCGAGACGGTATTGATTCATGCTGGAGCAGGTGGAGTTGGTACTTATGCAATACAATTAGCTAAAACGATTGGTGCTAAAGTTATCACTACTGCAAGTAAGAAAAATCATAAATTATTAGCTGAATTAGGTGCAGACCAAATTATTGATTACAAAACGGAAGATTTTTCAGAAATTTTAAGTGGAGTAGATTTGGTACTTGATACCATGGGTGGAGCAGTACAAAATGATAGTTTTAAAGTCTTAAAACCCAAAACTGGTCGAATGATATCTATTGTAGGTCTTGCTGATGAGGAAGTTAGAAAGCAATATGATGTAGAGTTTGATAGTATTTGGTTAGATCCCAACGGCAAACAGTTAATGGAAATTGCAGACTTAATGGCTGAAGGAAAAGTTAAGTCAATTATCGGGGCTAAATTCCCGCTTACTGAAAAAGGAATTTATGATGCGCATGAATTAAGCGAAACACATCATGCTCTAGGTAAAATTGTTGTTGTTTCTGAATAAAATAAGATTATCTAAGGCATACACGAGTTAGTTGAGCTAAAAAACTTTAGTATTCCTAGCATTAATAGAAGAATAAAGTAATATCTTCTGCTAAATTATCGTGATACAATCTATCTAGCCTAGTATTAGAGGGGGAAATGAAGATGAGTGAACAAGAATTTCAAAAGGCAACTTTTGCCGGAGGATGTTTCTGGTGTATGGTTAAACCATTTGATACGCAACCCGGGATTGAGGCCGTTGTTTCAGGTTATACTGGTGGTCATACTGTGAATCCTACCTACCAAGAGGTGTGTAGCGATACGACTGGCCATACAGAAGCTGTTCAAATAACTTTCGATCCACAACTGATGAGTTATAAAGATTTGGTAGAAATTTACTGGAGACAGACAGATCCGACAGATGCAAGTGGACAGTTTGCAGATAAAGGTTCTTCTTATCGACCTGTTATTTTTTATCATAATAATGAACAAAAACAAATAGCAGAGTCTTCTAAGCTAAACCTACAAAACAGTGGACGCTTCAAAAAACCGATTGTGACAAGAATTGAACCAGCAGTAGTTTTCTATCCTGCTGAAACTTATCACCAAGATTTTTACAAAAAAAATCCAGCGCATTATTCTGGATACAGTAAAGGATCGGGTCGAGTTGGGTTTATTGAAAAGAAATGGAAAGATAAAAATTAAGTAATCGCCTAAGTAGAATTCTTCATTAATTTAAAATGAAGAATTCTTATTTTTTTAAAAACGAACAATGCTAAACGCAAAGGGATGATTAATCTTTTTTTAGCGTTAAAAACAGTATATATAAACATATTATTTGCTATTGTTTGCCTTTTTGGAATCAGCCGATTTATTTAAATGAAATCATTGACGAAGCTGTGTATAGCTGTTATATTAGTAGATGTCGTAGCGATACATCGCAACAACAAAAAAATTAATATTAAAAAGCTGTTGACAGGTTAGTCAACACATGATAATATTGATAAGTTGTCAAAACGACAACACAAACAAATTAGACCTTTGAAAACTGAACAAAGTAAAACAATAAACTGTGAACGGCGGTTCGACCAAGGGTCGAACCAAAAGAAACAAAGTGAAAGTAATTTCGCTAGCAAGTCATTTTAATGAGCTTCAAGCATCGT